>NZ_BOOZ01000001.1 GCF_016863495.1 Micromonospora andamanensis
AAGCCGTTTCCCGGCTTTCGTCAAGTAGTACGTTTCCTGGCTTGACGTCGCGGTGCGAGAATCCGTGCTTAACGTGCAAATGGTCGAGTGCGTCGAAAATGTGCCCTACCAGTACCAACGCCCGACGGACCCCGAAACGATGACCGCCTTGCAGAGCGCTGTGCACGCTCCCGCCGGCCAGATAGTCCATTACGAGAGTCAGACCGTGCTGGATGTCGCGGTCCGGCTGGGCGTCACGGATCTTGACGACGTGATCGTGTTCGACTCGGTCGAGCAGTCTCGGCTCCCGGTAGGCGACGGCGTCCTCGAGCCCGAGAAGGTCGATGGTCTTCTGCACGAGCATCCGCTGCAGCGGCTCGTGCCAGACAAGCCGGACCTCGCCGACTGCACCACCAGGCAGGGTCTGAAGGAATGAATAGGTCGGCTTGTCAAGCCGATCGCCGTGGAGCATGTCAGGCGGCCGGTTGGGACGGGTCCCGCTCAGGCGGACGGCCTCAACCTGATACTCGATGGACTTGACGAGCTTGCCCCACTCGGCGTGGACGATACCGAGGTTGTTCAGCGCGGTCTCCAGCCCGTCGCGCCAGCCGGCCCGAGTTGCCAGTGCCGCCGCCTCTTCCAGCTCACGAACAGCGTGCCGTGGCCGCCCTAGGCAGTGGTGCAGGTGAGCCAGACCGAGGTGAGCCATTGCCTGGGCTGCGGCGTCACCCGCCTGGGCGGCGGCTTGCCTGACCGTCTCGCACATCGTTCGCCACTGGGGGATATGGAGTTGCCGGGCGAGGTATCCCCGCAGTGGGTCGGCGAGGTACCACGCGACGGGATTGCCGCGCTGCGCGGCTGTCGATATCGCCGAGGTGATGTTCGCCCACTCCAGGTGGAACCAGGTCAGAGCGGCTGCGTTGCCAGCAAAGGTGAACCGCTGGTCAGCGACCTCGTCGGCGGATGGCGGCAGGCGCGTGTGTTGCGGATAGAGCGCCCCGGCTGCTGCCCTCGCTCGGGACAGGTACCACGCGGCGAGGCGCTCGAAGGCTGCGTTGCTCTCGTCGGCTGCCGCCAGCTCTGTCGCGAAGTGTCGTAGTAGGTCATGGAGGCGGTACCGGGACGGGGCGCCCTTGTTGACCAAGCTGGCGGTGTGCAGGACGTTGAGCAGGCGCGCTGACTCCTCGTCGGAAATGTCGGCGATGGCGGCAGCCGCGCCGACGGTGTAGTCGTCGCCGGGCATGGTTCCGAGCAGGCGGAACATGCGTTGGGCAGCGACCGGCACGAGCCGGTAGGAGGACGAGAAAGCGTTACGTGCGGCGGTGTCCGAATCGCCGTCAACGACAAGCGCGCTCAGCGGGCTGCCATCGGTCAGGGCCGCGAGGAAGCTGCCGACTGTGCCGTGGCGGGTGGCGATATTCGCGGCGGCGATGCGAAGGGCCAGCGGGAGATAGGCGCACAGCCGTGCCAGACGGGCCATCTCGGAGGGCTCGCAGATAGCCTGCGGGCCGATCGTGGACGCCAGGAGCGACTGCGCTTCGTCCTCGGCAAGGATGTCGATCGACATGAGTTTGGCGCCGTCTCGCGCGACGAGGCCGGCTAGCCGAATGCGGCTGGTGACGATCGTGAAGGCGCCGGGGCCACCGGGCAGCAGCGGCCGTACCTGCTCGACCGAGGCGGCGTCGTCCAGGACGACCAGTGCCCGTCGGTCGGCGAGGATCGACCGCAGGAGGGCAGCCGCCTCGTCGAGATCTTCTGGCACGGAGGTCGGTGGAAGGCCGAGCGAGCGCAACATCTGGCCTAACGCCTCGACTGTGGTCATTGTCGTCGAGGGGCGGTGCCCGCGGAGGTTGAGGTAGAGGTGGCCGTCGGGGAAGCGGTCGGCGACATGGTGGGACCAGTGCAGCGCCAGGGCAGTCTTTCCGATACCCGCCGTTCCGCAAATCACGACGACCGGGGGGCCGGTGGCCCCGTTGAGTATGCCGTCGAGAATGCGGATCTCGTGCGCGCGGCCAACGAATCCGGGAGCGGCCGGCGGCAACTGTCGGGGCGCAGGAGACTGGGTTGTGGCCGCGCGCGCCGATCCGTGTCGAGGTTGAGGAACCGTACCGGGGACACCGTGGCTGGCGGTGAACCAGCCCAGCACATCGGCACCGTCCAGGACGTAGCGGTGGAGTTCCTGGAGGGCTTTGCCCGGTTCGACCCCCAACTCGTGAGATAACGTCGCCCGTGCCCGCCGGTAAACCTCTAGCGCCTCGCCCTTCCGGTCCGCGAGGTACAGGGCGACAATCAGCAGTTGATACAGATTTTCGTTGAATGGTGCCGTCGCGGTCGCGGCGACAAGTTCCGGGATCAGCTCTCGGTGCCGGCCGAGCGTCATGTCGAGGATGAGCCGTCGCTCAAACGCCTGGGCCTGCATCTCCTCCAGCCGACGTGCCTGAAACTGGAACGAGGGGCCGCGTAGGCCATCCAACGCCCGGCCTCGCCACAGGCCTAGCGCCTGCCGTAGATTGTCGGCTGCCTTGCGATATTCGCCCCGATGGGTGAGTGAATCCGCCTGCCGAAGACCCTCACGAAATCGAGCCAGGTCGAGCTGCATGGTGTCAACGTGCAAGGCATATCCGCTGCCGTGCGCCACGATGCGTCCGGTATCCGCCTCGGCAGAGCAAAGAATTCGCCGCAGCGAACTCACTCGGTTCTGTACCTGTTTACGTGCCGTCGACGGCGGTGGCTGATCGAACCACACTGCCTCCACGAGCTGATCAATTTGGACCACGCGGCCGGCATTCAACAGCAGCATCGCAAGTATGCCCCGCTCGCGGGGACCACCCACCTTGACGAACTCGTGGCCTTTGACCACCTCGACCGGGCCCAGAAGGCGGAACTCGTGTGCGGGAGCCGGCGCAGCCGCATCGTCTAACTCGACGTCCAGAGATTCATGCAATGGAACACCCACTCCGTTGAGGCACCCTCCCCGGAGGACCTACATTGGCGTCTACGCCGCGAGGAGCAGTGCACGGACGGCCGCGAGCAAGAGAGCCTCATGGCCGCATGTCGATTGGCCGCGCCGCCAGGGCCGGCAAGACAAAGATCTAGGATGAATCGCGCCGAGGATGGCGGACGATGCCATCACTGACAGTTCGCAGGAGCACGGGCAGGGCTTCGTGGGCCGCCAGTGTCCCGTCATCGACGGCCTCGGAGGCCGCGTAGACCAACGCCCACATCGATCGCTCGATCCAGGCCGATGGAACGGTAGGGTCGATGGTGCCGTCCGCCTGGCCCCGACGGATGAGATCGATGACCGGGCCGCCGACTGCGGCGAACTGTGCGACGGCGGGGTGGTTGGCGACGGTGTGGTCCTCGAACAGGAACCTGATGCGGTCGCCGACCGTCAGGTAGGCGGCCACGAGTCGGTTCAGGGCGTCGACCGGCGGTCCCTGGGTGATGGCGGCGGCCTCTGTCGCATCGGCGATCTCGCCGATGCTGTGCCGGATCGAGGCAACCAGTAGATCGGCCCGGCCTGGGAAATGACGGTGCAGCGTGGCCCGATGGGTCCCCGCGTGGTCGGCGATCTCACTCAGGGTGACGTCGCGGTCGCGGACCCACGCGGCGATTGCCGCCTCGATGATCGTTTGACGCGTGCGGCGACGTGCCGGCGATGGCACATCGGGGTCTGACTGCACACCCGGACGCTAACATGTCCCGCGACAACGGTGTTGCTTTCTGCGACATCAATGTCGCATATCGAGCGCTCGATCATGACAACGAACCGCTGTGCTCAGCGGCCGGACCTGCCGTGGCCGGCACGGGTTCTCCGTGCCGGCCACGACTGCGGTGGTTCGGTTCAGCTGGTGTACGCCTCCAGTTCCCAGAGCGAGTGACCCCAGGCGCTGCCCCTGGCGGTGCCGTAGATCCGTAGGTAGCGGCCATTGGCGCCGAGCGCGGTGTGCTCGTCCACCCCGCCGTCGGCCCCGGTCACCGTCTTCACGTCGGTCCAGGTGGTGCCGTCGTTCGAGGTCTGGATGCGGTACGCACTGCTGTACGCCGCTTCCCAGCTCAGTTTGACCCGGCCGATCGCGGTTGGGCTGCCGAGGTCGACCCGGATCCACTGCGGGTCGGAGAACGCCGACGACCAGCGGGTGGTGAGGCTGCCGTCCACCGCCTGGGCGCCGGACATGCCGGCTCCCTCGCTGCTGGACGTCAGCGTCGGCTTGTTCAGCAGCAGGTTGGTGCCCGGCTGCGGCCCGCTGGTGCCGCCGTACACCTCGAACTCGAAAAGCGAGTAGCCCCAGCCGGTGCCCCGGGTGGTGCCGGTGAGCCGGACGTACCGGCCGGAGCCGGTCAGCCCGGTGAGGTCGTCCACGCCACCGTCGCCGCCGGTCACGGTGCGGATGGTGGTGAAGTTGACCCCGTCCGGCGAGGTCTGGATCTGGTACCCGCTGCCGTACGCCGCCTCCCAGGTCAGCTTGACCCGGTTGATGGCGTAGCTGGCGCCGAGGTCCACATCGATCCACTGTGGGTCGCTGAACGCGCTGGACCACCGGGTGCCGAGCGCGCCGTCGAACGCGTTGCCGGCGACGAAGGCGTCCTGCACGCTCGAGGCGCGGGCCGGCTTGCCCTGGGCCAGGTTGGCGCCCGGTTCCGGGCCAGGTCCGGGGCCGCCGCCCGGGCTGGTCGAGAGGGTGAACTCGTCGATGTCGAAGTACGGTCCGGTGCCTTTGAAGACCAGGAACAGGGTGCGGGTACCGGTCGGGGCGGTGATCCCGCCGGTGACCGTGGCGAACGTGGCGTACCCGCCGGTCGGCGCCACTGTCGCCTGACCGACGAGCGGTCCGGTGGGCGAGTCGACCCGCAGTTCGAGGGTGCCGCCGCCGTCCGCTGGGGCACCGACCCGGGCGCTGAACGACTGGATGCCTGTCAGGTTGTACGGGTGGAACGAGATCCAGTCGTTGTTGTCGATGTATCCGATCGCCGCTCCGCCGTGCGCGCTGCCCGGGGTGACGACCTGGATGCCTGACGAGTCGCCGAAGTGCTCGGCCTGGCGTACCCGTGGCTGGAGGACGGCCTGGGTGTGCGTGGTGAGCGGTGGCTGACCGGCGCCACCGAGGTCGGTGTACTCGGCGTCGATGATGCCGAAGATGTTCGCCGCGGTGTCGTGCTCGCCATCGACCGAGGTCTGGATGACCCCGGAGCAGCCCTGCACGCTGCTGATCTGGTGACCGTGTGAGTCGTGGCCGAGAACGTAGTTCACCTTCACCCGGGCGCAGTCGATCGTGCCGTCCTGCGCGTCGGTGACCGTGACGGAGAACGGTATGGCATCACCGAAGGTGAACGTGGACCCGTTCAACGGCGTGTTCACGGTGACCACCGGGGCGCTGTTGCCGACAGTGATGACGGTGCTCGCGGTACCGACCTTGCCTGTGGTGTCCCGAACGGTCAGGGTCGGTCTGAAGGTGCCGTTCGCGGTGTAGGTGAACGTCGGGTTCGTCGCGGTCGAGTCGGTGGTGCCGTTGTTGTCGAAGTCCCAGGCGTAGGTGAACGGGTCGCCGTCCGGGTCGAGCGTGCCGGCCGACGAGAACCGTACGGTCAGTGGTGCGACGCCGCTGGTCGGGGTGGCCGAGACGACAGCCCGTGGGGCTCTGCCCTCGCGGGCGTACTCGATCCGGTAGAGGGCCGAGTTGGCGTCGCCGTTGAACCAGCCGGTGCCGTAGTCGAGCACGTAGAGCGCGCCGTCCGGCCCGAATTCCAGGTCCATGACCTGGGTGCCGGTCCAGGGGAACGGGTTGATCTTCAGCGGCTGGCCGGTCGAGTCGAGCTTGATGTTCTTGATCCAGCGGCGGCCGAACTCACCGGCGAAGTACGTCCCGTCGTAGTACTCGGGAAACGCCACAGCGGAGGTGTTGTCCGGGTCGAACCGGTACACCGGTCCGCCCATCGGCGACAGACCGCCGCCGGTGAACTCCGGCGGCGAGCCGGAACCGCCGTACGGCAGCCAGGCCGGGACGGCCGGCGGCAGCTGGGTCAGACCTGTGTTGTTCGGCGAGTTGTTCACCGGCCCGTTGGCGCAGTCGAACTTCGGGCCGGACGGGCCGGACGGGAAGGTGTAGTCGTTGTACGCGTCGTTGCGGGCGGTGCAGTACGGCCAGCCGTAGAAGCCGGGCTTGTCGATCCGGGCGAACTCCACGTTGCCCGCCGGACCCCGGTTCGGGTCGGCGGTGCCCGCGTCCGGACCGTAGTCACCCAGGTAGACGACGCCTGTCTCCTTGTCCACGCTCATCCGGAACGGGTTCCGGAAGCCCATCGCATAGATCTCCGGACGGGTCCGCGCGGTGCCCGGCGCGAACATGTTTCCGGCCGGGATGGTGTACCCGCCGGCCGCGCTCGGCCTGATCCGCAGCACCTTGCCGCGCAGGTCGTTGGTGTTGCCCGAGGTGCGCTGGGCGTCGAAGGCCGGGTTACGGCCGGCTCGCTCGTCGATCGGGGTGAACCCGCTCGACTCGAACGGGTTGGTGTCGTCGCCCGTGGACAGGTACAGGTTGCCGACCGCGTCGAAGTCCATGTCACCGCCGACATGGCAGCACATGCCCCGGCTGGTCGGCACGTCCAGGATCAGCGTCTCGCTTGCCAGGTTGATGGTGTTGTCCGCGTTGGCGGTGAACCGGGACAGTCGGTTCACGCCGTCCCACCGGGCGAAGTCCGCTGGCGTTCCGGTGGCTGGCGCTCCGCCACCTGGGGTGTCGAGCGGTGGCGCGTAGAACACGTACACCCAGCGGTTGGTGGCGAAGTTCGGGTCCACCTTGATGCCCTGCAGACCCTCCTCGTCGCCGGTGTAGACAGGCAGCGTGGCGGCGACCTTGGTGTTGCCGGCCGCGTCGGTGTGTCGGATGACACCGTTGCGCGAGGTGTGGAACACGCCCCGGTCCGGCAGCACGGTGAGGCTCATCGGCTCGCCCGTCTCGGCTGCGCCCTTCGCCAACTCGACCTGCTGGAAGTTGCTGGTCACGGTGCCGCCACAGTCGGCCTCGGCCGCACCGGCCGCGCTCATGATGCCGCCGAGCAGGTGGGTACGGAAGTTCGGTTCGGCGTACGACTCATCGGTGTGCCCGAGGCCGGTGTACCAGGCCCGGCCGCCTGAGTAGTTCTGGCACCATGAGATCGGGTGGTCGTACCCGTTGCCGCCGCCGGTGTAGGTGGTCTCGTCCAGAGTGGCGAGCACGTGCACGCTGCCCCGTGGGTTGGTGCGGTAGTTGTACCACTCGTCCAGTCGGGTCCACCGCTGCGGCAGCGAGGCGGTGGACGGGTGCACCTGGTCGGCGACCTTGATGGTCGCGGTCTGGTTGGCCGGATGCGAGGCGAAGTACGCCCCGACCAACCCGCCGTACCACTGCCACTCGTACTCGGTGTCGGCGGCGGCGTGCACGCCCACGTACCCGCCACCGCCCTGGATGTACCGCTCGAACGCGGTCTGCTGGCTGGCGTTGAGTACGTCACCTGTGGTGGACAGCCAGATCACCGCGGCGAACCGGTCCAGGTTGGCGTCGGTGAACTGGGCCGCGTCCTCGGTGGCCTCGACGGTGAACCCGTTTGCCGCACCGAGCTGCTGGATGGCGGCGATGCCGGGGACGATGGATCCGTGCCGGAATCCGGCGGTCTTGCTGAAGACAAGCACGGTGAACGGGGCGGCAGTGGCTGCGGGTGGCACGGCGACGATGCCGCCGGCCACGAGGATCGCGCTCAGTACGGCGCCGAGCCACGATCTCAGAGATCTGCGCACGGTGGTCGTCCTTTCGAGGACAGCGTGCGCCGATCACGCCTGGGTGGGGTGGAGGTGGTGCTGGGCATGCTCGTGGCCCGCTCAACGCGCCGTCGCCGATGCGAGCGTGAGGCATGTGCATACATCGTTACGGTCGCGTCGCTGGCGCGTCAAGCCTTCCCGGCAACTTCGTGAGAGCGTTATCTCGGCAGGTCAGGGAGTTTTCTGGTGACGATCTTCGAGCCACTCTCAGGCCCGGTGCCTGCACCGTCTGTCGGTCCACAACCGGATCGCTGTCGTACCCACGATGAGCGCGGCTCCGGTGGCGTTGAACACTCGGGTTCGGACCGGGCGTTCGCGGTTGGCGGCGCTGGTGGCCAGGGCCCAGCCGCCGGCCACCGCGATCGGTGTGTAGCCACGCCTGCTGGTGGCGATCGTCGTGCCCAGCGCGGCGGCGGCTCCCAGCACCGCGAGACGGGCCGCTGTCCGGCCGGACCTTGTCGTCGGTGCGAATCTGCCGCGCCTGCGGGTGGCGAAGACGTTGACGACGGAGGCGACGCTCGTCCAACCGAACAGCAGGCCGCTGCTGGGGGCGACCAGGCGGTCGGGGCCGTGTGGTCGACCGGCCTGGGCGCGCCGGTGTGCGGTGCCGGCGAACGCCGCGGCGAGGGGAAGGATGTACGGGGTGTACTGGAAGCGGTTCGCCTGTGCCGCGACGGACCAGGCGGTGTTCGCGCCGTAGGCGGCGGTGAGCCACCACCCGGTGCGGCGGTTGACGGCTGCCGCGGGTCGTACGGCGTGCTGGATGGCGTTGGCGGCGACACCGGCGAAGATCGGCGCCCAGATGGCGAAGGCGTAGTCCGGCGGGGTGATCTCGGTGTCGAACTCCTCGGCTCCTTCCTCGGTGCCGGCGATGACCGGGCCGAGAGTGGGCACGAGCACCATCAGTCCAGCTGCGGCAACCATGCAGGCTGCGCGTAGGCGATCCGTGGTGGTGGGTTCGGATGATTCGACAGGTCCGTCCGGTGTCGACGATCTGGTCATGCTCGTGCACCTTCCCCGGTCTTCGAGCTTCGTCGCGATGTCGCGCCGCGCGAACCTCCGCCGCAAAGTAGCTTGATTATCAAGCTAACGTATCATGGAGCGATGTCGGACGGGAACGCTCCAGCGGAGCGCGGGACCGAGCCCTCGCCGGAGGATGTCTCCTGGGCGTTGCACCAACTCGTGGTGGCGGCGGCGGCCCTGGACGTCACGCTGGGACGCCGGCTCAACCTTGGTCCGAGCGAGTACCAGGCGATGAAGCACCTCCTGACAGCCGAGCGTCCGCTCGGCCCGGTCGAGCTGGGAGCGCTTGTCGGACTCACCTCGGGTGCCGCGACAACGCTCGTCGACCGACTCGAACGAGCCGGTCATCTCGCTCGTCGCCGAGACCGCCACGACCGCCGCAGGCTGACCCTGGAGCCCACCCCCGACGCGCTGGACAGCGCCCGACGGCAGCTTCGACCGCTCGAAGACGCGCTCGGTGAGGTCCTGAAGACGTACTCGGGTGAGGACCGACGAACAATCGCCCGGTTTCTCGGCGAGGTCGTCGCCGCTTACCAGCACTTCAACGCCGGGACCGGAGGGCATCGCCGCGCGGCCAGGTGACCGGCTGTGGCGGTGACCGGCTGTGGCCAGCCGCAGGGGCCCGCTCAGGAAAGGGTGAAGTCGATTCGGGTGACCTGGTCGGCGGTCACTGTCGCGGTCTGCGGGTCGCTGCTCCGATCGCCGGTGCTCACCGTGATCTCGTACCGGCCCGGCGGAAGTCGCCACTCGTACCGGCCGGTGTCCCCGGTGAGGACGCCGATCTCGGGGATCGCCGGCGCCGGCTCGTCCAGCGGGGCGACCTGCACGGACGCCGAACGTACCGGTTCACCCGTCGGGGTGGTGACGGTGCCGGTCACGGTGCCGGTCGGGTTGGAGCGACCGGCCGGGGGCGGCGGTCCGTCGTCTGAGACGGGGGTGTCGCCGCCGAACGCCAGCAGGCTCGCCCCGATCAGCAACGGCGCGGCGATCAGGAGTGCGAGCACCCCGAGACGCGTCCTGCTCATGACTGCCCCCTCAACTCAATGACGGACAGTAGCTGAGACGTGCTCAGGGTGACGTCGGTTCCGTGCGGGTGGGTGGCTCGCGCGCGCCCACCCGCCCGGTCGGCTCGGTTCAGCTGTTACGCCAGGTGATCAGATTGTTGAAGACGCTCTCGGTGATGCGGGTGCCGTGGTTGTTTGTGGAGTGTGGCGATGAGCCGTGCAGCCCGTACGCGTGGATCGCCATCACACACTGCCCGACGCACCAGGAACTGCCGGCGGCCCGGGTCTGGTAGACCGGGCTGCCGCTCTGACAGCCGAAGGTGTCGTTCTGGTAGAACACCTGCCGGTCGTGGGTGACCGCGACGGTCTGCCCGGCGTGCCGCCACTGCTGGCCGAAGGTCTTGTCGCACGGATACCCGCTGACAGTGGTCGCGGTGCCGGTGAGCGACGCGCCCTGCCACCACATGCCGAACCAACCGGTGCTGTTGCCGGCGGCGCAGCTCAGCCGAATGGCACCGTAGTCGTACGTCTCGTCGCCGCTCTGGGTCCAGCCGTTGACCGAGAGGAGTTGGGTGGCGGTGCAGGTGCCGTACGGTGTCGACGCCCCGTTGCGGCCCGGGATGATCTGGAAGTCTCCGCGCGGGTAGAAGTTGTTGCCGCCACCGCCGTTCTGGCCGCCGCCCGGGTGCACGCAGTGCCCGGCGGTGGCGATGATGCTCGGCCCGTAGAGCCAACCGGTGCAGCCCCAGGTGCTGCCGTTCGTGGTGCGGACGATCTGCACGATGGCGCTGGACGGGAAGACGGTGGTCGGGTCGACCCGGACCCGGTTGTCGGTACCGATGACGCTCTGGATGCCGATCGAGTCGCCGTCGGAGGCGGCGGGACGACCCCCGGCGTCGAAGCGGCTGCCCCCCGGCCCGGCCTTGCCGGTGCCGGCGGAGCCGGAGCTGCCGGAACCCCGTACCCCGTTGAGCCCACGCTGCGTGGGCAGCGCGACGGCGGCGGGTACGGCACCGGAGTCGGCGACCGCGCCGTGCACCTCGGTGCGGGCGGCGGTGGTCGGCGCCTCGGTGGTCGGCGCGGCGGTGGCCGGTGCGGCGGCGAACGCCGAGGCCAGGACGGTGGTGATCCCGATCGCGAGGATGATCCTCGGTCGGGTTCTGCTGGACGGTGTGGACCTCACGAGAGCCCTCCTCATCGAAGCTGGACGCTTCCGATGGGCAAGCTATATCGCCCAGATTGATCCACACTCGTGTCTGTCTGTCCGTCGACAGCGCTACGTTCGGTTTCGGACAGTTCGCACCTCGTGTCGGCGCGGGCGCATCGCCGGGCGGATCAGATCGACTGGCCGGCGACGACCGACAGGAGTCGGAGCTTGTCGTGGCTCTCGCTGCCCGGGGTGGCGGTGAAGACCTGCAACAGTTGCGACTGGTCGGGGTCGACGAGGACCTGGCAGTGCAGTTCGAGGAGCCCGACGTGGGGGTGCCGGATGCGCTTGGGCGCGCAGTACGCCCCGGCGACCGGATGCTCGCGCCACAGCTCGGCGAACTCGGCGCTCTGGGTCAGCAGGGCGTGCACGATCTCCCCGGCTCGCGAGTCCCGGCCGTCACGGGTGTACGCGCGATGCAGGTCAGCGGCGATGATGCGACTCTGCGTCGGATGGTCCTGTTCGGGGTGGATTCGTCGGCTGTCCGGATCGGTGAACCAGCGGTAGTGCAGGCTGCGGGCCAGGCCGGTGTGCCGGGTGTCGTCGCCGAGCAGCGCACTTGCCAGCCGGGTCTGCGTCAGGGTCTCACCGAGATCGCTCACCACCTGGGCGGCGACGTCGCCGAGACCGTCGAAGACCCGCATCATGCCGGGGTTGACGTGGTCGTTGCGCCGGATCCGCTGCGGCGCCGGGTATCCACCGAGCCGGAACAGGTGATCCCGTTCCGCCACGGACAGCCGCAGCCCCCGGGCGATCGAGGCGAGCATCTGTTCCGACGGACGCGGACCGCGCTGCTGCTCGATCCGGCTGTAGTAGTCGGCCGACATGTCGCTGAGGGCGGCGACCTCCTCGCGGCGGAGCCCGCCGGTGCGCCGCCGCCGGTGCCCGCGCGGCAGCCCGACATCCTCGGGCTGGAGTGCCTCGCGTCGGCTCCGCAGAAACTCCGCGAGTCGAGCGCGGTCCATGGCGGCCCCCTCCGCTTCCGCACCACCGGAGCGTCGTCCGGCGTATGTCCCTCAACCGCTGAACAACCGCAGGCCCGGGACTGTTTCCCAGGCTGGCACGAGCGGGCCCGGCCAGCCAGGTTCTGGTTGTCCGGGGATCCGGGCCACTGGCGGGCGACCTGCCAACCACGGATCGGCTGTGCCTGGTTGGCCCCGCGGGACAAGCCAAGACTCGGCCCATGACGACAAACACCCAGACACCCGCCGGACACTGGATCAACGGCGAGGTGGTCCCCGCCGGAACCGTCCGGACCATCACCGTCAGCAACCCCGCGACCGGGGAGATCGTCGCCGAGGTGCCCGCCGGCACTGCCGCCGACGTGGACCGGGCGGTCGCCGCCGCGCGGGCCGCATTTCCCGGTTGGGCCGCCACCCCGCCCACCGAGCGGGCCGCCGTGCTGCGCCGCATCGGCGCGGGCCTGCGCGAGCGGAGCGAGGAGATCGCCGCGGCGATCACCGCCGAGATGGGTTCGCCGCTGAGCATGTCCCGTACCGCACAGGTCGGCTTCCCGGTCGCGGTCGCCGACTCGTTCGCCACGTTGGCCGAGGAGTTCGCGTGGACCGAGGAGGTCGGAAACTCCCTGATCGTTCGTGAGCCGATCGGTGTGGTGGGGGCGATCACGCCATGGAACTTCCCGTTGCAGCAGATCGTGTCGAAGCTGGCACCAGCCCTGATCGCAGGCGACACGATGGTGTTCAAGCCGTCTGAGGTGGCGCCCCTGACCGCACGGATCCTCGCCGAGGTGACCGCCGAGGCGGGCCTGCCGGCCGGCGTCTTCAACGTGGTCTACGGCACGGGCAATGTCGTCGGCGAGGCGATCTCGGCGCACCCCGACATCGACATGATCTCCTTCACCGGCTCGACCAGAGCCGGGCGGCGGATCTCGGCCGTCGCCGCCGAGACCGTCAAGCGGGTCGCGCTCGAACTCGGTGGCAAGGGCGCCTTCGTGATCCTCGACGACGCCGACCTGCCCAGGGCGGTCGAGACCGGCGTGATGATGGCCTTCGCCAACGGCGGGCAGGTCTGCGGCGCGTGGCCACGGATGTTGGTGCCGGCGTCGCGCCAGGACGAGGTCGTGCGCCTGGCGGTGGCCGCCGCCGCCCAGTACACCGTCGGCGACCCCAACGACGAGCGCACCCGGATCGGTCCGATGGCGTACGAGGCACACCGGCAGAAGGTGCAGAGCTACATCGAACGGGGTGTCGCCGACGGGGCGAAGCTCGTGTTCGGCGGACCCGGCCGGCCGGAAGGGCTGGAGAAGGGGGCGTACGTGCGGCCGACCATCTTCGCCGAGGTGGATCCGGACTCCGCCATCGCCCAGGAGGAGATCTTCGGCCCGGTCCTGACCATCATCGGGTACGCCGACGAGGACGAGGCGGTGGAGATCGCCAACGGCACGATGTACGGCCTCACCTCGGGTGTCTTCGGCGAGCCCGAGCACGCGCTCGCGGTCGCCAGGCGACTGCGGGCCGGTCAGGTGGACGTCAACGGTGGCCAGTGGAACCCGTACGCCCCGTTCGGGGGCTACCGGCAGTCCGGCAACGGACGCGAGTTCGGCCGGGCCGGTCTGGAGGAGTACCTGGAGACCAAGTCCATCCAGCGCTGACCAGGACCGCAACGGCCGGGGCGCCGCCGGTCAGGCCGCGAGGGCCTGCTCCGAGTACGTCCACAGGCGCTCTGCCGCCGCCGGGTCGAGAGCGTGCGGGGCGACCCCCGCCTCGGCCTCCGCCGGCGCCGGTGCCACCTCGGCCTCCTGGTTGTCCTCGAAGTACCGCCCGGTGACGCCCTCGACGAGGGGCGATGCGGCCAGCAGGACCGAGGTCGACGCACCCTGTTCGGGTGTCTTGTAGTAGTCCAACGGGACCCGGTTGCCTGCCTCGTCAAGCACACCGAAGGCACGCATCGTCTCGTCGTCGAGATGCCGCTGGAGGTTTGTCAGGATGTAGCCGGGATTGGCGGCGTTGGCGACGATGCCCTGGTCCGCCCAGCGGTTGGCGATGCCGACGGCGAACAGTACAGTCGCGGTCTTCGACTGGCCGTACGCCGACCAGCGGTCGTACGGGCGCTCGGCGAAGTGCGGGTCGGCGAAGTCGAAGGGTGCCCGTAGGTGCGCGCCCGAGCTGACCAGGACGACGCGCGCTGACTCGGCGGCCCGGAGGTTGTCGTGCAGGCCGGTGACGAGCGCGAAGTGCCCGAGGTGGTTGGTGGCGAGTTGCGCCTCCTAGCCCTGCGCGCTGAGCTCACGGTTCGGCACGGCCATGATCCCCGCGTTGGCGACAACGGCGTCCACCGGGCCCTGCCAGTCCGCCACGAAGGCGGCGACCGAGGCCAGGTCGGACAGGTCGAGCTGGGCGGCGCGGGCCGAGCCCGGCAGTGCTGACAGCTGCGCGACCAGATCGTCCGCGACGGCTGGCCTGCGGATGGCGATGGTGACCTCCGCTCCGGCGCCGACAAGCGCGCGTACGGTCTCGGTG
This sequence comes from Micromonospora andamanensis, assembly GCF_016863495.1. Lineage (GTDB taxonomy): Bacteria > Actinomycetota > Actinomycetes > Mycobacteriales > Micromonosporaceae > Micromonospora > Micromonospora andamanensis. Next base: position 14,488 of record NZ_BOOZ01000001.1, read on the forward strand.
CCGAGGCCGGAGGCGCCGCCGGTGACGATCATCCGACGGCCGGTGAGGTCGACGCCGTCCAGCACCTCCGCAGCGGTGGTCCGGGGTCCGAACGGGGTGACGACGCGGGAGCGGGTCTTCGTGTTGTCGTCCATGAGGGCAACACTAGGTCCGCCGAGTCGGACGTACTATGGTTTTGCGTCCGGTTCTCTTTAGCGCTCGTCCAGAAGGGTGGGGGATGGACCCACTGCACGACGTGCTGACCCTGCTGGGCACCACAGGTCACGTCTCCGCCAGTATGGTGGCTGGCGGCAGCTGGGCTGTCGAGTTCGAGGCACCTGTGGGGATCAAGTTCAACGCGGTCCGGCGGGGGCACTGCTGGTTGCGTGTCGACGGTGCCGCCGAGGCGCTGCCACTCGCGCCGGACGACTGCTACCTGCTGACCCGGTCCCGGTCGTACACCCTGTTCAGCGACCCCGAGGCGGTCCCGGCGCCGGCACGATCGATCTTCCTGGCGGCGGCGGATGGCGTGGCCCGCACCGGGACGGGGGACGACTTCGCGGCGATCGGCGGCGCCTTCCACTTCGGCGAACGGGCCCGCCCGCTGCTGCTCGACGCCCTGCCTCCGGTGGTGTACGTGCCCTCGGCGGCGGCCGAGGCCGCCACCCTGCACTGGGCGATCGAGCAGGTCGACACGGAGTTGCGACAGCAGCGGGCCGCCGCGGGCCTGGTCGCCGAGCATCTCGCTCTCGTCATGCTCATCCAGGTGCTCCGCCACCACCTCGCCGCCGACGCCCGGGCGACCACCGGCTGGCTCGCCGGCCTCGGTGACCCGGTGGTGGCCGTGGCCCTGCGGGAGATGCACAAGCGGCCGGCACACAAGTGGACTGTGGCGGAACTGGCCCGGGCCGCTTCGGTCTCCCGCTCGACCCTGGCCGCGCGGTTCAGGGCGGTGGTGGGCCGGGCCCCACTGGAATACCTCATCGACTGGCGGGTGGAACTCGCCGCCGACCGGCTCCGCCGGACCGACGACACCCTGGCCGCCATCGCGCAACAGGTCGGTTACGGCTCCGAGAGCGCCCTCAGCGTCGCCGTCAAGCGCGTCACCGGCCACACCCCCCGCGCCCACCGCCACCCCCAATGACCCTGCAAGATCGCGCGCGAGGGGGAGGGGGGAGGGGTCAGCAGACGTGGGCTGGGGTGGGGAGGGCGGTGGGGCCTGAGTGTTCGACTGTGGTCAGGTTGGCGAGGGTGGTGGTGGCGATGTTGTGCAGGCCGTCCTCGGTGAAGAACGCCTGGTGCCCGGTGATGAGCACGTTGGGGAAGGTGGTGAGACGGGCGAAGTCGTCATCACCGAGGACCCGTTCGGAGCGGTCCTCGAAGAACAGGTCGCTCTCCTCTTCGTACACGTCGAGGCCGAGGTAGCCGATCCGGCCGCTCTTGAGACCGTCGATCACGGCCCGGGTGTCCACGAGCGCGCCCCGGCCGGTGTTGATCAGCATGACGCCCTCCCGGAGCAGGGCGATCCGTTCGGCGTCGATCAGATGCCGGGTGTCCGGGGTGAGCGGGCAGTGCAGGGTGACGATGTGCGACTCGGCGAGCAACCGTTCCAGCGGGACGTACTCCACCCCGGCGGCCTTGGCCGCGTCGTTCGGAAACGGGTCGCTGGCCAGCACCCGGCAACCGAAACCCGCCATGATCTGGGCGACGCAGACACCGATCCGCCCGGTGCCGACGATGCCTACCGTACGGCCGTGCAGGTCGAAGCCGAGCAGACCGGCGAGGGCGAAGTTGTGTTCGCGTACCCGGTTGTAGGCCCGGTGGATCTTACGGTTCAGGGCGAGGATCAGGCCGGCGGTGTGCTCAGCCACCGCGTGCGGCGAGTACTCCGGCACCCGTACCACGGTCAGGCCAAGCTTGCGGGCAGCGGCCACGTCGACGTTGTTGAAACCGGCCGAACGCAGCGCGACCACCCGGACGCCCACCTCGGCTAGCTGGTCGAGGACCTCGGCGCAGAGGTCGTCGTTGACGAAGGCGCAGACCGCCTCCGACCCCTCGGCGAGCCGGGCGGTCTGCGCGGTGAGCCTCGGCTCCAGGAAGGTCAGCTCGTGACCGGCTGCGGCGTTCGCCTCGGTCAGGAACGTCCGGTCGTACGGCTTGGTGCTGAACACTGCCACTCGCATGGGCCACCTCCACCACTCACGCTAAGGCCGGACACCGGTTCGGGGCAGGGTCCTGCGACCCCGTCGATCCGTGTCGCGCGACCCACGCGCATGTCGAACTGTTCGCCCCCGCCGTCCGTACCAATGCGTGGGAGGTTCGCACAAGCCATGGCCGTACGTCGGATCGTCGTCATCGTGCTGGGCACCGCAGTCGCGCTGACGGCCGGTGCGGTGCCCGCGACCGCGCACGGTGCGCCGACCTACCCGCTCAGCCGATCCGCCGCCTGCGCCCCGGACGGCGACCACGCCGACAAGCCGGCCTGCCGGGCGGCGGTCAAGGCGGGCGCGGCCCTGCGCGAGTGGGACAACATCCGGGTGTACGGGGTCAACGGCCGGGACCGGGAACTGATCCCCGACGGCGAGTTGTGCAGCGGCGGGTTGTCGGCCTATCAGGGCCTGGACCTGGCGCGTGCCGACTGGCCGACCACGCCGTTGACGGCAGGTGCCGAGTTCCTCTTCCGCTACCGCACCACGATCCCGCACCGGGGCAGCTTCCGGCTCTATCTGACCCGGCCCGGTTACGCCCCAAAGAAGAAGCTGACCTGGGGGGATCTGGACGAGACGCCGTTCCTGCGGGCCACCGACCCGCCGGTACGCGACGGGGCGTACCAGCTGACCGGGCGGCTGCCGGACGACCGCACCGGCCGCCACCTGATCTATACGGTCTGGCAGAACTCCGACAGCGCGGACACCTACTACTCCTGCTCCGATGTGGACGTCCAACCGGCCGGTGAGTCCGGGCAGGACCCGGCGGTCGGAGTGACGGACGCCAGCGCCGGCCCGGACGGGACGCCGCGGATCGCCGGAGCACCAGGGGGCGACGCGGCGGCGGAGAGCAACGTGGCGGTGGCGTCGGTGACCCCGCTGGATTCGTGGCGGTGGCTGATGATCGCCGGTGGCGCGCTTGTCATGCTGTTGATCCTGCTTGTCGGCATGCGGCTACGCGGATCCCGCAGCGGCCCGTCGCCCGGCCGGCCCTGCACGGTACGCAACCACCGGGCCAACCCCCGCGTCTGGTGACGGCGGTCGGCCCGACCGCCCGACGGTGAGCGCCGGGCGGGCGTACGCGCCGGTCAGGCCAACTGGGCGTCGATGTCGGCCAGTTCCTCGGCGGTCAGGTCGAGGTTGTCCACCGCGGCGATGTTCGCCTCCAACTGCGGCACACTGCTGGCGCCGATGATGAGGCTCGTCATCCGGGGGTCGCGCAGCGCCCAGGCGAGCGCGAGCTGCGCGAGCGACTGGCCCCGACGCTCGGCGATGGCGGCCAGTCCCCGGATGGTGTCCAGCCGTTGCGCGTTCACATCGCCCTCGTCGAGGAACACGCTTGTGCGGACCCGGGAGTCGGCCGGGATACCGTCGAGGTAACGGTCGGTCAGCAGACCCTGGGCCAGCGGGCTGTAGGCGATGCAGCCGGCACCGACCCGCTCCAGCGTGTCGAGCAGCCCGTCCTCCTCGGTCCACCTGTTGAACATCGAGTACGCCGGCTGGTTGATCAGCAACGGGGTACCCAGGTCGCGCAGGATCGCCGCGGCCCGCTCGGTCTGTTCCGAGGTGTAGTTGGAGATGCCGACGTAGAGGGCCTTGCCGGAGCGGACGGCGGCGTCGAGGGCGCCCATCGTCTCCTCCAGCGGGGTGTCCGGGTCGTACCTGTGGCTGTAGAAGATGTCGACGTAGTCCAGGCCGAGCCGGCGCAGGGACTGGTCGAGCGAGGCGATCAGGTTCTTGCGGGAACCCCACTCGCCGTACGGTCCGGGCCACATCAGGTAGCCGGCCTTGCTAGAGATGATCAGCTCGTCGCGGTACGGCTTGAGGTCCCCGGCGAGCATCCGCCCGAAGTTCTCCTCCGCCGAGCCGGGCGGTGGTCCGTAGTTGTTGGCCAGGTCGAAATGGGTGACGCCGAGATCGAAGGCGCGCCGGACGATGTCCCGCTGACGCTCGACGGGGCGGTCCGGACCGAAGTTGTGCCACAGGCCGAGGGAGATCGCGGGCAGCCGAAGCCCGCTGGCTCCGCTGCGCCGATAGGTCATCTGGTCATAGCGCGTGTCAGCGGCGAGGTAGGTCACGATCATGACCCTAGCCCGAGGTCGCCGACCCGGCCCGGCTCGTGACCGACGCCGCCCCCGTCGTGCGCCGCGACGGGTAGCGTCGACCCATGCGGTACGTGCGGCTCGACACCCCGAAGCCCCTGTCCAGGATCGGCCTCGGCACGTGGCAGTTCGGTTCGCGGGAGTGGGGCTACGGTCCCGACTACGAACGGCTGGCGGCGGACATCGTCCGGCGCGCCGTCGAGCTGGGCGTGACCCTCTTCGACACCGCCGAGATCTACGGCCTCGGTCGTAGCGAACGGCTGCTCGGTGCGGCGCTGGCCGCCGACCGGGACAAGGTGGCCATCGCCACCAAGATCCTTCCGGTGCTGCCTGTCGCGTCGGTGGTACAACAGCGGGCAGTCGCCTCGGCGGCTCGGCTCGGCGTCACAAGTATCGACCTCTACCAGGTGCACCAGCCCAACCCGGTGGTCAGCGACCACCGGACCATGCGCGGGATGCGCGCGTTGCAGGACGTCGGCCTGGTCGCCGAGGTCGGGGTGAGCAACTACAGCCTGCGTCGCTGGCAGGTGGCGGAGGCGGCGCTGGGTCGGCGGGTGCTCAGCAACCAGGTCCGCTACAGCATGCTCGACCGAAAACCGGAGGAGGACCTCCTTCCGTACGCCGAGCAGGCGGGGCGGCTGGTCATCGCCTACAGCCCGCTGGCGCAGGGGTTCCTCTCCGGGCGGTACGACGCCACCCATCCACCCGTCGGCGCGATCCGCCGGGCCAACCCGTACTTCCTGCCGGAGAACCTGGAACGCGGCAGCGCACTCATCGAGACCCTGCGTCAGGTGGCCGCCGCGCACGACGCGACGCCGAGCCAGATCGCCCTGGCGTACGTGCTGCGTCATCCGAACGTGGTGGCCATCCCCGGGGCGTCAAGCGTGGAGCAGTTGGAGCGCAACGCCGCCGCCGCCGAGATCGACCTGACCGAGGACGAGTACGCCGCACTTGTCAACGTGGCCCGGGCGTTCCGTCCGGTCACCGGCCTGGCCGCGATACCGAAATTCGTCAGATCCCGCACCCGCGGCTGACCGTGCGGATGATGTCCCCCGCACCATTGGAAGCGTTGAACCGGGTGACCCACCCGAGTCGCCGCGTTGCGCGATGCCGTTACGATGGCCCGGTTCGTTGGCGGGTTCGGCGGTAGGGACGGGCTCTGTTCCGGCGGCTCCCGCACAAGTCATCGCTCATTCGGGCGCGAGTTTCCTTCGCGGGTGGACGGATCACTATGGATACGACCGAAGACGGCTCCCTGGGAGTCCTGGTGGACCTCAGCGACGTGAGCCTCGCCGATCTGCCGGAGCTGGACGGGTCGCCGTTCGCCTGCTCACTCCGGCGCATCCTGGATGAGATCGACCGCCCGCAGGACGCGGTCGCCGGGTGGAACTCGGCGATGTGACAGTGCCGGGCGAGGGGCGTGGCCAGGCGGTGGTGGACCCTCCGGCAGCGGTGCGGCCGGTGCCCTTCTCCGAGTTCATTCTCAAGGTCCACAGCAGGTGCAACCTGGCCTGCGACTACTGCTACATGTACGAGTTGGCGGATCGCCGCGCCCGCACCGACCCGCCGCTGATGTCCACCGAGATCTTCGACCTCACCTGCCGACGGGTGGCGGAGCACGTCCACGCGCACGAGCTGAGCGACGCCCGCATCGTGCTGCACGGTGGTGAGCCGTTGCTGGCCGGGGCCGCGACGCTGGTGCGGATGGCCGAGCGGCTGCGGGCGGCCGTGCACCCCGCCGTCGCCCGGGTCAGCGTGCAGACGAACGGCACCCTGCTCGACGATCGGGCCCTGTCCGTGCTGGCCGACGCGGGCGTGCTGATCGGGGTGAGCCTGGACGGTGACCGGGTCGCCAACGACAGGCACCGACGGTACGCGTCCGGTCGCGGCAGCTTCGACGACGTCGACCGGGCGCTGCGGCTGCTGGCCGGCCGTCCCGGCGCGTACGCCGGCATCCTCTGCGTGGTCGACCTCGACGCCGACCCCCGGCGGACCTACGAGGCCCTGCTGGCGTACCGCCCGCCGATGGTGGACTTCCTGCTGCCGCACGCCAACTGGGACGCCCCGCCGCCCCGGTCGGGGCGGGCCGCGAGAGCGGACGCGTACGGCAGCTGGCTCTGCGACGCCTTCGACGCCTGGTACGACGTGCCGGTGCGACTCACCCGGGTCCGGCTCTTCGAGGAGCTGATGAACCTGTTGCTCGGCGGGAGCAGCCGCACCGAGTCGGTGGGGTTGAGCCCGGTCGCCGCCGTCGTGGTCAACACCGACGGCGGTTACGAACAGGTCGACACGTTACGGTCCACCTATCCCGGCGCTGTCGACACCGACCTGACGGTCTTCGACAACTCCCTCGACGACGTGCTGCGCCATCCCGCCGTGGCGGTACGCCAGGCAGGCCTGTCGGCGCTGGCCGCCGACTGCCGGGCCTGTCCCGTCCACCTGGTCTGCGGCGGCGGCAACTACCCGCACCGGTACCGGGCCGGCAGCTTCCGCAATCCCTCCGTGTACTGCCGCGATCTGCGCCTGCTCATCGAGCACGTCTCGGGCCGGCTGCGGGCGGACCTGACCGGCCTGCGGAGCCGGGGCCGGTGAGCGGCTACCACCGGTTGCGGCCGGCGGACCTCGACGCGCTCGCCGCCGGACCGGGCAGCGTCGACCTGGTGCGTACCCTCCGCGCCGGGCAGGTGAGCAAACGGATGCTGCAGCTGCGCGCAGTGCTCGACCTGGCCGGCCCGGAGCAGACCGGGGCCTCCTTCGCGCTGCTCACCGCCGCGGCCCGGCGGAATCCGGCGGTCGGCCCGGAACTGCTGGCCCTGCCGCACACCGGCGCGTGGCTGGCGGTCACCCTGCGCCGGTTGCGTCAGCGGCCGGACCATCGCACGATCGCGGCGACGTCCGGCCGTACCACCGCGGGCCTGGATCTGCCGCCCGAGGCGGACCGCCCGGCCGAGGCCGACCTGGGATATCTCGGCGCGCTGGCCGTGACGGCGGCGATCCGGGCCGGCCTGGACTTCGAACTGACCCTCGCGGCACCCGACGGCGCGGTCTTCCTGCCGTTGCTGGGGCGGGCCCGCTGCGGCGGCGGCCCGGTGACCGTGTCCCGGTCCGGTGACCGGGTACGGGTGGGGTCGGTGGAGGTGCCGGTGCCCGACGACGAGGGGCCGCCTCGCGCCGGTGTCGACACTGCCGACTGGTCCGGTCTGCACCGGCTGACCAGCAGCGCCGACGGCCTCAGCATCGAACTCTGGCTCGACGACCTCGACCCGTACCGGGACTGCCACCGGCTCTGCGCGACCGGGCGGCTGGACGCGATAGTTGTCGGGCGGTGGCAGCGGATGCTCGACGAGGCCTGGCCGATCCTGGTCCGGCACCACCGGAGCCACGCGGAGGCGATCTCGGCGGGGTTGCGGACAGTCGTGCCGTTGCAGTCCGACTCGGCAAGCGCCGGGGTGAACGTCACGAGCATGGACGCGTTCGGCGCGGTCTCGATGACCCCGCCCGCCGACGGTACGGCGCTGGCGCTCGGTCTGCTGCACGAGTTCCAGCACGCGAAGCTCGGTGCCGCCATCGACATCGAGCCGCTGCACGACGCCGAGGACCGGCGGTACTACTACGCGCCCTGGCGTGACGATCCGCGCCCGCTCGGTGCCGCCCTGCACGGCGTCTACGCCTTCGTCGCGGTGACCGAGTTCTGGCGTACCCGGCGGACGGTGCTGCCGCGCGGCCGGACCCGGCTGGCCGAGGTGGAGTTCGCGCGTTGGCGGGACCGGGTCGCCCGTACCTGCGCCGACATCCGGGCGTACGGGCGGCTGACGGCGGCCGGACGCCGGTTCGTCGCCGGGCTGGGTGAGGTCATCGACGGCTGGCGGGACGAGGTGGTGCCAGCCGAGGCCACCGTGCTCGCCCGGGAGGCGGCCGACGATCACTGGACGGTGTGGCGGCTACGCAACCGGCGGCCGGAGGCACGGCTGGTGCGGCAGCTCGCCGAGGCGTGGCGGGCGGGTGCGGCCTGCCCCGCGATCACCGTGCCGGTCGCGGTACGCCCGGCCGACGGCAGGTGGCTGAGCCGCAGCCCCCGACTGGACCTGGTCCGGCTGCGGCTGGCCGACCCGGCGCGCTTCGAGCGGCTGCGCAGCGGGGCCGAACGCCTTGCCGACGCGCTCGCGGAGGCATCGGAAGGCGACCTGGCGTTGGCCGCCGGTGATCACCTCGCGGCGCGTGGCTGGTACCAGCGACAACTGCGGCAGCAGCCGGACCAGGTGGCGGCCTGGGTCGGCATGACACTTGCCGATGGTCGGCTGCCGACCGCCGAGGCGGCGATGCGCGCCGACCCGGAGCTGTGCCGGGCCGTGCTGTGCGCGGTCGCGGAGTCCACCGCGGCACCGGACCCGCTCGAATTGTCCCGCTGGCTCGCCCCGGTGACGTGTGTGGCCGTCGCGGACGGCCCGCCACCAGCCGGGTCGGCACCGAGCGAACCGCCACCGGGCGTGGCGTCGGGCACGGTTCGGCAGGGCGGGCCGCAGCCGGTCAGGTCGGTGGCGGCTCAAGATCGCAGTTGAGCCGGTTCGCCTCGACCAGGGCGATGGTGTTCGGATGCTCCTCGCCGAGGACCCGACGGAACAGCGGCATGACCTGCTCCCGTAGCGACCGGGCACCGCCGTGGTCCCCGGTGACGCTCAGGCTTGTGGCGAGATTGTTCGCCACCGCCAGAGTGTCCGGGTGCCCCGGCCCGAGGATCCGCCGGCTGCGCTCGTACGCCTCCCGGTCGCTGGCCAGGGCCTCGGCGAACTGCCGGCGGCCGAACCAACAGTTCGCCAGGTTGATGTTGGCCGCCAGGGTGTACGGATGATCCGCACCGATCCGCTCGCTGAGCCGGGCTACCACCTCCTCGGAGACCTCGAAGGCGGCCTCCGCGTCACCCGCCTTGCGCAGGAAGATCGCCAGATTGTTGGCGTACGCGAGGGTGAACAGGTGGTCCTCGCCCATGTTGTCGCGGTACCAGCGGTGCACCGGCCGGGCCCGGCGCAGCGCACCCACGTCGTCGCCGATCGCCGACTCGTCACAGGCCAGGTTCATCGCGCTGGCCTGCACGTCCGGGTGGTCCGGGCCGTGCCGCCGGCGGGAGCGCACCAGCACGTCGGTGCTCAACGTGTACGCCCGCTCCAACTCGCCGAGCTTGCGTAGCGTCACCGCGTAGTTCTTCAACGCCCGCAGCGTCTCCGGGTCCTCCTCGCCGAGCACCAGCCGGTTCGCCTCCACCGCAGCCTCCAGGACCCGACGGGACTCGACGAGGTCGCCGGTGTCGCGCAGGTCGCGACCGTACTGGCCGGCCGAGAAGAGGGTGAACGGGTGCATCGGGCCGAGTGTCTCCCGGCGGCGGGCCAGGGTGCGTTCGTTGCGGCTCAACGCACCCCGCAGGTCGCCGACCAGGCGCAGTGAGATCGCCAGGTTGTGCGCCGCGATGAGTGCGCGGGGGTGGTCCTCCCCGAACACCTCCCGGGCCAGTTCCTCGGTACGGGTGTCCAACTCGCGGGCCCGCTCGAAGAAGCCGAGTGCCCGCAGGTCGGCGGCGAGGCTGCCGGCCGAGATGACCGTGTATTCGTGGTCCTCGCCGAGGCTGCGGCGGAGCCGGTCGTAGACGTCCCGGTCGATGTCGTAGGCGTCCTGGTAGCGGGCCTCCAGGCGCAGCGCGTTGGCCAACTGGAACCGCATCATCAACGTCTGCGGATCGTCCGGGCCGTACCGACGTTGCCACAGCGCGATCGCCTGTTCGGCAAGCTCGGCGCAGGTGGCGAAGTCCACCCGGATCCACATGTAGCGGGCCACGTCGAGCAGCAGTTGCCGGACCTCCGGCTGGTCCGAGGTGAGGGTCCGCGACGGCAGCAGGTGTGGCCACAGCTCCGCGTAGATCGGCCAGTTGTCGGGCTTGTCGGGATCCTTGGGGTTGGCGGCGGCCAGGATGGCGTGCACGTGCTTACGGTTCTCGTCCTTCTCCTGCTCGGAGAGGGACTCCCGGATCAACTCCTGCACCAGCGGGTGCATCCGCAGGCTGGTCTGACCGGCCTCGTCGGCGCGGTCCTGACCGCGCCCCCGGCCGCCGCCCCGCACGCTGTCGATGCGGGCCAGCGCGTAGCGGCCGATGTCGCGTAGCGTCCTGCCCATCAGCAGCGGGTCGCGCAGCGACCCGTCGTAGGAGAGCAGCACGTTTATGAAGCGGTCCCCGTTGACGAGGGACATCGGGATCGGCTCGCTGGCGAAGAAGGCGCAGACCTCAAGCAGTTTGGCCGCCGCCGGGTTGCGCTCCCGGAGGCTGTCCAGCGAGACCAGCCACGGCTGGGCACCTGTCTGCTGGTAGTCGGCCGGCAGTTCCCCGGCGAGCATGTCCGGCAGGTAGCGCCGGACCCGGGTGAGGTACTGCGCGGGCGTCTCACCGGTGGTGGCCAGCCACGCGCCGGCCTGCTCGATGGCCAGTGGCAGGTCGCCGAGCCGGTCGGCGATCAGGTCGGCGTCGCCGTCGGCCAGATGCCGGGCCCGTCGCCGCAGCAGGGCGACGCTCTCCTCCCGGTCGAACGCACCGACCTCCAACATCCGGGCCGGCCGTGCCCAGGCGTGGTTGCGGGTGGTGACCAGGATGTGCCCGGGCCCCTGCGGGAGCAGGTCGAGCAGCTCCGAGGGCTCGTCCGCGTTGTCGAGAACGAGCAGCCACCGTCGGAACGGCACGCCCCGGCGCAGCACGTCGAGGACCCAGCTGACCCGTTCGCTGACGCTGCCGCTCAACGGGGCGTCGAGTTCGGCGGCCAGCCGGTCGGCGAGCGCGCCCAGGGCGAGCCGCAGGACGCTCGGCTGCTGCGCCGAGATCCACCACACGATGTCGTACTCGGCGCGGAACCGGTACGCGTACTCCAGGGCGATCTGGCTCTTGCCGACGCCGCCGAGACCGTGCAGCGCCAACGGCACGTGTCCGGCCTCCGAACTGGACAGCCAGTCGCGCATCTCCTCCAGCAGCGGACCACGACCGACGAACTGGACGTTGCGGGGTAGCGGGACCCGCCAGACCGGCGGCTCGTTGCCCGGGAACCGGCGGCGTCGCTGGGCGTCCTCCGGGTCGGGGGCGGGCCGGGCGGGATGGTCCAGCGCCTCCATCAGCCGGGCCGTCGCCTCCTGCTCGTCGATCCCCACCAGGTCGACAGGTATGCGTTCCAGGAACAACCCGGGAGCGCGGGAATTGTCCAGCCGGACCGGCACCAGGTAGCTGGTGCCGGTGGTGGGATCGTGCGCGGTGGCCTGACTCCACAGCTCGGCCGCGTTCGGCGACTGCATGTACTCCTGGGACAGCAGCACGACGAGCCGGGCGGCGTCGTCGAGGCCGACGGTGGCGCGGTCACCGCCGGACGGGTTGGCGGGGAAGTCGACCTCCCGCATGACCGCCCGCAGGCCGGCGGCGCGAACCTCGTCGCAGATCCACTCCGCCCAGGCCCGGTCCAGCGCCGCGTAACTGACGAAGACGTCCGGGGCGGCACCGACGAGCCGCTGCCGCTCGAACTTCGCCAGCCAGGTCCGGCGGAGCCGGTCGTCCAACGGGGGCAGGTCCTCGACCGCACCGTCGGTGATCGCGCGGGTCAACCGCTCGTACGCGGCGAGCAGGGTCCCCTCGTGGTGGGCCCGGTCCCCGAACGTGGCCAGGATCTCCTCGTAGGCGTAGTAGGGCTGGTAGGGGATCTCCACCTCGCCCCAGTACCTGTCACTTTCCTCGGGCGAGAGCCGGGGCAGCAACGGGGTGAACCGTCGACGTGCCTGATCCCGGCCCGCCTCCAGCTTGAGCTGCTCGGCGTTGTCGACCCGCATCGGCACCGGCAGGATCCGTACCGGCCGGTCGCCGCGTTGCCTGACGATCGACCTGGCGACCGCGGCGGCACCGTCGATGCTCTGCTCGTTGAGGGTGAAGGAGGTGACGACCGCGTCGGGCAGCCGTACCGTGCAGATGCCGGCGCCGTCGCTGACTCCGGTCCGGCTGTCGATGAGCACGTAGTCGTAGTTCGCCCGCATACTGGCCGCCAGCGCGTCCAGGAAGCCGTTGCCGCCGAGCTTCTCGAAGAACGACTGCCAGTCGAAGGTGCTCACCGCCTTCGTGTACGACGGGTCCTGTCGCCCGGCGGGGAGCAGATCCAGAAATCCGGGCCGGACCGGACGGGCACCGCCCGTGACGTCGCGGGGCGGGTTCGGGAAACGCCACTCCAGCGACACCGCGTGCCGCAGCACGTCGGCCGCCGTGCCGATCCAGTCCGGGTCCTCCGTCTCGTCCATCGGGCGTACCGCGGCGTCGGCGTAGTCCCGGGCCATGTCGATCACCCCGCGCGAGGTGCGCAGGTCCTTGTCCAGCAGGAACGGGTGGAAGTAGCGGTGCAGACCCGGGGATTCCAGGTCCCAGTCCACGGCGAGCACCCGGTGGCCGTTCGCGGCGAGAATCCAGGCCACGTTCGCCAGCGCCATGGTGCGTCCGGTGCCGCCCTTGTACGAGTAGAAGGTGATGATCCGGCCTTCTCCGCTGGCGGCTGCCGCGACCGGGTCGCTGCTCGTCACGCTGGTCCTCCCGTTCCGGGCTGGTCGTCGTCGCGTGCCCACGGCCCGTCCAGCCGGGGCGGCGAGGGGTCCGTCGACGGGTCGGGCGGCCGGTGCACCGAACCTCGGCTGAACACCCGGTTCCGGGCGACCTCCAGGACCTCCGGAAGCTCGTCCTCGAAGGCCCGGTGGGTGATGATGTTCGACCGGTAGAGCTCGTCGTCCGAGGTGAACTCGTTGAAGATCTCCCGGCAGGCCCGGGAGAGGGTCTGCCAGTGCTCGCGGGTCTCCGGGTCGTCGCGACTGCTGGGGATGAGGACCGCGGTGGCGGCACTCCTGTTGCCCAGCGCCGCCGAGGCGTGCTCGACCAGGGCCTGCCGTCGTTGCGGCAGGCGGGTCATCCAGGCGTCGACGATCAGCACCAGGATCTGGTTGTAGCGGGCGGCCAGCTCGGCACTGTGCGGCAGCCTGTCCACCTCCACCACTGTGGACTGGTAGCTGTGGTCGGCGGCGATCTCGCGGGCGTAGTCGATGAGCGGCTCCGGCATCGGCGGCCGGTACGGTGCCCACTGCAACGCGTCGTCGCCGTACACGGTGACGTGTTGGCGTATCCCACGCATCTCGTCCCGGTTGGACGCGGCCACGACGAAGTGCACGCGCATCGGGTCGGTGGCGTCCCCGCCGGCGGCGGTGCCCCGGTCGACGCCGTTCGTGGCCTCCTCCGGATGGAAGGCGCTGTCCACGGCCTGGAGGTCGACCGGGCGGTGCTGTTCCGGCAGCGGATTGGCCTCCACGCTGGTCACGATCTGGCTGGCCAGCTCGAACAGGAAGGTGCGGTAGTCGTCGCTGTGCCGTTGCAGTCGCATCAGCTGCCGGACGCCGAGGCGCTGGTAGAGGTCGCCGAGACTGTCGGAGGTGTACTGCAACGGTTGGGCGACCGGGTGGATCCGCCCCGGCTGCGCGGGAATCCACATCAACGGCTTGAGCAGTGAGGTGTCCACCCGCCGCTGGCTCTCGAACCGGGCGGTGCGCTCGGCGAAGAGCTGCCACTCCTGCCCGCACACCCGGCTCTGGAAGTACCTGGGTGTCATCAGCGCGAGAAAGGACCGGCAGCTACCGAGCGCCTCGACAAGCCGTTGCGGCCACCGTTCACCGAGCAGGATCGTCCGGTCGACGAACCCGACCCGTTCGTCCCGGGACAGACCGGCGATCAGCCGCACCTCCGCACTGAGATCCTCGTAGAACTTCTGGACGAGTGCGTCCTCGTCGCCTCTGGCGTAGCTGAGGAAGAAGTACAGCACCGCACCTCCGCGCCTGGGACTCTGGCCATGGGGTGGCTGGGTCGTGGCTGTCGCCGGTGGGCCAGGTGCCGACGGCCGTGGCGGCGGGAGCTTCACCGCGAGTATAGGTGCGGAAACGGGGCGTGGCAGCCCGCCGAACTGTCGTATCCCAGGTGGCGGTGACCGGCCGGGCGGGGCACCGGCATCATGAGGCGATGGATCCTCGCGCGCCGCTGCGTCCGTTGGTCGCCGGCTCCACCTGGCGGCGCGGGGTGTTCCTGTTGCTCGGCGGGGTGCTCGCGCTGCCGTACGCGTTGCTCGCCGCGGCCTTCGCACAGCTGTTCACCACGTCCGGCGCACCCCGGCTGCTGGTCCTGATGCTGCTGGTGCCGGCGGCCACCATCGCCGTCGTACCGGTCTTCCTGGGCGGTAGCCGGGCGCTGGAGATAGCCGCGGTCCGTGGGCTGCTCGGGGTCGACCTGCCTGAGCCGCTGCCCGGTCGTCGGCTCGACCGGGAGACCCGGCTGCGCGCCGCGCTCTGGATCGGACTCCATCTGACCAGCGGTGCGCTTGTGGTGGCCGCGCTGTTCAGCGCGGTGCCGATGGCACTCGCCCTGATCGCCGCGCCGACCGGGGTGGACGTCGGCCTCACCGGAGCCGAGCGGTTCGGGCCGTTCGACGGTGGGGACACCGGCTGGTTGGCGCTCGTCGCGGTGCTCGTGCTTGCCGCTTTCGGCTATGTGGTGGCCGGGCTCGGCGCGCTTGCCGCGTCGATGGCGCCGGCGCTGCTCGGACCGGCGTCGGCTGAGCGGATCGCCGCCTTGGAAGCCCGGGCCGCGCGACTGGCCGAACGCAACCGGCTGGCCCGGGAACTGCACGACTCGGTCGGCCACGCGCTCACCGTCGCGACCCTCCAGGCCGGTGCCGCCCGGGAGGTGCTCGACGCCGACCCGGAGTTCGTTCGCCGGGCGCTTGCCGCGATCGAGGAGACCGGCCGACGGGCGATGGACGATCTCGACCATGTGCTCGGGCTGCTCCGGGAGACCGGGGAACCGCCTGTCGTCGCTCCCCAACGGACCCTGTCCGATCTGGACGACCTCATCGCCGAGACCCGGGCCGCCGGCATGTCGGTCCGCAGCCGCAACCGCGGCCCGTTGGACGCCCTGCCGTCGGCGGTCTCCCGCGAGGGCTACCGGATCGTGCAGGAAGCGCTGACAAACGCCGCCCGGCACGGCCACGGTCCGGTGACCGTGCGGGTGGACGTGACGCCGGACGGACTTGAGATCGAACTGGTGAACGCCATGGCCGAGCGGGTAGGTGGTGCGGCGGTGCCGGGTGGTGGGCGCGGGCTTGTCGGCATGCGGGAACGGGTGCTGCTGCTCGGCGGCCGGATCACCGCAGGTGCGGACGGGCAGCGGTGGCGGGTACGGGTGCGGCTACCGGTCGGGGCGGATCGATGAGCGTGGACGTGCTGATCGTCGACGACGACGAACTGGTCCGGATCGGGCTGCGGACCATCCTCGACGCCCAGCCGGATCTGCGGGTCGTCGCCGAGGCCGCTGACGGGGCGGAGGTACCGCCGCTTGTCGCCCGGCACCGCCCGCAGGTGGTGTTGATGGACGTGCGGATGCCCGGGATCGACGGCATCCAGGCCACCCGACGCCTGCTGGCCACCTCCGCCGACCCGCCCCGGGTGCTTGTCATCACCACCTTCGCCAACGACGAGTACGTCTACGACGCGTTGCGCGCCGGGGCCAGCGGGTTCCTGCTCAAGCGGGCCCGACCGGCAGAGGTGGTGGCGGCGGTACGGGTGGTGGCGCGCGGTGAGTCGCTGCTCTTCCCGGCCGCGATCCGTCGACTGGTCGGGGCGTACGGGCGGCGCAACGCCGACGGGCTGCGCGCGGCCCGGCTCACCGAGCGGGAGGCGGAGGTGCTGCGGCTGATGGCCGCCGGACTGTCCAACCCGGAGATCGCCGCCCGCCTGGTGGTGGGGGTCGAGACGGTGAAGACACACGTCGGGAACGTGCTGACGAAGCTCGGGGTGCGTGACCGCACCCAGGCGGTGATCGCCGCCTACGAGTCGGGGTTCGTCACGCCAGCCGGTTGAGGTGTCCTCCACGAAGGGGAGACGGTTCCCCGCCGCACGGGAGGGCGGGGCGGGCGCCCCGGCCGAGGCTGGGAAGCATGACGAAGGTAGCCGTACCCGAACACCGCGACACGTCCCGTCGTCCCGGCCTGCTCGCCCCACTCGCCGCCGGTTGGCTCGGGCTGTGGGGCCTGCTCGCCCTGGTGGCGGCCATCACCGGCACCGGCTACCCGTTCGGTGCCGACGATCCGCACCGGGACTCGACACTGCTCCGGCTGCTCCCGCCGGAAGCCGGGCCGCAGTTCCTCGCCGGGATGCTGCTCAGCGCCGCCGCGCTGGTCCTGGTCAGCCGTACGACCACGCCCACCGGCCCGCTGCGGGTGCTGCTGCTCGGCTACGGCTGGGCCGTGACGCTCGTGCTGGCCGTCGTGGTGCCCGGCGTACAGGTGCTGGCCCTGGCCGGGTACGCACCGATGCTGCTGCTCGGCGCACCCTTCGGCTGGCCACCTGTGGACTACGCCGACGTCTTCACCTGGGCGCTGGCGGCCCGGGTCGCCGCGCTGGCGGGCGGCGTGCTCCTGGGCGGGGCGCTGGTGGGATGGCAGCGGCGTACCGCCGGACGCTGCGGGAGATGTGGCCGCGACGGCACCGACCAGGGCTGGACCACCCCTACGGCCGCCGCCCGCTGGGGCCGATGGGCCGCCTGGATCGCGGCGGTGATCCCCTTCGGCTACGCGCTGACCCGGTTCGCCTGGCTGGCCGGCATCCCGCTCGGCATCTCCCGGGACGACCTCGCCGATTTGTGGGAGAACGGCGCGGTCTGGGCGGGGGCCGGGCTGGGTGCCTTCGCCACCGTCGGCGCGGTGCTCACCCTCGGGTTGGTGCAGCGTTGGGGTGAGCGGTTCCCGCGCTGGATGGTGGGGCTGGCCGGTAGGCGGGTGCCGGTGCGGCTGGCCGTGGTCCCCGCGACGGTGGTCGCGGTCCTGGCCACCGCGGCCGGCGTGAGCGCGGTGAGCGTTCCGGCGTTTTGGGAGCCGGACCGCGGGCTCAGTGCGGCAGGTGCCCCACTGATGTTCTTCCCGCTGTGGGGGCTCGCGCTCGGTGCCGCGACGTACGCCTACCACCTGCGTCGTCGGGGTGCCTGCGGTCGCTGCGGCCAGCGGTGACCTGCGGATCCGGTCCGCCGTCCGGCACGGGGGTGGGCGGCGGACCGGGTCCACACGTCACGGCAGGTCGCGGGCGTAGCAGACGGAGAGCGGCTCGTCCCGGTACGGCCCGAAGTTGTCGATCCGCTGGTAGCCCTCCCGCTCGTAGAAGCGCATCGCGTCGGGTTGGGCGGTGCCGGTCTCCAGCAACAGGGTGCGGACGCCGGCGTCGCGGGCGGCCTGCTCCAGGGCGCGCAGGATGGCTGTCGCGACACCTGTGCCCCGGGCCGGCGGGCTGACGTACATCCGTTTGATCTCGGCGGAACCGGCGGCGAGGAAGCGCAGGCCGCCGCAGCCCACGGCGGTGCCGTCGGGGTCGCGGGCGATCAGGAAGACGCTCACCGTCTCCGCCGTGGGCTCCTCACCCGGTTCGTGGTCGTCGCAGCCGTAGCGGGCGTCGAGTTCGGCCCGTTGGGCAGCACGTAGCCGGATGGCGTCCGTCGACTCCCAGGGTTCGCGAACGATGCTGAGCACCTGTCAACCTTTCCGTAACGAGCGTTACCGTAACGTACGCTACGGTATGGGTCGTCAATCGGGAAGGGGTACGGATGGCCAGACGCCGTGATCTCGCCGACCAGCAGCGACGCCTGTCGGCAGCCACCTGGTCGGTGCTGGCCGAACGCGGCCTACCCGGGCTCACCCTGCGCGCCGTCGCCGAGCGGGCCGGGTGCACCACCGGCATGGTGCTGCACACCTTCGCCGACAAGCAGGCCCTGCTGGTACACGCCCGCGAGCTGCTGCACCGGCGTACCGGCCAGCGGGCCGACGCCGCACAGGCCGCGGCGAGCAGCCCCCTGGAGGCGCTGCGGGCCGTGCTGTTCCAGGCCGCCTCGCCCACCGAGGAGGAGCGGGAGGAGGCACGGGTCTGGGTCGGCTTCCTCGCCGCCGCGCTGGCCGACCCGGTCCTGGCCGACCTGCACCGCGACTACAACCGCCGGTTCGTCACCCGGATCCGTGGGCTGGTCAGCGCCGCCCGGCCGGAGCTCGGCCCGGCCGAGACGGCCGACACGGCCACCAGCCTGGTGGCCCTCGTCGAAGGGCTCAACACGCTCGCCTGCGTCGACCCGGAGACCTACGGCGAGCAGGCCCAACGGAGCGCCCTCGACGCCGCACTCGCCGCGCTCGACACCGAGCCCTGAGCCTCAGGCAGGCGGGTGCGGTCGCCTGCCGAACCGCACTGTTCATCATCGAGCCAGGCTGGCGGCGACTGACCCGGGCGGTGGCGAGCTAGCGTGGGCGGGTGAGTGAGTCATCGCCTGTTCCACCGCTCCCACCCGCCGACCTGCCCGCCACGCTCGGTGCGCTGCGCGCCGCCGGGCACCGCCACCGCACCGTCAAGCAGGAGCTACGCGACAACCTGCGGGCCCGGATGCGCGACGGCGCGCCGCGCTTCGCCGGCATCGTCGGGTACGACGACACGGTGCTGCCGGAGGTGGAGCGCGCCCTGCTCGCCGGCCACGACATGGTGCTGCTCGGCGAACGTGGCCAGGGCAAGACCAGGCTGATCCGATCGCTTGTGACGCTGCTCGACGAGTGGACGCCGGTGATCGCCGGTTCGGTGCTCAACGAGCACCCGCTGCACCCGGTCACCCCGGCGTCGCGGTCGCTTGTCGCCGAGGCCGGCGACGACCTGCCGGTCGGCTGGCTGCATCGCTCCATGCGCTACGGGGAGAAGCTGGCCACCCCGGACACCAGCGTCGGTGACCTGATCGGCGACGTGGACCCGGTCCGGCTGGCCCAGGGGCGCACGCTCGGCGACCCGGAGACGATCCACTTCGGGTTGGTGCCGCGTACCAACCGGGGCATCTTCGCGGTGAACGAGCTGCCCGACCTGGCCGAGCGGATCCAGGTGGCGCTGCTCAACGTGCTGGAGGAGCGGGACATCCAGGTACGCGGCTACCAGCTACGGCTGCCGCTGGACCTGCTGCTGGTGGCCAGCGCCAACCCGGAGGACTACACCAACCGGGGCCGCATCATCACTCCGCTCAAGGACCGCTTCGGTGCGGAGATCCGCACCCACTACCCGACCGACCTGGAGCTGGAGCTGGACCTGATCCGGCAGGAGGCCGACCTGGTCGCCGAGGTGCCGGAGCACGTGCTGGAGGTGCTGGCCCGGTTCGCCCGGGCGGTACGCGAGTCGCCGGCGGTGGACCCGCGTTCAGGTGTCTCCGCGCGGTTCGCCATCGCCGCCGCGGAGACCGTCGCAGCCGCCGCGCTGCGCCGGGCGTGCCTGCTCGGCGCCGACTCGGACCTGCCGTCCGCCGAGGCGGTGGCGCGGGTGGGGGACGCGGTGTCGGTGACCTCGACGCTGCGCGGCAAGGTGGAGTTCGAGAGCGGCGAGGAGGGCCGGGAGATCGAGCTTCTCGGTCACCTGCTGCGTACCGCCACCGCCGAGACGTTCCGGGCCCGGCTGGCCGGGCTGGACCTGTCCGGCTTCACCGCGCTCGTCGACGAGGAGCAGGTGGTCGAGACCGGCGAGTTGGTCTCGGCGGCTGAGCTGCTGCGGCAGGTGGGCACGGTGCCGGGGCTGGCCAAGGTGCTCGACCGGCTCGGTATCGGCGACGCGCCGAGCACCGGGCAGGCCGCGGCGGCCGTCGAGTTCGTGCTGGAAGGGCTGCATCTGGGCCGTCGGCTGGGCAAGGACGTCACCGACACCGGGCGGACCCGTTACGGCGGCCGGGACTAGCGATGGCCGGCAACCGGTTCCGATACGGGCAGTGGCGTGGCGGTCCCGATCCGCTCGCGCCGCCGTACGACGTGCAGGCCGCGGTGGACCAGGTCGGCGCGGAGGTGCTGGCCGGCGGCAGTCTCCGCGACGCGCTGCGGGACCTGCTGCGCCGGGGCCCGCAGGGGCGGGGCGGGCTGGACGGGTTGACCGCCCGCGCCCGCCGGCTGCGCCGCGAGGCGTTGCGCCGGGGCGAGCTGGACGGCGCGGTGACCCGGGCGCGCGCGCTGCTCGACCAGGCACTGGCCGCCGAACGGGACGAGTTGGCCCGCCGGGACGACGAGGCGGCCCGGTTCGCCGAGACGGTCCTGGACGATCTGCCCCGCTCGACCGCGCAGGCGGTGCGCGACCTCGCCGACTACCGGTGGGTCAGTGACGAGGCGCGGCAGACCTACCAGCGGATCCTCGACGGGCTGCGCGACGACGTGCTCGGCCAGCGCTTCGCAGGCCTGCGCGACTCGACGCGGCTGGCCGGTGACCCGGCGGTGCAGGAGCGGGTCGCCGAGATGGTGCGGGACCTCAACGCCCTGCTGGCCCGGCACGCCCGCGCCGAGGACACCACCGACGCGTTCGCCGAGTTCATGCGCCGGCACGGCGATTTCTTCCCGGAACGCCCCCGTGACGTGGACGAACTTGTCGACCTGCTGGCCCGACGGTCGGCGGCCGGGCAGCGGCTGATGAACTCGCTGTCGCAACGGCAGCGGGAGGAACTGGCCGGGTTGATGCGCGAGTCCCTCGGTGACCGGCTCGCCGGTGAGCTGGCCGCGCTGGAGGGTAACCTCCGCGCGCTGCGGCCCGACCTGCGTTGGGGGCGGGGCGAGCGGATGCAGGGCGGCCAGGCGCTCGGCTACGGCGAGGCGACCGGAGCGCTGGACGAGATCGCCGAGCTGGACGATCTGCTCGACCAGTTGGGCCAGGCACACCCCGGCGCGACCCTTGACGACATCGACGTCGACGCGGTGTCCCGGACGCTGGGCCGGGACGCGGCCGACGACGTACGCCGGCTGCGGGAGCTGGAGCGGGAGCTGCGCCGGCAGGGTTGGGTGACCCGTGACACCGACGGGCTGACCCTGAGCCCGAAGGCGCTGCGTCGGCTCGGCGGCACCGCGCTGCGCCAGGTCTTCGCCGAGCTGACCGCCGGCCCGCGCGGCCAGCACGACCTGCGCTCGGCCGGTGCGGCAGGCGAGGTGACAGGGGCGTCGCGGCCCTGGGAGTACGGCGACGAGCAGCCGCTGGACGTGGTGCGGACGCTGACCCGGGCGATCCGCCGGGCCGGCCCCGGGGTGCCTGTGCAACTGGCCGTCGAGGACTTCGAGGTCGTCGAGACCGAACGGCGGGCATCGGCGGCGGTGGCGCTCTGCGTCGACCTGTCGTACTCGATGATCTCCCAGGGGCGGTGGGGGCCGATGAAGCAGACCGGGCTGGCCCTGGCCCACCTGATGGCGACCCGGTTCCCACAGGACGCGTTGCAGATCATCGGGTTCGGCCGGCGGGCGGAGACGCTTACCCAGCAGGAGCTGGCCGCCGTCGAGCCGGACATGATGCAGGGGACCAACCTGCAGCACGCGTTGCGGCTGGCCGGCCGGCACCTGCGGCGCCATCCGGACGCCGAGCCGGTGGTGCTCGTGGTCACCGACGGGGAACCGACAGCCCACCTGGACCCGGACGACGGTGAGGCGCTGTTCGCGTGGCCGTCGTCGCCGGAGACGATCGAGGCGACGGTCCGGGAGGTGGACCGGCTCGGCCGCTACGGGGCCACCCTCAACCTCTTCATGCTCGGCGACGACCCCGGGCTGCGCCGCTTCGTGGACGCGGTGGCCCGGCGCAGCGGCGGCCGGGTGTTCACCCCGGACGCCGACGACCTCGGCGAGTACGTGGTCAGCGACTACCTGCGGGCCCGCCGGGGCCGCCGCTAGTCCGCGTTTCATGCGGCTCGCCCGAGCGAGCCGAGGCTCAGGCGGTGGTCCGGCGAGGCGGAGGTCTGTCCGGATACCGGTGTTGTATCCGGACAGACCTCCAACGCGGCCGGTCGCCGTCTGAGTCCGGCGTAGCCGGGCACGGTCTCATGAAACGCGGACTAAGCTCGGCCGGGTGGAGGTCGACGGGCTGCGACGGGCGTACGACGAGGTGCTGGCCGAGGTCGACGCGGGCGGGTTCGGGCCGCCCCCGCCCGACCGGTACAGCGCCGAGCAGGTCGTGGCGCACCTGGTCGCCAACGACGAGCTGATGCGCGAGGCCACCGAGGCGGTGCTGGCCGGCTCGCCGTACGCCTTCTACGACCTGGACGAGGTCCACCGACCGGAGCTGGACCAACTGGCCGCCGAGTGCGGCGGCCTCGACGGGCTCGCCACCCGGCTGCGCGCCACAAGTGACCAACTGGTGGCGCTTGTGGCGCAGCTCGGTGCGGCGGCGGACACCCCGGTCGAGACGCACCTACGCGAGGGGTTCGAACTCGTCATCGACGAGCCGCTGCCGTGGGGCCGCACCATCGACCTGCACGCCCGCGTGCACCTGCCCCGACACCTCAGCGAGCTACGCGCGCTGCGCGCCAACACCTGACCGCGACGGCCGTGCGGCCACTGCGGTTACTGGAGGGCCCAGCGTTGGGCCGGGTTGCCGTCGCAGGGGGCCTGGACGATGTCCGTGCCGGCCGCGGCACCGCCGTCGCGGGCCTGGGCGCACTTGCCGCTGTGCACGGCCACCAGCACTGTCGCGCCGCCGTCGACGGGTTGCAGCCGCCATTGCTGGTTGCCCTCGCCGTGGCAGCCGAACTGCTGCAACCGGGCACCGTCGTCGCCGCTGCCGCCCTCGACGTCGAGGCACTGGTTGTGGGCGGCGTTGGTGAGCGTCACCGTGTCCGCACCGAAGGCGTTTACCACCCACTGCTGCTCCGGCCCGCCGCCGCAGTCGGCCAGCTTGGCGGCGGCCTTCTCACCGTCACCGTCGAGGCCGAGGCAGAGACCGGAACCGACGCCACGGAACACCTTCGGCCCGACGACCGCGTCCGGGTCCTGGCTGGGGCTCGGGGTGGGGGACGGCGCGGACCTCGTGGGGCTGGGTGCCGG
The DNA here is from genome assembly GCF_016863495.1 of Micromonospora andamanensis. Taxonomy (GTDB): domain Bacteria; phylum Actinomycetota; class Actinomycetes; order Mycobacteriales; family Micromonosporaceae; genus Micromonospora; species Micromonospora andamanensis. The sequence continues at coordinate 37,696 of NZ_BOOZ01000001.1, forward strand.
TGCGCTCTCGGTCGGGTCGGGCGGCACCGTGCTCGGGCTGGGCGCGGCCACCGTCGGTGCCGGCTCCGGGCCGTCGCCACCGAGCACGCCGGTGGCGAAGAGCACCCCGGCCAGTACGCCGACCAGCCCGACCGCCAGTGCCGTGACCAGTAGCGGGTCGCGGGGCAGCCCGCCGGGGCGGCGGGTGCCGTAGACGGTGCCCGAGCCATCGGTTTCCGACATGCCGGCATCCTGTCCCACGACGCACGGTGCCGACCAACCGCCCCCGGCGGCTGGCCTGATTCCGGTGCGAAACGCCTCCGGTGGACATCCCGCCAGCCGCCCCCGTGACGCGTAAAGTGATCCCATGCACGCTCTGCGTGATCATGACCTGGCGGTGGCCCAGCTGCGACGGTCGTACGCGGCGGTGCCATCCGGCCAGCCGGTGCGGTTGGCCAAGCGCACCTCCAACCTGTTCCGACCGCGCAGCGCCCCCGCCACCGGCCTGGACGTCAGCGGCCTCGGCGGGGTGCTGACCGTCGACCCGGCCGCCGGCACCGCCGATGTGCAGGGCATGTGCACCTACGAACGGCTGGTCGCGGCGACCCTGCCGTACGGCCTGATGCCGCTTGTGGTGCCCCAGCTGCGCACCATCACCCTCGGCGGGGCGGTGACCGGGCTGGGCATCGAGTCGACCTCGTTCCGCAACGGCCTGCCACACGAGTCGGTGATCGAGCTGGACGTGCTCGCCGGCTCCGGCGAGGTGGTCACCGCCCGGCCCGACGGCCCGCACGCCGACCTGTACGCGGCCTTTCCCAACTCGCTGGGCAGCCTCGGGTACGCCACCCGGCTGCGGATCGAGCTGCAACCGGTCCGTCGGTACGTGGCGCTGCGCAATCTGCGGTTCACCAACCTGACCGCGTTGACCGAGGCGATCGGCGAGATCACCGCGACCCGCCGCTGGGCCGGCGAGAGCGTCGACGCGATGGACGGGGTGATGTTCAGTCCCGGTGAGGCGTACCTGGTGCTGGGCAGCTTCACCGACCACGTGCCGGCGGTCTCCGACTACACCGGCCAGGAGATCTACTACCGCTCACTGCGCCAGCGCACCCACGACGCGCTGACCAGCCACGACTACCTGTGGCGTTGGGACACCGACTGGTTCTGGTGCTCGGCGGCGTTCGGCGCGCAGCACCCGGTGGTACGGCGGTTGTGGCCGGCACGGTGGCGGCGCAGCGACGTGTACCACCGCATCGTGCGCCTTGAGCACCGCCACCGGGTGGCGGCCCGGATCGACAGGTGGCGTGGCCAGCCGGCCCGGGAGCGGGTCGTGCAGGACGTGGAGATTCCGCTGGACCGCACCGCCGAGTTTCTGCACTGGTTCGCCGCCGCTGTCGGGATGACGCCCGTGTGGCTGTGTCCGCTGCGGCTGCGCGAGCCGGCCGGCGCGGGATCGGCCCGGTCCTGGCCGCTGTATCCGCTACGGCAGGGGCTGGACTACGTCAACATCGGGTTCTGGGGGAGCGTGCCGATCGCCGAGGGCGCCGCCGACGGCGACGTCAACCGGGAGATCGAGCGCGCGGTGTCGGAGAAGGGCGGGCACAAGTCGCTCTACTCCGACGCGTACTACGACCGGGATTCGTTCGACCGGCTCTACGGCGGCGGGGCATGGCGCGCCGTGCGGGACCGGTACGACCCGGACCATCGGCTCACCGGACTGTACGAGAAGGCGGTAGCACGAGCATGAACGAGCGGAGCGGAGTGTCGGCATGAGCCTCACCGACCGTAGCCAGGGAGCGGCAGGCGCTCCCGCCACGCCGCCCCCGGGGGGCCGGCGGCACGGGTTGACCGTGGCGGACATCGTCCGCGCGGTGACCTCGGGCCCGCTGCCGGTACGTGTCACCGGGTACGACGGCAGCACCGTCGGGCCGGCCGACGCCGGCATCACCCTGTCGATCCACTCCGAGCGAGGGCTGTCGTATCTGCTCACCGCACCTGGCGACCTGGGCTTGGCACGTGCCTACGTCAGCGGTGACCTGACCCTGGAGGGGGTGCACCCGGGCGACCCGTACGAGGCGTTGCGGGTGCTCAGTGGGCTGCGGATGCGGCCTCCGGCGCTGGCCGACGGGTTGGCTCTGGTCCGGGGGCTGGGCTGGGAGCGGCTGTTGCCGCCGCCGGCACCGCCACAGGAGGCGCAGCCGCGCTGGAGGCGGATCATGGGCGGCCTGCGGCACTCGCGGACCCGCGACAGCAGCGCCATCTCACACCACTACGACGTGTCGAACGCCTTCTACGAGAAGGTGCTCGGCCCGTCGATGACGTACACCTGCGCGGTGTACCGCGGCCCGGACGACACGTTGGAGCAGGCCCAGGCGAACAAGTACGACCTGGTCGCCGGCAAGCTCGCGCTGCGGCCGGGGATGCGGCTGCTGGATGTGGGCTGCGGGTGGGGCGGCATGGTCCGGCACGCGGCCCGCGAGTACGGCGTCAAGGCGCTCGGCGTGACGCTGTCGCGGGCGCAGGCGCAGTGGGCGCAGGCGGCGATCGAGCGGGAGGGGCTGTCCGACCTGGCGCAGGTGCGGCACCTCGACTACCGCGACGCACCGCACGAACAGTTCGACGCGGTCTCCTCGATCGGCCTGACCGAGCACATCGGGGTGCGCAACTATCCTGCCTACTTCGGCTTTCTGCGGGACCGGCTGCGTCCCGGGGCGCGGCTGGTCAACCACTGCATCACCCGGGCGGACAGCCGGGCACCGCACCGGTCCGGAGCGTTCATCGACAGGTACGTCTTTCCGGACGGCGAACTGGCCGGCCCGGGCCGGGTGATAAGTGAGATCCACGATGTCGGGCTGGAGGTGCACCACGAGGAGAACCTGCGCCAGCACTACGCGCTGACCCTCGCGGCCTGGTGCCGCAACCTGGTGCGGCACTGGGATTTCTGCGTCGCCGAGGTGGGTGCGGGTACGGCCCGGGTGTGGGGGCTCTACATGGCCGGTTCGCGGCTGGCCTTCGAGCGCAACGGCATCCAGCTGCACCAGGTGGTGGCGACGCGCAACGGTCCGGACGCGGTGAACGGCTACCCGCTGCGCCCGGACTGGCTGCCCTGACCGGGGCACTGCGGGACTGCGCGAGGCCGCGCCGGATCTGCCGGCGCGGCCTTTCGCGAACCCATTGACAAGGAAGTTTTTTACGTACAAACTGATTTTGCCATGAGAGATGTCCTGTACCTGGAGCAGATCGAGCAGGCCGAGGCGCTGCTGAAACCACAGCGCGTCGAGATCCTGCGGCAGCTGGCCGAGCCACGCACCTGCACCGAGGTGGCCGCCCGGCTGGAGCAGACGCCGCAGCGCGTCTACTACCACGTCAAGCAACTCGTCGCGGCCGGGCTGGTCGAGCAGGTCGACCAGCGCAAGGTCCGCGGCATCACCGAGGGCATCTACCAGGCCGCGGCCCGGTCGTACTGGCTCTCACCCCGCCTGGTCGGCCGGATCGGGCTGCGCCGCGCCCGCGACGAGCTGAGCCTGGGCTACCTGCTGGACCTGATGGAGGAGGTCCAGGCCGACGTCGCAGCCCTGGACCGCACCGCACCGGAGCTGCCCTCGATAGGCGTCTCCGGCGAGATCCGCGTGCCGGCCGAGCGCCGGCAGGAGTTCCTGCACGACCTGCAGTCCGCGCTGCAGGAGTTGTTCACGCGCTACGGCGGCGCCGAGGGAGACGCCTTCAAGCTCGCCGTGGCCTGCTACCCGAAGGGGAATGACAGTGACTGAACCGATGACCCTCGCCGCCCGCCTCGCCGCGCCTGTCGCGCGGGTGCGCCAGGCCCTGACCGACCCCGCCGAGCTGCGCGTCTGGCTGGCCGAGCACGCCGAGGTCGAGCTGCCCGAGCGGTACGAGTTCTGGGGGCGCTACACGCCCGAGGGTGACGCTCCACATCAGCGGCTGCTGCACGCCGACGACGACCGGCTGCGCTTCGCCTGGCTGCTCGACGGCGTGGAGACCACCACCGAGATCACGTTGAGCGCGGACGGGCCGGACGCCACGGTGCTGCGGCTGTCGCAGACCCACTTCGACTTCAACGACGTGGTCAACGGCACCAGCATCCGGGGCGTCCTGCAGACCTACTGGGCGCTCACGATCGCCAACCTGGAGGCCCACCTGGCCGGCCAGCCGCTGCTGCCCAGGACGGACTTCACCAGCAGCGACTTCCGGGGCGAGATGGTCATCGGCGCGCCGGCCGACAAGGTGTGGGAATCCTTGACCGACTCCGAGCAGGCAAGCGCCTGGTTCGGCTACCCGATCGGGATCGAACCCTGGGTTGGCGGCCGGTACGCCATGGGCGGCTTCGACAGTGGCTTCGCCGCGAAGGTGGTCGACCTGGAGCCGGGCCGGAAGATGTCCATCGACTGGGGACCGGCCGGCGTCAGCAGCTGGGAACTGGCCGAGTCCGAGGGCCGCACGAAGCTCACCTTCGTGCAGAGCGGCTTCGACGAGCAGAACCCGCCGTACGCGGCCTGGTCCGGCATCGTGTCCGGGTGGGCCGAGCTGCGCCGCTTCCACGAGGTGCCGGACTGGCAGCCGATCTGGCTGCCCGAGGAGTCCGCCACCACGGCCGGCTGAGCCGCACCGGCACGGGCGGTCACCGGGGCAGCCTGGTGGCCGTCCGCGCCGACCGGCTGACTGGCTTGCCCGTGATGCGCCGGGATTCGCGACGGGCCGGAACTCGTCACCGCGACTATCGTGGCCTGTCGTGACGGACACCGAGCAGCGCCTGGCCGCGATCCGGGGCGACGCACCGCCGAAACGACACAACGCCCGTACGATCGCCGCGTTGACAGGCAACCCGGGCTGCACCCGGCGAGCGGTCCTCGACGGTGCCGGGGTGGACAAGCCGGCACTGGCTGAGCGGGTCGGCTTTCCCGCCCGGTTCGGGCAGTCCCGGTTCGCCATCACCCGGGGCAACGTCTTCGAGGCGCAGGTGAAGGCCGACGGTGGGGCCGAGCTGCTACGACTGGTCGCGGAGCGGCTGGGCGTACCGGTGCCGGCGGCGGCCAGCTGGACGGACCTCGGCGACGGCGACGACCCGGCCACCCGGGCCCGACGATCGGCGACCCTGCTCACCGAGGCGCTGTCGCCCACCGGATCCCACCCCGCCGAGTCGGCGGCGCTGTTCGACCATCCGATGCTCGGCCTGTCGGTCGCCGGGCAGCGGGTGCACCTGGAACCGGACCTGGTGGCCGCCCGGTTGGGTGGCCGGTTCCACGTGGTCGAGATCAAGTCCTTCCCGGTGATCGACGGCCAGGCCGACCCGGCGAAGCTGGCCGCCGCGGCGGTGCAGTCCGCCGTCTACGTGCTGGCCCTGCGGGAACTGCTCACCGCCCGGGGCCACGACCCGCAGCTCGTGTCGCACGAGGTGCTGCTGGTCTGCCCTCGGGACTTCAGCAACGAGCCGGTCGCGCACCTGCTCGACGTCCGCCGGCAACTGCTAGTGGTACGCCGGCAACTGGACCGGATGGACCGGCTCGACACGCTGCTGGCCGACGTGCCGGCCGATTTCACAGCCGATCCCGCCGCCGATCCGGCGGCCCTTGCCGATTCGCTGGCGCGGGTGCCGGCCCGGTACGCCCCCGACTGTCTGGCCAGCTGCGAGCTGGCGTACTTCTGCCGACACGAGGCACGGGGGCAGACCGGGACGCTCGGCCGCCCGGTCCGCGAGGCGCTGGGCGGGATCGCCGACGTCGGCGAGGTGCTGGCACTCGCCGGTGGGGAACCCGCCACCGACCCCGAGCGGGCGGAGGCCGCCGCGCTGCTGCGAACCGCGGCCCGCCTGCGCGCCGACGCCCTCGCCACCGCATGAGCGAGCGGAGCGAGGGAATCATCAGGCTCAGTGTTGTGATGCCTCATGCCGGCACGCAGCGCAGCGGAGTGCCGGCATGAGTACGGTGCGGGCGTTGGCGGCGGCACAGGCGGTCGCCTCGGGGGTGGCCCAACCGGTGGCCACCGTCCGGCATCTGCACCTGTCGAGGAGGCCGCTGGTGCTGGTGCCGCTGGCGATGGCGGGAGAGGCCAACGCGCCACTCGCCGCGATGGTCGGCTCGGCCCCTGGCGACGCGCGGCTGCTGATCGTGCCGCAGCCGCGCAACCGGGACCAACGGTTCGCGTTCGCCGCCGAACTGGCCGCGATCGTGCTCCCCTACGTGGACGGACACCGGACGGCGAACGAGGCGATCGCCGTGGACCGGGGCCGGGACGTCAGGTACCGGTACCTCGACGCACCGCAGCTGCTGGTGCCGAATCCGGCGGGCGTGACGTTCCTGCGGCTGCTCGGCCGTTCCACCAGGTTCCGTCGGGTCGACGGCGAGTATCCGGTACCGCCGCAGGTGCCGCTGTTGGGCCGCTGGCTCACCTATTTCGCCGAACGGGCTGAGCACCCCGGTTCGTCGGCGCTGGTGGCGATGACGCAGGCGTTGACGCTGCACTGGGCGACCGGGCAGAGCGCGGTGGAGGATCTGCACCTGCCGGCGCTGCTGGGGTGGATCGCCCCGCCCGGCGGGCTCTCCGGTGCCGAGGCTGCTGCCCGGGCCGAGGACCCGTCGATCTGCCCGCCGGCCGGCCCGGCCACCGATCCCGAGTTCGACAATCGGCTGCTGGCACCGGCCATCGAGGCGTACGCCGACGCCGACGAGGCGACGCGCGTCGAGGCGTACGCCGAGATCGAGCGGCTGCTGCGGGACCAGCTGACGCCCACCTGGGAGCTGATGTGGCGCGGCCTGGGGTTGCTGCGCGCCCTGCCACCCGGCGCGCGGGTGGCCGCGCGGTGGGACGGCGACCGGGACGCCTTCACCGCCCACGCCGACCACCTCGACGCGGACGGCGCGCCACAGCCACGCCGTGACGGTGCGGTGACCGCCGCGGCCCGGCTGCACCGCCTGGAACGGGCCGCGGCCACCTACGCGGTGCAGCGCGCCTACGACGACCCGCTGGTGATGGCGGAGTACCGGCTGACCGGGGAGGCGCTCGTCGGCGAGGTGCTGCTGGCCGACCCGACCCGGGTCGACGACAGCGGCCGACGGCCGGTACTGCGCCCGCGCATCCAGCTGATGACCACCGACCCGGTGCTGGTACCGGTGGGCGCGACCCTGTCCAGCCCGTCCCGCCCCGGGCAGAAGGCCCGGACGGTGTTCGTCACCCCGGCGGCTGATGGCAAGACCGAGGTGGTGCTGGAACTGTCCGGCGGGATGGGGCGCGGCCTGACGGCCAGCCCGGGCAGCGTGCCGGAGGTGGGGGAGCGGCTCTGCTACACCACGCTCAGCGACGCCTACGTTCCGGGCGCGGCGTTCCCCACGGCGGATGAGACCCCGTGGACCCACGGCGGTCCACCCGCGACCGGAGCCGCAGCACCCGACGAACAATGGGCGTGAGCGCATGCGCCGCCCTCCGACGGACCACCCACCCTGACAAACCCACCCATCGCGGAGCCGGTTCGCCGACCGCAGACCGCTGACCCGCGACCGCAGACCGCCGGTCGCCGGTTGCCGGTTGCCGGTCGCCGGTCGCCGACGGTAACCATCCCCCGGCAGGGACACTGTCCCCTTCAGACGCTTTGCTCTGCTTACCTATACGCACAGGTTGCGCTGAGTGACCGGGGTGAACGCTGTGCCTTCCCGGTAAGGCCAGCTCAACGTGGGGTTGCGTATAGGTAAGCAGAGCAAAGGTGGAAGACAGCATTGTCGGTGGTGGACCGGACGGTCACGGTTAGTGATGCGTCGCCGTGGTGACGCAGGGTCATGGCGGTGTTGCGGCGGGTCGTGCCCGCGTCGCGGTCGCCCGGGAGTCGTCAGGTTGTGGACTTGCGTACCCGTTGGATCTGGCGGGGCGGCTGCGGGCGTGGCTAGGCTTTCGGGGTTTGCCAGGGCCGGTCCCCCGCCGTCCAGGGTGTACGCACGAGAGAGAGCCGGAGCGATCACTGTGTCGCGGAAGGACGTCGAGCAGGCTGCCGCGCGCTCGCCCGGACAGGACCGGGTCGGCCGTGTGGGGTTGGTCGGTGCCGGTGTCGTCGTCGCGGTCGAGGCGTTCTGGCTGGTGCTGGGGCTACCCGCCGGCGCGCTGGTAAGCGATCTGGGTGCGCTCACGGCGGCGGGCTGGGCCGCGGTGGCCTGTGTCGCGGCGGCCCGCCGGCACCCGGTGACGTTGCGCCGGTTCTGGCTGCTGTTGGCCGTCACCATGGCGTTGTCGCTGGCCGGGCGGGCACTGTGGACGTCGCAGCGGCTGCTCGGGGAGCGCCTGCCGCACACCCTGCCGATCGGGCTGATCTTCGCGGCCAGCCTGCTGACCGGGACGGCTGCGCTGTTCTGTTGGACCACCGCACCGCGTACCACTGTGGGTCGGGCCCGGACCCTGCTCGACGGGGTGATCGTCGGGCTGGCGCTGATCCCGATCGGCTGGCTGCTGATCTTCCGCAACGTCAGCCTGGCCGACCTGGACGAGCCGTTGCGTACCGCCGGCCTGCTCTACCCGATGTTCGACCTGATGCAGCTGACCATCCTGGTCGCGGTGGTCGGCCCCGGCCGGCCGGTGTGGCGGCCGATGGCGCTGCTGGGGGTGAGCCTCACGGTACGGGCGGTGGCCGACACGGTCTACGTGTCGCTGGTCGCCGCCGGCACCTATCAGCCCGGCACTCCGGTCGACGTGCTCTGGCCGCTGAGCTACCTGCTGATCGTGGTGGCCACCCGGATGTCCCCGCCACGGGATCACGGAGCTGCCGAGGAGGTCGGAGAGGTCGGGGAGGCGCCGTTGCCGCAATGGTGGCGGGTGGTGCTGCCCTATCTGCCGGTGGGCGGGGCGATCGTGGCGACGATGCTGGCCCGCGACGCCAGCGGTCACACGCCGATGCCGATCTTCCTGGCGATGATGGCGCTGTTGGCGACGCTGGCGCTGCGGCAGGGGCTGGCGGCGAACGAGAACCTGCGCCTGGTGGTGCAGCTACGCAAGCTGGCCTACGTCGACCAGCTCACCGGGCTGCCGAACCGGCTGGCGTTCACCCGCCGACTGCGGGGCGCCCTGCGCGGTACCAACCGGGTCGCCGTGCTGCTGCTGGACCTGGACGGATTCAAGCAGGTGAACGATCGGTTCGGGCACACCACGGGCGACACGCTGCTGTCTGGTCTGTCGCGACGGATGCGGCGGGCGGTCGGCGACGACGGCATGATCGCCCGGATCGGTGGTGACGAGTTCGCCGTGCTGGTCACCGACGGGCGGCCGTTGGCGCCGGAGCGGCTGGCCGAGCGGCTGCTGGCGGCGCTGCAGCCGTCGCCGGGCGAGGAACTGGTGGGGGTGCACCCGTCGGCGAGCATCGGCATCGCCGAGTACGGGCCGCAGCACATCTCCCACACCGACCTGCTGCGCGACGCGGACATCGCCATGTACGCGGCGAAGGCGGCCGGCAAGTCCGCGTACCGGCGGTGCACGCAGGGGTTGCGGGAGTCGGCGGTGAGCCGGGCCGAGCTGATCGCCGACCTGCGGCGGGCCGTCGACGAGGAGCAACTGCACCTGGAGTTCCAACCGATCGTGGACCTGGCCACCGGGGCGGTACGCAGCGCGGAGGCGTTGGTGCGGTGGCGGCATCCCCGGCTGGGTGTGCTCAGCCCGGCCCGGTTCCTGCCGCTGGCCGAGGAGACCGGGCTGATCCTGCCGATCGACAGGTGGGTCATCCACGAGGCGTGCCGGGCGGCGGCCACCTGGCAGGACCGGGTTCCCTCGGCGACGGTGGCGGTGAACATCGCCGCGTCGCACCTGCGCCGGCCCGACCTGATCGCGACAGTCACCGAGGCCACCGCGGGTGCCGGGTTGGCGCCCCGGGCACTGACCCTGGAGCTGACCGAGTCGGCGCTCATCGAGGGCAGCGACGCGGTGCTGGACCGGCTGGGTCAGCTGCGGGAACTGGGCATCCGGATCGCCATCGACGACTTCGGCACCGGGTACTCGTCGTTGAGTTACCTGCACCGGATCCCGGCGACCGAGTTGAAGATCGACAGGTCGTTCGTGGCCCGGATCCCCGAGGACGCCAGGGCGTACGCGACAGTGGAGATGGTGACCCGGCTGGCCGGCGCGTTCGACCTGGGCGTGGTGGCCGAGGGGGTGGAGACCGAGCGGCAGCACGACGCGGTGGCCGCGATCGGCTGCGTGCAGGGGCAGGGCTACCGCTACGGTCGCCCGACCGCGCTGGCCGAGCTGCGGGCCGTCTTGGCGAAGGCCGACCCGCCGGGTGTGTCAGGCGTCGCAGAATCGGGGTTGACCCTCACGTAACGGCAGGCGGGACCGTGGTTCCGGAAAGGGGGAACCATGGCTCACACGGTTGGTCAGGTGGCGAAGCTCGCCGGCGTGACGGTCCGGACGCTGCACCACTACGACGAGATCGGTCTGCTGACGCCGAGCGGGCGTAGCGGCTCGGGATACCGCCGCTACTCCGAGGCGGACCTGGAGCGGTTGCAGCTGATCCGGTACTACCGCGAGCTGGGGTTCCCGTTGGACGAGATCGCCGTGATCCTCGACGACCCGGCGAGTGGCCCGGGGACGCACCTGCGCCGCCAGCACGAACTGCTGACGGTGCGGATCAAGCGCCTTCAGGAGATGGTCTCGGCGATCGAATTCGCGATGGAGGCGAGCAAGATGAACATCCAGCTGACCCCGCAGGAGCGGTTCGAGGTCTTCGGTGGCTTCGACCCGGACGCGTACGCCCAGGAGGCGGAACAGCGGTGGGGTGGCACCGAGGCGTACCAGGAGTCGACCCGGCGAACGTCGAGCTACCGCAAGGAGGACTGGCAACGGTTCAAGGCGGAGGCCGAGGACTGGGGGCGGCGGATCGTCGCGCTGCTGACCTCGGGCGCGCCGGCCGACGGGCCGACGGCCATGGAGTTGGCTGAGGAACACCGGCAGCAGATCAGCAGGTGGTTCTACGAGTGCACGTACGAGATCCACACCGGGCTGGCCGACCTGTACCTGGCGGACGAACGGTTCACCGCGCACTACGAGGCGATGGCTCCCGGTCTGACGGAGTATCTGGCTGAGGCGATCCACGCCAACGCGATCACCCGTGCCTGATCGGGCGTGTGGACCGTGCAGGATCGGGAGAGTATGACTGGCGTCCGCTCTCCCGATCTTCGGAGGTTGCATTGCTGATCGTCGCCGGCACGCTGCACGTCGATCCCGCCGAGCGGGACGACTACCTGGCCACCTGCGCCGAGATCGTCCGCCAGGCGCGCAAGGCGCCCGGTTGCCTCGACTTCGCCATCAGCCCGGACCTGACCGAACCGGGGCGGATCAACGTCTACGAGCGGTGGGAGTCCGAGGATCAACTGCTCGACTTCCGCGGCTCCGGCCCGGAACCGGAGCAGCAGGTGGCGATCGTGGAGGCCGAGGTCAACAAGTTCCTGATCAGCGCAGTCGAGTCACCCTGATCGTCGGTTGGGCGGGCGCGGGGCCGGACGGGTCGGGGAGAACCCGCCCGGCCCCGCTTGGTGGTGGGCATGCGTTGCAGCCCTCGTCTACTTCCCACTACTGATCGGCGTACCGGTGGCCGGTTACGTCACAGCCGCCGGAACGGAAGGCGAACGGGGTAGAGCGAAACCGCCGTCTCGTCCGTATTGCTCCACCGATCGGGTAATTCGACCGCTTCTGCCCGTGTCCATGCCGGTGCCCGCAGCCGTTAACACTGTGACACCCCATTTGGTGGCCTGCGGTTGGTGGCATGCGCGGCGAAGGAGTCGGCGTGGCAAGGACTGATTCGACGGGTTCGACATGGCGGTACCGGTGGGCGCGCCGGCAGAACGAGCGCCGGCTGCGGCTGTTCCGCAGCGCCGAGGGGACCTGGCGGAGACGCGACGGCGAACTGCGCCGCCTGCGCACGCTCGCCGAGCAGTGTCAGGGCTCGGCCACGGCCGGCGACGGCCTCCCGCTGGAACTGACATCCGACGAGGTCGTGCTCCGGGTGGTACCGGCGGCGCAACTTGTGGAGCTGCGGCACGACGCCGTGCTGCCCGCTCCCGACCTGACCGTCGGTGCGCCCACCGGCCGGCTGCGGCGACGCCTTCCCGACGGGGTGCGGGTCGCCGACGCCGGCATGGCGGTGATCACCAACCGGCGGCTGGTGCTGCTCGGCGGGCGGGGCCGGCGCGACTGGGCGTACGGCAGGATGACAGGTCTGGCGCACGACCCGCACGCGTCGGTGACGCTGATCCAGGTGCTGGACCGGCGGCGCGCCTCCGGGTTGCTGCTGCGCCCCGACGTGGCGGCCGAGTTCCGGTTCGTGCTCACCCTGGCCTTCGCCGACGCCATCGAGCAACGCCAGGCGGTCATCGACCAGCTCGACGAGTTGATCAGCGAGCACGCCCGGCTGCGCCCGTCCCGGCCCGGCATCGCCACCCCCGGGCAGGCCCGGCTGTCGGCGCTCATCCCCGGCGGGCGACGGACCGCCGTGGTCGCCGCCGCGCTCGCGGTGATGGTGCCGGTGGCCCTGGCCAACTCCGGCCCGTCCGACCCGACAAGCACCGAAACCGCTGTGGCCGCCACCCCGGCGTCCGCCGCGGCCAGCGCCTCGACGACACCGCGCGCCACCGGCTCAGCCAAGGCGCGCCAGGCCAGCCCGAAGCCCGAACGGCGCTGCGGCGCCCCCGACAACCCGATGGGGTACGACTTCTGCGGCGGGGACCGGGTCCGCGAGCCCGCCCGCGAGGTGTGCGACCACTTCGACTGCGTGCCCGGGTTCTGGGAGGGACGCGGCTACCTGGTGCAGTGCGAGAACGGCAAGATCAGCCTGGCCGGCGGCAGCCCCAAAGCCTGCGGCCTGCACGGTGGCGTACGCCGCACCGTCTGGGACTGACCGGCCGCCTATCCGGGCGCGTGGCAGACCGCTTCGACGTTGTTGCCGTCCGGGTCGCGGACGAACACGCCGAAGTAGTCGGCGTGGTATTCCGGCCAGACACGAGGCTCGTGCAGCACCTGCGCCCCGGCGGCCACCGCCGCGTCGTGGAACGCCCGCACCGAGGCGCGGTCGGGTGCGGTGAAGGCGATGTGGCTCTCCCGCCCCGTCGCCTTGGCGGGGGCCGGGCTGAGCCAGAAGTCCGGCTTGCCGCTGCCGTAACCGACGGCCTCGGGATACTGCAACATCCGGCGGGCGCCGAGCGTGGCCAGGACGGCGTCGTAGAACGTGATGCTGGCGTCGAGGTCACGGACCTGAATGCCGAGATGGTCGAGCATCTGATGCCTCCGGCGCACGGGAAGGGCTCGGACGAAACAGAGGCTAGGGCCCGGGTACGACAGGAGCCGAGGTTCGCCGTCGAGTCACCCGACGCGGTGGGGCGCGGTCACGGACGGCCGCGCCCCGCCGGGCAGGCGACGGGACACGATCAGGACGCGGCCGCCGCCTCGGCGGCCAGCCGCTCGGCCCGGCGCTGGCCCCACTCGCCCAGCGGGCCGAGCGCCTCGTTGAGCGACAGGCCGTGTTCGGTCAGGGAGTACTCCACTTTGGGCGGGACCTCGCGGTAGACCTCGCGGTGGACCAGACCGTCCTGCTCCATTTCCCGAAGATGCTGGATGAGCATCTTCTCGCTGACCCCGGGCAGGCCACGTTTCAGCTCGCCGAACCGGCGGGTGCCGTGATTGTCCAGCTCCCACAGGATCAGCGACTTCCACTTGCCCGACACCACGTCCATCGCGGCGTCGATCCCGCAGATGTATGGGCCGCACCTGTCTCCCGATGCCATGGATCCGCCTCCTCGGTAGCCGATCTTCAATACTTACCTTCTGGTAAGTATTGAACAAAATAGTGGGTACTTGCCCGCTTGATTGTGGTCGCCAAGCATGGTGATCGGCGCGCCCGTCGGATCACCGGACAGAGCAGGGGACCACCGAATGACAGTCAGCACCACCTTCCTGGGACTGGGCGCGATGGGCAGCGCGCTCGCGACAACAGCGTTGGACGCCGGCCACCGGATCGTCTGTTGGAACCGCACAGCTCACCGGGCGCAGAGCCTCGGCGAGCGGGGCGCCGTCCTCGCCGACAGCGTCGAGCAGGCGATCGTCGGTACGGGCACGGTAGTCGTCTGCCTCTTCGACGTCACCTCCGTACGCGAGGTGCTCGAACCCGTGGCGACCGGCCTGTCCGGTCGTACCGTGATCAACCTGACCACCACGACGCCGGACCAGTCCCGCGACCTCGCCCGCTGGGCCGGCGATCGGGGCATCGATCTCCTCGACGGTGCGATCATGGCCGTCCCGGAGACGATCGGCGGCCCCGGGTCGGCGATCTTCTACAGCGGATCGGCTGAGGGCTTCGCACAGCACCGACAACTGCTCGACCTGTGGGGCGAGAGCAGCTACCTCGGGCCGGACGCGGGCATGGCGGCGCTCTACGACACGGCGATGCTCGCCGGCATGTACGCGATGTTCGCCGGCTTCCTGCACGGCGCGGCCATGGTCGGCTCCGAGGGGGTGCCGGCCGGCGAGTTCGTCCGGCGGCAGGCGCCGTTCCTCGCCGCGATGACCGAGCAACTGGCCGACTACGCCGCGACCATCGACGAGCAGGACTACCTCGGGCCGGACCAGCAGAGCCTGCGGTTCACCGAGACGGCCCTCAGCACGGTGATGCAGGCCAGCACCGGGCAGGGCGTCACCGACGAGGTGCTCAAGCCGGTGCACGACCTGGTCCGTCGGCAGCTCGCCGCCGGATTCGGGGAGCACGGCACCGCCCGCATGTTCGAGGAACTGAGGAGTGCCCGATGAGCGGGAACAGCGATCTCCGACCGGTCACCGTCATCGGTCTCGGCCCGATGGGACAGGCGATGGCCGCCGCCCTGATGCGCGCCGGACATCCGGTCACGCTGTGGAACCGCACCCCGAGCCGCGCCGACGGCTTGGTCGCCGGGGGAGCCACCCTCGCACCGACGCCCGCAGCCGCCGTGGCCGCAAGCGAACTGACGATCCTCAGCCTCACCGACTACCCGGCGATGTACGACATCCTCGGCCCGCTGGCCGACGAGCCCGGGGCCCTGGCCGACCGCACCCTGGTCAACCTCAGCTCCGACACCCCCGACATCTCCCGCGAGGCGGCTGCCTGGGCCGCTGGTCACGGCGCGCGGTTCGTCACCGGCGGGGTGATGGTGCCCGCCCCCATGATCGGCACGGGCGATGCGTACGTCTTCTACAGCGGGCCCCGCGACACCTTCGACAGCAGCGAACCGGTGCTGCGGATCATCGGCGAACCGAGATACCTGGGTGTCGATCCGGGGCTGGCGCAACTGTTCTACCAGGCGCACCTCGACGTTTTCCTCACCTGCCTGTCGAGCCTGCTGCACGCCACCGCACTCGTCACCGCGGCGGGCGTACCGGCGGCCGAGTTCCTGCCCGGCGCGCTTACCACGCTCACCGACATCCCGGCGATGATCGGCGACGGGCTGGAGCTGGCACGCGCACTGGAGGCCGGCGAGCACCCGGGCGACCTGAGCACGGCGCGGATGATGGGTGCCACGGCCGAACACATCCTGCGGACCAGCGAGACAGCCGGCGTCGACACCGAGTTGCCGAAGGCGGTCAACTCGCACTACCAGCGGGCGGTCGCCGCCGGACACGGTGACCAGGACTGGACCGCCCTGTACGAGGTGATCAGAGCGAGGCGCTGAGACCGGGCTTGCGGCCGGCGGGCGTCCGGGGGACGGCGGTCAGGGCAGCTCCGCGGCGTGGTCGGCCAGGCGGGACAGGGCGGGCGCGGCGGCGCGCAGCCGCTCCCGGTCGGTCGCGTCGAGGCCGGCCAGGGCGGCGGCGAGCAACTCGCGGCGGTGCTGACCGTAGGCGGCGATGCGCTCGCACGCCACCTCGGTCAACGCCAACCGGACGGTACGCCTGTCGGCCGGATCCCGGTCCCGACGCAGCAGACCGGCGCTGGTCAGCTCGCCGACCAGGGTGCTCACCGTGTTCGCGGCGGTACCCAGTCGCTCGGCGGCCTCCCGAACGCTGATCCCGGGCTGGCGCTGCACAAGCCGCAGCACCTCGACCTGCGCGTCCGGCAGGGCGGCACGCCCGGTCCGCTGGATGGCCCGCCGGCGGAGCACCCGATGCAGGTCACTGAGGGCGGCACCGAGCTGGTCGAGCGTCTCGTCGGTCACAGTGCCGCCCTTTCACGCTGCAACACCTCTGTAGGCAGAGCTATCGTAGCCGGACGCCCCCGGCAGCCGGCCACGCCGTGGTGGCGCCGACCGCCGAGGGGACACGGATGCCGCAGACCGACGTGCCCGTACGCCCGCCGGAGCGCATCACCCCACCCACCGGCCGCGCCGCCCTCGCGCTGCTGGTGCTGCTCGGCTCGCTCACCGCGATCGGTCCGCTGTCGCTTGACACCTACCTGCCGGCGTTTCCCGGAATGACCCGCGACCTGGCCGCCAGTCAGGCCCAGATCCAGCTCTCCCTGACCACCTGCCTGATCGGCATGGCCCTGGGCCAACTCGTCACCGGCCCGCTCAGCGACCGCTGGGGGCGACGTCTCCCGGTCCTCGTCGGCGTCGCCGCGTACACCCTGTTGTCGCTTGTCTGTGCTCTCGCGCCGTCGGCGGAGACGCTCGCGGTGGCCCGCTTCGCGCAGGGTTTCGCCGGTGGCATGGGCACCGTCGTCGCCCGCGCCGTCGTGCGTGACCTGTACTCCGGCCGGGCCGCCGCGAAATACTTCTCCCGACTCGTCCTCATCTTCGGCATCGCGCCGATGGTCGCCCCCGCCCTCGGCAGCCTGGTCCTCAACGTCGGTGACTGGCGCACCATCTTCGTGGCCCTCGCCCTGGTCGGTGCCCTGCTCGCCACCGCCGTCGCGCTGCGGCTGCCGGAGACCCTGCCCGCCGAGCGCCGCAACACCGGTGGCCTGGCCGCGACCGCCGCCGCCGGCCGCGCGCTGCTCGCCGACCGCGTCTATCTCGGGTACGCGCTGACCCAGGGCCTCGCCTTCGCCGGCCTCTTCGCCTACCTCTCCGGGTCCTCGTTCGTCCTCCAGGACGTCTTCGGCCTCTCCGCCGGCACGTTCAGCATCATCTTCGGACTCAACGCGCTCTCCTTCGTCGCCGTAGGTCAGCTCAACGCCCGCCTGCTCGACCGCCACGATCCCCGACCGCTGCTGGTCACCGGCCTCGGTCTCGGCCTGATCGCCGCCCTCGGCGTGCTCGCCGGGGCACTGCTGAACAACCTGCCAGTGGTCATCGCCGCGCTCTTCGTCTTCCTCGGCTCGCTCGGCCTGGTGATGCCCAACGGCACCGCCCTCGCCCTGGACCGGCACGCCTCCCGCGCCGGCACCGCAGCGGCGCTGCTCGGCGGCATCCAGGCCGTCATCGCCGCCAGCGCCGCACCCCTTGTCGGGCTGGGCGGCGAGGGCAGCGCGCTCCCGATGGCGGTGGTGCTCAGCGCCGCAGCCGCCGCCTCCCTGCTGATGCTGCTGACCCTCGCCCGCCCGACCCGCGCCCGATAGCTCCGGCTACCCCGGCTACGCCGCCTACTCGGGCTGCGGTTGCGGCGACTGCGGTTGTTCGGGCTGATCCGACTCGTTGGCGAGGGCGGCGGCGAGCCGCTCCAGGAAGGCGTCGACCTGCCCCATGTCGTAGCCGCGCAGCGCGACGGTGAGCGTGGTGGGATCCAACTCCGCCCTGACCGCCTGCCGCTGCACAGCCGTCCCCGAGGCGAGCACGTCCAGGCCCCGCAGGACCAGCCCGTCCACCATCTGCTTCTCATAACCGCGCAGCGCCGTGTCGAAGACCGGCTCGGAGACACCCCGCTCACCGTGCCGCGCGTTGGTTCGGCCTTGCCGGGCGTCGGTGAAGCGACCACCGCTGACCCGGGTCAACTCGGCGGCCACCTCGTCGGCCGACTCCCGCACGTCGGCGAGGTCGAGCAGGACCAGAGCGGGCTGGCCGTCCACCGGGCTTCGGCCGGTCAGCGGCCTGTCGATAGTCGACCCGACGCCCGGGACCAGCAGCAACGACGGGGTGGGCGATGCCGCGCCCGCTGCCCGCGCCGGTTGGTCCAGCACTATCGCAGCGATCTCGGCCCACGGCACCAGCCGGTTGAGCCCGGCGACCCGCAGGTCCAGCCCGTCGGCGCCGATCCGGAACCGGAACGGCCGCAGCGACCGGGCGGTGATCCAACCACCCGTCAGCAGTGCGGCTCCGGCGAAGATCCAGACACCGGTCCCGGGGGAGTCCTTGCCCAGCAGCAGCGACACCCCGAATGCGAGCAGCAGCACCCCGAGTGCCAGCGAACGCCGATTCCTGCGCAACTCCACAGCGACACCTCGATCATCTATGCGGCCGTGCAGAGCATGGCACGCGGACGCAACCGACGCTGACCCCGCCGGCATCGGCCCACCGTCGATCGCTGACGCTCAGTCGGACGGGGCGCCCTGGCCGCGCTGGTCCGGTGGGTCGCCTTGGTGGCGTCGGTCGTCCAGGTCCGGCCAGCGGGCGATCAGGACCGCGAGCTCGTCGAGCACCGCGTCCACAGCGGTGCGGTCGTAGCCCAGCTCACCTGTGGGCAACTCCGCCCGGGCCTGCTCGAAGCGCGCCCTGGCCGCCCAGCGCGGCAGCAACTCGTCGATGAGCAGCCCGTCCCGCCCCTGTCGGATCAACTCGTCCACCCGGGCCGGGTCGTAACCTCCCGGCCCGACGGCGAAGTCCAGCGACTCGAAGCGTGCGCGACGCTGGTGGCGGACGTCGATGAAGCGGCTCCCGGCGAAGCGGGCCAGAGCCGCCGCCACCTCGTCCAACGACTGCTTGACGTCGGCGAGATCCAGCAGGACCAGCGCCGGCCGCCCGTCGAGCGGGCTCTGCCCGTCGAACGGGCCGTCGATAGTCGAACCCGCCGCCGGCACCAGCAGTAGACCGGAGTAGGGAGGCTTCTTCACGTTGATCGTCGGCACATCCTGGTCGAGGATGATCGCGTCGATCTCGGCCCACGGCACCGCCCGGTTGAGCCCGGCCACCCGGACGGCCAGCCCGTTCGGCCCGATCTGGAACCTGAACGGCCGGCGTTCGGCGAGGACGATCCCGCCGCCGATCAGCAGGGCGAGAAGACCGATGATCCAGCCAATTTCGGTGAGCTCGAAGCACCCCAGCAGGAACACGCCGGCCACGAAGAAGAACAGGCCGAGCACCAACGGGCCACGGCTTCTCCGCAACTCCACATCGACCCCCTCGAATCAATGAGGCGTTGGGGAGAGCATGACATGGGCCGACTGGTCGGGCTGTCCTCCCGGCGACTGTGCTGCCAGGCGGGCCCGGCGGCCTGTCCCGGGGCCGTCCGGGGCGCCCGCAGCGGAGGTGGTCAGGCCGTGCCGAAGTTGGGGACGGTGATGGTGCCGTCCGCCGCGATCGGGAAACCCGGGTTCCAGGCGATCTCCCAGAGGTGCCCGTCCGGGTCGGTGAAGTAGCCGGCGTACCCGCCGTAGGAGGTGTCCCGGGCCGGTTGGGTGACCTGGGCCCCGGCCCGGGCGGCGGCGGACATCAGCTGATCCACCTCGGCGCGCTCGCGTACGTTGTGGGCCAGCGCCACCCCGGCGAACCAGGCCGCGCCCCGGTCCTCGACACCGGCGTCCTCGGCCAGCGACTGCCGCGCCCACAGCACCACGGCCAGCCCGCCGGCCTGGAAGAACACGGTCTGCTCGACCTCCTGGCCCTGCCAGCCGAGCTGCCGGTAGAAGTCGCGGGACCGGGCCAGGTCGGCGACGCCGAGCGTGATCAGACTGAGTCGCTGTTCCATCGCAGCAAGGTAACCCGGATCTGCGACGGCTACCCGAGGGGGACCTGGACGGCGACGTCGTGTTTCGGGTAGAGCGAGGCGATCTGGTCGGCGCCGTACTTGTCGCGGAACATCGCCACGACGTGGTCGACCCGGTCGGCCTCGGTGATCGGGGTGGCGCTGGAACTCAACGCGGTGCCATCCACGGCCAACTGGACCATCGGGGTCTGTTGGACGTTCTTGTACCACTGACTGTCCGAGCCGGTCACCGGCACCAGGAACACGTTGTCGTCCTCCTGCACGAACCACACCGGCTGGGTGATCTGCCGCCCGCTCCGGCGGCCGGTCACGGTCAGCTCGACCTCCTGTACGCCATCAAGTGCGTCACCTATCGCGTTGGTCATGGTTTCCCCCGCTGCTCGCCCCCGACGATGCCTCTGCTGGCCAGGCTAGGGACCGACGCCGGGCCGCGTCGCCGGATCCGGCAGCTTCGCCAGGCGAAACAGAAAACTCCCGGTGCCGCACGGCGCGGCACCGGGAGTTCCTGCTCAGGTCAGCTCAGCGGTGCGCCGCCGGGCTGGACCACGTTGTTCACCGTGAGGCTGTACGGCGCGTACTGCGTGACCTGCTCGGTCGGCTCGTCGTACGCGACGATGGCGACCACCTTCGGGAAGGCGGTAAGCAGCGCCGTCTGGATCAGACCGAGGGTGAAGCCGGACTTGCCGTCGACCTCCACCTGGTAGGCCAGCTTGAGCTTCTCGTCGATGCCGACGAACCTGACGTTCCAGTTCGCCACAG
Source organism: Micromonospora andamanensis (assembly GCF_016863495.1). GTDB lineage: Bacteria > Actinomycetota > Actinomycetes > Mycobacteriales > Micromonosporaceae > Micromonospora > Micromonospora andamanensis. Next base: position 58,231 of record NZ_BOOZ01000001.1, read on the forward strand.
GCGTCGGGTTGATCTCGGACGGCGAGTCGAACGGCTCCAGGCTCGAACCGTCGCTGACCAGCGTGCCGCCGACCGAGATGTCGTCGATCAGCAGACCACCCTCGTTGACCCCGCCGTCGCTGACGTACCGGAAGCTGACAAGCACGTCCTGCCCGGCGTACGCGGACAGGTCGAACGAGTGCGGCTCGAAGCCGTCGGTGGTGCCGTTCAGCGCCGGGCCGAGCGGACCGGCAACTGTCTCCTCACCGGGGATGACGGTGTAGGTCTCGCCGCCGTCGGTGGAGACGCTGACGTAGCCGTAGTCGTAACCGGCTTCGGCACCGTACTTCGCCAGGAAGGTGAGCGTCGGGTCGGCGGCCGGCACGCTCACCTCGGTGACCGCGGCGACGTCCAGGCTGTTGCCGTTGCCGGACCAGAGCACCGGGTTGCCACTGCGGTCCGGGTCGTCGCTGACGACCTGCCAGGCCAGCGGGACCGCCGGCAGCGTCTTCGCGCCCTGGAACTTGATCGACCGCAGGTCGCCCCGGCTCAACGGCTTGCCGTTCGCCTTCTGCAAGGTGACGTAGTCGGCGCCGTTGGGTGCCGCGCCGCCAGCCGCGAACGAGGCCGGGTTGGCCAGGTTCACAGTGGCGTCGAGGCTGGCCGTGGTCACCCGACGCTTGTCCACCCCGAGCATGACGCCCAGCTTGGAGTTCCCGACGATCCGATCCACCAGGTTCATCGTCTGGTAGTCGTGGATCACCTTGTACATGTCCTTGACGCCCTCGGCCTTCAACGCCGCCTCAAGGCTGGCGAAGCCCTGAAGCTCACCGTCCCGGTGCAGCCGCGAGATGAAGTCCAGGCCGTAGCGGTCGTACAGGAACAGCACGAACGAGTAGACGTTGCCGTAGTCGGCGAGCACCCCACTTGAGGTACTGCCCTCGTTCCACAGGTTTATCGAGTTCTCCGGGCCGCCGCAGTCCCGTGGATTCGTGTTGTAGTCCGTCTGGACGATGCCGAAGCCCTGGAAACAGTAGATGTGGCTGTCCGTGCCCGGCTCGTCGACCCGGGCCGTGGCGTCGACGTACCCGGCGAGCGTCTGCACGAAGTCGGAGAGACCCTCGTTCAGCCAGGTCGTCTCGAACGGGTCGGTGTAGTAGTGCGCCAGGTGCTGCCACTCGTGGATGAACGTGCCCTCGTACAACTGCGGGCGGGCCGGCCGGCTGGTGCACAGGTCGTCGGTCGGCTCGTTCGGCGGGTTCGCGCCGGTGCGGTGCGCCCAGTCGAACGCGTCGACAGTCATGATGTTGCGGTCGAGCAGCTCGTTGAAGAGCGAGAAGTGGAACCCGGCGATGTAGCTCGGGGCGGCCGGGAAGTCGTAGAAGTTGTCGTCGCGTACGTTGTCGACGAGCGTGACGGTCCGGTTGCCGGCACCCGTGTAGTCACCGTCGATCTGCGCGTTGCTGCCGTCCCGCTCCGGCGGGGTGCTGAACGCGGCAGTCGACTTCGGGTACATGTTCGTGTCGAACTCGTGGACCAGGCCGGCGACCTGCTCGTCGGTGACCACAGTCGAGTTCGGAACCTGCCGGCGGCAGTCACCCTCCGGGAACTCCGTGTCGTTGGCGACCCACACCTCGATGTTGTCGCCCACGCCGCGCAGCGTGTAGTCCTTCAGGTAGATGATGCCCTGGTAGTCGTCAAGGGCCAGCCACTGCCGGACCGTACCGACCGGCGGCGTGTCGGCCGCAGCGGCCTTCGACCGGGCCTGGGTACGCGGCTGATACTGGGTCGGGGCCTCCAGACGCTGCCCGTTGAAGGTGAAGTCCTTGCGGGTCAGCTCCCGGACATCGCTGGCGAGCCCGGTGGCCGGCGCCGGTACCGGCTTGACGGTCGCGGCCTCCGGGGTGGCCGAGGCCGGAGCCGGCTGGGCGATGACGAAGAACGGTAGGACGATGGCGCTGGCTGCTATCCCCGCGAAGCGGCGTCGTGCCACGAAACCTCCTCATAGGTGGAAGACCACAGGCCCCGGGGTCGCCCAGGCACCGGTGGATCTACGCACGCTGATCGAGCGTCTCCGTATCCTGTGCACGTCGCCCCCGATCAGGCAACCCTTCACCGCCATCGATCAGCAAGAACAATCTGCGCGGCAGCCTTTTGCGGAGATCCGGACTAATTATCGGGAGGCGCTGATTCGCGCCGACCAGCGGCAGCGGCAGTCGCTACGGGGGGTCAACCCGGTCAGCTTCGGCGGTTGATGACCGGGAAGGCGACCCCACCGATGCCGATCTGCGCAAAGAGCAGCAGCGTGAGCACGATCATCGGCTCGGCACCGATTGCGACGGCAATGGCCGACGCCGCGGTGAGCGGGAACGCGGCCAGGCCCAGCACGGCCAGGGCACGGGTCAGCACGGCGTCGTCGCGTTCGTCACCCGTCTGCGACCAGGCCCGCTCGAACGTCGTCGCGCGCTCCGGTCGCTTACGCAGCCGCCACGCCATCAGCAGGATGGCGAGTAGCCCGATCGCAGCTCCCTGGAGGAACCCGACGCCCATGTTGCCGGGGGCGTGCTCCCGCAGCACCAGACCAATGGTGATCACCAGCGCCGCGATCGCCAGCAGAGCAGCGACGAGGACCATCGTGCGTGTCGTGTTGCGACCCTCAGTCGACATGGAAGATCTCCTCAACGTTGCGTTGGAAATAGCGAGCGATGGCAATGGCCAGTGGCAGCGAGGGGTCGTAGCGGCCGGTCTCGATGGAATTGATCGTCTGTCGGGAGACGTCGAGGGCCTGTCCAAGCTCCCGCTGGGACAGGCCCGCAGCCTGCCGAAGCTCGCGGAGGTCGTTCCTCAACCAAACACTCCCGGTGTCAAGTGACCTTGTCACGTCAAGGATGCTTGACACCCGACGTCGGTGTCAAGGGTGCTTGTCGATACTTACGAACTCACCACTGCAACCTGGTGGAGACGCGGGCGAACAGGGTGTATAAGTATTATCCAAGGAGAGTGGGTAATGCTTATATCGACGTCCGTCTGGCACGCTCTGGCTGAAGCGGGGGTCACGCTCGTGCCACGTGGAGCCGACCGGGCTGAGCTGGGCTACCTCGATGCCCGAGTCACGGTGACCATCATCGCCTCCCCGGCTCCGCTGACCCCGCGCGACATCGCCATTACGATCGACCGCCACCCCGGACCGGGCCTGATCATCATGCCGACGGCGACGGCCGCAGTTCGGGAAGCAGTCGAGGCCGCCGGCTGGTCATGGCTGATCGACGGCGAGCGGCAGGCGACGGGTGTGCTGCGCCTCGACGGCGTACGGGTCACGCTGCGGCCCCCAACGGCGGCGGTAAGGCGATCGGCCAAGCGCGGCCGGGTGCCGTGGGGCACCTTCACCCTGGTCCGCCGGCTGATTCAACAGCCGTACGCAACCCAGCAGGAACTGGCCGCCCTTGTCGGCGTCTCCCAACCACGGATCTCCCAGGCTCTAGCCGCGTTAGCTGACGACGACCTGGTAAGCCGTATGCCTACCGGCTGGGTCGTGCGGAACCTCGATGAGGCGATCCGGTGGTGGCTGTCGACCTATCCGGGGCCGGGGGGCATCAGCACCTACTGGTACGGCCTGACGCCAGCGGTCGAGCAGGCTCGGACTGTCGTCGGACTGGTCGCGGAAACAGATGCTGCTGGCGTCGTCGTGTCCGGCGACGTCGCGGCGGACATCATCGCTCCATGGCGTGCCCCGACGCGCGCGATCCTCTACGCCCGCGATGGCGTGAACCTGGCCGACGTGGGCTTCGTTCCCGCTGGTGACAAGGAGGCGACGATCGAACTCACGGTGCCGAGGGATCCGGGACTGTGGCCGCCGCCCGGTAAGGCGGCACCCGGCCTCCCACTCGCCGATCCGCTCCAGGTCCTCTGGGACGTCCGGCGCTCGCCCGGCCCCGACAACGAAGAGGCGGCTCAGCGCGTGTGGAACGTGCTGCGTCAACGCCATCATGATCAGAGGCATGCGGCATGACCGGGGCGACCCCGGTGGCACCGCATTCTGTCTCGCTCGTCTCGACCAGCCGGGCCGCAGACGCCGGATTCCTCACCCTTGCCGACCTCGCGGAGATCACCACCGCGCTCGAACTCGACCACCGGATCGTCGGCGGTCACATGGTCACGCTGCTCGTCGCGCTGCACGGAGTCTCCGCACAGGTGCCACTGCGCGAGACGGCGGACGCCGACTTCGCCGCCCTGCCCACCGTCATCGCTGACCCTCGCCTACCGGCGGAACTCGTCGAGCGCGGCTACACATCTCGGGAGGCAGCCAACCGTTTCATACGCGAGATTGAAGATCCCCATGGGCCGCTGACGCTGGTGGTCGACATCCTCGCGCCGTCGTACCGGGGTGCCTTGGTGCCCAACCAACGCCACGGTGAGCTGGTGGTCGACGAGGTGCCCGGCCTCGTGCTCGCGCTGCACCGGCCTGCCGAATTACTCGACGTTCACGTCCAGCTCACCAGCGGTCAGGCCCTCGGCCTGCGCGTCATGCTCCCGGACGTGGCTTCCGCGCTCTGTCTGAAGGCACTTGCTTACCGCGGACGATTCGCGGCGAAGGACGCGGTTGATCTGTGGCGGCTGATCACTGCGGCCTATGCGGCCGGGCTGCGGGTCGCGGACTGGCCGGGCAGCATCACCGGTCGCCAGGCCGCGGAGGTGCTGCACCGCTTCTTCGGCGCACCCCAAGCAGCCGGCCTGAAGCAGATGTCTGTCAGCACTGCGGACCGCACCCGGATGCTGGCGTTGGTGAGACAGGTCGTGCCGGTTCCATAGCCACACAGGCTTACGCGGCGATGGCGCGGGCGGCGGCGTACATGTCGGCGGGTAGCGGATGGTGCAGTCGCCAGATGATCCGCATCGGGCGGTCGCCGGTGTGCTCCTGGTAGGTCATCGGGCCGGCGTACAGGTAGGCCGGCGCGCCCAGGTCGCGGTCCGGGATCCTCGTCTCCCGTACGAAGAGATGCACGGTGGAGCCGCGTGCAGCGTGGTTGATGTAGCGCTGCCCGGTCGCTGACGCCGACGACGTGGTGCTCTGCGACTCCCACTGGAACAGGGTGTCGGTGATGGCCCGGTCGGCGTACATCGTGGTGGGGGAGTAGTGCTGCTCGGACTTGACCAGGGTGACGAAGAAGATGTCGGCCTTGGCGTCCGGCAGCCATTTCACCCCTTCCCGCAGCGACCCCGGCTTCGCCATGCCGAAGCCGGCGCACGCTTCGTTGCGGCTGTACCGGGCGTGCACCCGCAGCGGCAGCCCGTCGACCGGCACCGTCACCCGGTGGATTCGGTCGCGGAGCACTTCGGCTACCTGCCGCAGCTCGGCACAGCGCGCCGGTTCGGCCCAGAGCCGGGCCAACCGCGCCTCCCGTTCGGTGAGTGGCACATTCGGCCCCCACAGGTCGAAGTGCAGCATGTCCCACAGCCGCCCGGCCGCCGGCCGCTCGCCGGCCGCCACCCGGGCCAGCCTGTCGATCCGGTCGGGGTCGTCCAGGTGCAGCATCCGGCCGATCGCCCGGCCCAACTCGCGGTCGTCCGCACCGCCCGGCGAGCTCTCCAGCCCGGCGAGCCGCCGCAGCCCGGTCCACCCGCCGACGCCTGCCGACCGGTAGACGTCCTCGATCTCCACGCCGGCCTCGCGCAGAAACACGTCAAGGCTGACGTCCCCGAGCAGCCGCAACTCCTTCGCCAGCCCGGCCTTCGAGGTCGGCATCGCAGAGCGCAGGTTGGCCAACACGATGTCCTTGGCCACCCGGTCGAGCTGGATGTGGCAGCCGCTCGGCAGGGACGGGAAGTCGTCGCGTACCGCCTCGGTTATCGCGCGGCGGCTGACCCCGGTCAAAGCGCGCCACCGTAGGTCGAAGCGGAAGTTGGCGTGCTGCCCGCCGATGAAGTCGAGCACGGTCAGGCAGGGTTTGTCGTCGTCCAGGCGCAGGCCACGGCCGAGCTGCTGAAGGAAGATCGTGGCGCTCTCGGTGGGCCGCAGCATCAGGATCGTGTCGACAATCGGCAGGTCGACACCCTCGTTGAACAGGTCAACTGTGAACAGCACCTTGACCGTGCCGTCCCTGAACTCCTTGAGCAGGGCCTGCCGACCGACGGCGTCGACGCGGGACGTGATCGCCGCCGACGGCACACCATGCCTGCCGAACCAGCCCGCCATGAACTCGGCGTGCCCGATGCTCACGCAGAACCCGAGCGCCCGCATCCGATCCACGTCGACGCTGTCCCGTACCGCCCGCAGCACCATCCGCGCCCGCGCGTCGTTGCCGGTGTAGACGCCGTCCAGCTCCGCCGGGTCGTACCCCTGCCCGCGCTTCCACCGCAACTGCGACAGGTCGACATCGTCGTGCAGCCCGAAATACTGGAACGGCGCGAGCAGTTGCCGCTCCAACGCCTCCCACAGATGCAGCTCCACGGCGGCGCGACCATCGAACCACCGCCGCACGTCGCCGCCGTCACTGCGGTCGGGCGTCGCCGTCAATCCCAGCAGTACGCGCGGCGTCAGCCGCTCCAGCAGTCGGGCGTACGTCGGCGCTTCCGCGTGATGGAACTCGTCGACAATCACCATGTCGTACGCCTCGGGGTCGATCTCCCGCCGGTGCAGCGACTGGATCGAGGCGAAGACGTGCCGCCAGTGCCGCGGCGCCCGACCCCCGACGAGCGTCTCGCCGAAGCTGCCGTCCCCCATGACCTGCCGGAACGTCGCCAGGCTCTGCCGCAGGATCTGCTCCTGATGCGCCACGAACAGCAGCGAGTCGACGGCCTTCTCCCGATGCAGCCGGCGATAGTCGAGCGCCGCCACCACCGTCTTGCCGGTACCGGTGGCCATCACCACCAGGTTCCGCCAGCGGCCGTGGACCTTCCGCTCGGCGTCCAGGTCGGCAAGCACCTCGGCCTGGTACGGGTATGGCCGCACGTCCAGGTTGGCGATCTCGGTGGGCGTTTCCTCGCGCCGCTCCCCGCGCAGCGCTGTGCGCAGCCGGTCGGCGTCCCTGCCAGGGTCGTAGTCCTCGAACGCCGGATCGTGCCAGTAGTCCTCGAAGGTGGCGGTGAACGTGTCGATGACGTACGGCTGCTCGACGTTGGAGATCCTGACGTTCCACTCCAACCCGTCGACAAGCGCCGCCTTCGACAGGTTCGACGACCCGACGTACGCGGTGGTCATGCCGTTGTGGCGGCGGAACAGCCACGCTTTGGCGTGCAGGCGGGTGGTGCGGGTCTCGTAGGAGATCTTGATGTCGGCGCCGAGTTCGGCGAGGCGGTCGAGGGCGCGTTGGTCTGTCGCGCCGAGGTAGGTCGTGGTGATGACCCGGAGGCGTCCGCCTCGCTTGATTAGGTCGCGGATGGCCGGCTCGATGATGCGCAGGCCATGCCATTTGATGAACGCGCAAAGTAGGTCGACCTGGTCAGCGGAGGCCATCTCATGGGTGACCTCGTGCCCGATGCGCGGCTGGTGGCGACCGTTGACGAGGAGCGCACCGGACGAGAGTGGGGTGGTGGGGCGCACCGGGAAGACGGGCTGCGCGGGTGGGGTCGGCGGGGCCGCGATGGCATGCAGGAGGCGCTCGGCGTCGGCGATCTGGTCCTGGACGGTGGCCGCCTGTGGGCTGAGGGTGGCGATCGCTTCCGCGATGCGGTTGGCCAACTCGACTTGGCGGTGGAGCTTGTCGTCGCCGGCCACGGCCTGCAGGGCGCGGTGGGCCAGGGAGGCGATGTGCCGGGCAAGGGCATCCGGGGCGTCGGTCGGGTCGAGGTTCGCGTGCTGGATCAGCGCGGAGTCGACGCGCTGAAGCTGGTCGGCCAGGTCGCGCGTGAGGATGTGCTCGTAGACACCCCGCTCAAGGTCCGTCACCCGGGAACCCCTTCATTCCTACTGATCTTCACCGTCGTGCGGGCGAGCAGCTCGGCATCGCCAGCGATCACGCAGGATTCAGGACAGGTAGGAGCCCGGCTGACTGAAGCCGGTCATAGGCCAGCTTGATGTGTGGGCCTGTGAAAAGGCGCGCCTTGCGGCCACTCCAACTGCGAACCCGTTCGGTTAACTCGGCGAGGTCGCTGGTTGGCGGAGTCAGCGTAGCCGCATAGTGCACGGTGGCCAGCAGCTCAAGGCTGTAGGGGGCCTCGAAGCCGTCGACCAGCCGGGAAAGTTGCTCCAGGGCGTCGGGCGGTGCCGAGCCCTGGGCCGCCCACCAACTTGCGACCGCTTCGGTGGCGTCGGCGGTGATTCGGATCGGCTGGAGCTCCTCGACCCGTGCCGACCGGTCGCCGAAGCCGGTCAGGTAGTGCCCTTCCAACCGGTCGAGGACGTGGTTGAGGTTCTCGGCGTACGGGCCGTACCGACCGCGAGCGAACTCCAAACGCAGCGGCTGCCCCAGGACCTGGAGGAAGTAGGCGATCTTCTGGATTTCCAGGAGGGTGACACCGTCGCGGGGTTCGAGAGCCCGTGCTCGTTGGAGGTAGTCGTCGATGGCCCGCAGTAGGGTGGCTCGTCCGGGGGTCAGCGAGGGCTTCTCGGTGGCTACCGGCATTTCGGCCGGATCCGGTGCCCCCTCCGGTGGGAAGAGCAGCACCTGCACGTCGGGAAGCTCGGCGAAAGCCTGCTCGATAGCTGGTCGGACCTCGTCCCAGTCCAGCCCGCCGTTACCGCAGCCCAGGGCGGGCACCGCTATCGAGGTGATCTGCCGTTCGCGCACGACGCGGACGAGATCAGCGAGGCCGGCTTGGATGTCGGATAGCTTCGAGTTGGCCCGCCAGTGGGCCTTGGTGGGGAAATTGATCACGTATCTGCGGGAACCGAGGCGGGTTGAGTCGAACACGAACATCCGGCCCAGCCGGACCTCATTCTTTGCGCAGGCCGCGCGGTAGGCCGCGTAGTTGGCCGGGTAGGCGCGCTTGAACTGGAGAGCGATGCCCTTGCCCATCACTCCGACCGTGTTGACGGTGTTGACCAACGCGTCGGCATCAGCGGTCAGCAGGTTGCCATGACTCACGATGATCATCAGCGCACCTCCCTCCGCGTGTAGCCGTAGTACCAGTTCGGTCTGACATCAACGTACGGCTCGATCATGCCAGCGTCACGGAAGACCTGCCTCACCTGTTCCCGCCGTTCCGCTGTCCGTACGGCGCAACCGGCGAGTAGGCGGAGGGGAAACTCCCGATGTACCAGGAACTCGGCAGCCCGCCGGCGCTTCCGGTCAGGGTCCTCGGGGATGTCCTTCCAGACCTTCGCTCGCATTAACGGCCAATCGACGAGAGTCGTCAGCTCATCGAGCTTGGTCGAGAATGTGGTGAGCCCGGAGGCACAGTTGCCGTCGCTCGCTACCCAGCTGAGACCGGCAGCATGCACCAGCTCCACCGTGCTCACCAGGTAGACGAGCGGATCATCCCCACCCGGATAGCAACCCCGCTTGCCGTCCCGGTGGTCACATGCGATCCGAAACATCATCGGAGAACACGGGGCGAAGTAGAACGGTACGTAGTCGGCCACGACGCCACCCGGCGGGCAGGAGACGGGCCGATGCCGTCGATGAGTCTTGATCTCCACAGCGCCGACGTTGGTCGACAACTGCGGGCCGACTCCGGCGTCCGAGAAGAGCCGACCGGCTTTCAGGATGCGCGGCAGGTTGTCGATGTGCGTAAAATGCATGATCCAGGTCGGTCTCGGCCGGCTGTCGATTCCGGTCGTCATCGATCAGTCCAACTCGCCCGGGTCGATGCGGGCCTTCACCTCCGCGTGTTCAGCGACCAGGAAGAGCAGGTTGGAGCCGTCGATCAGCTCCAGCGGCTTGCCGGAGGCGAACTCGTATGACGCTGGCCCGTACCCGCTGGTGGTCACAAGTATTCCCTTGGACGCGCCCTCGTTCTGCACCGTGCCGAAGAGGTCTCGTACAGACGAGACATCGACGGTGTTGCGGTAGCGCTTGGCTTGGATGACTACCTTGCCGCCGAAGATCGGCCGAGGGTCGAAGGCGACGCAGTCCACTCCGCCGTCACGGGAGGGGCGGGTCTGCTTGGTGTCCAATCCCATCTTCGCGAACAGATTCTGGATGAGACTTTCGAACTCGGTGGGGCTCAACTTGAGCAGGTTCGGCCGCTGGTCGAGGTCGGCGAGCACGTCGACCTCGTCGACAAAGCGCTTGTCGACCATGTCGAACTCCAACACTGGGCGGACGGGTGCCAGCTCAGCCGGACGCCTCGACACCGAGGCGTTGAGATGCTGCAGGCAGGCGCTGGGTTCGACCATGCCGAGGTGCAGCCCACTAAACACGTCGCGGGTCGTCCGCAGCGTCACCAGGCAGGGCTGCACCGAGGCTCCGGTGCGCGGATCCGTAGTGTCGACGATGCCGTTCAAAACGATCGTGTCCACGAGTCCAGCACGGTCGGCCTCGAAGAGTTCGTGCACGGTACGCAGGGTGAGCTGAGCAACGAGGTCGGCGTACCGCTCCTTGCTGTCCTTCGCGGGTCGGGTGGCCGAGGTGATCTCGTCGCGGACCTTGACGTATCGGTACTCCCGAACCGGTGGGACAACATCGAGCGTCGGCAGGTGGTACTCCACGACCAACTGGCGGGACTCGGGGACGTAGGCCAGCCGGAACTGCTGCGGGAAGTCGTCGGGGTAGACCGAGTTGCCGAGCACCATGCTGAAGTACTCGACGACCACCGCAGGCTCCCCGGCGGCAAACGCGGCGGCGAACCGGTCTATCTCGACGTTGTGTGCGGCGGTCTCCTCGTCAATCTTGGCGCAGCGACGCTGATAACTCTGGTGTGCAGCGGCAAGCTTCCGCTGGCGGTCCGCCTCGGCGGTCGCATGCTCCGCCTGAGATTGGGCAAACGCGTGCTGCGCGATGGCGAGCTGCTGCTGATACCTGGCCTGTCCCCCGAACATCTTGCTCAAGATCGTCGGTGGCGACGGTTTGAAACGGCGCCAATCCGGCGGCGGCAGAGGGGAACCGAGCTTGCCGGGATTGAAAGGCTGGTGAGTCACATTCTTCTTCAGTCGGCTGAAGTCAATGTGATCGTCAACATCGAGCGTCGCAGCCAGGAGGTTGTCTAGCGTGTCAAGGCGGAGCTGGAGGTCTGCGTTCATGGCGGCCACCTCCGCGATTCGCGCTTCGGCGTAGAGCCGCTTGCGTTCGCGTTCATTCACCGCGGCAGCGCGCTGGGCTTCCTTCATGGCCCGCTCCGCCTCCCGCTGCAGCTGTCGGTGGTGCCGGTAGGCCGCAGCGTGAACTTGCCGTTGAGCGCGTACCTGGCGTGCGTGCGCCCGCTGCATCTCCTTGAGGATTCCCACGTCCGTCCTAAGGGGTAGCTAGGGGGTAGATGAGTGCGGAGCCGAAACCCTAGCCAGCAGATCAGGATGTGGCATCTATTCGGCCGCTCGGCAGTCGCACCTTGCGTGAGGAAAGCTCCACTGATGTCCACAATCGAGACACAGTTTTGTCGTAAGTCAGACAGCAGGCGACCTGAACAAGATTGAGGTAGACACCGGTATTTGACGTGATTCAGCGGGAGCCACGTCCAGGCGGCGGGTTGCTACTCCTTGGCAGGCGTTGCGAGGTCGGCGAAGGGCGTCCAGCGCGCGTCGTGATCGTTGCTCTGTACCGACCTGACACGCCACCTGAACTCCGCCCTGATGGCGGAAGAACTAGCCATGAGCGGCGTGGCCGCAGCGATCATTTTCAGCTCACGTGCTTCGTGGAGCAGCGGCCACCACGGGTCGGTCACCACGTCGAAGCCGTAGGCGGCAGCCAGTCTGGCGTGGTTGCCGGCCCCACCGAAGCGAGATTCGCCAACAGCGACTGCCGCGAGGTCGACCTGCCAGGGGCCGAGGCAGGTGGCGTCAAAGTCGCACATGACGACACGGCCGGAGGGCTCTCTGAGGAGGTTGCCAACGTGGGCGTCTCCGTGAACGAGGCGAGGGGGCACCTGCCCCATTAGTGCTGTCACTTGCGGTTCCAGGCGGTCACACCACCGGGAGAGGAAGTCGTACTCGTCTTGGCTGAGCCCTTCGGCGTCGGCCAGCCGGCGGCGCGCATCGCCGATCGGATCCCACTCCGGGAGTGCGATCGGCGGAGCGGGAAGGGAGTGGAGCTCCCGCAGGACCTCTCCGAGATCGTCGACCGTGGGAGCAGGGGCTGTGGGCGGGACGTAGGTCCACACCGAGGCGAGCAGGCTATCCACGACTATTGGCTCCTGGGCGACCGGGGCGAGCCGGATCGTGGGTGCGTCGATCGCCGCGAACCAGCGCGCGAGGTCGATCACCTTTGCCACACGGTCATGAAGCCGATGGGTCCGTGCTATCCGGATGACCAGCTTCGCCTGAGGGAGTGCGAAGACGGCATTGTTTGTGAGCTGTAGCAGCCGTGCATCGTTGGTCGGGACGGCAAGCCGGGCGGCGATCTGCCGCATGGCCTTTGTCATTGCCTCTTCGGTGAACCGGCCGGTCGCACCCACGCTCACACCCTTGCCCTGAGCGCGGCGAGGTCCTGCGCGAACGTGGCAACTTCTGGAAGCTCTCGGTGTCGTGCCATATCACGGCGCAGGTTGGCGACGCGATCGATCACCCGTGCCGAGCTGATGCCCTCGGCTTGGCGCAATACTCGGCGCCCAACGTCTAGCGCCTGCTCAGGTTCGTCGGCGAGAAAGAGCGCGCTGCACAGACCGACCTCGTTGAGCGCGCTGCTCCGCACGTTCCCAGGGCCGAAGGCAGCTATCGCATCCGCCACATAGCGCACCGCCGCCGACCCGTGCTTCTTGTCCTGACGGGCTTTATCGCGGTAGACGCGGCCGTATTGAGCCAGCAACTCCCCACGGTCGTAGAACGCCATCCAGCCCGGCTCCCGATCTGGGTGAATCCGCTCGAACTGCGAGCTGGCCTCACCGAGCGCTCGATCGGCGGCTGCGTAGTTGCCCAGAGACGCTAACGAGGCCGCTTCCGCCCCCAGGATCAGGGCTTTGACCGCAGGCATGGCCTGGGAGCCGAGCTGTCCGCGAGCGAGTTGAAGGGTAGCCAGGGCGTCCCGATTGTGTCGTAGGTGTTGAAGCTGCTTGGCCTGCGAATACCGGATCATGGCGGTTAAGGAGCCATCGTCAGCGGCCAGGGCTGCCCGCTCACCGGCGACGAAGTGTCGCTGGGCGTCCGAGTGTCGCCCCGCATCCAAGGCCGTCCAGCCAGCCACCTGCCGAGCCGCAGCCACAGCGGCGACGAGCTGAGGTGTAAGGCTGGTGGGGTGCGACCAGTCGAGCATCCGATATACCGACTCCGCGAATCGGGCCACCTCCTGGTAGAGAACCCCACCGCCGCACTCATAGTCGACCGACCGGTATAGGTCGAGAACGGCGTTCAAGCGCGCGACATCGGCAGTGCCAACTCGCCGGGATCCTGAAGCGGTGGCACCGCCAAGCAGCCCCGCGCCGGCAGCCACGGCGGCGATGCCTGCCAGCAACATCCGTCGGCTCTCGTCCGGACCTTTGATCCCTGGAATCGCCTGAGGTGCTGACCTGCTCCCGCAAACACGTTCTCCATCCACGACGTGGAACCACAGGTGTCCGGCGGGTATGCGCAGCAGCGCTGCCCAGTGGGCAAGCCGGTCCAGGTGCACCAGCGGGGGGCCGTTCTCGACGCGGCTGAGCTGGGCCTGGGTGATTCCCAACCAGCTCGCCACCACGGCCTGCGGCAACGCTGCCCTTCCGTGGTACGGGTGGTGTCGGTACGCCCGGATCACCCGTCCGAGGTGTCGTTCCACCAGGGCCGCCCGCAGCGGCGGATGCGACCAGAACGACGCCGGAACCTCCGGCGGTGCGCTCAGCCTGTCGCGTTCGGCGGCCTGGCAGGGCGCGCAGCGTCCGCTGTCGTTGTCGCGGGCCAGGCGTGCCCCGCAGCGGGGGCAGTTCGCAGGTGTCACCGGCAACCTCGCCGTTCGCGGGCGGCTGTGTCCATTGCGCTCTGTCGAGCCTAACCATTCAAACGCCTCCCTGGGCTTGCGGTATACGCGCCACGTATATCGGCAATGCCCACAGCGTTATGAGGATCGAGGGCATCCGGGCGCAGCCTGCGGTGAGACCACCCGACGGAAGGAGCAGGATGCTCACCATCGACCGAGTCGGCACCGGACGGGCGCTCGTCTCCGACGAGCTGTTCGCCCAACTGACCGCCCGCATCGCTCACGACCACCCCGAACTCGCCCCCGACCTGCCGGCCCGAATCCTCGATCAGGCGCTCGCCTTCCTCGGGACCTGCGCGACCGCCACCGGACCGCTCGGGCCGAGCGACCTGGTCGACATCGGCTGGCACACGTTCATCCTGCACACCCGCGAGTACGCCGACTTCTGCCAGCGCATCGCCGGTCGGTTCATCCACCACCAACCGGAGCCCACTTCGGAGGAGCCGCCCTCCGGACCTGAGCCGATCGGTGCTCCGATCTCCCGGACGGTGGCCGCGATCACCGCCGCTGGCTTCGCCGTCGATCATGAACTGTGGGGTGGCCGGGTAGCCGAATGCACCCAGTGTCACGCCGGCTGCACCGACAGCCCGACTCGATAGGCGGGCCACCAGCGGTCCCGGGCATAAACTGCCCGGGACCGCTCGCCCTCGGGAGGCCACCGGATGCCGCGTCGCCGCGACTGGCACGAGCTTCCCGAAAAGTTACGCCGGCAGATCGAACAACGCACCGGTGCGGTCCATGCCGCCTACTCCGTACCGACCGGTGCCTCCTGCGACCTGGCCGCCGTTGTCGACACCGACACCGGCCGGGTCTTCTGCAAGGGCGGCGAGACCGAAGGACTGGCAGCCTGGCTCTACCGCAACGAGGCCCGCGTCAACCCCTGGCTACCCGACGGGGCACCCCGCCTGCACTGGACGGTCGAAGCGGAAGGCTGGTTGATCCTCGGCTTCGAGTACGTTGCCGGCCGGCATCCCGACCTTGCGCCGGGCTCGCCGGATCTGACTGCGGTCGCGGACCTGCTCACCGCACAGAGCCGCCTACTGACTCCCAGCCCGCCCGTCCAGGTGCAGCGCTTCGCTGACCGTTGGCGAGGGCTGATCGCGCCCGGCCTGGTCGACGGCGACACGCTGCTGCACACCGACATGACGCCGCGGAACTTCCTCGTCGCCGACCGGCTGCGGCTCGTCGACTGGTCCAGCCCGGCGCGCGGCGCGGCGTGGATCGACACCGCCCTCATGCTGGTCCGTCTCGTCCGCGCCGGTCATCCACCAGCCGAAGCCGAGGCATGGGCCGCGCAGATCCCCACATGGGCGCACGCCTCCGACGAAGCGCTGTACGCCTTCGCCGACGGGCTGGTGTGCCTGTGGGAGCGCAAGCAGCGGTCCACACCAGGCCCTCACCACGGACCGTTGCTCCGTGCCGCCTGCGAGTGGCGGGGCCACCGGGCGACTCGCAAGAGCCGATAGCCGACGGCATCGGACAAGTGCCTATCAGCTAGTCGAGCAGGTCATTCGGCCCGCCCCGCTAATTCCGCAACTTCAGGGTTACGACGGCTCGTGCGCGGTCATCGGGGAGTAGCCTCCCGGGCATGCCCGAGCCCTTGAGCGACGACCTATTGGCCGGCTTCACGTCTCCTGTGCCGTACACAGTGGAGGCTGTGGCCGATGCTCCCCGCGCGCCCGGCGTGCACGTGGTCCTCGACGACGGCACGGTGATCTACGTGGGTCGGACCGGGAACCTACGCAACCGCCTCCGGCAGCACCTGACCGGCAATCGCGAGTCGTCGGTGCTGCACGAGCAGGTCGGCCAGATTCTCGACAAGCAGGTTCCGGTGGCGAGCGCGCACGACATCGCCGACTGGCTGGGCCGGCGGGAGATCCGCTGGCAGGAGACCGACAACCCGGAGGGTACGAAGGAAGCGCTGGTCTTGGCCCTCAAGCCGCGCTTCAACCGTCAGGTACCGCACCCGCGCCGCTGAGCCGGGTCGTGCTGCCTGCAATACACCGACGGACACTTGAGTGCCCGAGGTTACGCGATCCGGAGACGGTGAACGGCTGTATACCAATCCAGTTGAGCAGGTAGAGGTGTCACGGCGACCGCCGCGTCCTGTAGCAGTCGCAGGTGTCGGGCGTAGCCCGGGTGTGCGGCCAACTGCTCCTTGACGTTCGGAAACGCATGGACCGGGATGCCCGCACCGAGCGCTTCATTGAGGATCCCGAGCGCGAGAGTGTCGTTGATGCCCTGTGCCCACTTGTTGATGACGTTGAAGGTGGCGGGCGCGACGGCGACGGCCGTGGCCGGTGGATGAGGTTCCGGCTCGTCCGGCTTCCGCCATTCCACCCGCACGGGGTACCCGGTCTGCTCTGCCAGCGCCTTCCGGTCGATCCAGGTCGCGGCGGTCGGGGTGGCGGTGAGACAGACAGTCCAGCCGTCTTCCTGTAGTAGATCGATCAGCTCACCGATCCGCAGCACCGGAGGCGCCGCGCAAACGACCAGGGCGAGTACGCGTGACTGGCTCATGCCAGCAGTCCGGCCCGCTCCGCGAGAGGCCGTAGCCCTGGCGTCGCCGTCCGGCGCTCCTTAGCCAACAGGTTGAGCAGGAGCGTGCGGGCCTGTACGTTCGCGTACACCATCTCGGCGGCAACCCGCTCGGCTTCGAGCAAGTGAAGCACGCAGATTGACCTGTCATTGGACGACATCAGCGCTGCCGCCGCCAGGTCGACGTGCACCTGTGCCCTTCGACCGATCAGCACGATGGGCAGTCGCGACGTGTCGAGCCGAGCGCCAATCTCCACTGCCTGGTCCGCGTTACCCGATCGCACGGCGGCCGACACCGCGTGAATGACGACGTTCGTCGGGCCGAAGCCGGTCCACAGCCGGTTGCGGCCGGCGCCCAACGTCGTTGCCAGCCGCTCGGCACGCGTGAGGAAGTAGCCCGCTTGCTTCGTGTCGCCCTGACCAGCAGCCACGACGGCAGCAAGAAGTAGTAGCGCACCCTGAGCGGAGAGCAGGTCAGGATCGGAGGTTGGCTCTGCCGAAGCCAAGGAGTCGATGCTGGTTCGTACCACCTGCTCGGCCTCTGCCGACCTTCCCGGCTGCCCCATCAAGCCGCAGGCCGCCTGGTAGGCGGCAACAGCAGTAAGCGCCCGATCGTCGGCCAGGCGTGCGGCGGTGGATGCGCGGTCCGCCGTCAGTAGGGCCGCCTCACCGTCACCCACCTTGGCCGCGAGTTTCGATGCGGCGATGTAGGCGGCGGCGAGCAGTCGAAAAGCGCTGGTTCGGTGTATGCCGGCGGCGTTGTTACTCAGGGCCGTCGCCTGGCCGAGCACGTCCGGCATCAGGCGGGCCGCTGATGTGTAGCTCGCTCGCTGGTAGAGGTTGTGCACCCTGCCCACAGCGCGTCGGACCTCTGGCAGCGGTGGTGCCGGTCGTGCTGAGTCCGTGAGATAGGTGCTGAGGAAGGTCCGAAGGCCGCTCAAGAGATCAGACCTGGCGGCGGCGGAAACGGGATCACGCTCCATGTCCCTCACGGCCTGTCCTCGATGCGCTGCCACCGACACGTCGACGAGCATTTCGTCGAGCTGTTCGAGCGTAACGCCCAACGCCGAGGCAATGCGGGTGCGATGCCACGGCTGCGGATCAGTTTCCGCATTCTCCCAGCGCACCACAGTGGACCGTTCGACGCTGAGCAGATCAGCCAGACGCTCCTGGCTGTATCCGAGAGCCTTGCGCCGCTGGCAGAGCCGGTGTCGCTTCAAGGCCACTGCCGATCTCCCTTCCTTTGCGGTCACTGTAGTAACCCTGCGTCGACAAGGTGGGTACGCAGATGCCTCATTTCTGCGTCAGGCAGGCTCCTTCGGCGCTGTAGTTCCTGGTCAATCACTCGCCGAGGCTGAACGTATGGCCCGGGGCGGGTGCTGGGCTCCGGTGGTGCCGACCCCCGACGGTGCGCCGTCCCCGCCCGCCTCGGTGCCGCAACCACAGCAGGGGAGGGACATGGATTCGATTGACGAGGTGCTCGGCGAGCTGCCGATGCCGCCGTACGTGACAGCAGAGGATGTCGGTTTCGCGGTGCGGGCGGTGACCGTACACGCTGCGGAGCAGTGGCCCGAGGGGCCGCGCTGCCGGAACGACCGCGCGCCGCATCCGTGCCGGCTGCATCGGTGGGGGCGGCGGGTGCTGGACCGGCGCGGCCTCAGCGACAGGCAGGTGCAGGCGCTCATCGCCGAGCAGGAGGCACCGCGGCGATGATCTACCTGTCCGGGGAACGCCTGCAATCGCATCACGTCCGCGCCGCCGAGTTCGACAGGCGCTGGCGGGGCCTGGACCCCGCTCAGGTGTACGACTATCTCGACCGGGTCGCCGACGAACTGGCCCGGCTGCACCGGGAGTTGACCACCGCGAACACCGAGTCGGAGCGGATCCGGCAGGCGTTGCGGCAGTGGCAGTCCCGGCACGCCGAGTGTCGACCCCACGGGCATTCGGCGGGGGAGCGCAGGTGACCGGGGCGGCTGGCGACGACGCGGTGATGGGCGAGGTTGCCGCGAGCTTCCGGGCCGGTCTGCAGGCGTACTCCCCGGGGCTGTTGCCGGAACGGGCGACGGCGCTCGTCGTCGCCGCGCTGGCCCGCCTGGTCGGCGGCGGTGGTGACCGGGCCGGGCGGTTGGCGCTGCTGGCGGTGCTCGGCCGGGTCCACCGCCGGTACCGGCTGCGCCCCGAGCACGGCCCGCTCATCGGTGCCGCGCTGGCACCTGTGGCACCACGGCTGTGCCCGCAACAGGTCGGCTGGGAGCGACGGTGGCGGCGGGCCTGGGCGCTGATCGAGCGCGCCGCCGGGCGGATGGGCGACGGGCCGGCGTTCTGGCCGGCTGAGGTGGTCGGCCGCGACCTGGCCGCCGACGGCATCGTCATCCTGACGGTACGCCCGTGGCGGCGGCTGCCGTTCCGCCCCGGTCAGGCGGTGCCGGTCTGCCTGCCGCAGCATCCCGGCCGGTGGCGCTGGTACTGCCCGGCGAACGCCCCACGCCCCGACGACGCCGTCGAGCTGCATGTCCGCGCGGTCCCCGCCGGCACCGTCTCCCGCACCCTCGTCCATGAGGTACGCCCCGACGACCTGCTCCACCTCGGCCCACCCGTCGACATCGGCCTGAGCCTGCCCACCGCCCCGGAGCCGTCCCCTCCTGGCGGCCCTGCCGAGGCGGCATCCGCCAGGGCAGCGCCGGCCGGGGCGGGACGAGCCGCTGCCCGGGATCTGTTGCTGGTGGCCGGCGGCACCGGGTTGGCACCGCTGCGCGCCCTTGTCGAGCAGGTAGCCACCGGGCCGGACGGTAGCCGGGTGACCCTGATCGTCGGCGCACGCACAGTGGCCGACCTCTACGACGCGATCAGTCTGGACAAGCTGGACCAGGCAAACTCCTGGCTGACAGTCGTCCCGGCCTTCTCACACGACCCGTTCGTCACCCCCGCCGAACAGGGCTACGCGCTGAGCCTGGGGCTTTATCACCACAGCTGCGGCCAGCACGTCTACGTCTGCGGCCCGCCCGCGATGCTCGACCTCGCCCGGCAACTACTTCCCGCCACCGGGATACCCGCCGACCGGATTCACCTACCCACGATTCTCTGACGACCGCGTGTCCTCGGGGGGTGTTAATCACATCGAAAGATGTGAGACCTTGTATCGGTCAGTGACCGCCTCGATACAAGGGGTGATTGGCGTGGGGGTTGATGACGAGCCGTCGGAATGGTCGGTCGACAAGTTCGGCCCAGACCTGGTCCGTGACCTGCGGGCGCGGATACCCAAGGCCCTCCAGCGGGCCGTCGAGCTGGCCCAGAACGCGCGGGAGGCGTCGGCGCTGGACACGGATCATGCTTTCGGCCCGACCCGCTGGAAGCAGCAGTACGAGTCGCTGCACGAGCACCTCCGGGACCTGCCGGATGTGCAGGACGTGCATCCGCCCGGCGCGCAGGTGCGCGTCACCATCTGCCGTAACCACCTGCTGTTGCCCTGGATGTACGCCAAGCGCCGCGGTCTCGACATGCGACGCGTGCGGGGGCGACTCAAGAACCAGCTCGTCCGTGACCTGCTGATCCTCTTCGGGCCGGCGCCTGGCTACGACGAGCCGACCCTGCCGGGCATGCCCGCGACGCCGGACGAGGCCCGGGACCGGACACTGCTGCGCGCGGCCATCGAGGAACTCACCCCGCAGCCCAGGACGCTGCTCGTCGGCTTCGCCTGCAACTCGGACGAAGGGCTGCTCGGTGTCTCCTGGGGTGAAGCCGCTCTCGCTCCTGGTGGTGGGCTGGACTGGGGACCGGTCGAGGAACTGTTCCGGCTCGCCTGACCGTCAGGCCCGATGTGCTGGCCGCGCCCGAGGTCGGCGCCAGCTCACGCGGTCGTGTCGCCGTACTCGCGGATGTCGTTGACGTCGAGGGTGATCCGGCTGTTGTCGGCCCACTCGCCGGTGGCCTGCTGCCAGCTGCGGTCGTCGCGCTCGTCGATCGCCGACCAGTTCGGACGGTGGTGACGGAGGTAGATGGGGCCTGTCGACTCGCCGGGGGCCAGCTTCCCGGCGGCGAAGGTCAACTCGATCCAGCCGGGGATCGGGGTGCCGGGCGGCGGGAAGACCGTCGGGGTGGGCGTCGGAGTCCGCGGCAGCGGCGACGTGGTCGTCGCGGGTGCCATTGACGATCCCGAGGCGGGCGGCGATGGCGTCGCCGAGGCGGGCGGTGGCGGGCCCGGCGGCAGGGGTGGTGGGAAGTACTGGATGTGGCGGTGCACGTTGGCGCAGCCGATCGCCGCCCAGTCGCAGTTGGTGACGAGCGAGGTGTTCCCACCCTCGAACGTCAGGTGGTAGCGGACCCGCACGTCAGCCAGGTCGAGCGGGGCGGTGCCCGTGTTGACGACCTGGAGGACGTGCTGGATCTGGTTGTCCGTCGGCGACCAGCTCAGGTTCCGGTAGCTGACCCGCGCCTTGCCGTACGCGGTGCGGACCGGGGTCACCGCCGAGTCGAGGGAGTACCCGCCGT
This sequence comes from Micromonospora andamanensis, assembly GCF_016863495.1. Taxonomy (GTDB): domain Bacteria; phylum Actinomycetota; class Actinomycetes; order Mycobacteriales; family Micromonosporaceae; genus Micromonospora; species Micromonospora andamanensis. The sequence continues at coordinate 79,212 of NZ_BOOZ01000001.1, forward strand.
CGGTGTACGCCCACACGGTGAGCCGGTATCCGGTGCCCGGCGCGAGATCGGTCAGGGTGAGGTCGGTGCCGGTGGTGGTGCCGAGGCTGCGGTACACGTTGGGGCCGAGCCAGGCCCGCACCTCGTGCCGGATGGGCGTCCCGCCCGGCTCACCGATCCAGGTCGACGGTGACCAGGTCAGGGTCAGCAGGTGCGGCTCGTTCGCCACCACCACCGGTGCGCCGGGAGTGGTCAGGACCGGATCGTCGGCCGCACGGGCGACGGCGGTGCCGGAGAGCCCGAGCACGATGCCGAGGACTGCGACAAGAGTTACCCGACGAGCACGCATAGTGCGTATGGTAGCGGCCAACATCCATCTCTATCAATCGCTGAGGCTGCTGGTAGGTCTGTCGCATTGCACGGCCCGCAGATGATTCCTGCCGTTGCGACAGTGAGGTTTCCCGTCGCCGGGATACCCGTCATGCGGATCCATCGTGCCGTTATCCGAAGGTGGTGGATGCGAATTTGCATAGGGCAATTGCTTCCCTAGATGCAATTGAGGCAATTGGAGAATGGTGAGGAGCTGTTCTTGGGGCTGCTGATGGTGATCTGGGCTGGGAGTTTCCTAGGCTGGGTTTGAGAGCGGTGGCCTCGACGAGGAGGGTGGGCTCGTTCTTCCGGACTGTTGTCCGGCATCGAATGCTGCGCTGCGGGGGTTCCAGATGCCGATTCTCGTTTCTGTCCGTCCGCTATTTACGGCGATCTTCACCGTGTTGCTCCTGGGAGTGACGGCGCCCGCACCAGCTCTGGCCGGGCCGACAGAGCGATCCGCCGTATCGGTGGATTTGACGCGGTACCTCGCCGTCCATCCGGGCGGCACCGTGCTCAACGACAATGAGATCAGCTACCAGGACGGCGAACTGATCGTCACCCTCAAGCCCGCGGTGGGCGTCTATGGAGTGGCCGACTGCCCCTCAGGTTGGTTCTGCTTCTACGAGTGGCCACACTACGGCTACCCGCGCGGCAAGCTCTCCTCCTGTGGCTGGCAGAATCTCGCCAATTGGAGCTGGCAGTTCCGGGTCGAGTCTGCGCACTACAACCTCGGCAACGGCTATGTGGCCTTCTACTACCATCAGAGCCAGGAGCTCTTTCGCGTGGGCGTGGGCAACCGGGTCCGCAGCGACGCCGCGCCGCATCGGAACTGGGCGAACTACGTGTACCGGCATTGCTCGTAGGCAGGCCCCTACTCGCAGGGATCGTCCATGGTGTTCGTGCGCGTGTTGACGAGATATCGGTACTGGCTGAGGAGTACGTCGTCGCGGCTGAGTTCGTAGCTGAGCAGCCGGCCGGTTGCATCGAACAGCAGGGTGTCCTGCCTGCCCTCTCGGTCCTCGGCCCGAAAGGCGGCCCCGCGCTGCCCGGCCTCGTCGACGTACCTACCGACGAAGTCAATCCCCGGCGTCCTGGCGAGTTCTCGCAGGAGGACCGACCGCTGCGCCGGATCGAGCGGGTGGAACTGGTAGAACCTGACGACCAGCCGCATCATGCCGGCGGCGTCGCGTAACTCAGGTGGTTGCTTGCGGAACTCCCGCCGTAGCTGGTCGCGTAGTGCGTCCGGGCCGTCCGCCGGCATCGGCATGACGTCGGTCATCCTCTTCTCGGAGAAGATGGAGGTCGTGGTGCCGACCGGCGCGCCCTCCTCGAACTCCGTCTCGATCCGCTTGCCAGACTGCTCGGGAGTGAACCACAGCTCATACCGGTGGTGGCTGACCAGTTCGGGATTCTCCTGGTTGCCGTTCCACGACTTCACCTCGTGGTGCGCGCACGCGTACCTGCCCTGCGGTGAGTCCTCCGGCAGTGCGGCGACGTCGTCGGCGAGCTTCTCAAGGGTGTCGGGTAGCGGAGCGCTACGGGCGCCACTGTTCCGAGATGAGGCGGACGAGGGCGCCCGCGACGGGGAGATGGTCTGATTGGGTGCATTGACATTGTCGTTGCGCCGTTCAATCAGCGGGATCAGCCCTACGGCGCCGGCCACGCTTACCAGACTGGCGAGCGGGACCGCAAAGGTGCGGAGGTGGGGCAGGCGTAGCTTGCGGCGCGGCGGCGGGACGGGCCCTGCGGAGCGGTCATGGTGTGGTTGCCGAGGCTGCGGAGCGGGACTTCGCGGAACGGAAAAGCTGGGCAGAGCACTCGTTTCCGATTCGGCGAGGCCGGTGCCGACCGGGGTCACAGTGCCGGCACCCGTACCGATAGGGCTGGTCACCGGATTTGCCGGCCAGTGAGCGGACGCGTCGTCCAATGCTGGTCGGGAGGTCCCGAGGTCCTGGGGTGCCGGCTCGGGCGTCTGCCCCGCAGACGACACGAGGGGAGTCTCCGGCCGGGGGTCGTGGATCCAGAGTGGTCGGGGACCGATGGTCAACAATTGCTGGTCGAGGCCGACCGCCGGGCTCTTTCTGCCGTGTGGGCCGGTCCGGGCGGTGGGCGGCAGGAAGACCGGCAGCACCGAGGCCGTCGGTGGGATCAGCGTTGCGCCATCCTCCTTCGGCAGAGCCTGGTGATACGCCTCCAGCGCCTCCACCGCGAGATCCCAGCACCACCGGCGCCCCGGCTCACCGAGGTTGGTGAAGGTGAGGCAGACCAGTGCATGGGCGACCAATGCCAGCGTCCGCTGCTGGCGCCACTCCAGTCCGCAGTCCGCTTGCCGGGCATAGGTCAGTCCGACTTGGTGAACGCCCTTGATCAGCTGAGCCAGCCCCGGCAGCAGACTTCCAGGGGGCGAGCGGTCGGGGTCGATGAGGTATCGGCGCAGGGCATCGGCCTGGTTCCGGGGCATCCTGTCGCCAGCTTCCCCGTCGGGAGTACGCGGTGCGATCGTCCTGAGCAGGGTGGTCATCAGGAGGAAGTACACGTCCCGGGTGAGCGCTCCGTCGTCTCGGTAGCCGCCACAGTCGACAAGCAGGAACTGCTCGTACTGCAATTCACCACTCTGGCGCGGCACGAGTACATTACCGCCGTGGGTGTCCCCGTGCGTGTGGCCGGCGAAGTAGACGATTGGGCGCCCGCTCAGCGGCGAATCGGAGCAGGTGAGCAGGTGCAGTGGGTTCGGGCGACGTACGTCGCCGAGATCGAGCCACGCGTCGGCGGTCGCCGACAATCCGAGTTCGCGGACCGCGGCCAGCACTGACTCCTCTGTGGCAAGCGCTGCCACCTCCTGCCGAATGAACCCACCGACAGTGGTATCGGCTGTCGGTACACCAGCTCCGTTCGGTCCCGCGTCGGCGGCGTTCCAGTCGTTGAGAAGCAACGCGGCGATCTTCGGGATTGCCTTCGACTGCTCGTCGTCGGTCAACTCCGCGAGACTCTTCACTTCGTCGCCACCGTTGGCAACGCGTTGAATCAACAGGTAGCGGTCGTCATCAACTCGGCAGCAGCCGACCTGCTCGACGATGTGGCGCTGAGCGAAGCCCGGATGTGACCGCTGTGCGCGGCGATGCCCATCTGCCTGCTCAAGCGCCGAGTCGGCCGGCACCACCTTGACGATCCGCTTCTGCATCAGTGATCGACCTCGGTCAGTGCTGGTCAACGCGACGCAGAAGAGGAGGGCGTCGCTGTATTGCGGGCCGGGCCGAAACTCTCGTACGACTCGGACGTTGCTCGCGCCGGTGAAAGCTTCCACGGCCGAAGCGATGCGCTCATCCGCGAGCCGACTGTCGTAGGCGGGTCTTTTGCCCATGTCCCTCGTTGGACCTTCCAAGGTGCGGGCGGGCGGGCCAGTGGGGTTTGCCCGTCCGGACAGCGACACGTGCCTGTGTGTCGGCTCAATCTAGCTGACTGTCGGACCAATCAGCACGTCACCCTCATGCGAGCCCAAAACCTACTAAAAAGTAACTAGCTGATCACTTGAGGTGTCCTCTTGGGAGCGATGGGTCACATCTAACGCTCTGGATTTAGAATCGGTTACCGGACCCGGGAGGCCGCCGTGACCGACCCCGCCAAGTCCCTGCTCAGTCGCCAGACCGAGCCCGAGATGATGGCCTTGCTGCGGGCCATGTCGGTCTGCCATGCCCGGGCGCAACGGCTCGACAACCTCCGGATGATCCTCTCTATCCTGCTCGGTGTGACGGGCGCCGTGGTAGCCCTCACCGGCGTGTCGTCCACGCTGGTCACCGCCGTCGGTGCCCTGTGGGCGTTGGCGAACGCGGTCGGCTTGGGCGTTTGGTCCCGCGGTCAACTCGGCCGCGCCGCCGCGCTTCAGGAAATGTTCGACGTGCGACTTTTCGGCCTGCCCTGGAATGCCCTGGCCGCCGGAGGCGAGGTGAGCGCCCCCGAGGTGAGTCGCCTGCACCGGGCGTACCGGGGCGATGAGACGTACCTACGCGACTACTACGAGGTGCCGCTTCTGCCCAGCCCGTACGATGTGCTCGCCTGTCAGCAGCAGAATCTCGGCTGGGGTGCCCGGGTTCGTCGTCGTTACGCGCACATGGTGCTCGGTGGTACGGCGGCGTGGGGCCTGCTCGGAGTCGTGTTCGGGGTGACTGCCGAGCTCACCGTCTCGCAGCTGCTGCTTCAGTGGTACGTGCCGTCACTCGGCGCTCTGCTGCTCGGCCTGGAGATTTACCGCAGCCAGCGGGACGTGGCGGCCGAACGAGAGCGCGCACTGGCGGTGATGCAGGAGCGTATCGCCGCTACGGTCGAGCGAGGCGCCGACGCCTCCTCGGCGGAACTGCTCACCCTGGCCCGGCAGGTCCAGGATCTGATCTTCCGGAGTCGGCAGGGGCAGGCCCGCGTACCTGATTGGTTCTTCCGGCGGTTCCACGCGGCGGATCGGCAGGACTTCCAGGTAGCCATGAGCGCCCTCACCCGGCTGCTCCAGGACGCCCGGCTCGTGACGCCTGGTCGTACAGAGGGATCGCTCACGTGATCCGGCGACCACCCGAGAGGCCGGGCGTGCCTGTCGGCGAATGGCTCGGACCGGTCGTGTGGCCTGGGCGAGATGCTCATCGGGACTCGATCCGGCCAAGCGCTCCCGGCTCCACCCGCTTCCAGGCTTGGTCACCTGGGACGAGCGCGCTGCGCAGGTACGCAGTGGTGGCGCGCTGGATCAGGGCGACCCGTTCCGGGCTAAGGGTCCGGGAGTCGAGGTGGGTCGGCTGGAGCACCGCGAAGCGGTGTGCCGCCCAGTGCTCGACAAGCGGCCGTACATGTCCATGTTGCCGCCGGAGCCGTGCGCGAACACGACGATCGGCAGCCCGGAACCGGTCACCGGGGCGGTGACCCGGACCTGGAGGGCCCTTCTGGCGAGCAGCCCAACCCCGTACGACGCGCTCACCGCGTGGATCGACCTGTTCGTCGACTTCCTGACCCCAAGCACGGCCTGGCCGAGGCGATGCACTCCGCCGCCGCCGCCTTCGAGCCGCTGCACGCGTACTTCCTCGACCACCCGATGCTGACGGTCACGCTGCTGCTGAACGCCGCCGTCGACGCCGGCCAGATCAACCCGATCGACCCGCCGAACCTGTTGCAGGGCGTCGGCAACCCTGCATCGGCGCCTCAGCCGGCTCCCGCTACAACCCCCGCCACCTGGCCGCCCTCCTGATCCGAGGGCTCCGAACCGCCCCAGCCTGACCGTGCGAGTTTGGTGTCAGCCAGCTGCTGCGAGGACGGCATTGTTCAAGGGAACCTCGCGGAGGAACTGGACGCGAGCATCGCCGTCCAGGCTGTCGGCCTTGCGGTTCACCTCCGCCACGGCACGGATCACAGATTCTCGTGCCCCCTGCTCGTCGCCGAGCGCCTGCTGGATGCGGCTGTGCCGGTACAGCACTTCCTCCACGCAGACAGCCGGGACCTGCCAGCCGGCATCCCTGATGTGGTCAACGGCCAACTCACTGAAAGCCATCGCCTGCGGGAACGTGCCCTCCAAGAAGTGCCACTCGCCGAGCAGCGACAGGGCGGTTATCTCACTGCGCCGCATGCCGGTACGTCGCGTCTCTGCCAAGGTGTCGTTGAGCACGCTCAACGCTTGGCCCATCATGGCGGGGTTGTTGTTGGCCAGCGCGAGGAGGCTCGCTGCGTAGAGGTTTGCCACGAGCGGGGCGAGGTTCGCCTGCCAGGTCGCCTCGGCCTCGATCCGGGCCTCTTGTAGAAGCGCAAGTCCGGCGGAGTCGTGCTGGTCCAGCACTACACGACTGCCGAGATACGCGAGGTTGACGGCGTGCCAGCCGTCCGGCTCGCTGCCGTCATGAAGCGTTGTCGCCTCGGTCAGCAGCCGCTTTGCCTCCACGTAGTTGCCGATCGCGGTCTCTACCTGCGCCAGGTAGTTGAGGCCTATCGGTAAGAGCCCGAGCGCGGGCTTGCGGCGGACGGTGGGCACCGAGGCCCGGAGCCGAGTGAGGGCCGGCCCGAGCCGTCCCGCGTCGAAGAGGCTGACCCCCAGTTGCAAAGCAGTCATGTGCCGGGCGCGCTGCAGCACGGGATCGTCAAGGCTGTCAGGCAGGTCACCAGCGGCCTCTTCGGTCCGGCGGAGAACGTCGAGGCCAGACTCGACGTTCACCTTCGGCAGTTGCCGCCCGTACTCACAGCCAGCCAGGAGGATGTTCCTCGAGTCGCCACTGGCTAGGGCGGTCTCCCAGGCGTCCCGCAGAGGGCCGATCGCGGCCGGGACACCACGGGTGTAGAGCAGGACCTTGCCCTGCAGGTATCGCACCCGGACTCCGAGTGCCTCGTCGTTGGCGGTGCGGGCGGCCTCCAACGCCTCGGCCGACAGGGCCTCCAGACGTACACTGCCGTCTGCCTCCGGCCGGGTACGCCAGCTCAACTCGCTTGCGGTCAACAGCAGCTCGATCAGCTGGGCGCGCAGCCGATCGGCGTCTGGCACCGGTGCTGCGCGCCTGACATCGTGTAAACCCTGCTCGGCGATCGCGATGACCTCGCGGGTGGAGGTACCGGTCCCAGCCAGGCGGCAGGCGGTATCGTGCGCTACCTTCGCTGCCGACAGCCAGTCGCGACCGAGTCGGTGATGCCGGATCAGGTCCAACGCGAGCTCCTGGTTCAAGTCGGCGAAGTCCCTCGAATGCTGATACAGGATGCGGCCAACCTTGCGGTGCCGTTCGCGGCGCTGCCGCTCGGTCTGGTCCCGGTAGAGGGTTTCCTGAAGCAGGTCGTGTTCGAAAGCGTAACGATCGGCGTCTAGCACGTCGTCCCAGTCGTCGGCGTCGACCGGGTACACCATGCCCGTTTCGGTCGCCAGCCGGTGTAGCCGATGTGCCACCACGTCGTGGTCCTGCCCCGCGATGTTCGCCACCACGCTGCTATGGAATGAGCGGCCCTGTATGGCTGCGATAGACATCAGACGTAGGTCTTCCGAGGACAGTCGCCGCAATCGCGCCTGGATCACCAGCCGAACACGTGTGAGAAGCGCATCGGTGTCATCCCCCGCCCGCAGGCCAACCGTTCCGGCGTTGTCAGCGGCTGGCAGTGCGGCAAGCGGCTGTCCCCTGTCTAGGTAATAGCGTAGTAGGAGGGGATGCCCGCCGGTCTGGTCACAGAGTCGCCGGGTCACCTGGGCAGACGTCGTTCCGACGAGCAGGCGACCGAGTTGTTCGACCGCCGCAGGCGGTAGACCGCCGAGCCGAACCCGGCGGGCCCCCTGCGTCTGTAACTCGTCGATCAATTGCTGGGCAGCGGGATTGTCGGGCGTTTCGTCGTGGCGCAGCGCCAACACGAACAGCACCGGCTGGTCCTGCACGGCGCGGGCGAGATAGGACAGCGCCGCGCCGGAACTCCCGTCGATACGATGTACATCGTCGATGATTACAACAGCGGGGTGCTTCGCCCTCAGCAACGCAAGCGTTGCCTCCGCCATCGAGCGGGCAGCCGTACGGTGATCCACCAGCGGTGCGCCGGGTACTGGTCCCGACAGGGATTCAGCGACCATCTTCAGCGCCTCTCCGACACCAGGCACCATAGTCAGCAGTTCGGGCCACCGCGTCTTCATCCCCTCACCGGAGCGGCGCAGCAGGCGGCGGTGGCGCGGAGCGCTCTGTTCAATGAGCCATGCCAAGTCGACCAAGGGTCCATAGGCAGTCAACTGTCCTACCTGCGCGTGGCAGCGCACTGACAGAAACGTCGGTGCACCTCCCGACTCGGCGAGTTTCGCGAGCATTGCGCTTTTGCCGATGCCCGCCGAACCGTCGATGATCAGGAAACCTCCGCGACCTGAGCAGGCCGATTGCACCTGGGCCATCGCGACCTCGAACTCGCGCTCGCGGTCGACAAAGGTGTCCACCGGCATCGGGCCCCCTATGCATCAGTGCCGCCGTCCTCAATCTTGTCAGCACCGGTGCAACCCTGGGTCGCCTCCGGGCGGCTTGCAATCAACGCACCACCGTCAACTGGCGTTCTCCGTCGGGACGGTCGAGTGTGGCGAGGTGGGGCGGGCGTTCTGCGGGTTGCCCCGGATGAGGGTGGTGGTGATCCCGGATTGCCGGATCGGTCGATGTGATTAGCCTCGATCGGGCAACGAGTTGATCGGGCACAGTCGACATACGGGGAGGACGTCCCATGAAGAGAGCTGTCCGATGAGGGGGCGACGGATCGTCGCCGCGGCCACCGCCACCGGCCTGGTCGCCGCCGGCCTCGCCGTGACCGGCGGGACCGCTGTCGCGCACGGCGGCGGCTACTCGGCCCTGATCCAGCGGGCCTCGTACGGAGTACCGCACATCACCGCGCGCGACTTCGCCAGCCTCGGCTACGGCGTCGGGTACGCCCAGGCGGAGGACAACATCTGCCTGATCGCCGAGAGTGTGGTGACGGTGAGCGCGCAGCGGTCCCGGTTCTTCGGCGCGGCCACCGACAACGTCGCCAGCGACCTTTTCCACCAGAAGGCGATCGACGACCGGGCCGCCGAGCGCTGGCTCGTCGGCCGGCGCGACGGCCTCCGCGCACCCTCGAACGAGGTACGCGACCAGATGCGCGGCTTCGCCGCCGGCTACAACGCCTACCTGCGGGGCGCGCAGAAGAAGATCAACGACCCGGCCTGCGCCGGGCAGGAGTGGGTGCGTCCGATCACCGAGCTGGATCTGTGGCGGGCCAACTGGGCCCGAATGGTCCGGGCCAGCTCCGGCGCACTCGCCGACGGCATCGTCGTCGCCGCGCCACCGGGTGCGGACAGCGCGCCGGTGCGGGCCCCGCAGGCGGAAGCCGTGGTCGCCGCCCGCGACGGGGCGCCGGCGGGGGTGGGCAGCAACGCGTACGGTCTGGGACGCGGCGCCACCACCAGCGGTGCCGGCATGCTGCTGGCGAACCCGCACTTCCCGTGGGACGGCGACGAGCGTTTCTACCGGATGCGACTGAAGGTGCCCGGCCGGTACGACGTGGAGGGCGCGGCCCTGATCGGTGACCCGCTCATCGAGATCGGACACAACGGCAAGGTCGCCTGGTCGCACACCGTCTCCACCGCCCGCCGCTTCGTCTGGCATCAACTCGCTCTGGTGCCGGGCGACCCGACGAGCTACCGCTACGACGGCCGGACCCGGAAGATGACGGCCCGCACGGTCACCGTCCAGACTCCCGCCGGACCGGTCAGCCGTACCCTCTACGACACCCACTTCGGCCCCGTCGTCGTGGTGCCGGGCCGCTTCGACTGGACCACCGACACGGCGTACGCGATCACCGACGTCAACGCCACGAACAACCGCGCCCTTGACGGCTGGCTCGCCATGGGCCGGGCGAGGTCGGTGGGTGAGCTGCGGTCGGTGCTGGACCGGCGGCAGTTCCTGCCCTGGGTCAACGTCATCGCCGCCGACCGGTACGGGCGGGCCCTCTACGCGGACCACTCCGTCGTGCCCCGGGTCACCGACTCCCTCGCGGCCGCGTGCATCCCAGCTTCCTTCCAGAGTTTGTACGCCACGAGCGGCCAGGCCGTCCTCGACGGCTCCCGGTCGTCGTGTGAGCTGGGTCGGGACCGGGACGCGGCGGTGCCCGGCATCCTCGGGCCGGCGAACCTGCCCACGCTTGTCCGCGACGACTACGTGACAAACTCCAACGACAGCTACTGGCTGGCCAACCCCGCGCGCCCGCTCGTCGGGTACCCGCGCATCATCGGTGACGAGCGGACCGTCCGCAGCCTGTGGACCCGGCTCGGCGTGCACCAGGTGCGGCAGCGCCTCGCCGGCACCGACGGGCTGCCCGGCCGGGGCTTCACCGCCGGCCGGCTGTGGGACGTGACGCTCGGCAACCGGGCGTACGGCGGTGAACTGGTCCGCGACGACCTGGTCCGGCTCTGCGAAGCCCAGCCGACGGCCACCGCCTCGGACGGCACCACTGTCGACCTGACGGTCGCCTGTGCCGCGCTCCGTCGCTGGGACCTCCGGGTCGACCTGGGCAGCCGGGGCTCGCACGTGTTCACCGAGTTCGCCCGCGCCGGTGGCCTGCGTTTCGCCGACCCGTTCGACCCGGCCGCCCCGCTGACCACGCCGAACCGGCTCGCCGTCGACGACCCGAGGGTGCGCACGGCACTCGCCGACGCCGTGAAACTGCTCGGCGCCATCCCACTGGACGCCCGCCTCGGCGACATCCAGACCGAACCGCGCGGCGCGGAACGCATCCCCATCCACGGCGGCTGGCCGGAGGCTGGTGTCTTCAACATGATCATCAACCAGGTGCAGCCAGGCGTCGGCTACCCGAAGGTGCGGCACGGCACCTCGTACCTGATGGCCGTCGAGCTGGGTCGAGGCGGCCCGTCGGGCCGGCAGCTGCTCACCTACTCGCAGTCGGCGAACCCGAACTCGCAGTGGTACGCCGACCAGACCCGGCTGTACTCGGCCAAGGGTTGGGACACCATCAAGTTCACCCAGAAGCAGCTACGGGCCGACCCGAACCTGGTCACGTACCGGGTGGGGGAGCGCCACCGCTGACTGGGCTGTGGGGGTCGCGCGTTGCGGCATTCTGGGCTTTCTGATGCGCGCGAGGCCGCGAGATGCCGCATGTCGTGTTGGCACCCGTCGGGCATTCGGTGGTGTGGCCTGGGTGGGTCGGGCTGGGCGGCGAGTTTCCGTCCGGCTCGACAGGCGTCACGGAGCTGGCGGCTGGTAGGTGACCGGCAGCCGGACGGCGGCGTCGATCTCCTCGGTGGTCAGCAGCGGCACGATCCGGGCGTCGACGCCGCCAGATGCCCGCACGGTGATGCCGAGTGCGGCGGCGGTGAGGTTGTCCGGCACCTCGCAGAGCACGTACAGGTCGACTTCGCCGAACGCGTAGTACACGGCCTCCACCTGCCCGCCGGCGTTCTCGATCAAAGCCCTGACCACCTCGGCCCGCGCGGTCCCGCCGTCCTTGGCCAGCCCGGCCATGCCCGGAATCGTGTAGGTCGCTGTGACCAGGTACTTCGCCACGCTGGCACCACCTTCCCACCTCCGCCCGGCCCCGCCGGGCGTGCCGCGCCTACCCGTTTCCGGCCCGGCCACGCCTCACGCCACAGAGTCACCGTGGCCGTGCTCACAGAAAGCTCTGCTGGTCGCTAAACGGGCGGCGAAGTGTCGTTGGCGGGAGCTACTGTGCCGTGCGGGCTTCACCACCGCCGTCGCGCCGGCCCTGGTGCCACGTCGGCCACCACCGCTCGTCCTTCGGACATTCCGACAACAGGAGACCTCGTGACACAGCAATCCGTCGCGGCACCGCAGCCTGTCCCGACCTCGGACAAGCTCGACGCCGCGGTGCTCAAGGTGGCCGGCGTCGTCGTGCTCGGTGCGCTCATGTCGATTCTCGACGTGACGGTGGTGAGCGTCGCGCTGCCGACGTTCCAGAGCGAGTTCGACGCCTCGTACGCCCGCGTCGCCTGGACGATGACCGGCTACACGCTCGCCCTGGCCACTGTCATCCCGCTCAGCGGGTGGGCCGCCGACCGGTTCGGCACCAAACGCCTCTACATGATGGCCCTGGCGCTGTTCACCATCGGCTCCGGCCTGTGCGCCACCGCCGACACGATCGGCGAGTTGATCACCTACCGGGTGTTGCAGGGTCTCGGCGGCGGCATGCTCATGCCGATCGGCATGGCGATCATGACCCGGGCGGCCGGGCCGAACCGGATCGGCCGGCTGATGGCGGTGCTCGGCATCCCGATGCTGCTCGGCCCGATCGGCGGCCCGATCCTGGGCGGCTGGCTGATCGACGTGGCGAGCTGGCACTGGATCTTCCTGATCAACCTGCCGATCGGCGTCGTCGCGCTGGTCTACGCCCAGCTGGCCCTGCCGAAGGACAGCCCGCAGCCCTCCGAGTCGTTCGACTTCCTCGGCATGCTGATGCTCTCGCCCGGTCTCGCCCTGTTCCTGTACGGCGTCTCGACACTGCCCGAGGCCGGCACCTTCGCCGACGCCGAGGTGTGGGGGCCGATGCTGATCGGTGCCGTACTCGTGGTGGCGTTCGTCCTCTACTCGTTCAAGCCCCAGCATCCGCTGCTCGACCTGCGGCTGTTCCGCAACCGCAGGCTGACCATCGCGGCGCTGACCATGTTCGTCTTCATCATCGCCTTCATGGGTGCCGGGCTGCTGTTCCCGAGCTACTTCCTCCAGGTGCGCGGTGAGTCGACGCTGCACGCCGGCCTGCTGATGGCCCCGCAGGGCATCGGCGCCATGGTCACCATGCCGATCGCCGGCATGCTCGCCGACAAGGTGCCGGTGGGCCGGACGGTACCGTTCGCGCTGGTGCTCATCCTCGCCGGGTTCTTCACCTTCACCCAGCTCGACGCCGACACCTCGTACGTGCTGCTCTGCGGCTCGCTGTTCGTGATGGGTCTGGGCATGGGCGGCACGATGATGCCGATCATGACCTCGGCGCTGAAGACGCTCACCGGGCACGAGGTGGCCCGAGGCTCCACGCTCGTCAACATCCTCCAGCAGATCGGTGGTTCCGTAGGTGCCGCGGTGATGTCGGTGATCCTCACCAACGAGCTGAACGGCTCCCGGCCGATCCCCGGCCTGACCGACGAGAACGGCAACCCGGTCACCGAGGCCGGCCTGGCGATCGCCGCCCAGCAGCGGCCGGAGTTGGCGCAGCAGCTTCCCGACCCGTCGATCATCGAGCGCGGGTTGGACTTCGCCGCCAACTCCTTCGCCACCACCTTCTGGGTGGCGTTCGCCCTGGTGGCGGCGACGTTCATCCCGGCCGCGTTCCTGCCCAGGCGACGGGAACGGTCCCACCTGCTCGACGACCAGCCCGGAGACCAGCCGGGCGACCAGCCGAGGACCCCGGTCATCGTCCACTGACCCTCCGCCGCGTCTCGGCGTCGCCGGCCCGCTCGGGTCTGCTCCCTCTCGGCGTCGGCGCGCTACCTCTCGGCGTTGCCTGCCCGCAGAATGCGGCATGTCGGGTGGCAGCTGCTGTTGGGCGGCGTGTCGCGTCGGGCCTGGCGTTGGGGGCGGGCCTGTGTGAGGGGACCCGGGCCGAGGGGGACGGGCTCTCCGCGTCGCGGATTGCGGCATGTCGGGGCTTCCCGGGAGCCGGAAGACCCGACATGCCGCATCCGGTGCCTGGCGGGCGCGCGACGAGGCAGCTCGCGTGCGGGCGGGCGCGCGACGGGGTAGCTGGCGGTAGGGTGCGGCCGGTGGGGCAGATGGGGTTGACGCCGGAGCTGGCGGTGCTGCCGGAGCTGGCCGTACCGCCGGCGGTCGAGGCCGAGCGCGTGATCACCGCAGTGCTGGCCGACCTGCGTTCGGGCGAGCACCGGGGCGTGGTGGTCGACTCGCCGCCGGGGGCCGGAAAGTCGACCCTTGTGGTGCGGGCCGCCATCGAGCTGGCGGATACCGGCGAGCCGCTGATGATCATTGCCCAGACGAACGAGCAGGTCGATGACCTGATCGACAGGCTCGCGACGAAGGCTCCGCAGCTACACCTCGGTCGGCTCTCCGCAGGCGACTACCGGGCGTCGCACCGGGTTCGGGCGCATCCGCAGGTCCGGGTGGCCGCGAAGGTGAGCGATCTGGCCGCCTCGGCAGTGGTCATCGGTACGGCCGCCAAGTGGGCCACGGTCACCGAGGGGTGCTGGCCGTGGGCGATCGTGGACGAGGCGTACCAGATGCGCTCGGACGCCCTGTTGCGCGTGGCCGGCAGGTTCGAGCGGGCCCTGTGCGTGGGTGATCCGGGGCAGCTCGATCCATTTTCCACTGTGGACACCGGTCGGTGGGCGGGGTTGACCTGGGACCCGATGCAGTCGGCGGTGGCGGTGCTGCTGCGGCACAATCCGCAGCTGCCGGTACACCGGTTGCCGGTCTCCTGGCGGTTGCCGGCCTCGGCGGCCCCGGTCGTGTCCCGCGCGTTCTACCCGTTCACCGGTTTCCGCGCCGGTACCGGTCCGGCCGACCGGGCGCTGCACCTCACCGGGGCCGGGTCGGGTGACGCCGTCGACCGGGCTGTGGAGTCGGCCGTCGCCACCGGCTGGGCGCTGTACGAGTTGCCGGCCCGGCACACCGTCCGTACCGACGGGGAAGCCGCCGCGGCGTGTGCCGCGCTCGCGCTGCGGGTGCTGCGGCGCGGGGTGGTCGCGGTCTGCGAGCAGGTGCCCGGTGGCGCGCCGGTCACCGCGGACCGGATCGCCGTCGGCGCCGCCCACCGTGACCAGGTCGCGGTCATCCGCGCGCACCTCGGCGAGGCCGGTGCGGACGTCACAGTCGACACCGCCAACCGCCTCCAGGGCCGGGAGTACGACGTGACGATCGTGCTGCACCCGCTCTCCGGCCGGCGGGACGCCACCGCCTTCCACCTGGAATCGGGGCGGCTCTGCGTGCTCACCTCCCGGCACCGGCAGGCCTGCCTGGTGGTGGCCCGCGCCGGCATCGGCGAACTGCTGGACGCCCACCCCTCGACCGAGGCGCCCCAACTGGACGTGCCGGTCAGGTTCCCCGACGGCTGGGAGGCGAACCAGGCCATCCTGGCCCATCTCACCACTGTGGCCCAGCCGTTGCGTTGACCAGCACCGACGCGATGCAGGATGAACGCGTTCACGCCGTCGTCGATCACCGGGATTCATGTCGGCGTCCCGATACAAGGGCGATTCAGATGATCTGTCGCCGTCTATAGCGTGGGATGCCTAGGCCGTCGGAGAAAGGCGGACCATGACATCCCCATCTGTCTCATTGTCTCGGCGCGGGCTGCTCGCCGGAACCGCGGTCGCCTCGGCCGCGGCGGTCACCGCAACCGTCGTCACCTCACCCGCCGCGGCGGCCGTCCCGGTCCGCGCGGCAGCATCGGCGGTCACCCACGACGGGATCGCCACCGCACGACTGGCCGCCCCGGCGGCCCTGCAACCGGACCTGCACGAGCGGCTGGGCGACTGGTTGGCGTTCTGGTCGGCGAACTCGCCGCGTCGGTGGAGTGTCCCCACGGAGGTGGTAGGCGTGGCCGACTCCGCCGGGGCGGCGTTCACCCTGCGCGCCATCCGGGTGGTGGTGGACGACAGGCCACTCGACGCGTTCCTCGCCGGTCGCGCCGACCACGCGCACCTGGGCACCCTGGCCAGCCTGCATCACCACTTCGGGCAGGTGACGGTCGCCGCCGACGGTGGGCTGCGCGTGGTCGACGGTGCGGCCGGGTTCACCGGGTCGGCTGAACAGGTCGCCTTCGCGGTCGCGGCGTGCCGCGAACTGTGGGGCGTGCCTACCGACGGTGCCACCGGGTGGCGCCATCAGGTGGGCCGCCTCGACGCCGCCTCCCGTTCCGGCTGGGCGGCCTTCACCAGGACGGCACTGCGGCGCGGGCTGCGTACCGACACCTACTGAACGAACCGGAGGAAACACCATGGCACGCCACGAGTTCCGCTTCGTGGTCGACGGCGTCGACCTCACATCCGAGCAGCAGAGCCAGATCGCCGGTGAGATCCAGAAGGCCGGCCTGGCCGCCCTCTCGGTCGCCGGCACCAAGCTCAGTAACCCGCTCGCCCTCGGCCACGCCAACCTGCGGCTGCGGCCGGAGTGGTACGGCCTCTGGGTGATCGACGGTCCGTTCGCCCAGGATCTCGGCGAGAAGATCAACGACATCGGCTTCTGGTTGCAGAAGTGATCCGACAATCGGAGGGACCGGCCGCGACGCCGCGGCCGGTCGCATCGGAGGGGCCGCCGGGCGTGTCAGGGCCGCCGGTCGCGGCGGGGGTGCCGGTCGCGACAGGGCCGGTGGAGCGGATGTGCCCGAGTACGCCGGCGTCCAATGCCACGGTCTTCCTCGGCATGATCACTCCGGCGGGCCGGGTCGCGTACGTGACCCCGGCTCTGCCCGCCGAGGTCGCCGTCGCCGCGGCGGCGGAGGCGGAGGTCCCGGTGGAGGCCCGCTACCGGCTCGCCGGTCCGTGCGTCACCAGCAGGTGCGGCTTCTGGACAGGTGACCACTGCGGGCTCGGTGAACGCCTGGTCACGTCGTACGCGCAGACCGTCGGCGAGCCGGAGGTGGAGCTGCCCCGCTGCGCCATCCGGCGTACCTGCCGCTGGTTCGCCGAGCAGGGGCCGCCGGCCTGCGTCGCCTGCGCCCACGTGGTCACCGACGCCCGCTGAACCGCGACGGCCCGGCGTGTCGGCCCGGTCGGCTACCGTCGGTTGCCATGAGGGCGCAGGCGGGCGGATTCATGATCGGGCGGGATCATCCGGCCGGTCTGTTGCGGGCCGAGGTCGACCGGGCCACCGCCAGCCACGGCGGCCTGGTCCTGGTCGCCGGTGAGCCGGGCATCGGCAAGACCACCCTGGTGACCGCCGCCGCCGACGAGGCCCGCAGGCAGGGCGCGCTGGTGCTCGGTGGGGCCTGCTGGGACTCGGCGAGTGCCCCCGGCTACTGGCCCTGGACCCAGGTGCTGCGCAGGTTGCGCCGGTCGCCGCAGGACTGGGCGATGGCCCGGGAATCCGCCGAGCCGGCGCTGGCCCTCCTGCTCGGCGAGGCGGGTGCTCCGGTGCCGGCGACCGCCCGCAGCGAGGCCGGCTCGCTGGTGCCGGGCATCGCGCACGGCGAGGCGGGTGCTCTGGTGCCGGCCACCGCCAGCGGCGACGTCGGCTTCCCGCTGCCGGTCGCCGTCGCTGACCTGGGCGATGCGGCCGAGCAGGAAGAGTTCGCCCTGTCCGACGCGGTCACCACAGCCCTTGTCGCGGTGTCGCAGCGCCGGCCGGTCATGGTGATCCTCGACGACCTGCACTGGGCCGACGCGGCATCGGTGCGACTGCTACGGTTCGCCGCCCAGCACACCTGGTTCGAGCGGGTGCTGCTGGTCGGGACGTACCGCGACGCCGAGGTGGAGGCCGCCGACCACCCGCTGCGACAGTTGCTGATGTCGCTGGTGGCCAAGGCCACCACGATCAGCCTCACCGGGCTGTCCCGTGACGAGGTCGGTGCGCTGATGGCCCGCACCGCCGGCCGGGAGCCCGACTCCAACTGCGTCGACGATGTGCACAGGCGCACCGGCGGCAACCCCTTCTTCGTGGAGCAGACCGCCCGGCTGTGGCACGTCGACGGCGCGCTCGCCGCCATCCCACCCGGCGTACGGGAGGTGGTCCGGCGTCGGCTGGACCACCTGCCCAGCATGGTCAGCGACGCGCTCACCGTCGCCGCCGTGCTGGGCCGGGAGTTCCACGGCGAGGTTCTGGCGGCCAGTGTCGGCCTGCCACCGACCCGGGTCGGCGAGTTGCTGGATGTCGCGGTGACCGCGCGGCTGCTGCTCAACATCGGTGACGGCCGGTACGCCTTCGTGCACGACCTGGTCCGCGAGACGCTGTACGACGCGCTGACCGACGACGACCGTGGGGCTCGGCACGCAGCCGTGGTGCGGGCCGTCGAGGAGCACCATGCGCTGGACCGGTTGCTGATCCCCGCCGACGTTGCCCGCCACGCGTGGCTGGCCGGCGCTCATCTGGACCCGACCCGGGTGACCGAGCTGCTGCTCGAAGCCGCGCGGGACGCCAGGTGCCGGCTGGCGCTCGAGGAGTCCACGGTTCATCTTCGGCGGGCGCTTGAGGTGGTGCGGGACGACCTCCAGCGAGTCAAGATCATGACTGCGTTGACCGATCAGCTCTTCCACTGCGGTGACCGGGAGGAGGCGCGTCAGCTGCTCGGCGACGCGACAGCGCTGGCGCTGACGGTCGACGACCACGCGGCGCTGGCCCGGTTCGCGCTCAACGCGCGTCGCCACTGGCAGCTGGAGCCGATACCGGGCATCGACGGCGAGGCACTGCTGCGCGAGGCGTACCGGCGGCTCATCGGCGAACCCGACGACAGCGTCGGACCGGCCGTCCTCGAAGCGGATCTGATGACCGCCACTGAGACGCTCGCCCGGTCGACGCGGGACGACGAGGCGCTCACCTTCAGTCTGTGGGCACGCCATGACTCCACCTGGGGGTTGGGTACCGCCCCCGAACGGGCCGCCCTCACCGGCGAGATCCGCGACGTCGCGCGCCGCAACGGCGACCGCGAGACCGAGCTGTGGTCCACCTCCCTGCGCTGGGTCGCGCTGCTGGAACTCGGTGACCCGCACTACCTCGCCGAACTCACCGCCTTCGTCACCGGCGGACGACAGACCGGCAAGCCCCGGCACCGGATGGCCGCGGCCATCGACGGCGGCATCATCGGCGCCTTCCGGGGCGACTTCGCCGATGCCGAGGTCTGCTACCGGGAGTTCGGCGAGCTGGACGAGTGGGAACATTCCGACCACGCCTTCCTCGGCCACCACCTGCGCTGGGCGTTGCTGCTGCTGCGGGGTCGACTCGACGACGCCGATGCACTGCTCGCCGGGCTGACCACTGCCGAACATCCGCACCTCGTCCTGCTGCGGGCGATCACCGCCGCCGAACGCGGTGACCACCGCAGAGCGACAGACCTCGTCGCGCAGCTCGAAGCCGTGGGTACCCGGTTCGCCGGGTCGATCTCGCCGATGTGGCTGCGGGCGCGCGCCCAGGCCACCGTCGCCGACCCGAGCCGCTGCGCCGAGGCCCGTCAGGCGCTGTTGCCGTACCGGGGCCAGTGGCTCGTGTCGCTGTACGGCTGCGACGTCAGCGGCCCGGTGGATCACTGGCTCGCCGTGATCGACGCCGCCGAGCAGCGTTGGGACGACGCCGTCGCCGGATTCACCGCAGCCCGCGCCGCCGCTGACCGGATGGGCGCCCGCCCGTGGTCGCTGATCGCCCGGGCCGCGCTTGTCGACGTCCTGACCGTTCGTGGCGCCCCGGGTGATGCCGCTAGTGCCGCTGCTCTGCGCGCCGCTGCCGAGCAGGAGGCACACCAGCTCGACGTGCCGCAGGTGCTGGCCCGACTCGCCGCAGCCGGATCGGCGATGCCGTCCATCGAGGCACCCGGGCGGTCCGCCGAGGCGGACCCGGCGGCGGGCTCGGCCGCAACGGGCCCGGCGACGGCAGGCTCGGCCATGGCTGTCCCCGTGACGGCGGGCTCGGCCCCGGTGCCGGGTGGGAACGGTGGTGCCCTGGGTCAGGCGTACGAGTTCCGGCGCGACGGCGCCGTCTGGCGGCTCACCTTCGAGGGCAGCACGGTTCATCTGCCCGACGCCAAAGGGCTGCACGACCTGCGCCTGCTGCTCGGCCGCCCGGGAGTCGACGTGCCCGTGTTCGAACTGCTCGATCCGGCCGCCGGGCCGGAACTCGTCGCCGCCCGCCGGATGGGCGGTGACCAGGTGCTCGACGACGAGGCGAAGAACCGGTACCGGCGGCACCTGGACCGGCTCGACGACGAGATCGACCTGGCGGCCGGACGCGGCGACGAGGCCAGGGTGTCGGCGCTGGACACCGAGCGGCAGGCGCTCATCGACCAGTTGCGGGCCGCCGCCGGTCTGGCCGGACGCACGCGGCGGCTCGGTGACGAGACCGAGCGCGCCCGCAAGACGGTCACCGCCCGCATCCGCGACACCCTGCGGCGCCTCGACCAGCGGCACCCACCACTCGCCGCCCACCTGCGCGTCACGGTCTCCACCGGCACCGCCTGCCGCTACCTCCCACCCACCTCCCTCCCCTGGCACCTCTAACCCCACCCACCCCACCCACCCCCGCCTCATGATCAACGGGGCGGGGGGCGGGACGGGGTGGGGGGTGGGGGTCAGCGGCGGTTGTAGCGGTACATGGTGAGGGTGCCGAAGACGACGATGAAGGCGGCGCTCCAGAGGACGATCCACATCATCGCCGAGGCGTCAGTGGTGCCGGCCATCGCGGCGCGTACCGAGGACACCAGGTGGGTGATCGGGTTGGCCTTGACGAACGCCTGGAGCCAGCCGGGCATCGTGGACGGGTCGACGAAGACGTTACTCAGGAAGGTCAGCGGGAACAGCACCATCATGCTGACCCCCATCACCGACTTCTCGCTGCGCAGGATCAGCCCGAAGAACGTCCAGACCCAGGAGAACGCGAAGGAGAAGACCACGAGCAGGCCGATGCCGGCGAGGACGCCGAGCACGCCGCCGTCGGGGCGGAAGCCGAGCACCAGCCCGACGGTCAGGATCACCAGCGCGGCGAGGATGTAGCGCAGCACGTCGCCGACGATCATGCCGACCAGCGCGGCGGGCCGCCACACCGGCAGCGTCCGGAACCTGTCGAAGACGCCCTTCTCGATGTCCGTGTTCAGCCCGACGCCGGTGTACATGGTGATCATCACGACGCTCGTCACCATGATGCCCGGCAGGAAGAACTGCAGGTAGTCACGGGGGCTGTCGGCGAGCGCGCCACCGAACAGGTACGTGAACATCAGCACCATGATGATCGGGAACGCGGTCACGTCGAACAGCTGCTCCGGGACGTGCTTGATCTTCAACAGGGCACGCCAGCTGAAGGTCAGCGACGCCGACAGTGGGCTCGGCCGGGGCGGTCGGGCACCCGGCGCGAGGACCGTCGCGAGCGCCTCGGACGAGGGTACGAAGACCGTCGGCGCCCGGCCGGTCGAGGTGGCGGTGTCGCTGCTCATCGGGCTGCCTCCAGCTCGTCGTCCCGCTCGTCGGTGGCCGGTACGGCGGGGTGGTCGGTCAGGGCCAGGAAGACCTCGTCCAGACTCGGCTGGCCGAGGGAGAAGTCGTCGACCACGATGCCGGCGCGGGACAGCTCGCCGAGTGCCCGGGCGGCCTGCGCGCTGGCGTCCAGTTCGGTGCCGTCGCCGCCGACCCGGGCGGTGATCGCCACCGGGTCGGCCTCCAGTTGGACGGGCACGCTCAGCGTGGCCTGCAACACCCGCTCGGCCTCGGGCCGCTGGTCCGCGTCGCGTAGCCGCAGGTGGACCGTGCCGGAGCCGACAGACGACTTCAACTCGCCAGGGGTGCCCTCCGCGATCACCCGGCCGTGGTCGACCACCGCGATCCGGCTGGCCAGCTTGTCGGCCTCGTCCAGGTACTGCGTGGTCAGCAGCACCGTCGTGCCGTGCGAGACCACCGCCCGGATGATCTCCCACACCTGGTTACGGCTGCGCGGATCCAGCCCCGTCGTCGGCTCGTCGAGGAAGAGCAGGTCGGGGGTGTTGAGGATGCTCGCCGCGATGTCGATGCGTCGCCGCATGCCACCCGAGTACTTCTTCACCTGCCGTCCGGCCGCCTCGGTCAGCCCGAACGCGGCCAACAGCTGCTCCGCCCGTTGCCGGGCGGCGGACTTGGGCAGCCCGAGCAGCCGACCCAGCAGGATGAGGTTCTCCGTGCCGGTCAGATCCTCGTCCACCGAGGCGTACTGGCCGGTCAGGCTGACCCGGGAGCGGACCGCGTCGGCCTCGGAGACCACGTCGTGACCGAACACCCGGGCCTGCCCACCGTCCGGACGCAGCAGGGTGGCCAGTACGCGTACCGCTGTGGTCTTGCCGGCGCCGTTCGGCCCGAGCAGCCCGTACACGGCACCTGCCGGAACCTGGAGGTCGAGGCCGGCGAGCGCGCGGGTCTCACCGAACGACCGGGTCAGACCCTCGGCCTCGATGGCGAGGCCGGTGGTGCGTCTACTCATGATTGCGAAGTTTCCTTCCGTTCGTCACGCCTGTGAGCCGGGCCGCCGCGACCCGACGCCCCACCACACCCCACGGGTACGACAGGATGCTCCCTTCCCGTGGCCATCCGCCAGCTTTAACGACGCTGGCCGGCGGGAGTGGTCGGCTCACCCGACAGGCGCGAGACGGCGGGCAGCCGCCGCTAGATCTGATCTAGCGGCGGCTGCCCCGACACCTCCTGTCGGCAGTGATCCGGGCCGTGGCCGGCCCGGCACGCTGCCGGCCCCCGCTACCAGGCGGTGTCGAGCCGGTGCCGTTGCTCGGGCGTCAGCGTCAGGTCCACGGCGGCGAGGCTCTCGTCCAACTGCGCCACCGAGGAGACGCCCACCAGCGGGATGGTGGGGATGTCGCCGTCGATGAGCCAGGCCAGCACCACCTGGTTGACAGTCGCACCTGTCTCCTTCGCGACCTCCCGCAGCGCGGCCAGCCGCACCGGCACGCTCGGCAGGTCGTGATCCGGCCCCAGCGGCTTGTCCGGCCGGACGTAGGCGCCCCACAGCAGCGACCCGTACGACACCAGGGTCAGGCCGGGCTCGGCCCGCAGGTAGCTGGCCAACTCGCCACCGACCGCGCCCACGTTGCCGTCGACGTCGAGGTCGGTCGGCCCGTCCTGCCGGGCCGGCAGGTAGCTGCGGTGGTACTGGAGCACCTCGTACCCGGGCAGCCCGGCCGCGGCGGCCAGCGCCCGGGCCCGTTCCACCCGCCAGGTCCGGTGGTTGCTCGCGCCGAGCAGCCCCACGGTGCCCTCGGCGACCAGCTCGGCGAAAGCCTCGACGGTCTCCCGCAGTGGCACCCGGTGATCCTCGATGTGGGCGTAGAGCAGGTCCAGCCGGTCCATGCCGAGCCGTTCCCGGCTGCGCTCGGCGGACTCCCGGATCACCTTCGCCGACAACCCCTCCGGGTTGTCCAGGTAGCTGGTGCCGGGGGCCAGCGGTCGCGCACCGAGTTTGGTGGCGATGACTATCTCGTCGCCGATGCCCCGGCTGCGCCGCCACCGGCCGAGCAGTTCCTCGCTGTCGCCGCCCTGCCCGCCGGTCATCCAGAAGGCGTAGTTGTTCGACGTGTCGATGAAGGTACCGCCGGCCTCGACGAACCGGTCCAAGATGGCGTACGAGGTGGCCTCGTCGGTCTTCGTGCCGAACAGCATCGCGCCGAGGCTGAGCACGCTCACCTCGCGACGAGTACGCCTGTCGCTGCCGATCGTGCGATACCGCATGGGGAACTCCTCTCCTGCGTCCGGACGACGTGGACGCGGCACCAGCCTGCGTCTTCGAGCGCACTCGAGGTCAACCCCTGAGCGAGCGGTCGATCCGGGATCACCGTGCGGTCCGTTTCCGCGCCCCGGCTGACCTGACTCCCTCGTCCGAAGGTCCATCGGCTGCGGCACCGGAGCCCGGTGCGGAGCGGCACGCCCACCCATACGGTGTGTTCCTGCCCGCTCTCACTGCGTAGAGGAGCCGCCTCGTGCCACAGTTGCCGGACCTGCCCTTCGGCGTGGAGTACGCGGCAGTCGGGGTTTTCCTGTTGGCGGTGCTCGTCGCGGTGATCCAGCAGTTCTTCGCCGACTGGATCAAAGCCCTGCTGGCCCGGCTCTGGGGCCGCGTAGCCGGCCGGCGACGAGGCATCCGGGCCGACGAGTGGCGTCGCTACCGGGCCTGGGTCGCGCGCACCTACAACCGGATGGAACTCGGTTTTCTCCGGGACGTCTCGGTCACGCTTGACGAGGTGTACGTGCCGTTGGAGTACGAGCAGGACGGCCGGCGGGTCGACATCTACCGCGACGTCCAGGGTCGCCGCCGCACGGTGATCCTCGGTGCGGCCGGAGCGGGCAAGTCCATGCTGCTGCGGCATTCGATGGTGCGCTGGGCGGCGGCGCCCGAACGGTTCGACCGGGTACCGGTGCTCGTCGAACTCGCCAGGTCCAACCGGGACGGACGCACGATCCGGCAACTGATCGCGGAGGTCCTCGGCCGGCTCGACGACGAATCGGCGAGTCGCCGCCGGCATCGCCCCGCCCCTCCGCTCGTCGCCGACGCGGAGCAGGTCGCCGAGATGGCGCTGGCCAGTGGCCGGCTCTGTGTCTTCCTCGACGGGCTCGACGAGGTGGTCACCGAACGACGGGGCGCTGTCGCCGAGGACATCAAGGAGTTCGCCGAGCGCCATCCGACCACCCAGATCGTGGTCACCTGCCGCGACGCGGTCTACGACGGTGACCTGCGGCCGGTCTTCGATCGGGAGATCCGGGTGGCCGGCTTCGACGACGCCGGTATCCGGCACTTCCTGCGGCTCTGGTTCACCCGCCGCCCGGGCGCGGAGCAGCACCCGCCCGGGCGGGAACGCGACGAGGTGTCCACCGAATCCCGGCACATCGTCGAGCAACTCCTGGCGGAACTGCGGTCGAGCCCGACGGTGATGAGGCTGGCTCGTAGCCCCCTGATGCTCACCATGATTAGCACGTTGTACGAGGCGGACGCCGGTGCCGGCCCGATGTTGACCAACTCGCGGGCGGAGTTCTACCAGCAGGCCGTCGAGCACCTGCTGCGCCGGGACCGGGATCTGGGCCGACACCGCAATCTGGCCCGCTACCAGGCCGGCCACAAGCTGATGGCGTTGCGGGCGGTCGCGCTGGCCGCCCAGGGCGGCCGATCCCAGGGCACCGACCGCCGGGTGATCGGCGAGGCGGAGGTGTACGCCGAACTCGCCCGTATCCTGCCCCGGTTCCGCCTGGCCGAGGAGCACCTGCCGCGCATGGTCGACGAGATCGTGGAGCGCAGCGGGCTGCTGATCCGGATCGACGACAACAACCTGCTCTACGAGTTCGCCCACCTGACCCTGCAGGAATACCTCGCGGCAGTGGAACTCGCCGACGACCCCGAGCGGTTGCTCGGGCTCTACCGGGAGAACCCGGGCCGGTGGCGGGAGACGGTGAAGCTCTGGTGCGCCGGGGCCAACCGCGACGCCTCAGGTGTGGTCCGGCAGATCTTCGCCGGTGACGACCGGGACAAGCTGCTCGCCCTGGAGTGCATCGCCGAGGCCCGGCAGATCGACGAGAGCCTCGCCGCGACAATCGTGGACAGTCAGCTTCGGTTGCTCGGCAGCCCGGTGGCGGACAAGCATCTGGTGCTGGCGGCGCTCGGTGCGGTGGCCGGTAATCCTGGGCCGTTCGGCCAGGTGCTGTTCGACAGCCTGGCGCAGCAGGCGCGCTCCGGCGGCCAGGTGGCCGAGGACGCTGTGGTGGCCCTCGCGGAGTCCCGCCGCCGCGAGGCGATCGAACTGCTGAGTGAGATGGCGGTACGGGTACCGGCGGCCCGTACCGCCTTGCGGGCCACGGGTGAGCTGGCCATCCCGACCCTCGCCGCCCGGGCCGGCGCCGGCTCGGTTGCCGCCGTCGACGACCTGGCCGCCGTCGGCACCCCCGCCGCCGCAGTGGCCCTTGCGGAACAGCTGTGGGCGGGCGACATGGAGGTCGCCGTACGCGCGGCGTGGCGACTGGCCGTCCTGGTCGGCGCGCCGGACGTGGAGAACGAACTGCGCACCTTCGACCCCACGGCTGTGGAGGCCGCGTCCGTGGCCGCCCAGGCGGCGCGGTCGGCCGAGCGGCGGTCGGGACGGGTGCGGGGCGCGGAGTGGTACGACTGGCTGTGGGCGCCCTTCGAGCCGGGTACCCCGATGGCCCGGACGATGGGCCGCCTCGGTTGGTTGATTCTCGATTCGGCGGACGATGTCCCGGGCGATCTCGGTGCCGTCGACGTGCGTCTCGCGGTGGGCCTCGTCGCACGCCCCGGTGCGTTCAGCGCCGGCAAGGCGTCGAAGGAACTGACCGATGAGCTCAATCGCAAGGCGCACAGCTTCGGCTACAAGCGACTGCTCTCCGGCGCCTTCGGCACGTACGAGATCCGCGACATGCTCGACCTGGTGGCCCGGCGGGAGCCCGAGGCCGCGCGCGACCTGGCGGTGCAGGCGTTGCGGCCTCGGGTGTCCGGTTGGCGGGCCGCGTTGCTGACCCGGCTGCCCATGCCGGTGTTGACGGAGTTGGCCGGTCGACTGTGGACAGGTGGCGTGCTCGACGCCGACCTGCGGGACTGGCGGACGCTCAACGAGCGGCCCGAGGCGCCCACGGTCCTGACCTTCCTGCGCAACGTCGCCGTGACGCTCGGGGCGCTGGCCGGTGTGGTCCTGGTCGGCATCGCCGTCATCCGGTCGTTCAGCACGGTGATCGGCTGGTGGGCCTGGGGGCCGATGGGCGCGGCAGTGGCCGTGGTGCTCTGCACGGCAGCCATTGTGGTGTCCTTCGTGATCTTAGTGATCATGTCGGCTGACGACGACAAGTTCTGGATACCCGTCCTCGTCATGCTCATCGGCCTGGTCGGACTGGTCGGCGTGGGTGCGCCCGTCGCGTTCGCCACCGCGGCCGGTTGGCTGGGCGTCGAGTCCACAATGGCGCTGACGGTGGCGCTCGTGGGCGCGATGGTCCTGCTGGTGCGCTCGACCCGGCTGCGCGAACGGGCATTGCGCAACCCGTACCGGGCCCTGCTCGACCGGGCGCCAACGGCCCGCACCGCCGAACAGACCGTGATCGGCCGTCAGGCCACAGGTGGCAGCGGCAGGTCACGGCAGCCGGTCAGGACCGGCGGCTGAGTCCTCCCGGATCAGCGGCGGCGCAGCGCGGTGGAGGCGAGGCGGTAGCCGATCGTGTGCTCGACAAGCCGCTCGACCAGGTCCGCCTTGCGTAGCCCGCCGACACCGCGCAACCCCAGCTCCGCAGCCAGCTCCCGCAGGTCACGAAGCGGCCAGGGGGAGAGATACGCGGTGCCGTCGGCGCGGCTCGCCATCGTCGCCAACTGCTCGACGGCGTCGGTCACGTCGACCCGGCGGGTCATGCCGGCTGCCGGTCGGGCTGGAGATGGTCGAGGAACTCGGTGGCGAGGCGACGCAGTTCGTCGCGGACGGCGGGCACCGTGACGCGGTCGCGCAGGACCACCGGCACGCCGCGCGGGGTGTTCGTCGCGTAGAGGGTGACGTTCTCCCGCAGCGCGGTGGGGAAGACCGGCAGGCCCAGGTTGCGGACCTGGTCCATGTAGCTCTGGTGGGTCGCGATGGGCTGCTGCGACAACAACTGGATCATCGTGAAGACCACGCCGGCAACGCCGGGGGCGACCTTCTGGTGCCGGCGTACGGTGGCGAACCGGCGGGCGTCGGCGTTGTACTGCTCGACCAGTTCCCGCACGTTGCCGTAGAGGTAGTCGATGCCCAGCGTGCTCAGGTAGTCGGCCCTGGCCGGAATGACCAGGTGGTCACTGGCGATGATGGCCGACTGGGTGACCACGTTGAAGTTCGGCGGGCAGTCGATGAGCACCATGTCGTACGGGTCGAGCCCGTCGGCGAGCAGCCCCTCGGCGAGCGAACCACGGACCCGGAACAGTTCGGCGTCGTACTCCTCGCCACCGGCGACGCTGCGGGCCAGGGCCAGGTCGATGTCCACGAGTTGCAGATGCGACGCGATCAGGTCGAGTCGCCCGGTGCCGGTGAGCCTGGCGTTCGCCGCGCCGGGCGACACCACGAGTTCACCGAGCGTGACCGACGGGCTGCCCTCGCGCAGGCCGTCGTACCACCGTTTCACGGTCCGGCTGTCGCGCAGCCGCTCCCGCCAGTCGTCCGGGTCGTAGAAGCCGAAGGTCAGACTTGCCTGCGGGTCGAGGTCGATGAGCAGCACCTTCATCCCCCGGTTGGCCAGTTCGGCACCGAGGTTGGCGGTCACCGTGGTCTTGCCGACCCCACCCTTGTAGTTGATCACGGACACGACGTACATCGACGTACCTCCCCAAGACGACTGACGGTAGCGGGCCGTCCGGCGGAAAGTCGATCATCCCGCGTTTGCACGTAACTACGTAAGTTCGTACTATCGAGCAATGGCGGACGTGGAGGAGCGGCTGGCGGCGTTGGAGGCGCAGGTCGCCGCGCTTGTCGAGCGGATCGGCGGCGCGGAGGATTCGACGCCGCCGCTGGAGGGGGTCTTCTGGGCGCTCGACGGGCTCAAGCAGCGGCTGCCCGCCGACAGTTCCGGGGCCGTGCTCTACACCGGAACGGTCCGCGTCGGCGGGCAGCACTACGACTGGCAGTACGGTCGGGCCGTCGAGGACCTGCTGGCCGACGACTGGGCCGACCTGCCGGCCATTCTGTCCGCCCTGGCCCATCCGGTACGCCTGCGACTGTTGCGCGAGATCCTCGGTGGCCGGCAGGGCACCGCCGAACTGGCCGGCATCGAGGACCTCGGCACTACCGGCCAACTGCACCACCACCTGCGTCAGCTCACCGCCGCCGGCTGGCTGCGCAGTGCCGGCCGAGGCCGGTACGCCATCCCCGCCGAACGGGTGGTGCCGTTGCTGACCATCCTCGCCGCCGCCGGTCGCTGAGCCACCACCAACCGGCCGATGCCGGGTCACTGGCGGCCAGCACGACAGCCGCCCGTCGCCCCGG
Source organism: Micromonospora andamanensis (assembly GCF_016863495.1). GTDB lineage: Bacteria > Actinomycetota > Actinomycetes > Mycobacteriales > Micromonosporaceae > Micromonospora > Micromonospora andamanensis. Next base: position 107,640 of record NZ_BOOZ01000001.1, read on the forward strand.
CAGGAACGGAAGGAGCCCCTCATGCGTAAGACGTCAGTCATCCTCCTGGTTGCCGGGATCGTTGCCGGCCTGGCCGGGCTCGGCCTCATGCCCCGGCAACCCCGGCTGACCACACAGACCACAGGCGACGCCGACCTCGCCGCCGCCGTCCGGGCCGCCGTGGACGACCCCAGCGGCTACCGAGGGCTCGCCGTCGCACTTATCGACGGAGGTCAGATCCGCACCGCCGGCCTCGGTGACCGTGACCGCGCCGGCAACCCGGTCAGGCCGGACACCCCGTTCGAGATCGGCTCGGTGCCCAAGGTGCTCACCGGCATGCTGCTGGCCCACCAGGCTGGCGTCGGCGCCGTACGCCCCGACGACACCCTCGGCGCGACCTGGCCGGCGATCACCGGTACCGCCGGGGAGGTGACCCTTGCCGAACTGGCCAGCCACCGCGCCGGGCTGCCTCGGATCGTGCTCGACTCGGTCACCGACTGGGCTCGCACGACCTGGGCCAACTACGCGGCCGGCAACCCGTACGCCGGCCAGGACGTCGACCGGGTCCGCGCCGCCGCGAACGACCAGACACCAGGCGACGGGCGCGGCGAGGTCAGCTACTCGAACCTCGGCATGGCGGTGCTCGGCCAGGCCATCGCGGCCGATGCCGGAACCGGCTATCCCGAGCTGCTCGACCGAGAACTGCTGACCCCGTTGGGCATGACCGCGACCATCCAGGTCACCAGCGCGGCGGCGCTGCCCGCCGAGCGGGCGGAGGGCACGATCGGTAGTGGCCGCACTCCCGACCCGTGGATCGGCACCGGATACGCCCCCGCCGGCCTGGGCTACTGGTCCACAGTCGAGGATCTCGCGCGACTCGTCGCGGCCACCGCCGCCGGTACCGCACCCGGCGCCGAGGCCCGGGACCCGCGCTTCGACGACACCGACCGCACCCGCATCGGGTACGGCTGGCTCACCACCCGCTACGGCGACCACGAGATCACCTGGCACAACGGCGCCACAGGTGGCTTCTCCTCGTACGTCGGCTTCGACCGGGCCACCGGCCGGGGCGTGGTGGTGCTCGGCAACACCGACATGGGAGTGGAGCCCGTCGGGCTGCGGCTGCTCGGGGTACCCCGCGAGGAGGCCGGCACCGCCTCGCCGGCTCGGCCGACCTGGATCGGAGTCGGAATCGGGCTCCTGTTCACCTTCATCGGTGGCCTGACCCTGATCGGCACCGCGCGTCGCCCCGTGGCGGACCGGCTCACCGTCCTGTCGGGAGGCGTCTGGGCGCTTGTCTACCCGGCCCTGGGCCACCAGCTCGGTGGCTGGTCGGCTGTGCCCGGATGGATCTGGCCGCTCGGGCTGGTGGCCTCCGGCGTCGGGCTGGCCCTGGTCGTACAGCGCTGGCGAACCCTGCCGCTGAACGGTGCGGCCCGGCCGTGGCTGCGGGTGGCGGCGACGGCCGGTTCGCTGGCCGTCGCCATCGCACTGGCCGCCGCGCTGCTCTCCTGAACGCCTGGCCGGCCCCTCCTGCCGCTCCTGGCGATGCGAACCGGGTGGGCCGATGTCGTCGTGCCCGCCCCCGGCGAGCCGGCCGGTTCGCGGCAACCCGTTCAGGCACGTGGTTCGACCAGGCCGTTGTCGTACGCGAAGATGACGGCCTGGATGCGGTCTCGCGCCCCGATCTTGGCCAGGACGCGCCCGACATGCTTCTTCACTGTGGATTCGGTGAGGGTGAAGCGTTCGGCGATCTCGGTGTTGGTGGCGCCCTGTCCGATCGCTTCGAGGACCTCTCGCTCTCGCTCACTGAGCGTGGCGAGGCGAGGGTCCGCACGGACGGTCGACGCCGGTTTCTGGAGGTAGGCATCCATCAGCTTGCGGGTCAGGCTGGGGGCCACCACCGAGTCTCCGCTCGCCACGGCGCGGATGCCGGCGATCAGCTCCTCGGGGCGGGCGTCCTTGAGGAGGAAGCCGCTCGCTCCGGCTCGCAGTCCCGCGTACACGTATTCGTCCAGGTCGAACGTGGTCAGGATCAGCACGCGGGTGCGGGAGCCGGCCGCAGTGATGCGGCGGGTGGCCTCGATGCCGTCCATGCCGGGCATGCGTACGTCCATCAGCACCACGTCGGGCCGGGTCTGCTCGACTTTCCGTACTGCCTCGGTGCCGTTGGCGGCCTCGCCCACCACGCTGACACCGGGGGTGCCGTCGAGGAGCATCTTGAAGCCCATCCGTTGCAGCTGCTGGTCGTCGGCGATCAGGACGGTGGTCATGCAGGCTCCTTGAGGACTACGTCGACGAGCCAGCCGTGCTCGGTCGGGCCGGCGGTCACCACCCCGCTGTACATGGCGGCGCGTTCCCGCATGCCGAGCAGGCCGTGGCTCGGGGCAGCGGGTCCGCCACGGCCGTTGTCGCGTACCCGTACCCGTACCTCTCCACCGGAGGCAGCGAGAGTGACGTCCGCGGTCGCGCCGCTTCCCGCGTGTTTGAGGGTGTTGGTGAGCGCCTCCTGCACGATGCGGTAGACCGCGAGCTGCACGCCTCGGCCGAGGGTGTGCAGCTCGCCCGAGGTCGAGTAGGTGACCGGCAGCCCGGCCGCCCGCACGCTCGGCAGCAGCCGGTCGAGATCGTCGATGCCCGGCTGCGGGCTCAGTTGCGGATCGGTGTCTTCTTCGCGCAGCACGCCCAGCACCCGGCGTAGCTCGGACAGCGCCTGCCGGCCGGTGTCACCGATCAACCGGAGCGGTTCGGCGGACTGCTCAGCCCGCGAGGTCGCGAGCGCGGCACCGCCGTCGGCCAGACCCACGATGACCGAGACGTGATGGCCGACGATGTCGTGCATCTCGCGGGCCACCCGGGCTCGCTCCTCGGCGACGGCGAGGCGGGCCCGCTGATCCCGCTCGACCTCCAGGCGGGCGGCGCGGTCCTCGAGAGCGATGAGGTACGCCCGGCGGGTGCGCACCGCGATGCCGGACGCGACCGCGGCAGCTGAGGTGCCGATCACCAGGAACAGCGTGATGGTGCGGTTCTCCGTGACCGGATTGATCAGATAGATCTGGGCGACCAGCAGCGCGAGGGTGATCCCCGAGGCCCAGGCCAGCGCCCGCCACGAACCTCTGGAGGCCACGCCGAACAGCATCACGAGCAGGATCACTCCGGCACCGACACCGACGCCCAGCAGTCCCTCTGTCAGATCGATGGCCGCGGTGACCAGGAACGCCGGGAACGGGTACCGCCGTCGCCAGTACAGCGGCGGTAGCAGAGCCAGGGTCGCGATCGTCGCCGAGAGGGGATTCTCGATGATGTTGGGGATGCTGAAGAGCACGATCGGGACGGCCACCAGGGTGTCCATCACCCACGGGCGGCGACGGTCGAAGGCTCGTAACCGTGCCTGTCGGTCCACCAGCCACCCCTGGCTACTCATCACCGGATTCTCCCTCTACCCGCTCACGCGTCGGTCGTCTTCAGCCGGTACGCCGTCGCGGCGAGCGTCACGACCACGTACCCGGCGAAGACCGCGAGGCCGGTCCACGGGGCCAGGGTGGCGTCGGAGTGGGTAAGCGTCATCACGGCGCTGCCGGCGTTGCTGGGCAGGTACGGGGTGATGGCCTCGGAGATCGAGTCCGGCAGCAGAGCGGCCAGCCCGGGCACGATCAGCAGCAGGCCGGCCAGGATCGCGATGGCGCCGGCGCTGGAGCGGACGAGCATGCCGAGCGCGACCCCGAGCACCGCGACCAGGCCGAGATAGAGGCCAGCGCCGAGCAGTGCCCGCAGCACGCCGTCGTCGCCGAGGTCCAGAGCACCGATCTCGGCGTTGAGCACGGCCGACCCCGCCACGAAAGCGGCGAAGGCGCCGGCTGTCATCGTGACGAAGGCGGCCGACCCCGCCACGAGGCTCTTCGACCAGAGCACCGGCAACCGGCGCGGCACCGTGGCGAGGGTCGCCCGGATCATGCCTGTGGTGTATTCGCCGGCGCCCAGCAGCGCGCCGAGCACGCCGACGGACAGCGCGGCCAGGGCGCTGCCGGACAGGGCCAGGTCGATCGAGGTCAGGTTGTCGCCCGAGAAGGAAGCCGAGGCGATCATGCCGAAGGCGATCAGGAGGAAGACGGATATGCCGGTCGTGATCCAGGTGGAGCGCAGCGAGGAGAACTTGGTCCATTCGGCGGCGACGACGCCACCAGGAGTGATCTTCATCGGGAGGCCTCGTATTCGACAGCGTCGCGGGTCAGGTCCATGAACGCCTCTTCGAGTGAGGCGTTCTGCGGGGTCAGTTCGAACAGCGGGATGCCGCGGGCGGCCGCGGCCAGCCCGATCACGCGGGCGGAGGCGCCGGCGACGAGCAGTTCCTCCGCACCGGTCGAGGTGACCGTGACACCCGGGCCGGCAATCGTCGTGCGCAGGGCGTCAGGGGCGGGAGTGACGACCCGGACACCCTCGGCCGCCACGAAGTCGGCAACGGTGGTGTCGGCCAGCAGCCTGCCCCGGCCCACGATGACCAGATGGTCCGCGATCAGCGACACCTCGCTCATCAGGTGCGAGGACAACATCACGGTGCGGCCCTCGGCGGCCAGACCGGTGAGCAGCTTGCGCACCCAGAGGACCCCCTCCGGGTCGAGACCGTTGACCGGCTCGTCGAGCATCACCACGGCCGGGTCACCGAGCAGGGCGGCGGCGATGCCGAGCCGCTGGCCCATGCCGAGGGAGAAAGCGCCGACCCGCTTGTGGGCGACGGCCGAGAGACCGGCCAGGCCGAGCACCTCATCGACGCGCGAGCGCGGGATGCCGTGCGTACGGGCCAGGGACAGCAGGTGGCTGACCGCCGTCCGGCCGGGGTGCGCGGCCTTGGCTTCGAGCAGCACGCCGATCTCGCGCAGCGGCGCCTTCGACGACGCGTACGGCTTACCGTTGACCAGCACGTCGCCGGAGCTCGGCGCGTCGAGGCCGACCACCATCCGCATGGTCGTCGACTTGCCGGCCCCGTTGGGGCCGAGGAAGCCGGTGACCTGTCCGGGCTTCGCGGTGAACGACAGGCGGTCGACGACCGTCTTCGCGCCGTACCGCTTGGTTACTTCACGTATCTGAATCATGGTCGCAACGCTAGGTGCGCCAAGCGTCAGGTTCGTGGTACCGCAGTCGACACTTTCCGGCCGACAGTGGTACTCCGGTACCACCGGCAGGCCGGCACGGACACTGCCGGCCGGGTCAGTCGGGCAGTGCGGCGCGGCGGGTGAGCCGGACGTGCTGTCGCTTGCTGTCGTCGCGGACCACCACCCCGTAGCGGGCCAGCTCGGCGCGCAACTCCCTGGCCTCGCCGCCCCGGTCGTGCGTCAGCGCCTCCCGTCGGGCCCGCAGCAGCGCGTCCGCTCCCGCCGGCAGGCCGGGCAGGTCGGGCACCCAGAGCCGGTACGCCTCGCGGTGCGGGTCCGTCTCCGTCCACGGCCAACCGTGCTCCCGGAAGGCTTCGGCCAGTTCCTTGGCCGGTAGGTCGTTGGTCTGCCGGGCCAGCTCGGCGTCGTCCGCGTCGAGCAGCACCAGGTGCTTGCCGTCCAGGTAGACCGCTCGGGTGTCGCGCCGTTCGATCTCCCGTTCGGCGCTGCCCTCGCGCAGCCGCACGCCGGTGCCGGACACTGTCACGCGTACCCGCTCGGCGGTGCCGATGGCGGCGATCACCAGCCCGACCAGGATGCCCACCCCCACCCCACCGGGTAGCGCGTACCTGTCCGGCAGGCCGTCGACCGCTCGGAACAGGCCCTGCACCGGAGCCCAGGGCAGGTCGGCGACCCAGCCCGCCCCGGCCACCAGCAACCCACCGAGCGCGCCGCCCACCAGCGGAATGCCGACCCAGAGCACGACAAGTTCGGTGCTGCCACCGCTGACCACCGTCGGCGACCCGTACGCCCTCACGCCACCTCCCGCCGCATGGTGCGGACCATACCGGCGACCACCGGCACGACCAACCAGAGCAGCAGTGACACCACCAGTCGCTGCCACTGCCCGGCGGTCACCTCGGCCGTGAACAGCGGCTCCATGGTCCGCCCGGTGTCCAGCCACTCGGCCGCGCGGTTCAGCGGCCGGACCAGTTCCCCGACGATCGACCAGATGATCGGCAGTACCAGGTAGCTCACGATGGCCAACGGAGTGTTCAACAGCAGCAGCCCGAACCCGGCGCCCATCAGCACGCTCGCCACCTGGAACACCACGGCGTGCGCCACCAGGGCCGCCTCGATCCGCCAGGTGCCCGCGCCACCCGTGGCACCGGCGATCGCGGTGCCGACGGCGGCGAACGCCAGGCTGCTCAGCACCGCCCCGAGCGCCGCCAGCACCACCGCGACGAGTTTGGCGGTGATCACCCGTTCCCGCCGCGGCACCAGGGCGAACGTGGTGAGTGCGGTGCGCTGGGACCACTCACTGGTGATCGACAGGATGCCGAGCACCGGAAGGAGCACCCCGATCGGCAGCAGGGCGGTGGTGAAGAAGATCGTGAAGTTCTGTTCCGGCGCTTCGGCGTACACCAGGAGGAGCAAGACGATCACGGCGCTGATCAGGCCGATGGTGATCAGCAACCAGCGGCCGGCCCGGGTGTCGACGAGCTTGCGCAGCTCCACGGCGGTCAGCCGGGCCAGCGACGGTAGGTGTTCGCTCGGGCGGTGACCCGGGGTGACCTCTGGTGCGGTGCTGACTGTGGTCATCGGACGACCTCCCCGGTCGGTTCGGCGCTGGTGGTGGAGTGCGTGACAGGGCCCGGTGCGGTGGCGGTCAGGGTGAGGAACAGTTGTTCCAGGCCGCCGCCGCCGGCCGGACGTAGCTCGCTGAGAGCCACCCCGGCGGTCCGGGCGACCTCGCCGACCGCGTCGGTGTCGGCACCGACAAGCAGGCCCTCGGAGCCCTCGCTCACCGTCAGGCCGGCCCGCTGCAACGCGGCCCGCAGCGCCGCACCGTCGCGGGCCCGCACCACAGTGCCGGCACCGGCCAGCAGTTCGTCCTTGCCGCCCTGGGCCACGATCCGGCCGCCCCCGATGACCACCAGCCGGTCCGCGACCGCCTCCACCTCGCGCAGCAGGTGGGAGGAGAGCAGCACGGTGCCGCCCCGGTCGGCGAAGTCCCGGAGCAGGCCACGCATCCAGAAGATGCCTTCCGGGTCCAGGCCGTTGGCCGGCTCGTCCAGGACCAGCACCCGGGGATCACCCAGCAGCGCGTGTGCCAGGCCGAGCCGCTGACGCATGCCCAGCGAGTACGCCCGCACCCGCCGCCGGGCCGCCGCCGGGCCCAGCCCCACCCGGTCGAGCACCTCACCCACCCGACGCCGATCGACACCCATCGTGGCCGCGGCTACGGTCAGCGCCTCCCGGCCGGTCCGCCCGGCGTGCTGGGCGGAGGCGTCCAGGAGCACCCCGACGATCCGGCCCGGGTTGGGCAGGTGCCGGTACGGGCGACCGTCGACTGTCGCCGTACCGGAGGTCGGCGGGGTGAGCCCGCAGATCATTCGCATCGTGGTGGACTTGCCGGCCCCGTTGGGCCCCAGGAAACCGGTGACGGTGCCCGGCTCGCAGTGGAACGACACGTCCTCCACGGCGGTGTGCCGTCCGTACCGTCTGGTGAGCTGATGTACGGCGATCATGGCTGCCAGCGTGTCCGAGCCGGCCGGCCGTCCGCAGCGGCCATCGGGCTGGCCCCGCACCGACAAAGGTCGACGCCGAGGTCTCGACTTTGGTAGCTGGTCCGGTGCCCGATGGGCTGCCTACCATTGCGCCTGTGACCAGCGCCGTCGTCCTCGATCACCCGGGTCTGCTGCCCGGGGCGCTGGGCCCTGGGGTGGGCCGCCGGTCCCGGCGTACCACCCGCGACTGGCTCGTCGACTCTTTCGTGTTCCTGGCCTCCCTGGCCTGGGTGGTGCTGGCCAGCTTCGACGCCGCCGTCCCGAGCCCGGCGCTCGCCGAACGGCTGCCCCACGACTGGATGGTCGTCGCGGACGCGTACCTCGGCCTGGCCTGTACGGCGGCGCTCTGGTTGCGGCGTCGCTGGCCGGTGGGGGTGGCAGTGGTGACGCTGCCGTTGGGGCTGTTCTCGATGGCGTCCGTCGCCCCGCTGTTGATCATCTTTTTCACCGTGGTGGTGAACCGCCGGACGGCTGTCGCCCTGGCCGTCACCGCCGGCGGTCTGTTCACGAACCTATTCTTCGCCCTGCTGCGTCCCGAACCCGGCAGCCCGTACTGGGTCTCCACCCTCTGGGGTGTGGTGATCACCCTGCTGGTGCTGGCCTGGGGGATGTTCGTGCGGGCGCGCCGGCAACTGGTGCTGTCGTTGCGCGAGCGCGCCGAACGGGCCGAGGCCGAGCAGCAGCTACGCGTCGCCCAGGCCCGGCAGTTGGAGCGCACCCGCATCGCCCGGGAGATGCACGACGTGCTCGCCCACCGAATCTCGCTGCTCAGCCTGCACGCCGGGGCGCTGGAGTTCCGCCCCGACGCGCCCGCCCAGGAGGTGGCCCGGGCGGCCGGGGTGATCCGGGGCAGCGCGCACGCCGCCCTCCAGGACCTGCGCGAGGTGATCGGCGTACTGCGCGCCGAGACCTCGCTCTCCGACGACCCGGAACGCCCCCAGCCGACCCTCGACGACCTGCCCGCCCTGATCGCCGAGTCCCAGGCGGCCGGGATCCGGGTCGACCTGCGGCAGCAGGTCTCCGCGCCGGACCGGCTGCCGGTGGCCGTGGGGCGCAGCGTGTACCGCATCGTGCAGGAGGGGCTGACGAACGCCCGCAAGCACGCCTACGGCGCCGCCGTCACCGTCGGCCTCAGCGGGGCGCCGGGGGACGGGCTACGGGTGGAGATCCGCAACCGTAGGCCGGTGGGTGAGCTGCCCGGCACGGGCATCCCGGGTTCCGGTACCGGCCTCGTCGGCATCGCCGAACGGGTGAGCCTCGCCGGTGGCCGGTTGGAGCACGGCTGCGACGAGCGGGGCGACTTCCGGCTGGCCGCGTGGCTGCCGTGGCCAGCGACATGACCGACCCGGCGGGCGAGGATCGTCCGGTACGGATCCTGATCGTGGACGACGACGCGCTGGTCCGCGCCGGGCTGTCGATGATCCTCGGCGGTACGCCCGACCTGAGGGTGGTGGGCGAGGCGGCGGACGGCACCGAGGTCGTCCAGGCCGTGGCCGCGTGCCGGCCGGACGTGGTGCTGATGGACATCCGGATGCCCCGGCTGGACGGGCTGGCCGCCACCGAGGCGCTGCGTGCGCTGCCCCAGCCGCCGGAGGTGCTGGTGCTCACCACCTTCGACGCCGACGAGCACGTGCTGCGGGCGCTGCGGGCCGGTGCCGGCGGGTTCCTGCTGAAGGACACCCCACCTGTGGAGATCGTGCGGGCGGTGCGGCGGGTGGCGGCCGGCGAGGCGACCCTGTCGCCGACCGTCACCCGGACCCTCATCGAGCACGTCACGGCGGGGCCGGCGGCCGACCCACGTCGGGAACGGGCCGCGCGGCTGATCGGCAACCTCACCGAGCGGGAACGGGCGGTCGCGGTCGCCCTGGGTATGGGTCGTACCAACGCCGAGATCGCCGCCGAGCTGTACATGAGCGTGGCCACCGTCAAGGCGTACGTCTCGCGACTGCTGACCCGGCTCGGACTCAACAACCGGGTGCAGGTGGCCCTGCTCGTACACGACGCCGGACTGGTCTGAAACCGTTTGAACCATCCCGCTTCGACGGCCGTACCACTGCCCGAGGTGCGGTGCTCAAGCGCACCGCTACCGGAGCTGCGGGAGGTCTGCCGTGCGAGTTGATGAGCAGTCGACGGATCCCATCGATCAGATTCTGGGCGAGTTGCCGGTCCCGACGCCGTTGACACCTGAGGACGTCCGGCTGGCCGTCCGGGCGGTGGTCGTGCACGCGGCCGAGGAGTGGCCGTCCGGGGCGCTGTGCCGCAACGACGGCGCCCGGTTCCCCTGCCGGCTGCATCGGTGGGGTCGGCAGGTACTGCTGAACCACGGGCTCAACGAGCGACAGCTCGACGCCCTGATCCGGCACGGCAATCCGTTCGTGCACGTGCCGTTCCCGTTCCTGATCAACGGGCCGTCGGCGGGACGTACCCCCGCCGCACGTCCGGCGGGCACCGACCGTGCCGCCGGATACCCGTCGCGGTCCGCCGGTCTTCCGGTACGACCCGACCGCGCTGCCGGTTACCCGGGTCGTGGACCGGCACCCCGGGTGGCCGCCCCGGCAGCGCGTACCGGGGTCCGGGCACCCGGCTCCGGCCGGCCGGTGGCACCCCCCGCCACCGCGCCGCGCTGGCCGCGGGCGAGCTGAGAGGGGCTCGCCCGCCGGCGGTACGACGCCGGCCCGGAGCGCGCGGTCATTCCCCGCCCGCGCCCGGGCCGGCGTCGCGATGAGCCGTGCGCTCAGCGGTTCCCGGCCGGGATTCCGCAGCTGGGCGCCGCCCAGTAGGTGTTGTTCGCACTGCGGTCCTGGTTGTTCTCCCGCCGCGAGTCCACGTGGACGTGGCTGTTGTGGCCGGAGACGCCGGGCCCGATGATGCCGCTGAAGCCGTGGTTACGTGCCTGGCGGGCGATCTGGCACAGCGACTTGTCGTTCGAGATGAGGTCGGCCGCGTTGCCGTAGAGGTGCTGGCTGTCCGACGCACCGCCGACCCGGCTGTTGCAGTTGCGGCTACGGAACCCGCTCGTCACGATCAACGGGTCGTCGCCGAGGCTCTTGCGCAGTGCCTCCAGCTTCCACATGGTGCGTAGCGCGTTCTGGCGGGTCTGCGTGGTGCTCAGCGGGCCGCCGTCCCAGCCGCTGCCGCCGCAGCCGTCGTCCATCTCGCGGTAGGCGAAGTGCCGGGGCGTGCAGTTGTTGTCCTGGATCTGGTACAGCTTCCGGAAGGTCTGGGGGCCGGCGACCCCGTCGACTTTGATGCCGTACGCGGCCTGGAAGCGACGAACCGCGGCTGCGGTCTTCGGACCGTACCGCCCGTCGAGTTCCACGACGTTGTTGTTGCCGGCCCAGCCGGCTATCCGTAGTTGCAACTCACGCACGTCGCTGCCGGAGCGCCCCTGGTAGAGGTTGCGGTTCCAGGTGTAGCAGCCGTCGGCATGGGCCGCTGGCGCGGCGACCACCGAGGCGATCGCGGCGCCCGGCAGCGCCAGGGCGAGGGCGACGGCTGCCCGTTTCAAGGTGTGTACGCGCACAGAAGTCCTCCCGATAGGAGAGCGGATGGGGTGGCATCCGGGACTTCGACCGGGCCGTCCCGTGGATCCACCCTCGCACCCGAGCAGCCGATTGGAGGCGATTAACGAGAATTGTCCTCACAATTCGCCGTACCTGAGCATTGCCTGGGAATTAGGACTGTTTGCGAATCGGGCAATCGGCGGTTCGGCGGCGTAGAGAAGCCATTTCGGCGCGGAAAGTCGCAACCTGTGACACGGAGGGTGATGTTCTCCGGCTTGGCCGGCCCGGTAACGTCACTCGGGCGACGACGGGGAGGTGGGCGTGGCTCGCGGTGGCATCTTCTGTGTCGAGGGTCAGTGGCACCGGGATCTCAACGAGCGCGGATCCGTGCTGCCCACCCTGGAACTGCTCGAACGGCTGGGCAAGGTTCGCTTCATCCACAAGGACGCGGCCACCCGTGACGAACTCTTCTACTTCATCGACCGTTGGCTGCTGAAGCAGTACGCCGACCACCGCCTCGGCTTCTTCGCCATGCACGGCGAACCGAATCGGCTGTGCCTCACCGACTGGCACTCGGTGGAACTCACCGAGGTGGCCGAGTTGATGGCCGGGCGCTGCGAGGGGCGACGCCTCTACTTCGGCAGTTGTTCGGTGCTGCGCGCCCCCGAGTCGGTGCTGCGGGAGTTCCTCGACGTCACAGGTGCCGCGTTGATCTGTGGCTTCACCCGCGAGGTGGACTGGGTCGAGTCGGCGGCGTTCGAGACCGTGCTGCTCGACGTGCTCGCCAACGGCCGCCGGCACAACGCCGCCGAGCTGCGGATGGGCTCGGCGCACTGGGCGCCGCTCGCGTCGTACCTGGGTTTCCGGATCATCTACGCCAACGGTCGGGCCTGGCGACCGTCGCTGCGCCCCCGCGTACCCAGCCAGCCGTCCGCCGGCCAGCACGCCTGAGAGCTGATACAAACGAGCGATGTCACCCACGATCGCTCGTAACACCCGGGTGGACCGGGACGAACTTCTCGACTTCCTCCGCCACCGGCACCGGGTGGTGCTGATGACCACCCGCGCCGACGGCCGGCCGCAGTCCTCACCCGTCACCGCCGGGGTGGACGCCGACGGGCGGCTGGTGGTCTCCAGCTATCCGGAGCGCGCCAAGGTCGCCAACATCCGCCGCGACCCACAGGTGTCGGCCTGTGTGCTCTCCGACGACTGGAACGGCCCGTGGGTGCAGATCGACGGGCACGCCGAGGTGCTCGACCTGCCCGAAGCCCTCGAACCACTTGTGGAGTACTTCCGGGCCATCTCCGGTGAGCACCCGGACTGGGACGAGTACCGGCAGGCGATGCGGCGACAGGGCAAGTCGTTGATCAGGGTCACCATCACCGGGTGGGGGCCGATCGCGACAGGCGGCTTCCCGGCCCGGCTGGCCGACTGACGCGGGCGGGGCGCGACGAACTGCCGCGCCCCGCCCCGGGTCAGCGTCGGGCTGTCGCGTACGTGGCGCAGCCGATCAGTTCCATCGACACCTGGAGCCGCTCCAGGCTGATGTTCTTGGCGATGGTGTCCTCCGGGCTGTGGTAGGGCGGTTCCAGCAGCGCCGGTGACTCCTCACCCCGCCAGGAGAAGTTCGCGCTGGCGATGCCGACCTCCTGGAACGACTGGTGGTCGCTGGCACCGCGCTGGGTGACAGGCGAGATCTGCGGTTCGTAGCCGAGCCGCCGGGCGGCGCCGGCCACCTCGTCGGTGGCCCTGTTGCTCTCGCCGGTGAACGACAACAGCCAGTACCGGGTCGCCGGATCCCAGCTGGTGGCGACCATGTCGTTCTGGTAGACGGCGAGGATCCGGTCCCGCTCGGGCTGGGGAAGCTGGGCCACGTAGTAGCGGGAACCGATGAGCCCCTGCTCCTCCGACCCCCAGAGGGCGAACCGCAGCGTGGCGTTCATCGGCACCGCCTTCAGGACCCGGGCCAGTTCCAGGCAGAGCACGGTGCCCGAGCCGTCGTCGTTGGCGCCCGGCGCGCCGATGACCGAGTCGTAGTGGGCGCTGACCATGACGACCGGACCGTCGCTGCCCGCCCGGCCGCGTCGCTCAGCCAGCACGTTGTGCGAGGTCAGCCCCCGGTGGGCGGTGGTGGTGATGGTCAGGGTGAGCGGACCGGCGGCGAGCAGCGCCCGGAGCCGGTGCTTCTGCGCCTGGGCCACCCCGACGACCGGGATGGGCAGCGGCGCGGCGGCGGAACCGGGCAGCGTGGGGGAGAACGCCGATGCCCGGCGCGGCTCCACCAGGTCGGCCGGGAGGAAGACCACAGCCGCCGCGCCAGCCGCCACGGCGGTCGCGGCGAGCTGCTCGCGCTGGGCCGCGACATAGTCGACGAGCACGATCCGGCCGGTGACGTCGGCCGGGTAGTCGCCGGGCGTACCCGCGCCGACATCGACCACCGGGGCGGTGACCCTGGTGTCCAGGGCGGCCTGCCCGCTCGCCCCGGCCTGCCAGTTCAGGTCCCGGGGCAGCCGGGACGGCGAGCTGAGCTGGGCGAGGAACTTGTCGGCCACCGGGAAGGGTTGCAGGGTGGTGTCGTAGCGCAGCTTGTCGAGCTGGCCGGCGATGTAGTGCGCCGCCCGCCGCTCCGAGTCGGTGCCGCCGATGCGGGGGCCGATGTCCTCGGAGAGCACCTTCAGGTGGTGCAGGGCGCGCCGCGCCGACAGCTGCGCCACGACGACCCGGTCCTGCGGGGTGAGGGCCGGGGGCCGGTGGGTGCCCGGGCGCTGGCCGTCGGCCGCCCAGGTGGGGGCGGGCAGCGCCACGGTGGCGGCGCCACCGAGGGCGACGGTCAGCATCCGTCGCCTGTTGAGCGATCCTGATCCGGTGGAGCGGGACGATTCGTGCGGGGATGTCACGGTGTCGTCGAGCGAAGCCAAGACGGCGCCCTCCTGATTCGAGGTCCGACCCGCGCGTCAGGGGTGTGACGCCCGGATCACAGAGACTCGAATCTATCCGGTGAGCTGCCGCTGCTCAAGATCAGAGATCAGTACCCGGCGGTGAAACGCATGTTCCGGAAGCGCCCGTGCTCGATCTCGTCGACCACCGCGACCGCCAGATCCTCGTAGCTCAGCACGCTGCGGCCCTGCGCGTCGGTAACCGGCTGGTCGGTGCCGGTGCGGTATCGGCCGGTGCGCTCGCCCGGGTGGAACTCCAGTGGCGGCGGCGAAAGGTAGGTCCAGGTCACCCCGTCGGCCGAGGAGCGGTAGACATCCAGGGCCTCCGCCTGCCCCAGCGCGGAATCGCGGTACTCGTCGGGGAAGTCCGGGTCGTCCAGCAGTCGGGTACCCGCCGAGGTGAGCAGGGTGGCACCGCCGCCCACGTGGATCACCCGGGGCGCGGCCGGCATCCCGCGCAACGCGTCGAGCACGGCCCGGGCCGCGTCGGACCAGAGCGTACGGCCGCCGCCGCCGATCGCCAGCACCAGCGCGTCCGCCTCCGGCGCCAGCTCCCGCACGCTGCGCTCACTTGTCGCGTCCCCGGTCACCACCCGGATCCCGGCCGGCAGGTACGGCGTGTCCGCCTCGGGGCGACGTACCGCGGCCACCACCCGGTGCCCACGGTTGAACGCCTCCCTGGCGATCCGGGAACCCGCGGTGCCGCCCGCACCGAACACGACGACATCA
>NZ_BOOZ01000002.1 GCF_016863495.1 Micromonospora andamanensis
CCCGCTGCTGTGCCTGATGGTTCGCTCGCAAGCTCGCTCACGCCTCCAGGCTAGGCATGAGAACTCATTAACGTCGGCGGAACAGGTCAGTCGACGAGGGCGGAGTAGACCAGTTGGCGTAGCTGCGGCCGGATGGGCCAGGTACTCGACGGCATGAGCTGGGTGAAGAACATGGCGGTGATCTCTTCGACCGGGTCGACCCAGAACGCGGTGCTGGCCACGCCACCCCAGTAGTACTCGCCGACGCTGCTCGGTACCCGGCTCGGCACGGGGTCGTCGACGACCGCGAAGCCGAGGCCGAACCCGATGCCGTCGAGGTTGGTCTCGGCGAACCCGCCGGTGGACAGGGTGCCCAGGTCCTGCCCGCCGGGCAGGTGGTTGCGCGCCATGAACCGCACCGTGCGGGGACCGAGCAGACGGGTGCCGTCCAGCTCGCCGCCGCGTAGCAGCAGTTGGGTGAAGCGGTGGTAGTCGGCGGCCGACGAGATCAGCCCACCGCCGCCGGAGAGCAGCACCGGCTTGTCGTACGCCAGCGCACCGAGCGCGTCGTGACGCACCGCGCGGCCGGACGCCGGGTCCGGTACGTACAGGGCGGCCAGCCGTTCGGCGTCGGCGCCGTCGACGTGCCAGCGGGTGTCGCCCATGCCCAGCGGGCGCAGGATCCGTTCGGTGAGGAAGGTGTCCAGGCTCTGCCCGGAGACCACCTCGATCAGCCGGCCCAGCACGTCGGTGGCGACCGAGTAGCCCCAGGCGGTGCCGGGCTGGAACAGCAGTGGCAGCTCGCCGAAGACCCGGCACGCCTCGGCCAGGTCGACCTCAGCCGGTGGGTACAGGTCGTAGCCGGCGGCCCGGTACAACCCGTCGACCACCGAGGTCTGCATGAAGCCGTAGGTCAGCCCGGCGGTGTGGGTGAGCAGATGCCAGATCCGGATAGGCTCGATCGCCGGCACGGTGTACGGCTTGAGCGTCGAGCCCTTCGAGTAGACCCGCATGTCGGCGAACTCGGGCAGCCAGCGCCCGATCTCGTCGGTCAGCTCGAAGCGGCCCTCCTCCCAGAGCATCATCGCCGCCACCGAGGTGATCGGCTTGGTCATGGAGTAGATCCGCCAGAGCGTGTCCGGCCGTACTGGCGTGCCGGCCTCGCGGTCCCGCAGCCCGTACGTCGAACTGTGCGCGATCTCGCCGCGCCGGGTGACCACCACCTGCCAGCCGGCCAGCCGGCCGGCGTCGACGTACCCGGCGAAGTGCTCGTCGATCCGGGCCAACCGGGTCGGGTCGAATCCGACCTGCCTGGCCTCGATGCTGGGTGCCATGCTCACCCCAGGCAACCTACCGGCCGGTACGCGAGGCGGGGAAGGTGTGTTGTCGGGGTCACTGGTTAGCCTGCAAGGCATGCCGGAGCCCACCGAGGACGCCACCTTCCGCGACGAGGACTGGTACGCCGAGGACCTGGCCGACAGGCACTTCGTCAACTGCGCCTTCCACCGGGTGGATCTGACCGAGGCGGCCAGCCGGGGCGCGATCTTCGAGGGCTGCACCTTCGGCGACGTGGCGTTCAACGTCTCCCGGCACACCGACTCGGCCTTCACCAGGTGCGTCTTCACCAGGTGCAACCTCTTCGAGGCGGAGTTCACCGGCTGCAAGCTGGTGGGCAGCACCTTCGACAGGTGCGACCTGCGGCCGCTTACCGTGTCCGGGGGCGACTGGTCGTTCCTCACGCTCGCCGGTGGCGACCTGCGCGGCGCGCGGTTCACAGGCGTCCGGATGCGCGAGACCGACCTGTCCGGGGCCGACCTGACGGGCGCTGAACTGACCGGGTGCGACCTGTCCGACGTGCAGTGGCGCGGTGCCCGACTGTCCGGTGCGGACCTACGCGGCAGCGACCTGGCCGGGCTGGATCCGACAACCGTGCACCGGGCCGGGGCCGTCATCGACGTGATGCAGGCGGCGACCCTCGCCCGGGCCCTGGGCTTCGACATCCGGGGTTGACGTCGTCGCGACGCTGAGCGCCGACGGCCCTCAGGTGGGCCGAACGGGCCATGGTTGCTCGTCCGACTAGCGCGGAAGGTCCCGGCAATGCCACTGTGAGTCGCCCACACAATCGGGTGGAGTGTGCCGGTGCGAGCCCGGTCCGGGAGAAGTGGAGCGTCGGTGGCGGAGGACCACCCACCACGGCCAGCTCACCGGGACAGGGCCGCCCGGCACCGGTGGCCGGCGCCCGGTCGGCCGCCGACCACCCCGGACGGCGGCACCCGCACCGCCACCCGCCGGCTCGCGCGCAGCCGCCGGCGTCGCCGCTGGGCGGTCGAGGCGGTCGCCGCAGCAGCCGGCCTGTTGGCGCTCGTCGGGTACGTGCACTGGTGGTCGGAGCCCGGCCCGGAGGAACCGGCCGAGCCGGACGGCCTGCCGGCGGTTGTCGGCCGGCCGAGCCTGCCCAGCGGTCAGCCCACCGCACCTGCGGTGCCCGGCCTGCGCCCCCGGGAGCGCCCACCGAGCCCCAGCCCGGTCCCCACGCCCAGATCCACGCAAGCCTCCGCACCAGCGGAGTCGGTGCTGCTCACCGTCGATCGGACGGACATCCCGGCGACTGTGGACCTGACCGAGGTGGGTGACCGCGACTGGGTGCACTGGGGACTGGGCGGTGCCGGGTCGACAGTGCGCAAGCGCGACGGCTCCGCCGAGATCCGGGACCTGGGCGGCCGGGGTGAGCGGGGTGGCTGGGACGGCAACCAGGAACTGTTCCGGTGGCGCGACGGCACGCCGGTAGGGTCCACCGACGTCACGCCCGAGGGGCTCTACACCTGCGGGGAGGGCAACGGGTTCAGCCTCGCGGTCGTCGCCGACGGTCGACCGCGTACCGCCACCGTCTACCTGGGCGTGTGGATGGCCCGGGGGCGGTTGGAGGCGCGGCTGAGCGGCGGTGGCCCGAGCCGTACCCTGCGGCTGGAGGAGCGGCACACAAGTCAGTCCACCGGTGCGACGATCCGGTTCAACGCCCCGAAGGGCACCCGGCTGCTGCTCACCTGGACCGTGGAGGAGAGCTTCACCCCGCACTGTGGCAACGTCGGCCTCCAGGCCGTCGCGTTACGCTGACAGGTGTCCGCAGCGCACGCCTGCCGTTGCCCGGCCGGCGATCCGGTTCGGCAGTAGCCTGGTCGGCGACCGTTCCACGAGACCGGAGGACTCCATGACCACGGGCGAAGGGGTGCTGGACAGTCCCACCAACTGGGTGGCCGAGCACATCAACAGGTACGTCGACACCGACGGCGCCGAGGGGCACGAGTGGCGGCCGGGCGTCTTCACGTTGCTGCTGACCACCCGTGGCCGGCGCAGTGGCGCGCTGCGGCGCACCGCGTTGATCTACGGCCGGGTCGGCGACGCGTACGCGGTGGTCGCCTCGCAGGGTGGTGCCCCGCAGCATCCGGCCTGGTATCTCAACCTGCTGGCCGATCCGCAGGTCCAGGTGCAGGTCGGTGCGGATCGGTTCACCGCCCGGGCGCGGACCGCCACGCCCGAGGAGAAGGCCCGGCTGTGGCCGACCATGACGGCCATCTGGCCGGCCTACGACGACTATCAGGCGAAGACCGACCGGGACATCCCGGTGGTGCTGGTCGAACGCGACTGACGAGACGACACGGGGAGGACGGACAATGCCCGCCTACGCACTTGCCCACCTGCACAACCCGCAGGTGAACGAGGACATTCTGACCTACCTGGAGCGGATCCAGGCCACGCTGGAGCCCTTCGGTGGCCGGTTCGTGGTGCACGGCCCGGAGGTGGACGTCCGCGAGGGCGAGTGGCCGGGCAGCGTGGTCATCCTCGAGTTCCCCGACCGGCAGCAGGCGCACGCCTGGTACGACTCGCCGGCGTACCAGGAGATCCTGCCGTTGCGCACCCGGCACATCGACGGTACGGCGATCATCTTCGACGGGGTGGGACCGGGCTACGATCCCGGCCGGACTGCGGCGGCACTGCGGGCACAGGCGTCCTCCGGCTGAGCGCTCGGGACAGTTTGTCCGTCACTCCGGGTCCACCGGGTCGTAACGTCCTGCTGTCCGTGTTCCACCGTCCTGTGTGGAGGCCAGGCCGATGAACAGCAGCAGCAGTACCGTCCGTCCCTACCCGCCCACCGGCGAGCGGACCGGGGTGGGGCTGCGGGATATTCCCCTGCCGCCGTACGTGACCGCCGAGGATGCCCAGTTCGCCGTACGGGCTGTCGTGGTGCACGCGCCCCGAAGCTGGTCGGGGGGCACGGTCTGTCGTAACGACGCCAGCCCGCACCCGTGCCGGCTGCACCGGTGGGGTACCCGGGTGCTCGCGCTGCGCGGCCTGCACGACGCGGACATCGCCGCGCTCATCGAACGCGGTGATCCCGCCGCCCCGCTCCCGCCCCGGTCCCCGGCCTGAGCTACGTGGCGGGCAACCGGTTCGGATACCCCGGAAGCGGGCCGTCATGCCTCGTGTCGTGCTGACATCGCTCTATTTGACGGACGCCTCGACAGCGGGCACCGTGGAGGGCTGGAGGGGCCTTGAGCTGCCCCGATGTGGCGGTGGCCAGCGCCGCCCGGGAGCCCAGAACACCCACGAGGAGTCCCACCATGCTCACGATGACCGACAACGCCGTCCTGGTGATCCGTGATCTCGCCGCGCAGCAGGACGTTTCCGAGGACGGTGGCGTACGCATCGCCGCGGACACCACCGCCGGCTCGCTCACCGTCGAGCTGGTCCCCGCGCCAGCCGAGGGCGACCACGTGGTCGACAACCAGGGGGCCCGGATCTTCCTCGATTCCGACGCGGCTGACCTGCTCGGTGACGCCTCGGTCGACGCGACAGTCGACGACGAGGGCGTCGTGCAGTTCGGCTTCACCGAGAAGGAGTAGAGCGGGCGGGGTGGGCCAGCGCGTCCAGGACGTGGGCCAGATGGTGCGACGTGCTCCACGCCATCCAGTTGGTTGCCGAGCCCGCCCCGGCACCCCGCCGCGCTCGACGCGAGATCTCCTGATCGCCCCAGGAGAAGCTCGCGCCCGTCGTTGGCCAGTGCGGCCCCGACACAAGCGTGCGGCACAGGTCGGCGACCCGCTGGTCGCCCTGGCCACGGCGTCGCGACCAGCGGTGGATCCACCAGGCGCCGTGGCCGGTGTAGGTGACCGTCAGGTGTCGGTCGCCGGCCGGCTCGGCCGCGATCGCCGCCGGGGCCACCCCGTAGTCCCCGAAGGCGACGCCCAGATCGGTGAGCCGTTGCCAGAGCAGCCAGTCCCAGCGGTCCACCCGCACCGGCACGTCGATAGGCAGTCGGGACAGGGCCGGCGGCATGCCACCGGCCACCACGCTCACCGAACGCCACGCGTGCCGCCGGGCCCAGTCCAGGGTCCGGCGGACCCGGGGCTCGGCCAGCCGGACGTCCGCCGGGCAGCACACGTCACCGCAGTCGACCACCAGGTCACACTGCTCGGGGCCGAGTCGTGCGTACCGACCGATCCGCTCCACCGCCGTGGTGGTGGAGTCGGGGCCGGCCCGGTCCCGACGAAGCCGTAGCCGCACCACGGCCCGCTGGGTGTGTTCGCGGGCCGTGACACCGAGCGCCGCCAACCGCCGGTCACCGTCCGTCAGGCCGATCACCGGCACCAGCGGTACGCCCCGGCGGGCAAGTGTCGATGCCATCGTGTCGGGCAGAGCGCCGATGTCGACGGCGGGAAGCAGCCCTGGCGGAAGCCGGGCCAGGGAGTCGATGACGGATCTGTCAACGTCGGACAGTTGCAGGATCGGACTGAGCATCGGGGCGAGGGCGTCGTCGAGGTGGCCTAGCGCCTCCAGTTCCCCGCGCCGTGCGGCGAGGACGGGACGGTAGACCGGCTCCTCCGCCCGACCTCCGAGGACGGGCATCATAATTCAATGTAGCCAGACGATTACCCACCTCCCAGGGCGGGACAGCGGGAATTCACCGGACAGGTGTCAGCTCCCCGACTATCCTCGCGCGGTGTCTGACGCACCGATCCGGTACCGGTCCGCCGACGAGGACAGCGCCCGCTGGCTGGGCTTCCCCTTCCGTCCGGGGGACATCGTGATCAGCACGCGGTCCAAGAGCGGGACGACCTGGATGCAGATGATCTGCGCCCTGCTGGTGCTGCGTACGCCGGAACTGCCGGCACCGCTCATCGAGCTGTCGCCCTGGCTCGACTGGCTGGTCGAGCCGCAGGAGCGGGTGTACGCGCGGCTGGCCGCCCAGCGGCACCGTCGCTTCATCAAGACCCACACTCCGCTCGACGGTGTACCGGGCGATCCCCGGGTGCACTACGTGGTGGTGGCCCGCCATCCGCTCGACATGGCGGTCTCGCTGCACCACCAGGGCGCCAATCTGGATCGCGCCCGGCTCGCCGAGCTGACCGGTCGGTCCGTGCCGCCGGCGCCGGACGGCCCTCGGCAGCCGGTCGAGCGGGCGCTCGTACGCTGGATCGACGCCGATCCGGACCCGAGCGCCGAACTGGATTCACTGCCGGGCGTGATGTGGCACCTCCGCGACGCCTGGGCCCGCCGGCACCTGCCGAACGTGCACCTCGTCCACTACGACGATCTCCAGGCCGACCTGTCCGGGCAGATGCGGCGCCTGGCCGAGCGGCTGGACCTCGAACCCCCCGGCCCTGATCTGGTGGCGGCGGCCACCTTCGCCCGGATGCGGGCCCGCGCCGACCGGCTCGCGCCGGACTCCGCCGGAGTCCTGAAGGACCGTAACGCCTTCTTCCGGAGCGGTCGGTCCGGGCAGGGCAGTGCGCTGCTCGACGACGAGACGCGGGCCCGCTACCACTCCCGGGTCGCCGCACTGGCCCCGCCGGACCTGCTGGCCTGGCTGCACCGCGCCGAGGCGTGAAACGCCGGCACCCCCGGGCGGGGATACCGCTCCGGGGGTGCCGGTGGGCCGTCACCGGCCCGAGACGCTCGGGTCAGTCGTCGTCCCGGTCGTCGTCATCGTCATCGTCGTCGTCCCGGTCATCGTCGTCGTCCGCCGGCTCCTGCTCGGCCTTGACGATCTCACCGGACTGCCGGTCCACGTCGATCTCGTGCTCGGTGCCGCCGTTGACGATCTCGATCTCCCAGACGTCCCGGCCGTCCTCGCGGTCCCGGTCGGTCTCGGTGATCTGCCCGCCACCGGCGTGCGCCAGCGCGATCTCGCCGGCCCGTTCCCGGCTCACCGCGTCGCCCTCGGTGGCCGGCTGGCTCTGCTCCGCCGGAGCGCTCGTCGCCGCGCCGGTCGGGGTGGTGGCGGTGGGGTCGGCCGTGGTGGCGCTCGGGTCCACGGTGGTGGTGTCGTCGGGAACACCCGCGGTCGTCGGGGCGGCGGTCGCGGCGGTCAGGGTCGTCTGCCGCGCCCGATTGTCGTCCGCCGCCGCGACGCCGAGGAACACCCCGGCCACCGTGAGCACCGCCGCCGCACCGCCGACCGACGCCAGGATCAGGGGATTGCGCTTCATCGTCTGCACCTCTCCTCGGTTGTTGCATCGAGGATCGGTCGTGCCGCGATAGCGGCGCGCTGTCCGAACCCTAAGCCCCGGTTAAGACCTTTTCGATCCTGAGAAGTGACGGTGTCGAGTGTCAGGCCCGGCCGAGCCACAGCGTCACTTCGGCCCCGCCACCTTCCCGCTCGCCCAGCTCCAGCCGGCCGCCGCTGGCCTGGGCCGCGCGGCGGGCGATGTCCAGCCCGAGCCCGGTCGACCCGGCCCGGCTCGCTCCCCGGCGCACCGAGTCGGCGGTGATGCCGGGGCCCTCGTCGGCCACCGTCAGCACCACCTGGTCGCCGAGGGTGCGGAGCCGGACGGCGAAGGGGGTGCCGTCCGGGGTGTGCGCGAAGACGTTGCCGAGCAGGGCGTCCACCGCCGCGGCCAGTTCGTCGGCCGCGACGCCGATCGGCACCGGGCCGGGCGCCAGGTCGAGGTCGACCGCGCGGCCGGTCTCCTCGGCCAGCACCGACCAGAAGGCGACCCGGTCCGCCACGGTGGCCACGGCGTCGGCGACCACCGCGCCGTCGGTGGGGGTACGCCAGCGGGCCTGCCGGATCAGACCGGTGACCGCCCGTTCCAGTCCGTCCACCGCGTCGATCACCCGGGCGGCGTCCTGCGGGTCGCGCAGTGACTCGGCCTCCAGACGCAGCGCGGTGAGCGGCGTACGCAGCCGGTGCGACAGGTCAGCCACCTGTTCACGTTCCTGCACCAGCAACTCCTGGATCCGGCCGGCCAGGTGGTTGAGGGCGCTGCCCACCTCGCGCAGCTCCGCCGGCCCGGACGGGTTCACCCGTGCGTCAAGTTCGGCGTTGGCCAGTCGGTGCGACACCTCGGACAGCTCGCCGATCGGGCGGACCAGGGTGCGGGCCAGCCGGTCGGCGACGGCCAGGGCGATGAGCACCAGCAGTACCCCGAGCAGGGCCAGCACCAGCCAGGCGCGGCCCACCCCGGCGGCCATCTCCGCCCGCGGCACGAACGTGCGGATCACGGCGGTGCCGTCCGCGCGGCCTTGCACCGCGATTACCACCTCCCGGCCGTCGGCCGTCTCGGCGGTGAGGCTCTGCCCGCGTCCGGCCAGCTCCACCGCCGGGGTGCGGGTGGCGGACGACCCGAGCACCGTGCCGTCCGGCAGGAACACGCTCACCGGCCGGGCCGATTCGGCGGCGAGCTGTTCGACCGTCAGCCGCACGGTTTCGGTGTCGGCGGTGCCGACCACGGGAGCGAGGCTCTGCGCGTCGGCGGTGGCCCGCACCGTCGCCCGGTCCTCGGCGGCGGTACGCAGCAGCAGCGCCAATGGCACCAGGAAGGCGATCACGATGAGGACGCTCACCGCGGCGACGAGCAGCGCCAGGCGTGCCCTCACCCGCCCACCTCCGGGATGACCAGCCGCACCCCGACCCCGCGCACGGTGTGCAGGTAGCGGGGATGCTGGGCGCTCTCGCCGAGTTTGCGGCGCAGCCAGGACAGGTGCACGTCGACGGTCTTGTCCGCCCCGCCGTACGGGATCTGCCACACCTCGGTCAGCAGCTCCCGCTTGGTGACCACCTCGCCGACCCGGGTGGCCAGGTGCCGCAGCAGGTCGAATTCACGTGGGGTCAGTTCGACAGACTCGCCGTCGAGACTGACCTGCCGGGAGCGGGGGTCGATCCGCAGCCCGCCGACCACCACCGTCGGATCCTCCTCGGCCGGCCCGCCCGGTCCCCGGCGCAGCACCGCGCGTATCCGCGCGTCGAGCTGGGCGGCGGTGAACGGTTTGACCACGTAGTCGTCGGCCCCCGCGTCGAGCACCCGGACGATCTCCCGCTCGTCGTCGCGGGCGGTCGCCACGATGACCGGGACGGCGCTCACCGCGCGCAGCATCCGCAGCAGTTCGCGGCCGTCGAGGTCGGGCAGTCCGAGGTCGAGTACGACGAGATCGGGGCGATCGTCGAGGGCGTCGCGTAGCCCGGTCATCGCGGTGGAGGCGGCGGCCACGGCGTGTCCCCGCTCGCGCAGCGCCCGCGCCAGCGGGGCGCGGATGGTCAGGTCGTCCTCGATCAGCAGCAGGCGGGCCACAGCAGGAGGGTATCCCCGACGATCGTCGCCGACCGGCTTCGTTAACCGTCCCTTAGCGTTGCCCGAAGGTCGCGCCAACAGGTGATCGGGGATAGTCGGAGGATGGGCCGTCGAACCTTCCTCGCCGTGGCCGGGTGGCTGGCCACCGCGGTCGTCGCCACGCTGATCGGGCTCGCCGCGATCAGGGTGGTGGGTGAGAGCCTCACCGGGACGCCCGGCGGGATCCGCAGCCAGGAGGAGATCTCTCGCGCGCTCGCCGAGCCGGTACCGGGCGGCACCGGGTCGCCCGGCGGCCCGCCGACCGGTACCCCGGCGCCCGGCACCGGCCCGAGTGCGTCCTCGTCGGGCCCGGCTGCGCCGGCCAGTCCGAGCGTGGAGCCGGGTAACCGGCGCAGCTTCTCCACGGCGGGGGGCAGCGCGGTGGCCGAGTGCGTATCGGGTGGGGTCTTCCTGAAGTCCTGGAGCGCCCGGCCGGGTTACCGGGTCGACGACGTCGATCGTGGCCCGGACGACGACGCGGACGTGACGTTCGTCGGCCCGAGTGGCGAGTACGAGATTGCGGTGCGGTGCGTCGGCGGAGTGCCGGTCCTCGATCCCGACGACGACTGAGCGTGGCAGTTGTGCCGAGCGTATAAGCAGGTCAGAGCCATGATCGACAGTGCGGCTGTCCTTGATCGGACAGTCGTTCGCCTGGCTGTCGACAGGGAACGCGACATACGTTCGAAGCGCAAAGGGGGGCGATCGGCGCTGATCCCCCTTTAGTCACCGCAAACAACTAAACACGCCAGGGCCGCTCGGCCGGGCTGGGAAGGAGTGCGATGTCCAGCGCGAGAGCCAGGAGCAGAGGTGCGCCCCAGCCGGTGCCGGGGGACGAGGCCACGGCCCACGCCGAGGCCGAACACACCACCTGCGCCGGCGCCGGCATGCCCTTGACCGCGAGAGTCCTGTTCGCCGTGGTCAGTGCCGACGGCCTCCTGGTCCGAGGGCTGGGCGCGGCAGCGGCCAGCCGGTTGCGGACCGGGATGTACCAGGTGGTCTTCGACCAGGACGTGACAGGTGCCAGCCTGGTCGGCACCGTCGGCCTCGCGGGTAGCGCCGGGCTGGCCCCTGCCGGCCAGATAGCGGTGGCCGGTCGTACCGGCATTCCGAACGCCGTCTTCGTGACCACCTTCGACGGTGCCGGGTCGGCCGCCGACCGCCCCTTTCACCTCGCTGTGCTCTCCTGAGCCTCCCGCCCGGCGCGTCCGGCGCACACGAGCGCGCGGCGCCGTTGACCCGAGGGTCGAAACCGCGCCGCGCTCGGCCGTCTCCCACCGCCGCAGCCGTACGGCGGTACGTCAGCGGGGACCTGGCATGACCTGTCGTACCGGTCGCTGGTGTCGATCCCCGATCGGCACCGGTCCAAACCCTCCGGCGGTGGTCTGTTCCACCATTTGCGAACCCCGGCGTGGCCCGGCCCGCCACGGGGTATGTGTCGGAGCATGGAGCACTTCACTATCGCGACAGTCGCCGAGAAGAGCCCGGACTTCCGGCGGGTGCTGTGGACCGGGAACCACACCCAACTGGTGATCATGACGATCCCACCCGGCGGTGAGATCGGCGAGGAGGTCCATGAGGACATCGACCAGATCCTGACCTTCGTCAGCGGCACCGGTGAGGCACAGGTGGCCGGTGAGAAGCGTGAGGTGGTGCAGGGCGACCTGGTGGTCGTGCCGGCCGGGACCCGGCACAACTTCGTCAACACCGGGCCGAATCCGCTCGTGCTCTACACCGTCTACGGGCCGCCGGAGCACGCCGACCAGGCCGTCCACCGCACCAAGGAGGAGGCCGACGCCGCCGAGGCCGCGGGCGAGGACGAGCCGCCGACCTCCTGACCCGTCCGCCGGCCCGGCCCGACCGGGCCGGCGGACACCCGTGCCGGGCGTGATGAGCCCCGGAATCCCGGGTACGCCGACCGCATGCAGCAGCCGGCGATCTCCGAGTACGGATACCTCTCCGACTGCCGCTCGGGTGCGCTGGTCAGCCGGGCCGGCTCGATCGACTGGTGGTGCCCGAACCGGTTCGACTCGCCCTCGGTCTTCGGTCGGCTGCTCGACCCGGACGGCGGCCACTGGCTCCTGGCACCGGTGGCCGTGGGGCAGCCCGGACACCAGGTGCAGCGTGCGTACCAGCCGGACACGCTGATCCTGCGTACCGTGCACCACACCCCGGAGGGCAGCGTCGCGGTCACCGACGCCCTCGCCGCCGAGGTGGGCGCTCGCGCCCACGACTTCGGCATGCGCTCACCGGCCGTCCTGCTGCGCGTCGTCGAGGGACTGTCCGGCCGGGTGCCGATGGTCCTGGACTACCGCCCGCGACCGGAGTACGGCCTGCTCACCCCGTACCTTCGGGAGCTGCCCGACGGCGCGGTGACGGCCGCGGCCGGCCCGGTGGAGCTGGCACTGCGCTGCGACGGGTTGCGCCTGCGCGCCGAGCACGACCGGGTGCGGCACACCTTCACCGTCGAGCAGGGGCAGGTGCTCGGCTTCGACCTGGCCTACGCACCGGCCTACGGCGATCCACCGGCCCGGTTGGATCCGGTGCGGACGCTTGCGGACACGACGCTGGCCTGGCAGGCGTTCCGCGAGAGCCACGGGTACGACGGCCACTATCCCGAGATGGTGCGGCACAGCGCCACTGTCCTCACCGGTCTCACGTACGCCCGCAGCGGCGCGGTCGCCGCGGCAGCTACCACCTCGCTGCCGGAACGGATCGGCGGCGACCGCAACTACGACTACCGGTTCTGCTGGCTGCGGGACTTCGCCATGACCCTGCGGGCGCTGTGGGTGGCGGCCTGCCCGACCGAGGCGTCCCGGCTGTTCGACTGGGCGGCCCGCTCGATCGGCCGGGTCGGCCCCGATCCGGTGCCCGTGCTGTTCGGGCTGGAAGGGGAACGGGACGTCTCCGAGCACGTCTGTCCCCACCTCGTCGGATACGCCGGAACCGGACCGGTACGCGTCGGGAACGACGCCTGGCTCCAGCGGCAGCTCGACGTGCCGGGTGAGGTCATCTCGGCGGTCTGGCGGTTGCGCCACTATCTCGGTGACCAGCTCCCGGCCGAGCTGCGCGCCATGGTGATCGGTCTCGCCGAGCAGGTGGCGGTCACCTGGCGGCTGCCTGACCGGGGGATCTGGGAGCCGCGCGACCGTGAGCGGCACTACCTGTCGTCAAAGGTGCTCTGCTGGGTGGCGATGGACCGGGCGGTGCGGCTGGCCCCGCAGTTGGGCGGGCAGGCGGACGTCCGCCGTTGGGCCGGCATCCGGGACGAGATCAGGGCCATGGTGCTCCGGGACGGTTTCGACGAGCGTCTGGGCGCCTTCACCACTGCCTTCGGCTCGTCGACGTTGGACGCCTCAGCCCTGTACCTGCCGGTGGTGGGCTTTCTACCGGCCACCGACCCGCGGATGTGGGCGACTATCGAGGCGGTCGAGCGGGACCTGGGCGGTGCCGACGGGCTGATCCGCCGCTGGGACGGCGACCCGGCCGGCTTCGTGCTCTGCTCGTTCTGGCTTGTGGAGTGCCTGGTGCTGGCGGGCGAGCGGGAGCGGGCCGCCCGGCTCTTCGAGCGGGTCAGCGGGCACGCCAACGACGTCGGGCTGTTCAGCGAGCAGATCGACCTGACCACCGGGGCGCACCTGGGCAACATGCCCCAGGCGTTGTCCCACATCGGCCAGGTCAACGCCGCGTGGCGGCTGACCGAGCCCACAGCCGAGTGAACTGCGACTTCCGCATCGACGGCGACTTCCGCGCTCGTCAGCGGGGCAGCACCGGGACGCCTGAGACGTCGATCGTCTCCGGATACTTCACGCCCGCGCCGGTGTTGAGCACGACCACCCGTTCGCCCGCACGGATCCAGCCACCGGCCCGCAACCGGCGGGCGGCCGTCAGGCAGGCGGCACCCTCGGGACAGAGCAGCAGGCCCTCCCGGGCGGCGAAGTCCCGCAGGTCGGTAAGGATCTCGGCGTCGTCCACCGCGACAGCGGTGCCGGCGGTGGCCCGCAGCGCGTCGAGGATCAACTCGTCACCCAACGGCGCCGGAACGGTGATGCCGAACGCCACGGTGTGCGCGTTCTCCCACGGTCGCGCCCGGTCGTCCCCGGCGGCGAACGCCCGGACGATCGGCGCGCAGCCGGTGGACTGCACCGCCACCAGTCGGGGCAGCTTGTCCTCGACCCAGCCCAGCTCCCGTAGCTCGCCGAGAGCCTTGTGGATGCCGATCAGCCCCACCCCACCGCCGGTCGGGTAGATGATCACATCGGGCACCTGCCAACCCAACTGCTCGACGATCTCGTACCCCATCGTCTTCTTGCCTTCGAGGCGGTACGGCTCGCGCAGCGTACCGGCGTCGAAGACGGTGCCGTCGGAGGCCGCGACCAGCGCGGCCACCTGGCGCCCGGCGTCGCCGATCAGCCCGTCGACCAGGCGCAGGTCGGCACCGGCGGCCACGCACTCCCGACGGCAGATGGTCGGTGCCGACAGCGGCATCACGATCGTGGCGCCCAGCCCCGCCCGGGTGGCGTAGGTGGCCCACGCCGCGCCCGCGTTGCCGTTTGTCGGCATGGCGATCCGGCGTACGCCCAGTTCCCGGGCACGGCTCACGCCCACGGCCGCCCCCCGCGCCTTGAACGAGCCGGTCGGGGTCAACCCCTCGTCCTTGACCAGCAGCTCGTCGATGCCGATGTCCGCACCGTACGCCGGCGCCCGCAGCATCGGCGTCCATCCTTCGCCGAGCGTGGTGACACACCTCGGATCGGCCACCGGGAGCAGCTCCCGGTAGCGCCACAGGTCGGCGGGACGCAACCCGAACCGCTCCGGCTCGATCACCCGCGCCGCAGCCGCCAGGTCGTAGCGGGCCAGTAGCGGTGAGCCACACCCGCAGAGGTTCTGCGGCACGCCGGCGTCGTGTTCCCGGCCGCAGCGCGGGCACTCGAGGTGGGTCAGATACACGCCGCTCCTCGCCGTCTCAGCTCACGTCCACGCTGCGCCACGCGGCCCGGACAGTGCCAGCGAGTCGAGCAACTCGCGGCGCTGCGGGTACGGCACCTCCAGACTGCTCACCCCCTCCAACCAGAGCAGCTCGACCACCACCTCGCGGTCCTGCCACTTCTCGCAGCGGTAGGCGCCCCGGTCGTGGATGATCATCCGGCCGCCGCCGTACTCGCCGGCCGGGATGTCACCGGCGAAGTCGAGATCCTCCATCGGATGGTCCTCGGTGTGCACGGCGAGGTGGTTGCGTCCCGGATCGCGCGGCAACCCACGCGGCACCGCCCAGGAGACGAGCACCCCGTCGCGCTCCAGCCGTAGGTCCCAGTGCAGACTGCGGGCGTGGTGCTGCTGGATGACGAACCGGGCGCGGTCGCCGGCCCGGGACCGTCGGGGCCGCTCGGCCGGCACCGGTTCGGGGGTACGCGCGGCGTCCCGCTTGCGCTGGTACTCCTCCAGCCGGTCAGCCACATCCCGCATTCTCCGGCAAATCGCGCCGACGCGCCCGGCGGCGGGTGGACGCGCCTGATCCCGGGCATGCCGAGCGTCAACGGGGGTAGAACGGTCGGTATGAACCACAGTGACCACCCCACCGCAGTTCTCCCCGGTGACGTCCGGATCCCCCTGCTCGGCTTCGGCACCTGGCAGGCGACCGGCGAAGAGGGCTACAAGGCCGTGCTCGACGCGCTCGACGCCGGCTACCGACACATCGACACCGCCACCATGTACGGCAACGAGGAGGAGGTCGGCCGGGCGATCCGCGAGAGCGGGCTGCGCCGGGAGGACGTCTTCATCACCACCAAGCTGCCACCCGAGCGGGTCGGCCGGGAACGGGAGACGATCGAGGAGAGCCTGCGCGCCCTCGGCGTCGAGTACGTCGATCTGTGGCTGGTCCACTGGCCACCGAACGACCCGGGTGACCTGATCCCGGTCTGGCGGGAGATGCTCGCCGCCCGCGACGCGAACCTGGCCCGGGCGGTCGGGGTCAGCAACTTCAGCACCGCCCAGATCGACGAGCTGATCCAGGCGACCGAGGAGAACCCGGCGGTCAACCAGATCAAGTGGGGCCCCCGGCTCTACGACCGGCAGCGGCACGCCGAGCACCGGGACCGTGGGGTGGTGCTTGAGGGCTACAGCCCGTTCAAGACCACCGACCTGTCCGACCCGGTGCTGACCCGGATCGCCGGCGCGCACAATGTCTCGCCCGCCCAGGTGGTGCTGCGCTGGCACCTCGACCACGAGATCGTGGCGATCCCGAAGTCGGTGACGCCGGAGCGGATCCGCGCGAACGCGGACGTCTTCGGCTTCTCGCTGACCGCCGAGGAGATGCGCGACATCGACGCCCTCGGTAACCCCTGATCGGGACCGGACGACGCCCGCCGCGGACGCCGTTGCGACATGCGGCAACTCGGGCTCTCCCGCAGCGCGGAGAGCCCGAGTTGCCGCAACCCGCGAGCGGTACCGGTCACCCGCTCGTCGTCAGGTGCCGGCGGGCGGCGTGGGGTCTGTGTGCGACAAGCGGTGAAGTGCGTAGCGGCGGCCCTTGTCCTCGACGAAAACCGGTTCGTCGCCGGTCGGCCCGGGTGGGCCCACCTTTCAGTGACGTCAGACGGCCTGATCAGTGCTGGGGTGCGGCGTCCGCCGCACCCCAGCATTCGCTCGTCAGGAGCGCGAGCAGGTGGCGCCGTTGAGGGTGAAGCTTGTCGGGTTGGCGTACGACCCGTTCAGCGTGCCCTGGTAGCCGAAGCTGGCCGTGCCGCCGGGTGAGATCGTGCCGTTGTGGCCGACGTTGCGGGCGGTCACCGACGAGCCGCTCTGGCTCACCGTGGCGTTCCACGAGTTCGTCACCTGCTGCCCGGACGGCAGCGAGTAGGCAAGGGTCCAGCCGTTGATCGTGCTCGACCCGGTGTTGGTGATCTGCACGTCGGCGGTGAAGCCGTTGTTCCACGCGTTGGCCGTGTACTTCACCGCGCAGGCGCCGCTGCCGGAGGGCGGCGGGGTGGTGGTGGGCGGCGGGTTGTTGTTGCCACCACCGTTCACTGCGGCCGAGAAGTTCGTCACGGCCAGACCGACGCCGCCCTGCCAGGGCTCGAACCCGGCCTGGATGCTTGTCAGGTACCAGGAGTTGGTGATCGCGCCCCGGTTACGGGTGTCGTTGATGAACGCCAGCAGGTTCAGGTTGGCGCTGCTGATGGCCGACGGTGCGACGTACGAGATGACGTTGTTGGAGCCGTTGCTGCCCCGCCAGACCTCCCAGTTGCGCCCGTCGATGTTGGCGTTGCCGACGGGGGACCCGATGGGCTGGATCGGGCCCTGCCGGTTGAACCAGATCATGATCTCCATCTGGTTCACGCCGTCCCGCTTGGGTGACGGGTCGAGCCAGATGTCGTACGAGGCGTTGTAGATGCCGTTGCTCACGTACCGGTAGTTGATGCTGCTGGTAGCGCTGCTGATCTGGCTGACCTGGATCGGCAGGTTGGTGCCGGGGGAGCAGTTGGTGTAGTGGCAGCCGAGGAAGACCGACGGGTACGCCGTCGGGGCGCCGTTCGTCGGGCTGCTGCCGTTCTGGGTAATGATCTCAAAGCCGTTGTTCGTGACGTTGATGCACTGCTGGGCGGTGGTACCCCAACGGTTGTTCTGCACCACGTACCGGTTCTGGATCACTGTCGAGCCGTACTGCTCACAGATCTGGGTGTCGGCGGAGGCGGTGCCACCGAGGGCCACGGCGACAATCGAGCCGGCGGCAACCAGCCCGACGGCCATGATGGCCCGCAAGGTACGTCTCATGATGCTCCTAGCGCTGCGGCGTCGCACGGGACGCCTCCTACGGATGCGGACGGAGCTGTCGGGAATGCGCCGCCGAAAGTTGCGGGAGCGCTCCCATGCTCATCGTCACATTTACATCCCTGAAACAAAGGGCGCAACAGGTGAGGGTGATTGGCGTCAAATGCGACGTGTGTCACGGACACCACGATCGGCTGGCCGCCCGACTCCAGCTGGCTGGTGACCGGCGCCGACGGGCGTATCCGGCGGTGCCGAGAGATGTCGGGGGTGGGCCGGTTGCCTCTGGTGTGCGCCGATTGCGCCGAGTAGTCTCTTGCCTTCAACGCGTGCCGAACCCCTCCGGAGGCGTACACCCCCATGCGTGGCTCCCCCCTGCGCATCCTCGTCGTCGGCGCGGGCATCGCCGGGCTGGCCGTGGCCCGGGCGCTGCGCCTGGCGGGCTTCCGGCCGGACCTCACCGACAAGGCGCCGCCGCACGACCTCACCGACGCCGGCCTCTACCTGCCCGGCAACGCGGCCCGCGCACTGCGCCGGCTGGACCTCGACGACCCTGTCCGCCCGTACGGAAAGGTCATCCACCGGCAACGCTTCCTCGATTCGACAGGCGCGCCGCTGTGCGAGGTCGACCTCGACGCGCTCTGGGCCGGAGTCGGCGAGTGCCGCGCACTGGCCCGCTCCGACCTGCACCGGGTACTGCTCAGCGGTGCCGGCGGCGCGGTCCGGCACGGCGCGGAGGTACGCACAATCGATCTGCTGCCGTCCGCCGTCGGCGTCACCTTCGTCGACGGCACGCAGACCGAGTACGACCTGGTGATCGGTGCCGACGGGCCGCGTTCCTCGATCCGGGCGCTGGCCGCGCTCGGCGGCCCACCCCGCCCCGCCGGGCAGGTGGTCTACCGCGGCGTCGTACGCGACGGCCCGGCGGTCGACGAGTGGACCGCACTGCTCGGGCGGCGCTGCGGCTTCCTCGTGGTGCCGATCGGCGCCGGCCGGTTGCACTGTTACGCCGACGAGGCCGGCACCGACCTGCCGGCCGACCCGCTGGCCCGGCTACGGGACCTGTTCGGCGAGTACGGCGGACCGGTGCCGGAGGTGCTCGACGCGCTCGACGGGGTGTACGCCACCACCACCGACGAGGTCGAACTCGGGCGCTGGTACCGGGGCCGGGTGCTCCTCGTCGGCGACGCCGCCCACGCCACCGCGCCGACCCTGTCCCAGGGCGCCGCGATGGCCCTGGAGGACGCCGTCGTGCTCGCCGAGTCGCTGCACGCGGCGGGCAGCGTCGAGGCGGCGCTCACCGCGTACGAAAGCCGCCGTCGCCCGCGTACCCGATGGGTGCAGGACCGGACCCGGGACCGCAACCGCACCCGCGACGTGCCGCCGGCGCTGCGCGACCCGCTGCTGCGCGGACGCGGCGACCGCATCTTCGGGGAGCACTACCGGCTGCTCCTCGGCCCGCTGTGATCCACCTCGGGGCGACCCCACGCGGTGATGTCACCTGCCGGGGACTATCCTCCTTGCGGATGACGGCCCGCTGAGACAGCGCGCGCCGAGCGGGACAACCCAGAACCGGAGGCCACTCGTGACCACCGTCGCACCCAAGCCGGTCGTGACCCGGCCCTGGCCGGTCCGGGAGCCGGTCAAGGGGTCGGCCATCGCGCGGATGCTGCGGACCACGGACGCGAAGCAAATCGGGATCATGTACATGGTCACCGCGTTCGTGTTCTTCATGATCGGTGGTCTGATGGCCCTGATCATGCGGGCCGAGCTGGCCCGGCCCGGGCTGCAGTTCCTGTCGCCCGAGCAGTACAACCAGCTGTTCACGATGCACGGCACGATCATGCTGCTGTTCTTCGCGACGCCCATCGTGTTCGCGTTCGGCAACTACGTCGTGCCCATCCAGATCGGTGCGCCCGACGTCTCCTTCCCGCGTCTGAACAGCTTCGCCTACTGGCTGTACCTGTTCGGCGGCACCATGGCCACCGCCGGCTTCCTCACCCCGGGCGGCGCGGCGGACTTCGGCTGGACCGCGTACACCCCGCTGAGCACCAGCGAGCACGCCCCGGGCGTGGGCGCCAACATGTGGGTGGTCGGTCTGGCCATCTCCGGTCTGGGCACCATCCTCGGCGCGGTCAACCTGATCACCACGATCCTGACCCTGCGGGCGCCGGGCATGACCATGTTCCGGATGCCGATCTTCACCTGGAACATGCTTGTCACCAGCCTCCTGGTGATCCTGGTCTTCCCGCTGCTGGCCGCCGCGCTGTTCGCGCTGGCCGCCGACCGGCTGCTCGGCGCGCACGTCTACAGCCCGGAGACCGGCGGGCCGATGCTCTGGCAGCACCTGTTCTGGTTCTTCGGGCACCCCGAGGTCTACATCATCGCGCTGCCGTTCTTCGGCATCATCAGCGAGATCATCCCGGTCTTCTCCCGCAAGCCGATCTTCGGTTACAAGGGTCTGGTCGCCGCCACCATCGCCATCGCCGGCCTGTCGATGAGCGTCTGGGCGCACCACATGTTCGCCACCGGCCAAGTGCTGCTGCCCTTCTTCAGCTTCCTGAGCTACCTCATCGCCGTACCGACCGGTATGAAGTTCTTCAACTGGATCGGCACCATGTGGCGGGGTCAGATCAGCTTCGAGACACCGATGCTCTGGTCCGTCGGCTTCCTGGTCACCTTCCTCTTCGGTGGCCTGACCGGAGTGCTGCTGGCCGCCCCGCCGCTGGACTTCCACCTGCACGACTCGTACTTCGTGGTGGCGCACTTCCACTACGTGCTCTTCGGCACGATCGTGTTCGCGGTCTTCGCCGGGATCTACTTCTGGTTCCCGAAGATGTTCGGCCGGATGCTCGACGAGCGGCTCGGCAAGATCCACTTCTGGCTGACCATGATCGGCTTCCACACCACGTTCCTGATCCAGCACTGGCTGGGCAGCGAGGGCATGCCCCGGCGGTACGCCGACTACCTGCCCGGCGACGGCTTCACCACGTTGAACATGATCTCCACGATCGGTGCCTTCATCACCGGCATCTCGACGCTGCCGTTCATCTACAACTGCTGGAAGTCCTACAAGGCCGGCCCGGTGGTCGAGGTGGACGACCCGTGGGGTCACGGCAACTCGCTGGAGTGGGCGACCAGCTCGCCGCCGCCGCTGCGTAACTTCGACCGGATGCCGCGGATCCGCTCCGAGCGGCCGGCGTTCGATCACAAGTTCCCCGAGTTGGCTGCCGGGCAGACCCTGGCCGGTCCCCCCGAGGGCGGTTCCAAGCCGTTGACAAGCGAGTCCGACGGTGGAGCCAGCTACACCGAGGACGTGGCCAGCGACGTCGACCGCCGCTGACCCACCGCGTCACGCGGCCTGAACCAACGCGTCGCACGACGGGCGCCGACCCCCACACCAGGGTCGGCGCCCGTCTCGTACCCCACGCCGCCCCTGGCCGCCCTTGTGGGCCGCCGGCCGCTGAAGTCGCTGATGCGCGGGCGGTGGCCCGCCTGCGCCGGCCACCCGAGGTGCCTGCGGCACCGCTGTCGCTACCCCCGATATCGCACTCTGTGACGAGTGCTATCGGCAGGAGAGGTTCACCCTGCGTGAGGTCACCGGGTCGGACCCACCTGTCACCTCCGCGTCCTTTGCTCTGCTTCAACCCACGCAGTAGTCGTTGAGCTGCTGAAATGCGGCGGCACGTCATCGACGCGTCGGCCGGTTCAACACGGTGCGTAATTCATTGCGTCGGTTGAAGCAGAGCAAAGGATGCAGATGGGAGTGGGCCGGGCGGTGCGGACGGTTACCCACCGCAGCGGTCGACCCGCGCGGTGCGGCCGGGGTACGGCGTGCGCGGTGGGCGGGGGTGGGCCAACCTGGACAGGCGGGACGGGAGGAGGCGGGAGGGGGCGGGGTGGGAGACGGGGTGGGGTCAGGAGGTGGTCGGGGTGAGGGCGGTCGGGGCGGGCTCATCGCTGGCCCGGGCGGTGGTCGCGATGTCGGCGCGGCGGCGGCGAAGCTCGATCGGCAGCACCGCCAGGGCCACCAGGGCACCGATGGCGCCGGTGACCGCGAAGCCCCACAGCGGTGCCGAGGCGTCGATGACCGCACCGGCCAGTG
Source organism: Micromonospora andamanensis (assembly GCF_016863495.1). Lineage (GTDB taxonomy): Bacteria > Actinomycetota > Actinomycetes > Mycobacteriales > Micromonosporaceae > Micromonospora > Micromonospora andamanensis. The sequence goes on from NZ_BOOZ01000002.1 coordinate 21,457, forward strand.
GGGCGCCCACGGCGATGCCGACGGTGACCGCCGAGCCGTGCATGCCCATGGCCTCGCCGCGCACACTGGCCGGGGCCAGCCGGCTGACCGCGTCCGAGGTGGCCGCGATTGTGGGAGCGCAGAGGACGCCGGCCGGAATCAGCGCGAGGCAGAGCAGCCACCAGTGTGACCCGCCCAGCCCGACCGGGATGGTGCACAGGCTCAACGCTCCCATCAGCGCCACCGCGGAGAACGAGCGGTGCACAGCGCCGTAGGCGAAGCCGCCGACCAGCGACGCCACCGCCCAGACGGAGAGCACCACGCCTGTGAAGCCGACGTCACCGTTCTCCCGCAGCACCGCGATGACCGCCACGTCGGTGCCGCCGAGCACCAGGGTCGCTGCGGCGCTGACGGCGAACACGGCGACCAGCCGCGAGGTGAGCCACTGCCGTCGGGCGACGCGCGGCTGCGGTCCGGTCGACGCCTCGGCGGCGCTGCGTACCGGCGGGTTGAGCAGCCACAGCACCACCCCGGCGACGACGATGCCGGCACCGACGAGGTAGAGCGTGAGGCGGGCGGAGATGGTGGTGACACCCACAGTGGCCAGGGCAGGGCCGATCATGAACGACAGCTCGACCGACATCGAGTCCAGCGCGTACGCCGGCCGACGCTTCTCCGCCGGTACCAGCGCGGCGATCGACTGCCGGATGACCGAGAAGATCGGCAACGCCAGCAGACCGGCCAGGAACGCGGCCGGCAGCAGCAGGTGGTACGACAACATCGGTGCGGCGGACCAGAAGACGGCCTCGGCCACAGCGGTGAGAACCAGCACCGGACGCAGGCCGCGACGATCCACCAGGCGGCCGAGCAGCGGGCCGCCGACCGCCGCGCCGACGGTGATCGCCGCGCCGACCAGGCCGGCCGCACCGTAGCCGCGCCCGAGATCCTGCACGACGTAGAACGTCAGCGTGACGCCGGTGGCGGTCAGCGGGACACGGGCCAGCACCGCCACGAGCAGCAGCGACCGCAGACCGGGCAGGGCGAGTGCCTCCCGGTAAGGCTTCATGTTCACGTCGGTCCGTACCTCCGCCGGACATCCTCGACCGGCGGCCGGACGGCTGCCAACGAATTAACGGCTCATGCGGCTTGGATCACAGGGGCGCCGATCGTGGTGATCCCGGCCCCCTCGAAGGCGCGCAACGCGACATCTGTGGTGTCCGGCGCGACGGCCGCCGTCAGGTCCAGCAGGACGGTGGTGGCGAAACCCTCCCGGGCGGCGTCCAGGGCGGTGGCCCGCACGCAGTGGTCGGTGGCGATACCTACCACGTCCACCCGATCCACGCCGCGTCGTCGCAGCCAGTCGGCCAGACCTTCGCCGTCGTCGGCGTTCCCCTCGAACCCGGAGTACGCGGCGGCGTACTCGCCCTTGTGGAAGATCGCTTCGATCCGGTCGGTGGCCAGCTCCGGGTGGAACTCGGAGCCGGGTGTGCCGACCACGCAGTGCCGGGGCCAGGTGCTCACGTAGTCCGGCGACTCGGCGAAGTGCGTGCCCGGGTCGATGTGGTAGTCCTTCGTCGCCACGACGTGATCCCAACGGTCCGGCTCGGCGGCCAGCAGCCGGGAGATGCCGGCCGCGACTCCCGCCCCGCCGGCCACGGCCAGCGAGCCGCCCTCGCAGAAGTCCTTCTGCACGTCCACGATGATCAACGCGTTGCTCACCGACTCCACTCCTCTCACTCGGCGGGTACCACGGTGACCGGGATGGCCGGGTCGCCCGCGGAAAGCTTGAGACCCTCCCACGGGATCGAGATGAGGCACTGACGCAGGTGCTCCCGTGACTCGTCGAGCGTCGGCAGGCCGACCGGCTCGCCGTCCACGACGTACGACCGTTGCAGCAGCCGGTCGTTGGGGCGGTGATCCGGCACACCCTGGGGGACGACGATCTCCTCGATGGCGGTGCCTGTCGGCTTGTGCCGGCGGACGGCGACCTTGCGTCCGCCGATCGTCGCCTTCTGCTCGGACCGCTTGACCACCGGTCGGCCCTCGACCTCGACCAGCTTGTAGACCAGCCCGGCGGTCGGTGCGCCGGAGCCGGTCACCACCGCGGTGCCGGCGCCGTACATGTCCACCGGCTCGGCGGCCAACGCCGCGATGGCGTACTCGTCGAGGTCGCCCGAGACGATGATCTTTGTTTCCGTGGCGCCTAGCGAATCCAGCAACTGCCGGGACTGCTGGGCGATCACGGCCAAGTCGCCGGAGTCGATGCGGACCGCCCGCAGCTCCGGCCCGGCCACCTCGATCGCGTTACGGATGCCCTGGCTGATGTCGTACGTGTCGACAAGCAGCGTGGTGTCCTTGCCCAGCGTGGCGACCTGCGAGGCGAACGCGGCCCGCTCGTCGTCGTGCAGCAGGGTGAAGGCGTGCGCGGCGGTGCCGGCTGTCGGTATGCCGTACCGCTGGCCGGCGGCCAGGTTGGAGGTGAACCGGAAGCCGGCCAGGTAGGCAGCCCGGGCCGCCGCGACCGCCGCCTCCTCGTGTGCTCGCCGCGACCCCATCTCGATCAACGCCCGCCCCCGGGCGGCGGTGACCATCCGCGCCGCGGCGGCGGCCACCGCGCAGTCGTGGTTGAGCACCGACAGCACAAGCGTCTCCAGCACCACGCACTCGGCGAAACTGCCGGAGACGGTCAGGATCGGCGAACCGGGGAAGAAGAGCTCACCCTCGGCGTACCCGTCGATCTCGCCGGTGAACCGGTAGCTGGACAGCCACTCGGCGCCCGGCTCGTCCACCACGCCGGTGCGGCGCAGGAACTCGATGTCGGCCGGGTCGAACCGGAACTCGCGGATCAGGTCGACCAGGCGTGCGGTGCCGGCGACCACGCCGTACCGGCGGCCGGCGGGCAGCCGTCGGCTGAACACCTCGAACACGCAGCGCCGGTCAGCCGTACCGTCCCGCAGGGCGGCGCTGACCATGGTCAGCTCGTAGTGGTCGGTCAGCAGCGCAGGACGAAGGGTGTACACCCCCTCAGACTAGGGTTCACGTCGTCGTCGTGCCGTCGTGCCCCGGGATCGTGCCGAGGGCCACCCTCAGCTCCGCCCGGCTGGTCACGCCGAGCTTGCTGTACACGCGCTGCAGGTGGTTCTCCACCGTGCGCGCGGAGAGAAACAGCTGCTCAGCGATGGCGCGACTGGTGCCGCCCTCCGCCGCGAGTCGAGCCACCTGCCACTCCCGGTCGGTCAACGTGGGGGTGGCCGCCTGCAGCGCCGGAGTGTGCACCATGTCACAGCAGGCGAGCAGCGCGCCGAGCCGTTGTCGGGCGTGGGCAACCTCGGGCGAACGGCGCTGCCGCAACAGGTGCACGGCCTCGGCCGACGCCTCGGCGGCGAGCAGGTCGAGCCCGCGCTCCGCGAAGCCGTCGGCCGCGCTGAGCAGCCCCTCCGGCAGACCGTCGGCCGCCGCCCGCGCATGCCGGGCCAGCAACGGTGGCAACTCCCCGTCGACCTGCTCGGACAACTCCGTCAACCGCTGCGCGACGGTGCGACGGCTCCCGTCGGAACACCTCGGACCGGTCTGGGCCCCGGCCTGGCCCAGCCGCACCAGGTCGTGCAGCACAAGTGCCTCGTGCCCGGCGAAGCCGTCAGCTCGCAGCCGGTCCACCAGACTGTGCAGCCGACTCACGGCTGAGGACAGGTCACCGCCGGCGGCCAGCGTGGCCACCCGGGCCTGCTCCAACCACGGGTACAGCACGCCCATGCTCGGTGAATGGAGACGGTCCGCCTCGGCCATCGCCTCGGCCGCCTGCCGGGCGTCGCCGCGCAACGCGGCGGCCTGGGCCCGCTCCGATTGGGCCAGCCCCGCGTAGACCCGGCTGGTGGCCAGGACCGCGCAGGCACTGAGCGCGGCCTGCAACGCGGTGTCGCTGCGACCACGCAGCCGAGCCGCGTACGCCCGCAGGATCGCCAGGTAGCCGGTGCCGAGCCGGAAGTCGCCCGCGTCGGCGAGGTCGGCGAACTCGTCGGCGACCAACGCGTCGATCCCGGCGAGATCTCCGGAGAGGGCCAGTCGGGTGCCCCGGGCCAGCTCCACCGCCAGTTGCAGGTACGGCATGTCCGCCCGCCAACTGGCCACCTTCGCCTGCACCAGGTCCACCGCAGCCGCGCTGCGGCACAGCTGCCCCTGCACGGCCTGGAGGTGCGCGATCGTGCAGCGCGCCAGCTCGCGTGCGGCGACGCTGGCCGCCGGTCGGTCCAGCACACCCTGCGCGAGCCGGAGCGCGGCCGGCGCGTCCAGCCGGTGCAGCCGCATGATCGCCTCGAAGGCGCGGACCCGGGCCTGGGCGGCGGCGTCGGTGAGTTTCGTGCCCTGGGCGGCGATCTCCTCCACGGTGGACGCCTGGCTCAGCCCCCAGTAGCTGACCATGCCACGCACCGTCAGCCATCGGCTGAGCCGCTCCTCCTGGCCGGCGTCGGTGGCGACGGCGTCGAGCACGCCGAGCGCCTCGGCGGGCCGGTCGGCGAACATCAGGATGGTCGCCAGCAGTTCGGCCGCGTCGAACCCACCGCCGGCGTCCAGCGCCGCCCGGGCCAGCCGGGTCGCCAGGGGTACGTCGTACCGTGCGAACGCCTCACCGGCGGCGGCGATCAGCATCGCCGGGTCCTGCGCGGTGCCGGAGGCCAGGCGCCATCTCGCCACCCGCAGCAGATCCTCCCGCCGCCGCTTGCCGACCTTCTCCAGCAGGTCCGCCAGGTGCGCCTGCAACCGACGGGTCCGGCTCACCGGGCACTGCCGGCGCACCACCTCGCCGTAGAGCGGGTGCGCCAGCCGGACATCGAGTCGCCTGTCGGACTCGACCATGGTGATGAGTCCGCGTTCCTCGGCGTACTCCACGTCGTGCTGTTCCACGGCCTGGTGCAGCAGCCGCAGGCCGAGTGGCTCGCCGAACGCGACAAGCTCGACCACCGCCCGTACCCCGGGGGTGAGCTGGCCGATCCGGATGTCGATCAGTTCGGTCAGGCTGGGCGCCAGCTCCAGCCGCCCGGTCCAGGTCCAGACGCCGTACTTCTCGACGAGTTCACCGCTGTTGGTCGCCGCGTGCACCAACTCGCGCAGCAGCAGCGGGTTGCCGGCGCTGAGCCGACCCAGACGGTCGGTGGAGCCGCTGTCCACCTGGCCGCCGACGATGGCGGTGAGCATGGCGGCCGTCTCGTCCGGGGTCATCGGCCCCAGCTCGGCCCGCTCGACCAGGCCGTCCGTCCACAGTGCCCGGATGGGCAACGGGATCTGTTCCCCGTCGCGCAGGGTGCCGACCACTGAGGCGTTCTCGGCCCGGGCGACCAGGTGCACGAGCGCGGCCGACGGCGGGTCGAGCAGGTGCGCGTCGTCCACTGCGAGGACGATCCGCCGGCCGGCGGCCTGCTGCTGCAACACGTCGACGGCCCACCGCAGGATGCCGGCCGGTGACAGGCCCTGCGGCTGCTCCGGAAGCACCTGGACCAGCCCACCGAAGGCCATCGCGGACGTGGTGGCACTGGCCGCGATCCGCCAGACCGCGTATTTCTCGCCGGGCAACGTGTCGACACCCTCGTGCAACAGCCGGCTCTTGCCGATGCCGGCGCTGCCGGTGAAGAGGATTCCCCGGCCATGGACACCTGCCACCGCCACCCGGAGACGGTCGAGTTGCTCAGCCCGGCCCACGAAGCTCCACCGACTCATTCGCGCAGCATATCGACGGAACTGCGGCCGGCACGGTAGCGCGCGACGGCGAACTTGAGTAGTCGTAGGGTTACCGGTGAGTATCGCAATTGTCCCGTTCCCGACGGTCGCACCCTTACTCTTCCGGAATCCGAGTGTCGTCGTCGGATGTTCACCGCGGCCGGTCCACCGGTCGCCCTGCCTCGGAGGCCGCCGCCTGATGAAGCCCGGCCCGATCCACCACCTCGGTACGCCCGACGACGCCGCGGGGCCGCCCGGTCGTCGGCCCTTTCCCGAGCGGCTCGGTGTGTCGATCACCGACGGGCGTGAGCCGGTCGCGGTGGTCGCGGCCGGTCCGGCCGCCGCCGGGCGGACCGGCGTGCTCGCCACGCTGCTGGAACTCGACTCCGGGCTACTCGCCGTGCCGGGCGGTAGCTGGCTGGTGGTACGGCACAGTGCCGAACCGACCCGGGCCGCCTACGTCCCCGGCTACCGCACGCCGCATTCGTACCGACCCGATCTTCCGACTGCGGGCCCGGCGCTGGCCAGGCCACCCCGTCGGGTGGAGCTGAGCCTGCCCCAGCCGTTGCTGAAACGCTTCGTGCTCGTCGACACGCCGGACATCGCCACGTTGGGTCCAGCCGGTTGCGGCGTGCTGCTCGACGCGCTGGGCCGGGCCGGCGCGCTGCTGTTCGTGATCGCGGCGGACCAGTCGTTCGGCGCCGCAGAACTTGACCTGCTGTCCGACATCGCCGGGACGCCGGTCCGGGTCTTCTTCGCGGTCACGCCCGGCGCCGACGGCTGGGCGGCCGGTGAGGGCACGGCGGCGGTGCGGGGTACGGGGGAGCCCGGCGGCCCGGCGGTTGATCCGGTCACGGTCACCGTCGAGGCGCACCGGGCCGCGCTGCTCGCCGCCGTGCCCGGGCTGGCCGATGCCCGTTGGTTTCCCATGGTCACCGGCGCCGAGGCGGATGTGCGGCGGGCGCTCGTGGACTGGGCCTCCGCCGAGGAGTTGCGGCGGGGCAGCCTTGAGCCGCCCGAGCTGCCGGGTGAGCGCGGTCGGGTGCCGGTGCTGGCTGAACCGGGCGAATGGTCGGAGCACCTCGACCGGCAGGCCCGCACCGCCGCTCGGCGTATCCGGCAGCACCTCGCCCTGGAACTGGCCAACATGCACATGCGGGTGGTGCAGGAGATCGTCTTCGGCGTCGGCTGTGCTGGCCTGCCCCAACTGCTCGACCGGGAGATGGCGGCGCTGTCGCTGCTGGCCACCGCGCAGTGCGACCACCATGCCGGCGAACTCGTCGATGACACCGCCGGCCGGCTCTTCGGCGCGCCACTGCCCGAGGGGATCCGCAGGCGGATCGACAAGGCAATCCGCTGGAGCCTGGTCGACGACCCCACCGGGCAGGAACTGGAGCGGGCGTTCCTCGTCACCAGTACGGCGGGCGTGGCGCCGCTGACCGGTGCGACAGCCGTCGACATGCTGTCCGGCTACCCCGCGCCGCCCCGTACGGCGGTGCTGCCGCCGGTGGCCGTGGCGTTGTCGGGAGGATGCTGGCAGCACTGGCGTTCGCCCGGCAACAACGATCCGAGCGCGGCGCGGGCCTGGGCGCAGCGGGCGTTGCGGGAGATCGAGTTGGAGCTGTCGCGGGAGGTCGCCCGCCGGTTCGAGGCGGTCCGTCTCTCGCTCGGCACGGTGCTGTCCGATGCTGCCGAACACGGCATCCTGCTCGCCTGACCGGGCGGCCGTGCACCCCGCCGGCGGTGCCGGTGGGGTGCCCTGCTGCGCCCGGGACGCGACCGGCGGTGGCGACGCTGCGGCCGTGGGTGGTGATCCCGGGTGGTCCGGCGTTCCGGTTCCTCGATTCCCCGGATCCGGTGGCACGATGGGGGGCATGGCGGCTCCGCAGGTTGCACCGGTCGAGACCCCGGACACCGATGAGGTGCCGGCAGCCGACCGGCCGTGGGTGACGATCGTGTGGGACGACCCGGTCAACCTGATGACCTACGTGACCTGGGTGTTCCAGAAGCTCTTCGGATACAGCCGGGAGAAGGCCGAGCAGCTCATGCTGGATGTGCACCACAAGGGCAAGGCGGTGGTCTCCAGCGGGGCCCGGGAACGCATGGAACACGACGCCTCCCAACTGCACGCGTACGGTCTCTGGGCGACGGTGGACCGGTCGTGAGCATGTTCCGTCGCCGGGGTGACCGGTACGTTGCCACCTTCGCGGTGGACGAGGTGCGTGTGCTCCGTAAGGTCGCCTCCGAGGTGGTCGGCCTGCTCACCGATGGTTTCGACCACTCCGACCCGGTTGTCTGCCGGCTCTTTCCGGAGGCCTACCCGGACGACGCGGCGGGCACCGCGGAGTTCCGCCGGTACACCGAGGGTGATCTCAAGACCGCGAAGATCGACCAGGCCGGTGCGGTCCTGGCCGCGCTGCCCGGCGACAGCGGCGGCGAGGTCCGCCTGGACGCCGAGGCGGCCGAGGCGTGGTTGCGCGCGCTCAACGACGCCCGGCTGGCGATGGGCGTGCGGTTGGAGATCAAGGACGGGACGGATCTGGGCGCGGAACTCGACGACGCGGTCGCCGACGATCCCAGTTCCAGCCGGGTGTTCCAGCTTTCGGTCTACGCGTATCTCGGTTATCTCCAGGAGTCCCTGCTCAACGCCTTGATCGACTGACTGTGACCGGCGCCGCCTCGCGGTTGGCGGCACTCGGGCGCTACCCTTGGCGACGTGCTGAGCATCGACCGGTCGATCGTTGACGCGATCGTCGCCCACGCCCGTCGGGATCACCCCGACGAGGCCTGCGGCGTGGTCGCCGGTCCCGTCGGCAGCGACACGCCGACCCGGCACATCCCCATGGAGAACGCCGCCCGGTCGATGACGTTCTACGAGTTCGACTCGATGGAACATCTGCGGGTGTGGCGCGAGATGGACGACCGGGACGAGGAACCGGTGGTCATCTACCACTCGCACACCGCAACCGAGGCGTACCCGTCGCGGACGGACATCTCCTTCGCCGGTGAGCCCGGCGCGCACTATCTGCTCGTCTCCACCCGGGAGCCCGACACGGAGGAGATCCGCTCCTTCCGCATCGTGGACGGCGTGGTGACCGAGGAGCCGGTGCGGATCCTCGACGCCGGGGTGGATCCGCACGCCGTGCAGTCATACATGTTCGGGCAGAGCCCGGCGACGGTCGACTACGAGTGTTCGGGCCGCTGACAAACCTCAGCCCCCGCACGCCTTTTCCCGTCACCGAGCACCCACCCGATCGAGGAGTACGACACCATGGCCATCGAGGTTCGCATCCCCACCATCCTGCGCAGCTACACCGGCGGCGCGAAGGTCGTCGAGGGCAGCGGTGACACGCTTGACGACCTGCTCAACGACCTGGACTCCCGGCACAGCGGGCTGCGCGGCCGGCTGGTCACCGAGGCCGGCGCGCTACACCGCTTCGTCAACGTCTACGTCAACGACGAGGACGTCCGATTCCTCGGCGCGCTGGACGCCAAGCTCAACGACGGCGACAGCGTGACGATCCTGCCCGCGGTGGCCGGCGGCGCCTTCGGCTTCGCCGCGGCGGCGGCCATGGCGCAGCACGTCGCGGTCGCGCCGGCCGAGGGCCGGACGCGCGTCACCGCGAGCTGAGGCGGCCGCGATGGCGCGGTACGACAGCCTGCTGGACGCCTGCGGCGGGACACCGCTTGTGGGGCTGCCCCGACTGTCGCCGACGGTGCCCGAGGGCGCGCCGCCGGTACGGCTCTGGGCGAAGCTCGAGGACCGCAACCCCACAGGCAGTGTCAAGGACCGGGCCGCCCTGTTCATGGTCCGGGCCGCGGAGGCCGCCGGCCGGCTCCGGCCCGGCGACACCATCCTGGAGCCGACAAGCGGCAACACCGGCATCTCCCTGGCCATGGTGGCCAAGTTGCGGGGGTACCGCCTGGTCTGCGTGATGCCCGAGAACGTCTCCACCGAACGGGTGCAGTTGCTGCGGATGTACGGCGCGGAGATCATCTTTTCGCCGGCCGCTGGCGGTTCCAACCAGGCGGTGGCCACGGCCAAGCAGATCGCCACCGAGCATCCCGACTGGGTGATGCTTTTTCAGTACGGCAACGAGGCGAACGCCCGGGCGCACTACGAGACGACCGGGCCCGAGCTGCTGCACGACCTGCCGACCGTCACCCACTTCGTGGCCGGGCTCGGCACCACAGGCACCCTGATGGGCACCGGGCGCTACCTGCGCGAGAAGGTCGAGGGCATCCAGATCGTCGCCGCCGAGCCCCGCTACGGCGAGCTGGTCTACGGGCTACGCAACATCGACGAGGGATACGTCCCGGAGCTCTACGACGCGACGGTGCTGACCCGCCGCTTCTCCGTCGGCACCCGGGACGCGGTGCTGCGGACCCGGCAACTGGTGGAGGTGGAGGGGCTGTTCGTCGGCTTCTCCACCGGGGCGGTGCTGCACGCGGCGCTGGCCGTGGCGCACGAGGCGGTGCGGGCCGGCCGTCGTGCCGACGTGGCGTTCGTGGTCAGTGACGGCGGCTGGAAGTACCTGAGCACCGGAGCGTACGGCGGCACGCTCGCCGACGCGGAGGAGGCGCTGGACGGTCAGCTCTGGGCCTGACCTGCGGCGCGATCGACATGTGACGAGGGCCACAGGCATCGCGCCGGTGGCCCTCGTCGCGTCGGCTCGTCCGCACCGGCCACTTCGGTGACGGGTGGTCGATCGGACGGGCGAAACCGGTGTCACGTTGATGACAACTTCCAGCAGATCATTCTTGCCCTTGCACGCGCGGGCGTAGGCTGCGCAGCGTGGCGTACGCGTCGGTAGTGATCATCGCCGGAGCGGCGGCCGGCACGTTCACTACCTACCGTGACAGCGAGACAACTCGATGCGACTGACCGTCCTGGGCTGTGCGGGCAGCTTCCCCGGACCCGAGTCCCCCTGTTCGGCCTATCTGGTCGAGGCCGAGGACTTCCGGCTCCTGGTCGACTTCGGCTCGGGTTCACTGTCCACCCTGCAGCGCTATGCCGGGCTGCACGCCCCGGACGCCATCCTGCTGACCCACCTGCACTGCGACCACATCCTCGACGCCGCGACCTACGTGGTGGTGCGCCGGTACGCCCCGGACGGGCCGTACCCGCCGCTGCCGGTCTACGCGCCGGCCGGCGCCCCGGACCGGCTGGCCACCGCGTACGGGCAGGAGGACAGCACCGTCGAGGACGTCTACCAGTTCTACGCGCTGCAACCCGGCACCTTCCCGATCGGGCCGTTCACCGTCACCGTCGACCGGGTGCTGCACCCGGTCGAAACCTACGGCGTACGCCTTGAACACGGCGGCCGGGTGCTCTGCTACTCCTCGGACACCGCCCCCTGCGAGGCGTTGCTGCGGCTGGCCCAGAACGCCGACGTCTTCCTCTGCGAGGCCAGCTACCTGGACGGCGTCGACAACCCGCCGGATCTGCACCTCACCGGCGGCGAGGCGGGTGAGGCGGCGGCCAAGGCCAACGTCGGGCGGCTGCTGTTGACCCATCTGGTCCCCGCCTGGGGCAGTGAGGCGCTCACTGTCGCCGCCGCCTCCGCCGCCTACGCCGGCCCGCTGGAAGTGGTCCGCCCCGGCGCCAGCTACGACGTCTGATCCACCGGGCGCGGGTTCGTGCCGCACTGTTCGCCGAGCGGTCAGGTGGACGTCTCCTGGACCTTCGCTGCCACCACCACCGTGAAGGCATGCGGATCGCCATCGTGACCGAGTCGTTCCCGCCCGACGTCAACGGTGTCGCGCACTCGGTCGTGCGGGCCGCCGAGCACCTCGTCACCCGCGGCCACGAGCCGCTGGTGATCGCGCCCGCCCCGCCGGGGACGTCGCGCCGCGGCACCGACAGGCGTACCGCACGTGGACCTGGTGCCGCTCGGCGTCGATCTGGACACCTTCCACCCCGGCCGGGCCGACCCGGCGGTCCGGCGCCGGTACGCCGACCCTGCCGAGGTGCTGCTTGTGCACTGCGCGCGGCTGTCCGTGGAGAAACGGCCCGAGCTGGCCGTCGACGCGTTGGCGCAGCTGCGCCGGGCCGGTGTGCCGGCGGTGCTGGTGATGGTCGGCGACGGGCCGCGCCGCAGCGCGCTGCGGCGGCGCGCGGCCGGCCTGCCGGTGACCTTCACCGGCTTCCTGCCCGACCGTCGTGCCCTGGCGGCGGTGCTGGCCAGCGCCGACGTGGTCCTGGCCCCCGGCCCGGTGGAGACCTTCGGCCTGGCCGGTCTGGAGGCGCTGGCCTCCGGTACCCCGGTGGTGGTCAACGCGGCGAGCGCGTTGCCCGAGGTGATCGGCTCGGGTGGGCTCGCCGCCGAGGGCTCCCCGGCGGCGATCGCCGGGGCCGTCCGCGAGCTTCTGGCCCGACCCGAGGCCCGGCGGCGGACCGCCGCCCGGGACCGGGCGGCGCGGTTCGGTTGGCCGGCGGCGGTCGCCGGGTTCCTCCGCGCGCACGGCGTCGACGCCCACCGCTGAGGCCGGCCGCCGGGGAGCGGCGGACACCCGGGGAGGGTTCGTTCAGCGCACCACATAGGGTGCAGGCATGGCGCGACCTGACGGGCGGCGACCCGACCAACTTCGACAGGTGACCCTGACCCGCGGTTGGAGCACCCATCCCGAGGGGTCGGTGCTCGTGGAATTCGGCGGCACCCGGGTGCTCTGCACCGCAAGCGTCACCGAGGGGGTGCCGCGCTGGCGTCGCGGTTCCGGGCTGGGCTGGGTGACCGCGGAGTACGCGATGCTGCCCCGGGCCACGAACACCCGTTCGGACCGGGAGAGCGTCAAGGGCCGGGTCGGTGGGCGTACCCACGAGATCTCCCGCCTGGTGGGCCGGAGCCTGCGGGCCGCTATCGACCTCAAGGCGCTCGGCGAGAACTCGATAGTGCTCGACTGCGACGTCCTACAGGCCGACGGGGGCACCCGGACCGCCGCGATCACCGGCGCCTACGTGGCGTTGTACGACGCGGTGAACTGGCTCGCCGCCCGCAAGGCCCTGAACGGGAAGCCGGAGAAGGTGATGCACCGTTCGGTGGCGGCGGTGAGCGTCGGCGTGGTTGACGGCGAGCCGCGCCTCGACCTGTGCTACGACGAGGACGTGGCCGCCGAGGTCGACATGAACGTGGTCTGCACCGGCACCGGCGACTTCGTCGAGGTGCAGGGCACCGGCGAGGCAGGCGTTTTCGCCCGCGACCAGCTCGACGCCCTGCTCGACCTGGCCGTGGTCGGCTGTCTGGACCTGGCCGAAGCCCAGCGGAAGGCGCTACTCCCATGAACAAGGTGCTGCTCGCCACGCGGAACCAGAAGAAGCTCATCGAGTTGCAGCGCATCCTGGACGGGGCGCTCGGCGCGCACCGGGTCGCCCTGATCGGGCTGGACGACGTCGAGGCGTACCCGGAGCTGCCGGAGACCGGGCTGACCTTCGGCGAGAACGCGCTGATCAAGGCCCGGGAGGGCTGCCGGCGTACCGGGCTGCCGACGATCGCCGACGACTCCGGGCTGGCCGTCGACGCGCTCAACGGGATGCCCGGGGTGTTCAGCGCCCGCTGGTCCGGGCGGCACGGTGACGACCGGGCCAACCTCCAACTGGTGCTGGACCAGATCGGCGACGTGCCGGACGAGCACCGGGGCGCCTCCTTCGTCTGCACCGTCGCGCTCGTGCTGCCCGGTGGCAAGGAGCACCTGGTCGACGGCCGGCAGGCGGGTCGGCTGCTGCGCGCCCCGCGCGGTGAGGGCGGCTTCGGCTACGACCCGATCTTCCTCGGCGACGGCCAGGACCGCACGAACGCCGAGCTGACCCCGCAGGAGAAGGACGCGATCAGCCACCGGGGCAAGGCGTTGCGCGAACTGGCCGCCCTGGTCGCCAAGGTGCTCCCGCCAGCCACCTGACCACCCGCCTCTCGGCGGGCATGAAGCACTGGACACCTTGTCCGCCGCCGCCTCGGCGTGGGCCTTCTTGTCAGCCGAGGGGGCCGATCTCCTGCTCGATGGCGGCGCGCAGGTCGGGGCCGGCCAGCACGGCGCGGGCGGCCTCCATCAGCGGGGCGAGGAAGACGTCCGGGCCGGGGTCGCCGACGGCCCCGCCGAGCGCGGTGATCGCCGCCCGCCCGGCCGGTGAGGGGACCAGCGGGGCCCGCAACTGCAACCCGCGTACGGCGGCGAGCAGTTCCACCGCGAGCAGGCTGGCCAGGTTGTCCAGGACGGTGCGCAGCTTCTTGGTCGCCGCCCAGCCCATCGAGACGTGGTCCTCCTGCATGCCGCTCGTCGGCAGCGAGTCCACCGAGGCCGGCGCGGCCAGCCGGCGGTTCTCGGCGACGATTCCGGCGGCGGTGTACTGCGCGATCATCAGCCCGGAGTTGACCCCCGCGTCGGGGGAGAGGAACGCCGGCAGGTCCCGGGACCGGGTGACGTCGAGCAGGCGGTCCACCCGACGTTCGGCTATCGCGCCGACCTCGGCGGCGGCGATGGCCAGGAAGTCCGCCGCGAAGCCCAGGGGTGCGCCGTGGAAGTTCCCTGTCGACTCGACCCGGCCGTCGGGCAGCACCACCGGGTTGTCCACCACCGAGACAAGTTCCCGGGCGGCTGTGGTCCGGACGAACTCCAGGGTGTCCCGTGCCGCGCCGGCCACCTGGGGTGCGCAGCGCATCGAGTAGGCGTCCTGCACGGCGTGCGCCAGGTCGTCGCGGTGCGAGTCCATCACCGCGGAGTCCTGCAACAGCCGATGGATGTTCGCCGCCGAGACGCCCTGCCCGGGGTGCGGGCGGATGGCGTGCAGTTCCGGCAGGAACGGCCGTTCCGAGCCGAGCATCGCCTCGATGGCGAGGGCGGCGGTCACGTCGGCCATGGTGAACAGGTGGGCGGCGTCGGCGATGGCGAGCAGCAGCATGCCGAGCATGCCGTCGGTGCCGTTGATCAATGCCAGCCCCTCCTTGGCGGCCAGCTCGACCGGGGCGAGGCCGGCCCGGCGCAGCGCGTCGGCGGCGGGCAGCCGTCCGCCGTCCGGGCCGAGCACCCAGCCCTCGCCGAGCAGCACCAGCGCGCAGTGCGCCAGCGGTGCCAGGTCACCTGAGGCGCCGAGCGAGCCGTGTTCCGGCACCCACGGGGTGACCTCGTGGTTCAGCAGGTCCACCAGGGCCTCGGCGACAAGCGGGCGTACCCCGGAGTGGCCGAGCGCCAGCGAGCGGACCCGCAGCAGCATCATCGCCCGTACCACCTCGCGGGGCATCGGCGCGCCGACTCCGGCGGCGTGCGACCGGATCAGCGCGTGCTGCAACTCGGCGCGGCGCTCGGGGGCGACGAAGGTGTTCGCCAGGGCCCCGAAGCCTGTCGACACGCCGTACACCGGGCGGCCGGCGGCCTCGATGCCGTCCACGATGGACCGACTGGTGGCCATCGCGTCGACGGTGGCCGGGTCGAGGACCACCTTCGCGCCGCCCCGCGCCACGGCGAGCACGTCGACGGGGGAGATTCCGGTGGGCTGGATGGTGACTGTCATCGCGGTACTCCGTTGTGCAGAACCTGGCGGACGAGAGGCACTCCGGGCCGGTAGGCCAGGTGCAGGTGGGACGGTGCGTCGAGGATGATCAGGTCGGCCCGGGCGCCGGGCCGCAGCACGCCTATGTCGTCGCGGCGCAGCGCCCGCGCGCCGCCGGCCGTCGCGGCCCATACCGCCTCCGCCGGGGTCATCCCCATCTCGCGTACGGCCAGGGCGATGCAGAACGGCATCGACGAGGTGTACGACGAGCCGGGATTGCAGTCGGTGGCCAGCGCCACGGTGACGCGTGCGTCGAGCAGCCGGCGGGCGTCCGGGTAGGGCGACCGGGTGGAGAACTCGGCACCCGGCAGCAGCGTCGCCACGGTGCTGGTGTGCCCGCCGTCGGCGCACATGCAGTCGAACCGGGTCGAGGCCAGCGCGTCGACGTCGGCGTCGGTCAGGTGGGTGCAGTGGTCCACACTTGCCGCCCCCAGCTCCACCCCGAGTCGCACGCCCGGTCCGGGGCCGAGCTGGTTGGCGTGCACCCGCACCCCGAGCCCCAGGGCCTGCCCGCAGGCGAGGATCGCCCGGGCGTGGTCGGCGTCGAAGGCGCCCCGCTCACAGAACACGTCGATCCAGCGTGCGTGCGGCGCGGCGGCGGCAAGCATCGGCCCGCAGACAAGCGACACGTAGTCGTCGGGACGGGCGGCGTACTCGGCCGGGACCACGTGTGCGCCGAGGAATGTGGTCTCCGCGCTGACCTCGGCGGCGATCCGCAGCGAGCGGGCCTCGTCGGTGACGGTGAGGCCGTACCCACTCTTGATCTCGATGGTGGTGGTGCCCTGCCGCAACGCCTCCGCGTGCAGCCGACGCACGGTGGCCCGCAGCTCGCCGTCGGAGGCGGCCCGGGTGGCGCCGACAGTGGTGCGGATACCGCCGCCGGTGTACGGCTCACCGGCCATGCGGGCGGCGAACTCGGCGGCCCGGTCCCCGGCGAAGACGAGGTGGGCGTGACTGTCCACGAAGCCGGGCAGCACCGCCGCACCTGCGGCGTCGATCCGCCGGTCGGCGGCCGGCGCGTCGGCGGCCGGGCCGATCCAGGCCACCTCGCCCTCCTCGACAAGCACCGCGACCCGTCGCCGGATGCCCAGCGGCCCGCCCTCGCCCGAGCCGGCCACATTCGTCACCAGCTCACCGATGTTGTCGACAACCAGGCTCATGAGGTGACCTCCGCGATCGCCGTGGCCAGTTCCCGCGGTACGTCAACCCGGACGTGCCGGCCGTCGCGGACCAGCACCTGCCCGTCCACCACCACCTGCGCGACGTCGGCGGCGCTCGCCGCGAACCAGACGCCCGCCGGGCTGACCCCGGCCGTGCGTACGCTGTCCAGCCGCACCGTGACCAGGTCGGCGCGGCCCCCGACGGCGATCCGGCCGGCGTCGGTCCAGCCCAGCGCGGCGTGCCCGGCGCTGCTCGCGGCGGTCAGCAGCTCCGCCGGGGCGAAGTGGCCCCGCCTGCGGGTCCGCAGCCGCTCGTCCAGCTCGACCGCCCGCACCTCCTCGAACATGTCGATGACGGCGTGGCTGTCGCTGCCCAGGCTGAGCGGAATGCCGGCGTCGGCCATCCGCCGGGCCGGCCCGATGCCGTCGGCGAGATCCCGCTCAGTGGTCGGGCAGAGGCAGACCCCGGTACGGCTGTCGCCGAGCAGACCCACGTCGGCGCTCGTCGGGTGGGTGGCGTGCACCGCAGTGGTGGCCCGGCCGAGCACCCCGTGATCGGCGAGCAGGCGCGTCGGGGTGCACCCGTGCACCGCCCGGCAGGCGTCGTTCTCGGCTGGCTGCTCCGACAGGTGCACATGCAGTGGCGCGTCGCGGCGCTGCGCCCAACCGGCGACTGTGGCGAGCTGCTCGGCCGGCACCGCGCGTACCGAGTGGATCGCGGCACCGAGGCGGACGTGCCCGCCGGCCGGAGTGAACGCGTCGACCCGCTCCGCCCAGCGCACCGCGTCACCGTCGCCGAAGCGCTGCTGCGGCCCGGTCAGCGCCCGCCCGTCCACCGAGGCGGTCAGGTAGCAGGTGTCCAGCAGGGTGAGCCGGATCCCCGCCTGGGCCGCCGCCTCGACGAGCGCCGCGCCCATCGCGTTCGGCTCGGCGTACGGTGTGCCGCCCGGGCGGTGGTGCAGGTAGTGGAACTCACCGACGCCTGTGACGCCCGACAGCGCCATCTCCGCGTAGACCGCCCGGGCCAGCGCCAGATAGGAGTCGGGGTCGAGATTGGCGGCGACCGCGTACATCTGGTCGCGCCAGCTCCAGAAATCGCCGCGCCCGGAATGGGTGCGCCCGCGCAGCGCCCGGTGGAAGGCGTGGGAGTGCGCGTTGGCCAGCCCCGGCAGGGTCAGCCCCGGCAGCCGCACCGCGTCGACGAGCACGTCGACACCGGCGTCGGGTCCGCCGCCCGTGGCGAGCGGGGTGACGCCGGTGATCCGGTCGTGCACGGTCTCGATAAGCACGTCCGGGGTGGGCTCGGCCTCCTCGGGAAGCCAGGCGTATTCCGCGAGCCAACGCGTCGACGTCATCGCAGCAGCTCCGCCAGCACCCTGGCCAGGGCGACCACCCCGGCGGCGCAGTCGGCGTCGGTGGCCGACTCGGCGGGGGAGTGCGACACCCCCGTCGGGTTACGCACGAAGAGCATCGCCGTCGGTACGTGCGCCGCCAGCACCCCCGCGTCGTGCCCCGCGCCGGTGGGCAGCACCGGGGCGGCCAGCAACCGGGCCAGCCGGTCGGCCAACCCGCCGTCGAAAGCCACAAGCGGGGTCGCCGACTCCTCGGTGAGCGTCACCTCGGTGCCGTCCCGCCGCGCCCGTTCACCGGCCTTGACCCGGACCGCCTCGACCAGGCCGTCCAGGGTGTCCGGCTCGGCCGCGCGGGCGTCCAGCCAGCCCGTCACCCGCGACGGCACCGCGTTCGTCGCGTTCGGCTCCACCACCACCCGACCCACAGTGGCGTGGGCGTCGCGCAGTCGGGCCTCCTTGTTCGCCGCCAGCACCGTGAACGCGTACGTGAGCATGGGGTCGCGGCGGTCGGCCATCCGGGTCGTACCGGCGTGGTTGCCCTCGCCTGTGAAATCGAGACGCCAGCGGCCGTGCGGCCAGATCGCGCTTGCCACCGCGACCGGCGCGTTCTGATCGACGAGCGCGCGGCCCTGCTCGACGTGCAACTCCACGAAGGCGCCGAACCGGCCGAGCAGCCCCGGATCGGCCCCCGCCGGCCGCGCCCCCAACGCCTCGGCGAAGCTCACGCCTGCCGCGTCGCGCAGCCGGCCCGCGCGATCGGCGTCGATCTGCCCGGTGAGCAGCCGGGAACCCAGACACGGTACGCCGAACCGGGCCCCCTCCTCCTCCACGAACGCACCGACCACGAGCGGTCGCGACGGCGTGACCCCTGCCGCCCGCAGCTCGTCCACGGCCAGCCAGGCGCTGACGATGCCAAGCGGCCCGTCGTACGCGCCGCCGTGCGGCACCGAGTCGAAGTGGCTGCCGGTCAGCACGGCACCCCCGGCGTCCGGGTCACCCCACCAGGCGAACAGGTTGCCGTTGCCGTCCCCGGTGACAGGCATGGCCCGTGCGTCGGCCTGCTCCCGGAACCACTCCCGCAGCCGCAGCTCCGGCTCGGTGAACGCGTACCGCAGGTAGCCGCCGCTGCGCTCGTCCCGCCCGATCGGGGCGATCTCCCCCCACAACTCGCGGAACCTGTCGAGCCGGTGCCCGTCCTCCACCGTGTGCGTCACCAACTGCCTCCCTCACTCCGCCATCGGGACGCGGACGCCGGTACGGGCGGCCACCTCGCGGGCCTCGGGGTAACCGGCGTCGACATGCCGGATGACTCCCATCGCCGGGTCGTTCGTCAGCACCCGCTCGATCTTCTGCCCGGCCAACGCGGTGCCGTCGGCCACGCAGACCTGCCCGGCGTGGATGGACCTGCCGATGCCGACCCCGCCGCCGTGGTGGATGGAGACCCAGGACGCCCCGCTGGCCGTGTTGACGAGCGCGTTGAGCAGCGGCCAGTCGGCTATCGCGTCGGAGCCGTCGGCCATCGCCTCGGTCTCCCGGTACGGGCTGGCCACGCTGCCGCAGTCCAGGTGGTCACGGCCGATCACCACGGGTGCGCTCAGCTCACCCGAGGCGACCATCTCGTTGAACCGTACGCCCGCTTTGTCCCGTTCGCCGTAGCCGAGCCAGCAGATGCGCGCGGGCAGGCCCTGGAAGGCGACCCGCTCGCCGGCCATCCGGATCCACCGCGCGAGGGACTCGTTCTCCGGGAAGAGGTCCAGGATCGCCCGGTCGGTGGCGGCGATGTCGGCCGGGTCGCCGGAGAGCGCCGCCCACCGGAACGGTCCCTTGCCCTCGCAGAACAACGGCCTGATGTACGCCGGCACGAAGCCGGGGAAGTCGAACGCACGCTCGTACCCGCCGAGGCGGGCCTCGCCCCGGATCGAGTTGCCGTAGTCGAACACCTCCGCGCCCGCGTCGAGGAAACCCACCATCGCCTCGACGTGCCGGGCCATCGACGCCCGGGCCCGGTCGGTGAACTCGGCCGGCTTGGCCGCCGCGTACTCCCGGGCGTCGGCCAGCTCGACCCCCTCCGGCAGGTACGACAGCGGATCGTGCGCACTTGTCTGGTCGGTGACGATGTCGACGGGTACGCCCCGGCGCAGCAGCTCCGGGAAGACGGTGGCGGCGTTGCCCACCACACCGACGCTCAACGCCCGACGCTCCCGCCTGGCGGCGAGCACCCGCCGCACCGCGTCGTCCAGGTCGTCGGCGATCTCGTCCAGGTAGCGGTCGTGCACCCGGCGGGCCAGCCGGCTGCGGTCCACGTCCACGATCAGGCAGACGCCGCCGTTCATGGTGACCGCGAGGGGCTGCGCCCCGCCCATGCCGCCACAGCCGGCGGTGAGCGTCAACGTGCCGGCGAGGGTGCCGTCGAACTTCCTGGCCGCCACGGCGGCGAACGTCTCGTAGGTGCCCTGGAGGATGCCCTGGGTGCCGATGTAGATCCACGAACCGGCGGTCATCTGCCCGTACATGGTCAGGCCGAGCTGCTCCAGACGGCGGAACTCCGGCCAGGTCGCCCAGTCGCCGACCAGGTTCGAGTTGGCCAGCAGCACCCGGGGCGCCCACTCGTGGGTCCGCATCACGCCTACCGGGCGACCCGACTGCACGAGCATCGTCTCGTCGTCACGCAGCTCGGTGAGGGTCCGCACCAGGGCGTGGTACGACGGCCAGTCCCGGGCGGCCCGGCCGGTGCCGCCGTACACGACGAGGTCGTCGGGGCGTTCGGCGACCTCGGGGTCGAGGTTGTTCATCAACATCCGCAGGGCGGCCTCCTGTGGCCATCCTCGGGCGGTGCGCTCCAGGCCACGGGCGGCCCGAACAGGTCCGGGGGATGTCTGGTCGGCGTGGGTCATGGCGGACTCCTCCTAACCGAGGAACAACTGTCGACGGGCCGCCGAGGCTTCGAACGCCTCCAGCCGCCGCTGGGTCTCGGCCGGGGCGGCGTCGCAGATCGCCTGGAGCAGCACCATGGCCAGGGTCATCGGAGCGGTGTGCAGGTCGAACACCAGTTGCGCGCCGACCGCGGCGGGCAACACCACGTCGGCGTGCTCGGTCGCCGGGCTCACCGGTGAGTCGGTGATCGCCACGACCGTCAGCCGCGCCGCGCGGGCCTCGCGCAGCGCGTCCAGGGTCTCCCGGGGATAGCGCGGCAGCACGAACGCCAGCAACGCCCGAGCGCCCGCCTCGGCGGCCTGTTCGAGCCGGTCGGTGAGCAGGCTGCCGCCGTCGTCGAGCACCCGCACGTCGGGGTGCACCTTGGCGGCGAAGTATGCGAAGTACGCGGCAAGCGGCGCGGCGGACCGCAGGCCGAGCACCGGCAGTGGCCGGCTGGCCGCCAGCAGGCGTCCGGTCTCGGCGATCCGCTCCCGGTCGGCCAACTGCCCGGCCAGCCGGTCCAGGTTGCCGATCTCGGCGCGTACCGCCTGCTGAAGCTCGTTGCCGGCGAGGGCCGGGCCGGGCGCGGCGGCGGTCAGCTCGCGCAGCCGGCGACGCAGGGCCGGGTAGCCGTCGTGGCCCAGCGCCACCGCGAACCGGGTGACCGACGGCTGGCTGACCCCGGCCAGCTCGGCGACCTCGGCGGCGGAGAGGTAGCCGATGGCGGGGGCGTGCTGCACCAGGCAGTGCGCGATCCGCCGCTGCGTCGGGGTGAGCCGGACCCCGTCGAAGAGGCCGACGACCCGCTCCGTCGACGCCGTGGTAGCTCCCTCATTCACCCGATGACTCTATGCATAAAAACTTTCATTCAGCAAGCCTGCCGCTTCGTTCCACGATGGACCACCGTGGCCTGCAGGTATGACGGCGGTCGCCGGGCTGCGGGCCCGGCCGGCGAGGCGGCGAGCGCCGGGTGGATAGGATCCCGATCGGCGGTCGAGCAGAGGAGTGGGACATGCAGCCGGACGGTCCCTACCGGTACACCCACATGCTGGGTGGGTCACCGGTCGGGAAGGCCTGGGCCGCCGTCGACGGGCAGGGCCGATTCGTCACGGTGGCTGTCCTCGACGCCACGGTCGCCGCTGCTCCGGGCTGGCGGGAGGCCTTCGCCGGCACCGCCAACAGTCTCGCCCAGGCTGCCGGCGGCTCGCCCTTCACGTACGCGGACTTTTCGGCCGCCGCGCCCTGGGTCGCGTACCCGGCGGAGGCCGGCCCGGCGGCGGAGAAGCTGTTCCGGGCCCTCGGCGTCGACTACCAGCCAGTGCCCCCCGCCGGCGCGCCGGTGTCCGGGCCGCCCCAGCCCGTGTCAGGTGCTCCGCAGTCCGTGTCCGGCCCGCCTGCGTCGATCTCCGGTCCGCCGGTCTCCGTCTCCGGCCCACCGCAGCCGGTCTCCGGGGCATCTCAACCGGTCTCCGGTCCGCCGCAGCCGGTGTCGGGTCCGCCGCAGCCGGTGTCGGGCGGCCCTCAGTCGGTGTCGGGTGCTCCTGGTCCTGGCCAGGGCGGGCCGATCGCCGCGACGCCGCACACGCCGTGGCACGGCCCTGCGGCCCCGATCCAGCCGCCCACCTCGGGTCCGGTCTCCGGCGCGCCGATCTCACCCGGCCCCGGCACGGCCAGCGACGATTTCGGGCTGGACCCGTTCACCGCGCCGGTGCGGCGGATCCAACCCTCGGCCCGACCCAAGCGACGCACCGGCCTCTGGGCCGCCGTCGCAGCGCTCGCACTTGTGGCGGCCGTCGGTACCGGTGCCGCCGTCTGGGCGCTCACCGGCGACGATGACCCGGAGCCACCGCAGACGGCACCGACCGGGGCCGAAGGCTCCGGCAGCAGCTTCCCCAATCCCGCACAGGTCAACCCGGGCATCAAGCCGTGGGCCCAGGTCGCGCCGTACAGCCCAGAGGAGCGTGCGCTGGCGATCGCGGCGCCCTCGCTCGTCTTCGTGGAGGCGGTGTTCACCGGATTCGTGCGGGAAGCCAAGTCCAACGTGCCCCTCAGCGCGACGCCCGTGACGTTCAAGCGGCGGTGCAGCGGGTTCGTGGCCAACCCGGACGGTCACGTGGTGACAAATGGTCAGTGCGTCCAGCCGAGCGCCGAGGTCGCCCGTGAACGCGCCCTGTACACGCTCGGGCGCATCCTCATCGAGCAGAACAAGCTCTCCGCCGCCGAACTGGACGGCTACGTCCGCAGCAAGATGGCAACCACCACCTTCACCGGCAATCAGCCGGACGTGGACCCGGCCATGCAGGTGTTCGCCCAGTTCAACATCGCACGAGGTGACCTGACCGCCAACCCGGCGGTGCCCGCGCAACTGGTTGACGTCCTCGCCGCGGACGGCGGCAACCTGGCGTTGCTCAAGCTCGCGCAGTCCGACCTGCCGACGGCGGAACTCGACCCGTCTGCCAAGCCCGGGCCCGGTACGGCTCTGCTGCTCATCGGCTACCAAACGGGCGACAGCGACTTCCGGGCGGCGACCTACACCGTCGAGGCCAAGCAGGTCCAGGTGTCGAGCACCGGAAAGCAAGGCACCGTCGAGGTGGCAAGGGTCAACGACGACCTCGGCATCTACTCGCATGGCGGCATCGCCATCGACACCCAGGGGCGGGTCGTCGGCGTCATCGACAACGATCGAGCTGCCAACGGTGGCGCCAACCGGGCACTGGTACCGGTGTCCGCCGTTTCCGGGTTGCTCGACGGGACGGATGTCCGGAACGAGCTCGCCGATGCCGACCGGGCCTACCGGAGCGGCCTCGACGCCTTCTTCGCCGGCCGGAGTGACGATGCGGTCGCACAGTTCAACGCGGTGGCCGAGGCGTCACCGGCGAATCTCGTCGCACAGGCGTACCGACAGAACGCGATCGACAGGAGCCGGCTCGAGCGGGACTCGTCCGAGTCGTCAAACCTGTTGCCGATCCTGCTGGCCGGGCTCGGCGGTGCGCTGGTGGTCGGACTGGTCGGCGCGGCGGTACTGGTGCTGCGCCGTCGATCCACGTACTGAGCGGCAGCCGCAGCCAGGGGTCGTCAGCGGGTGGAGTTGTCCCGTCCCCAGGCGTCACGCGGATGTCGACGGGCGCGTACCGAGGCCAGCAGGGTGATCGTCACGTACACCACCGACGCGGGCGCGAGCCACGGTCGGGGAAGCACCACATCCCGCAGCCACGACGACGGCACGGAGGCACGGATCCCGTCGTGGCTGGCGCGCAGCATGGTGTTGCCGGCACGGACCCGCGCGAGGGTGCGAACCAGGTCGCCCGTGCGCCGGGGTGCCTGAACGAAACTCGTCGCGGCGCTGACCTCTCGTTTCTCCGCCGAGCTGAACTGTGAGTCGAGGTAAAGATCGTCCGCAATCTGCTCCGGAAAGCGTTCGAAGCGTTGCCGGCCGGCGGCCGAGACCGCCATCGCACCCCTGCCGAACAGTGCGTCGGCGAAGATCGGGAGTCGGGTGTTGACCGCGTAGTAGGCCCGCACGGCGAGTGGCCGATGCTCGGTCACCATGGCCCGGCGGGGCGTCACCGCCAACGGCGGCCGGTCACCGGCGGAGAGTTCCGCCGCCATCGCGTGCAGCGCGCCAGGGGAGAGGACCACGTCCGCGTCGAGGTACACCCGGGGAAACCCGCGAGCCGCGGCGTCACCCACGTTGAGGGCGTGGGCCTTGCCGGGCTCGGCGACCTCGATCACCCGTACGCCCGGGCGCGCCGCCGCCACCTCGGCGGTGTCGTCGGTGCAGCCGTTGGCCACCACCACGATGTCCAGCTCGCCGGGCGCGGCATCGGCCAGCAGCGCGTCCAGGCACCCGCCGATCACCGCGGCCTCGTTGTGCGCGGCGATCACCACGCTGATCATCGGTCGCTCATGGCTCGTCACCAGTCTCACCCGTCGATGCAGGGCGCCACCTGCCACATCGGCCGGCGGATCACCCTTGGTGGAGGTGCGTCCCGGTCACCTGCCGGCACGCACGGCCGTCAAGCTTGCCGGAGCCGATCGTCAGGTCGCAAGCAGGCGCCGGCGTGACAGGTCCCCATTGGGCATTGCCGTACGACGGTTTGCCCGTGTGAATCCGGGCTTGCCCGGAGTGCGTCCTGACTGTGCTGCCAATCACAGCCGTCCGGATGAATCTGCGGGACACCGTGGACCGTTGGCCCGCTGGTATCGTCCTCGTGTTTTCCGGGGCCGGGCGGGGGCCGACCACAGTGGGCGTCGATGTCGAGCTCCCAGTCCCCCGTCGTCACCGCGGCGGATACTGATGGGAGACGCACCCGCATGGGAAGCTTGACCGCTCCGGCCCGTAGGCCCTGGTCCCGGCAGCCGGGCCAGGACGGTTCGGCACCCGCGCATCTGCGGCTGGCACGTAACCTGACGACCGCCGCGCTGGTGCTCGTGGCGGTAAAACCCCTGCTCGACATCGGCGAGGGCCGGGGAGGCGGCCTCGACCTCGGTGCACTGCTCACCGCCCTGGGAGCCGTGCTGATGGTGGCCGCTCTCGGTGTGTTCGCACTCGGCTCCCGGCGGCTGCCACCCCGACCGCTGCTGCTCATGGCTGCGGGGATCGGGCTGCTGCTCGTCCTCTCGGCGGTGAGCTACCTGGCCGTCAACGCCCGAGCTGATCTGCTGGCGGCCTTCGACGTCAGGCGATACTCGATCTACGGGCCGCCCCAGGAGCCGACGGCTGCGATACCCGCCGAGGCGGTCCGACTGCTTGTCGGGTTCGCCCCGCTCGCTCTCATCGGCCTGATGCTGCTGCGCCGGGACTGGTTTCCGGTACGCCGTCTCGCGCTCGTCGCGGGAGTGGTGGTGATCGGTGCGATAGTGCACTCCGTTCTGGCGTGGTTGCAGGTCGCCGAGGTGATCCCCTACTCCTTCCACTTCGAACTGGCCGGATGGCAGAAGATCGGTCGAGCCTCCGGTGGTTACTTCCACCCGATGTCACTCGGCCGGTTGTTGATGTTCTCGGTCTTCCTGATCTACGTCCTGGGCGAGCGGATGGGTGTGCCCGCCGCCGTGCGGTACGGACTGATCGGGCTCTTCGTCGCCACGGGGGTCGTGTCGCTGCACCGCTTCACCATTCTCTGCCTCGTGCTGATCGTCGCGGCGTTCGAGCTGCAACGCGTGCGTGCGCTGGTCACGGCGCGCCGCCGCGGCGACGTGAACCGGCGGGGTGTGCTGCTGGTCGGCGGTGGACTCGCCGCTGTCGCCGCCCTGGCCGGCGTGCTCTGGGGAGACGCGATCTGGCGGCGGGCCGAGGTCGTCGTCACCGAGGTCGGTTCTCTCGACGTACGTTCCGACACCTTCATGCACGGTCGGGGAGCGATCTGGAACGACGTGGTGGAGATTCTCGGCCGCGCCCCGGTCGACGTGTGGCTCTTCGGGTTCGGCTATGAGCCCTGGGACATGCACAACGACCTGCTGCGACTGATGGTGGTCTGGGGACTCGTCGGCGTGATCGTGACCGTGGCGGTCCTCGTGACGGTGTACCGCGTCGTGCGTGCCCGCTCGGACCGCTCGCACCGGGTGGCGCTGATGGTGCTGTTCGGGGCGCTGGTCATCTTCGGCCTGACCCAGAAACCGCTGGCGTACCCGTACTTCCTGTGGCTCTTCTTCTTCGGACAGATGGTGATACTCGCACTCGCCCCCGTTGAGCAGGACGATGCCGGGGAGGCCTCGCCCATGACCGAGCCGACGGCGGCGTGAGGCCGCCATCGCCCGCCCAGGTGCGCGGGCACAGTCAGAATCAGCAGCTCCGCGACGTTGTGCACGAGACGGCGGAACGCGACGACCCTGACAGCCGAGGCGCAGCTGTGGTGCAGCCGACCTTCACGGTCTGCATCGTGGTGCGCGACCGCGCCGTGTTGCTCGTCAACGCGGTGCGCAGCGTACTCGCCAACACCTTCGAAGACTTCGAGCTGGTGGTCGTCGACGACGGTTCGCGGACGCCGGTGACGACGGTGCTGGCGGAGGCGAAAGTCGCCGGGGACCACCGGGTGCGGGTGGTGACGCAGCCCCCCACCGGCATCGCCGAGGCGCGTAACCTGGGCCTGCGCACCGCGACGGGACGGTACCTCACCGTCCTCGACTCCGACGACGAGTTGACCCCTGACGCACTGGCCCAACTGCACCGGCTGCTCGCCGAGACCGGCGGGAGCTGGGTCTATGCCGACTACACCGAGGTCAGCCGTGGTTCCGGCCGGCTGATCCGGCTACCCGAGTACGCCTCGGCGCGGCGGATGCTGATCGGAGTCCTGACGCGGCCTCGGCTGCCGTTCAAGCACTCAGGTACGACAATCGATCGTCGCCTGCTGGACCGGATCGGTGTCTACGACGAGAGCTTCCGGCTCTTCGAGGACATCGAGCTGATGCTACGAGCCTTGCAGTCCGGGGTGCACCCCTGTCACCTGGCCCATCCCATCGTCCGGTTCCACAGGCACGACGGCAACGTGACCAGGGGCAGACTCGCCGGTCTGGTCTTCTGGTTCCGCCTGATCGAGATGTACCGGCCGGTGCGGTGGCCCGGGGTGGGGCTGGCCATCAAGGCACTGCGGACATTGAGCGAGACGGGCAAGTGGCTTGTCACCCTCGGCCGTTGATCGACTGACCGGTGACCCACCACGGCCGGGTGCCGCCCCGAACCGGCTCGTCCGGATCCTCGGACACCTGGGCATGCTGGGTCTGAGTCAGGTCGGCGTCACCGTTGCCGCCTTCTGCACCCAGATCCTGCTGGCTCGCACCCTTCCGCAGAGCGCCTTCGGCACGTTCAGCGCGGCCCTGGCCGTCATGGCGCTGGCCGCGCCGCTTGTGGTCTTCGGCGTCTCCGAGCTGTGGTTGCAACGGTTCGGTCTGGAGGGCCACGCAGCCAGACGGTGGGTACGCCCGTCGCTGCGGCTCGTCGCGGGCCTCTGCGTCGGGGTGCTCGCCGCGGCGCTCGTGTGGAGCCTCGCCGGAAATTCCGACCCTGCCGCCACGTCGGTCCGCGCGCTGCTCACCAGCGTGATCGTCGCCCAGGTCGGGCTGACCCTCGTGGCTTCGGCGCAACAACTGCGCGGCGACTACCGTGGGCTGTCGGTGCTTCAGGTCGCACCACACGTCGGACGAGTGCTCGTGGCGCTCGCCAGCTGGGCCGCCGGACTGTCCGTGGTGGCCGTCGCCGCTGGCTACGCCGCCGTCGCACTGCTCACCGTGGTCGCCTGCATCGCGGTGATGCGACCCTTCGTCGCCGGCACGATGCCGCTGGACGGGCATCGGGACACCGCACCTGCCGCGATCACCGACGTGCCGCTGAGTCGGGTGGTCACGGCCGCCACCCCGTTCGTCCTGGGCAACGTGTTCTACCTGTTGGGTATCTATCTCGGCACCATCGTCGCAGCCGAGGTGCTGGGTCCCGAGGCCGCGGCTCTGCTGGCCGTACCGATGGCGGTGATCACCGCGGCGTACCTGGTCCCGCGCGTCGTCTACCAGCAGTACTTTCTGGCCAAGCTGCACCGGTGGGCCCACGGCGACCGGGATGCGGTGCTGCTGGCCTACCGGTTCGGCACCTCGGGAATGGTCGTGCTCGGGATCCTGGTCGCGGGGCTGATCGCGCTCGGCGGTCAACTGCTGCCGATCCTGCTCGGCCCCGGGTACGGGGAGACCGCCGCGGTACTGGCCGTGCTGGCTCTCGCCGTACCCTTCCGGTTCGGCGGAGCCGCCGTAGCCGCGCTGCTGACCAGCGGCGGGCTGCTCCGCCGCAAGGTGGTCCACCAGGGAATCGGTGCCCTGGTGCTGCTGGCCGCCCTCGCGGTGGCCACTCCCATGTGGGGGGTGCGGGGTACAGCTTCCGCCACTGTGCTGGCCGAAGGCGCGCTCTGTGTGCTGTTCTGGGTCACGGCCCGGCGCCACGTGGTGCGCGGCGGGGACCTGCCGTCGTGGCACGATCTGCGCCGACGTCTGACGAGGGGAAGTCCGAGTGCGTCCTGAAGCCGATCCCGCCGCTCGCCGGCCGCTCGTCGTCGGCTACTACGGCATGGAGAACGTCGGCGACAACGCCTTCTGCCTGGTGACCGACTGGGCCAGTCGGACGTACTGGGGCAGTGAGCGGCCCGTGTTCGCGGCCCCGCCCATGGTCGACCTGCCGCCCGAGAGCACCGGGATGAACCCGCGCTGGTACCGGTCCCGCAGCATTCCGGACCGGATGGGTTGGGTGCTGAACAAGGCGACGCTGCTGCGTGACTCCTCGATGGTCGTCTTCGGCGGTGGTTCGGTCTTCCGGGACATGGGGCCGCTCAGCGAGAAGCGGTTGTTCTCCCTCTTCTCCCGCCTCTCCGGGCATCCGATGGCGGCCGTGGGCGTCTCCGTCGGGCCGTTCCTCTCAGCCTCGGCCGAACGGCGTCTACTGGAGGTGCTCCGCAGGATCAACTTCATCGGGGTGCGTGACCGGGCCTCCGCCGAGCTTCTCCGGCGTGCGGGACATCCCGGGACGCTCGTCGCCGCCGGAGACCTCGCCGGGCTGCTGCCCGAGGCGCTCGGGGAGAGCATCGGGCAGCAGCCCGGGCGGGCGCAGGGCACCAGGGCGCGGCTCGGTGTGACACTGCTCGGCGTCGACTACGAAGCCGCTGCCCCGCAGGCGCAGCGCCGCGAGGACGCGCTCATCGACGGGGTGACCGAACTGGTCCGCCGGGAACCTGTGGACGTCACCGTGTTCGTCTTCAACACCCACCCCGTTCACGGCGACGAACGGGTCAGCGATCGACTCCGCCGTGCCCTGGACGGGCGTTGTGATGTCCGTGTGGTGACCGCGCGCGACGGTGTGCGCGCGTGCTGGGACGAGATGAAGAGCTGCGACCTCGGCCTGCACATGCGGATGCACGGCGCTGTCTTCGCTTACCTGGCTGACGTTCCATTCGCCCTCGTGCCCTACCAGCAGAAGTGCGACGACTTCCTGGACGAGATCGGCCAGCCGGACTCCCGGCGGCTCACCCGGGTGCCGGAAGACCCGGTCGAGGTCACGAAGGTGCTGGCCAGCCTGCTCACCGACGAGGCGGCCCCGCGACTGGCTCGGGAGGAGTTCGCCGAGCGGGCCCGATGGAACTTCACCCGAGCGCCGTGGGCGCTTCCGGGATCGGCCCCCTCGTGATCGATCAACTCTCCGCCCGGCGCGACGTGTCCCGGCCACCACCTGCTGATCCGGCCCGGTCACCGACCGGCAGATCCCGGGCCCTCCGCCTGCCGATCGTGCTGGTGTCGCTGGTGCTGGTGATCGCCGCGCTCTTCGCGACGGGTCTGGCCCTGGTCGTCAAGGCGCGCGGCGACGGGCCGGCCGGAGTGGTCGGATCACCGCCGGTCGCCTCGGAACCCGCGGCACCGGGCCGTAAGACGCTCCGGGAACTCGCGCCACCGGGAGTGCGCATCGGCTCGGCCGCCGATGGTCGCGGCCTCAGCCTGGATCCGGCCTACAGCTCTCTGCTC
Organism: Micromonospora andamanensis; assembly: GCF_016863495.1. Taxonomy (GTDB): domain Bacteria; phylum Actinomycetota; class Actinomycetes; order Mycobacteriales; family Micromonosporaceae; genus Micromonospora; species Micromonospora andamanensis. The sequence goes on from NZ_BOOZ01000002.1 coordinate 51,606, forward strand.
GGCACCGAGTTCAATGCCGTGACCACCGAGAACGCGATGAAGTGGCGCAACCTGGAGCCACTGCCCGGCGTGTACGCCTGGCCGGGCGCTGACCAACTTGTGGAGTTCGCCGAGCGGCACGGTCAGGAGGTGTACGGGCACACCCTGGTGTGGCACAGCGACATGCCGAAGTGGGTGTCGCCGGACTGGCCGGCGGAGCGGATCCGGACGGAACTGCGGGACCACGTGACCGAGGTCGTCTCGCGGTACCGGGGACGCGTGTGGGCCTGGGACGTCGTCAACGAGGTGCTGGACGAGGACGGCTCGTTGCGGGAGACGCTGTGGCTGCGGAAGCTGGGCCCCGGCTACATCGCCGACGCCTTCCGCTGGGCGCACGCGGCCGATCCTGGAGCCCGGCTGTTCATAAACGATTACGGCATCGAGGGACGTACCAGGAAGGCCGACGCGCTGCTGGCGCTGGTGCGGGACCTGCGCCGTGACGGGGTCCCGGTGGACGGGGTGGGCTTCCAGAGCCATCTCGCCTGGGACGAACCGCCTCGGGAGCTGACCCGAAATCTGCGCCGCTTCGCGGACGTGGGAGTGTCGGTGGCGATCACCGAGCTCGACGTCCGGGTCGAGCTTCCGGTGACACCGGAGAAACTCAAGCGCCAGGCGGCGGTCTACCGGCAGGCGCTCAGATCCTGCCTCGCGGTCTCCGGGTGCGTGTCCTTCACCGTGTGGGGCTTCACCGACTCGCGTAGCTGGATTCCCGGCTACCACCGCGGGTACGGGGCGGCCTGCCTCTTCGACGCGAACCTCACGCCGAAACCCGCCTACCTGGCGCTTGTCGATGAACTCAGCCGGCATGCCGGCACCGCCAGAGCCGGCCCCACGCCGGACTGAACCCCTCAAGTCAGGGCGGACCGTCCCCGCCGCCCTCGCTGCCTCGGAGACGAGGCTGGTGAAAGGAAGAACGTGTCCGCGCACACGCAGATCATGGCGACCGTCGCGCCCTCGCCGAGGTTCGACCCGGACCTGGGCGTGATCATGCCGCCGTCCAACGGCATGCCGCGATCGGTGTTCGGCCGACCTGTCGCGCCGCGAGCGAAGTGGCGCCGCCGCTACGCGGCCTGCCTGATCGTGCTCGACTTCGTCGCCGCGGTGGCGGCCAGCCGCACGGTCGTGGCCCTGTTCCAGGACGCCGACGCCGGATTCTGGGACGATCGGGTGCTCGGCGGCGCGGTGAGCGCCTTCGCGCTGGTGGCCAATCTCGGCGTACCGCTGCTGTGGCTGGCGATCCTGGCCGGTGCCGGCGCGTACGACCGGCGGGCCCTCGGCCGCGGCACCGAGGAACTCAACCGGGTGGTACGGGCCAACATCGCCATGGCCGCCGCGGTTTCCTTCCTCGCGCTCGGCTTCAAGAAGGACGTCTCCCGGGCCACGGTCGCCGCCATCATCGTGGGCCTGCTCGTCTACACCGTGTTCGTCCGGATCGTCGCCCGGATCACGCTGCGCCGGATCCGCCGGGTGAACCAGCGCGCCTCCCAGAAGGTGCTTCTGGTCGGGCGGCTGGCCGACGCGCTGGCCGTGCACGAGGTGGTCACCCGCAACGCGGGTGCCGGGCTACGCCCGGTCGCCATCCACCTGCCGCACTATCCGCGTACGGGAGAACGGGTGCACGCTCCCGTTCCGGTGTACGTGGGCTGGGACCTGGTGCCGTTGGTGCAGCAGTTGCGCGCGGACACCATCGCCGTCTGCGGGCCGGCCAGCCTGGAGTCGTACGAGTTGCGCAAGCTGGCCTGGCAGTTGGAGGGAACCGGCATCGACCTGGTGGTGGTGCCCCAGGTGACAGACGTCACCGGGCCGCGCATCCACGTGCGGCCGATCGAAGGGCTGCCGCTGCTCAACGTCGAGGAACCGACCATCTCCGGCCTGTCCCTGCTGGCCAAGAGCCTCATCGACCGGATCGCCGCGCTGTTCGGGCTCATCGTGTTGAGCCCGGTGCTGGTTGGCATCGCACTGGCCATCAAGTTCACCGCCCCGGGTCCGGTGATGTTCCGGCAGTCCCGGATCGGCCACCAGGGCAAGGCGTTCAAGGTGTGGAAGTTCCGCACCATGTACACGGACGCGGAGCAGCGGCTGGAGGCTCTGCGCGCACACAACGAAAGCGACGGCCTCCTGTTCAAGATGAGGAACGACCCTCGGGTCACCCCGATCGGTCGTCATCTGCGGGCACTGTCGCTCGACGAGCTGCCACAGCTGATAAACGTGTTGATGGGGCAGATGTCCCTGGTCGGCCCACGTCCGCTGCCTACCGAGGACGACGACTACCGCGGCGATGTCCGTCGTCGGCTCCTGGTGCGTCCCGGCATCACCGGGCTCTGGCAGATCTCCGGTCGGTCGGACCTCACCTGGGAGGACGCCGTCCGGCTTGACCTGCACTACGTCGACAACTGGTCGTTGGTCTACGACCTGGGCATTCTGTGGCGCACGGTCCGGGTGGTCCTCGATCGGCGGGGTGCCTACTGAGCCAGGCCCGCCGGACCCGGCCGCGTTAATGGCCGGGCGTCCCGTGACGAGCGGTTGGTGCTGCGCTCGGGCGATCTCCCGCTGGGGCGGGGGACCGTCACTTCCGATCGGCTCGGGCGATGATGTCCTTGGCCGCGTCGTCGCGGACCGCCTCGTAGAGGGCGCGGGACCGTTCCATGTCGGCGAAGACGACGCTTTCCGAGCCGACCCGGCCGGTGCCCTTCGTCGGGGTGGTCAGGAAGAACAGGTTGCCGCTGCGCAGGTTACGGTTCTCGGTCGCCATGTCCAGCAGGGACAGTTCCCGGTCGACGGACAGGCTGTCCGAGGTGGCCTGCAGGAACGAGTTGAGCTTCACCGGATTGGTGAGGATGCCACCCGAGGTTGCCTTCTCCATGATGGCTCTGATCACCTGCTGCTGATGCCGGATCCGGGCGAAGTCGCCGTCCGGGAACTGCTTGCGCTGGCGCGCGTAGTCCAGGGCCGTCGCGCCGTCCATCCGCTGCGTCCCCTTGCGGAAGGTACGAAATGGCGGGTGGATGGAGGTGAACTCCTTCTCGGAATCGATCTCGATGCCGCCGAGCGCGTCGATAATCTCCTTGAATCCGGCGAAGTCGACCATCACCACGTGGTCGATACGTACCTTCGTGAACTGCTCCACCGTCTGCACCATCAACGGCACGCCACCCCAGGCGTACGCGGCGTTGATCTTGGCGTCGCGACCGCCTTGTCCCTCCTTCGAGCGGGGCACGGCTACCCAGGTGTCGCGGGGGATCGAGATGAGCTGGGCGCTGGAGCGATCCTTGGGCAGGTGCGCCAGGATGATGGTGTCCGCCCGCGAACCACCGGTGCTCTCCGGATCACGGGAGTCGCTGCCCAGAACCAGGATGTTCAGCGCACCCTTGGCTACCACCTCGGGTCGCGTCTCCTCGGGAACGCTGTCGAACGCGTCGACCCGCGCGATGTCAGACTCCACCGACTTGAGGTAGAAGCCGCTCGCCACCACCGCACCCACGCCGATCAGGGAGAACACCAGCAGCACGATCAGCGTGATCCGCAGCCACCGGCGGCGCTTCTTCCCAGCCGGCGCGCCCGTCGTCTCCGAACCGTCGGTGTCCCCCGTCGGCAGGGTCTCGTCCGGGGAGATGGTCCCCGCCTGCTCACCACTCGACATGGCGGTGATGCTACTGACTTCGCGTTTCGGTGGGGGCCCCGGATCCGGGCGTATCGAAGCGCGCATTGTTACTTCACTGTTTCCATACGTCTGGTAGAACGCAGCGGTGGATGCCGTCAAGCTGCGTCGGGCGATCGCCCGCACCCGCCTCGCCCCCGTCGCCGCGTTTCCGAAGCGCCTGGTCGCCGTCGCCCGGCACGACGCCAAGGTGCTGCGTACCTCAGCCCGCTGGCTTGTCGCCTCGCGGGAGCATCACAACTACACGTACGAGCTGACCAAGCTCAGTCGCAACCATCTCGCCTGGTTCGTCAGTGTGGTCTGCGAGCTGCCGGTCAAGCAGGTCCGGGGGTACCTCACCGAGATCGAGTCGGATGACGCGCTGCGGGAGCACATCAGTTCGGCAATCGCGGGCGCGGCCCGCCGTGGCCTGGCCGACAAGCAGGTCCGGTACGCCCGCCGCATCGGCTGGTACGCGATCGTCCGGGCCCGGCGACCGAAGCACATCGTGGAGACCGGTGTCGACAAGGGGCTGGGCAGTTGCGTGCTGGCCGCCGCGCTGCTGCGCAACGCCGCCGAGGGGCATCCCGGCCGGGTGAGTTCCATCGACATCAACCCCGAGGCCGGCTACCTCGCCCGCACCGCGCCCTGGTCGGAGGTGATCGACCTGGTCATCGGTGACTCGGTCGAGTCGATAACCGCGCTGGACCGGCCGGTGGACCTGTTCCTGCACGACAGCGACCACAGCCGGGCCTACGAGCGGCGCGAGTTCGCCGCTGTCGAGCCGAAGCTGGCCCCGGGCGCGATGCTGCTCACCGACAACGTCACCCATACCAATGTGCTGGCCGAGCACGCCGAGCGCACCGGTCGGCGGTTCCTCGCCTACCGGGAGACCCCGGCGAACCACTGGTACCCGGGGGATGGCATCGGCGTGGCATGGTGAGCGGGTGCGGCTGAGCGGGATCACCACCTATCCGGTGAAGGGCTGTCACGGCCTGGTGCACGACGAGGCCGACGTACGACAGTGGGGCCTGGCGGAGGACCGGCGCTGGATGCTCGTCGACGCCGAGGGGGTCGGCGTCACCCAGCGGGAGGTCACGTCGCTGGTCCGGGTGCACGCCCGGCCGCGCCCCGGCGGGCTGCTGCTGAGTGCCGACGGCCATCCCGACCTGCTGGTGCCCGAGCCGACCGACGTGACAGCGATGCCGGTGCGGACGTTCCGCCGACGGGTGCTCAGGGTCGACGCGCTGCCCGCCGGCCCGGCCGCCGACGCCTGGTTCGGCGCGGTGCTCGACCGGTCGGTCCGGCTGGTCCGGCTGGCCCGTCCGGCCCGGCACATCCGCCGGGAGGACAAGGAGTACGACCCCGGTGACCAGGTCAGCTTCGCCGACGCGTACCCGGTGCTGTTGACCAGCACGGCATCGCTGGCCGCCCTCGGCGACTGGCTCGTCGCGGGCGGCCAGCAACCGGTGCCGATGACCCGCTTCCGGCCCAACCTGGTGGTCGACGGTGCCTCGGCCTGGGCGGAGGACGACTGGGTCGGGCGCGGGCTGCGCATCGGCGGCGTCCGGTTCCGCGCCGCCGGCCCGTCGGCCCGCTGCCTGGTCGTCACCACCGACCAGGAGACCGGGGTACGCGGCCGGGAGCCGCTGCGTACCCTCGCCCGGCACCGCAACATCGATCGTAAGCTCCTGTTCGGACTCAACCTGGTGCCGCTGGAGGCGGGTCGGGTGAAGCTCGGCGACCCGGTGGAACTGGCCGACTGACCGGATGGACACGGCTCGGCGACGACAGATGGACACCTGTTGCCGCTGGTCGCCCGACGGATAGATGATTACCGAAGGGGACCTCGACCGAGGAGTCTGAGATGTCGGTGATCCATCATCCCCGGGTGGCGTGGGACGCGGCCCGGACGCTTGTCGGGGCGGTAAAAGACGACGAGCGCTTCACCAGAGTCGCAGGTGAGGTGGAACGCGTGCTGGGCGCGGAGTTCGCCAGGTCGCTGCGCGAGACACGGGACCGGCTGCGCTCGGCTCCCGAGGACGGCCGCGACCTGGTCGAGGCCGGCGTGTGGCGGGTCCGGATCGAGGACGCGCTGCGCAGCCACCCGGACGCCGTGGAGCCGCTGCGCCGGCTGGCCATCGACGGGCAGTCAAGATGGGTCGCGTCTTAGCTTTCGCTTAGCTCGCTTGTCCCGGCGGTCGGCGCTCGGGCAGCATGTCTGCACGTGACCGACGGAACCGACGGCCCCGCCGACCAGACCCCGGCTCAGCGTTTCCCGCTGCGTCGTTGGCTGGCTGGTGGGGCCGTCGCCACACTCGCCACTGTCCTCGGGCTCAGCCTCGCCCTGCGGTCCGGTGCCGCGCCCGCCTGCGCCGCCCCGCCCCCTCCCGGCGTCGCGCCGGTGGCCGACGGCGCGCTGCTCGCCCCACCCGCCGCCGGCACCCTCCACAAGGGAAAGGCCACCTTCTACGACTCGAAGGGCGCGGGCGGGAACTGCTCCTATCCGGCAGCCCCGGCCGACAGGCGCTACGTCGCGCTCGGCCCCACCGAGTACGCCGACGGCGCCGCCTGTGGTGGCTACCTCGACGTGACCGGGCCGAAGGGCACGGTGCGGGTCATGGTGATGGACCAGTGCCCCGAGTGCGCGCCCGGCCACATCGACCTGTCCCGGGAGGCGTTCGCCCGCATCGCCGACCCGGTGCAGGGCATCGTCAACGTCAGTTACCGCCTGGTCGCCGATCCGCCGCTGTCCGGTCCGCTCACCTTCCGGATCAAGGAGGGCGCGTCGCAGCGGTGGTTCGCGGTGCTTGTCGCCGGCCACGGCAACCCGCTGCGCTCGGTCGAGGTGCGGCAGGGCGGCTCAGGCCAGTGGCGGGCGGCCACTCGGGAGAGCTACAACTACTGGCTGATCGACTCCGGTGCCGGGCCCGGCCCGTACCAGATCCGGGTCACCGACACCCGTGGCCACCGGGTCACCGCCACCGGCATCAAGATGGCACCCGGCCAGGTGCAGCGCAGTTCCGTGCGGATGTACGGGGGCGGCTCCAGCGGCTCGGTCACGTCCACCGGCACCCCGTCGGCACGTCCGAAGCCGTCGGCGAGCGCGTCGACCCGTGCCTCCGCCCGGCCGACGCCTTCGGCAGCGGTGACTGTCGAGGCGACAGCGTCGGCCGAGCCGACCGCCGTCGACGCGCTGGCAGCCGAACCGCTGGCCGCGCCGTCCCCCCGCTGCGGCTGACCGAGCCGCGACCGGGCGACGGCTGGCCGGGTCGCGACCAGCGGGGCGGCTGACCGGGTCTCGCCGGGTGGCCGAGCCTTGAACGGCTGCGGCTGGCCGGGCCTTGGACAGGCTGCCGGCGTCGTCCGTCCGGGCCGGTCAGCCGACGGCCGGGTGATCAGGTCGGTTGTCAGCCAGGCCGAGCCACATGAGGATCTCGTCGCGGTCGTCGCCGGGGGCGACGCGCAGCGCCCCGGGCCAACGACCCACCTCCCGGTACCCGAGCCGGCGGTAGAACCGGTCGAGACCGAGCCCATCGCGGACCGTCACGTGCAGCGCCGCCAGCCCGAGGTCGCGGGCCACCCGTTCGGCCTCGCGCATCAACACCTCGCCGAAGCCACGCCCCTGCGTGTCGGGATGCACCATCACCCGGGTGAGCACCCGCAGGTGTGTCTTCAGGTGGAACCGGGGATCGGTGAAGATCGCCATGGCGACGAGCCGATCGCCGTCGTAGCCGAGCAGCAACCGGTCCGGTCCGTCGGCGATGCCGGCCAGCGTCGGGTCGGCGATGGTGCGGACCTCGTCGGTGGTGACAGGTGCCACGAAGCCGACCGCGCCGCCGGCGTTCGTCACGTCGACCCAGAGCGCGACGATCCGTTCGCGCAGCTCATCGGTCAGTTCCGGGTCGAGGACGAAGCGCAGACTCACTGCCTCATCCTGACCGGATTCGACAGTGAATGCCGATGATCGTGATGCTCGCGACAGGGAGTCGTGGTGCGGGAGGGGGGATTCGAACCCCCACGTCCTTTCGGACAATAGGACCTAAACCTACCGCGGCTGCCGTTACGCCACTCCCGCCTGCCTGGAGAGTCTATGGCGTTGCCTCGCGGCGGTGTTCGTGTGGTGCGCGCAGTCAGTCCAGGCCGAGGTCGCGGCGCAGCTTGGCGACGTGTCCGGTGGCCTTCACGTTGTAGAGCGCCCGCTCGATCCGGCCCTCCTCGTCGATGACGAAGGTGGAACGGATCACGCCGGTGACGGTGCGGCCGTACATCTGCTTCTCGCCGTACGCGCCGTAGGCGGTCAGCACCGCCTTGTCGGTGTCGGCGACGAGCGGGAAGGTGATCGCGTCGCGCTCGCGGAACTTCGCGAGCTTCTCCGGCTTGTCCGGCGAGATGCCCACCACCTCGTATCCGGCGGCCTGCAACGAGGCCAACGAGTCGCGGAAGTCGCAGGCCTGCTTGGTGCAGCCGGGGGTCATCGCGGCCGGGTAGGCGTACAGGACGACCTTGCGGCCACGCAGGTCGGCCAGGGCGAGCTGGTTGCCGCCGTCGGTGGGCAGGCTGAACCCGGGCGCCGGGTCGCCGGGGGAGAGGCGAGCGGGTGCGGTCATGGCACGACCCTACCGTCGCGCTGCGCCGGCTCGACCGCGCGGCATGGCCTACGCGGCAAACGGCACTGTTGCCAGCTATTGGCAACAGCCTGGTATGGGAAATACGCTCACCCTGCCGGTGGGCACGGGCCCGCCGACACGTGGGAGGTCACGTGGAAGCCCTGGCGATGCACATCTCCAACGGCATCATCAACGGTCCGGTCGCCGCGGTCTTCGCGGTGATCGCGCTGGCGGCGATGGCGTACTGCGTCATGCGTGGCCGGCAGGACCTGGACGACCGGCTGGCGCCGATGGCCGGCCTGGTCGCGGCGTTCATCTTCGCCGTGCAGATGCTCAACTTTCCGATCTTCACCGCCGGGGTCAGCGGCCACCTGCTCGGCGGCGCGCTGGCCGCCATGCTTGTCGGGCCGTGGGTAGGCGCGCTCTGCGTCGCGGTGGTCCTCGTGGTGCAGGCCCTCGTCTTCGGTGACGGTGGCGTGGCCATGCTCGGGCTCAACATCACGAACATGGCCGTCATCGGCATCGCTGTGGCGTACCTGCTGATCGCGGTGCTGCTGCGGGTCCTGCCGCGCACCCCGGCCGGGCTGGCGGTCACCGCCTTCGTCTCCGCGCTGGTGAGCGTGGTCGTCGCGGCGATGGGCTTCGTGTTGCAGTACCAGCTCGGCGGCACCACCGACCTCGGCGGCAACCTGGCCGGCCTGGCCGGCACCATGGCCGTGTCCCACCTGTTCATCGGCATCGGCGAAGGGTTGATCACGGCCACCACAGTGGTCACCGTGGCGAAGGTCCGCCCCGACCTGGTGTACGCGCTGCGCGCCCTGAAGCCGGCCGCGCCGGTGACCGTCCCGACCGTCGGAGGTGTCCGGTGAGGAAGTGGGGTTTCATCGTCGGCGGGCTCCTCGTCGCCCTGCTGCTGGCCGGCGTGGTCAGCAACTTCGCCTCGTCGCACCCGGACGGGCTGGACTCGTCGCTGCGGGAGGGCTGCACCTTCGACGCCGACGACGAGATCATCGGCGGCAGTTGCCCGGCGCAGCAGGAGCGGGAGCACGAGATCGGTGGGCCGCTTGCCGACTACGGCATCGCGGGGCTGGACAACGACTTCCTCTCCACCGGGCTCTCCGGCGTGCTGGGCGTACTGCTGACCTTCGCCGTGGCCGGTGGCGCCTTCTGGCTGGTCCGCCGGCGGGACCGGGCGCCGCAGGACGCGACCGGGGCGGAGCGCACCGACCCGGCCGTCACGAGCGGCGGCTGACCCGAGGTGGGAGCCGGTCACGCCCACGTGCTCTACCGGGAGGCCGACTCGCCGGTGCACCGGCTGCCACCGGAGGTCAAGATCGCGGCGATGGTGGCGTTCACCATCGCCGTGGTCGCCACCCCCCGCGAGGCGCTCTGGGCCTTCGGCGCGTACGCCCTGCTGGTCGCGGTCGTCGCGGCGCTGGCCCGGGTGAACGCCCGTTGGCTGCTGCTGCGGTCAACCATCGAGCTGCCGTTCGTACTCTTCGCAGTGGCCCTGCCGTTCCTCGGCGCGGGCGAACGGACGGAGGTGGCCGGGCTGCACCTGTCGGTCGACGGTCTCTACGGGGCGTGGAACATCATCGCCAAGGGCACCCTCGGCGTGTGGGCGTCGCTGCTGCTGGCGGCGACCACGAACACCCGTGACCTGATCGTGGGGCTGGACCGGCTGCGCTGCCCGCAGATCCTCACCCAGATCGCCACCTTCATGCTGCGCTACCTCGACGTGCTCGTCGGCGAGGCCCGGCGGATGCGCGTCGCCCGGATCTCCCGGGGCGACGACCCGCGCTTCGTGTGGCAGCTACGCGGCTTCGCCGCCGGCATCGGAGCGCTGTTCCTGCGCGCCTTCGAGCGTGGCGAGCGGGTCTACCTGGCGATGCTGTCGCGCGGCTACACAGGTCGGATGCCGACGGTGTGGCAGGGCACCGCGGCGGCGACGAGCGGCCAGTGGCTGATCGCGGCCACCGTACCGGTCCTGGCCGGCACCGTCGCCGCCACCGCCGCCGTCCTGACATGATCGAAGCGTGCAGCCCAGCCCACCCAGTCTGGACGTCCGTGGCGTCCGGTACGCCTATCCCGACGGCCATGTCGCGCTGGACGGCGTCGACCTGACTGTCGCGCGCGGCGAGCGGGTCGCGCTGCTCGGCCCCAACGGTGCCGGCAAGACCACGCTTGTGCTGCACCTCAACGGCATCCTGACGCCCACTGAGGGGCAGATCGCGGTAGGTGGCCTGACCGTCGGCCGGGACCGGGCGACGCTTGCGGAGATCCGCCGCCGGGTGGGCATCGTCTTCCAGGATCCGGACGACCAGCTCTTCCTGCCCACCGTCGCGGAGGATGTCGCGTTCGGCCCGGCCAACCTGGGGCTACGCGGGCCGGAACTGGCCGCCCGGGTGGACGAGGCGCTGGCCGCGGTGGGCATGTCCGAGCACCGTGACCGGACGCCGCACCATCTCTCCTTCGGCCAGCGCCGCCGGGTGGCGGTGGCCACAGTGCTCGCGATGCGCCCGGAGATCCTGGTGCTCGACGAGCCGTCGTCAAACCTCGACCCGGCGGCCCGGCGGGAACTGGCCGGCATCCTGCGCACTTTGCCGGTGACCCTGCTGATGGTCACCCACGACCTGCCGTACGCGTTCGAACTCTGCGACCGCTCGGTCATCCTCGACGGCGGGCGGATCGTGGCCGACGGACCGACACCCGTACTGCTCGACGATGCGGAACTGCTCGCCCGGCACCGTCTCGAACTGCCCTACCCGTTCCGTCCCACCCCGGGCCGCGCGTCGATCAGGGAGTAGCGGCGGCCGGTGCGCGGCGGGCGGCGGCGTGCAGGCGCAGCAACGCGGCGGCCAGCGCACCGGCTCCGCCCGCCAGCACGAGGACCACCAGGACCCGGGCGACAGTCGGCGGCCACGGCACCGGCAGCACGGCCCGGGTGAAACCGGCGGCGTTCGTCACCCCGGCGAACAGGGCCAGGCAGACGCCGGCCAGCGCCACCACGAAGTCGACGTCGGAACGGGGAGCCGAGGTCCGCTCACCGGTCCCGCCTCCGCCGCGCACCGCGCGCGCTCCGGCGGCGATCGCCGCCAGGCCGGTCAGCAGCGCCCACACCGGTCCGGTCAGCAGGCCGGTCAGTACGCCGCCGAGACCCTGCGACCCGGCGTCAAGCGTGCGCCCGAGGGCGAGCGCGACAGCAGCGGTCCCGCCGACGATCAGCAGCGCGCCGAGGGCGACGAGCGCCCGCCGGCCGGGGCCGGAGGTCGCCGGCAGCACCCCGAGCGCACCGACCGCAAGCGCGCCGACGGTGGCCACCACCCACCAGGTGTACGCGTCCGGCGGCGGTACCCAGTCCAGGGTGCCGCGGATCTCCGACGGCCCGTCCGCGTCGCGCAGCGGAACCACCCAGTCGCGTACCCGGTGCTCACGGTCGGGCGCGGCGCGGACCTGGGCGGGCGGCTGCGCCTCGCGCCACAGCGCCCGCTGGTCGTGCCACCGGACCGTCGTGCCGCCGTCGAGGCGACGCCAGCGCGGCTCGGCGGCCGGGTCGGCCTCGGCCGGCAGGGCGGTGTCACCGACGATCGTGCGGTTGAGGTACGTCGCGGGCGAGCGGGAGTTCTCGTACACGCCGTCCGGTCCGACCCGCAGGTACGGCTCACCCGAGTAGCCGATCACCTCGATCGGAGTGTCGCCGGTGTTCGTCAGCTCCAGCCGGGCACCCGCCTCGATCACCCGTACCCGCAGGTCGGGTCGACCGGTGTCGGTGACGGTCACCCGGTAGTCGGTGCCGTTCGGTGCGTCCGCGCCGTGGGCGAGGGCGGGTGCGGCGGTCGCGAGGATCGTGGTGACCGTGGCGGCGAGCAGCAGCCCGGCCCGGGCGAGCACTGTCACCTGCCGGCCGCCTCCACCGCTGCGGTGATGTTCTCCGGCGTCCACTCCCGTACCGGTTCCCCGTCGACCAGGATGCTCGGCGTACCTGTGATGTTGGCCTGGCTCGCCTCGTTGGTGACGTGCTCCGTCCACGACCGGTACTTCCCGTCGCGGACACAGCTGCCGAAAGCGTCGCGGTCGAGCCCGACCTCGGCCCCGATGTCGATCAGCTCGTTGTCGCTGAGGCCGGCACCGCCCTCCGGCGGCTGCCGCTCGAACAGCGCCTTGCCGAACTCGGTGAATTTGCCACCCTCGGCGGCGCAGCCGGACGCGGCCGAGGAGCGGGTCGAGTAGTCGGTGCTGGAGTAGCGGTTGAGGAAGGCCACCGGGTGGTACACCACCCGCACCTTGCCGTCGGCGATCAACTGTTCGATGGTGGCGCCGCTGGTCTGCTCGAACTGCTTGCAGGCCGGGCAGAGGTAGTCCTCGTAGATGTCGATGGTCACCGGCCCGGATCCGACAACGATGCCGGTGCCCGCGTCGTTGGCGCCCGGCGGCGCGGTGAAGTCGTCGGACTGCTGGCTCGACCAGACGCTCCAACCGATCAGGCCCGCGATGACAAGCACCACCACCGCGCCCAGCGAGATCCACAGGGACCGCTTGCGGCGCCGCTCCCGAGCCAGCTGTTCCCGGACCACCCGGGCCGCGTCCTTGCGCCCCTTGCGACTACTCATCGTCGTCCTCCACCGGTTCGCCCGCCAGCGCGCCGTCAGCGGAGACGGCGGTGCGGGGCCAGATCAGCAGGAACCCGGCAAGCGCCAGGAAGCCGATGTCCCGGAGGATCTCCGGGAGATAGCTGGGGCTCTCCCCGGCCGGCAACTCGCCGCCCACCCCGAAACAGCCGCAGTCGATGGCCAGCCCGCGCGACCAGGCCGAGGCGATGCCGGCGATGAAGACCAGCAGCAGCGCCACGGAGACGCCGGCGGCCAGCCTGGTGGCCAGCCCGAGCAGCAGCAGCAGCGCCAACGCCAGCTCGACGAAGGGCAACGCCGCGCCGACCACCATCGCCACGTCGTACGGCAGCACCTGGTAGGCGTTCACCGCGCGACCGGAGGCGGCGAGGTCGCCGACCTTCGACCAACCGGCCCACAGCCAGACAACGGCCAGGCCGAGCCGGACGGCCAGCCCGAGCCAGGGACGCCAGGTGCGCATCATGCTGTTCATCCGGCCAACGCCTCGCCGACCGCGTCGACAAGTTCGGCCCGCGCCCGCGCCACCCGGGAGCGGATGGTGCCCACCGGCACCCCCTCCACGGCGGCGGCCTCGGCGTAGGACAGGCCGAGCAACTGGGTCAGCACGAATGCCCCGCGCCGCTCGGCGGTCAACCGGCGGACCAGGTCGGTCGCGCCGAGCTGACCGGCCGGGTCGGGGTGCGGCACGTCGGTGTGCGCGTGCGCGCTGAGCCGTTGATCGAGTCGCCGCCGCCGTACCACCGTGCGCAGGTGGTCGGCGCAGGCCCGCCGGGCGATGCCGAGCAGCCAGGTGCGGGCGCTGGACCGGCCGGCGAAGGCGGGCAGCGCACGGAACGCCCGCAGGTAGGTCTCCTGGGTGAGATCGTCGGCGCTGTCCGGATCGACGAGCGCCGCGGCGAACCGCCATACCTCGGCCTGGGTGGCGCGCACGAAGGCGGCCTGGGCGACCGGGTCGCCGCCCCGGGCGGCCAGCGCCCACCCGGTGGCCGGGTCGACTGTCGGCTCCGGCTCCCCGTCCTGCGGCATCCGGGCAGATCGCCGGGGTCCGTCGGCGGCGCGGTCGGCGCCGACGATGCCGGTGTCGGCGGTGGCGGAGGCGTCGCGCGGGGCGGGGATCACGACAATTTAGGTTACGCGGCGAAACGGTGGGTAGCAGAGTCCTTCGGCCCTTCCATGGGGTGCGCCACTCCGGGAACTTTTCGGTCCCGGCGGCCGACTATCCGCCTATGACGTCCGGTCCGGTTCCCGCGCGCCCGCGCCCGATCATGGGAAATCGGGATCAATCGATGAGCGAGCTCGCCTGGAACGGGTGTCGTCAGCGACCATGGGCGTCATGACTGCCGCCCACCGCCGCCGGTTCGCCCGGCTGGCCGCGACCGCCGGCCTGTTGGTCACCGTCGTGGCGCTGCTGCTCGTCCCCGCCGGCCCGGCCAGCGCCCATGCCGTGCTGTCCAGCAGCAGCCCGGCCGCCTCGACCGTGGTGCCCGCCGCGCCGGCCGAGGTGGTGCTCACCTTCAGCGAAACGGTCCGCAAGGTGCCGGACCGGATCCGGGTGATCGCGCCGGACGGGTCGCGCGCGGATCAGGGCGAACCCACCTTCGCCGGCAGCGTGGTCAACATCCCGGTCGACACCGGTCGCGGCAACGGCACCTACCTGGTCACCTACCGGGTCATCTCCGCGGACAGCCACCCGGTCTCCGGCGCGTTCACCTACTCCGTCGGCGCGCCGTCCGAGCCGCCGGTGGACAGCGGCGACGACGGCCGGGCCAATCCGGTGGTCGGCACCGCGGTGAAGGTCGCCAAGTTCGTCGGCTACGCCGGACTGCTGCTGGTCATCGGACCGGCGCTGGTGCTCGCCCTGCTCTGGCCGCGCCGGCTGTCCCGACGCGGGCCGGCCCGGCTGGCCTGGACCGGCCTCGGCCTGGTGGCGCTTGCCACTGTGGCGACAGTGCTGCTCCAGGTGCCGTACACCAATGGCGGCGGACTGTTCGACGTCACCGGCGAAGGGCTGAGTCTGGTCCTCGGCAGCGCCTTCGGGGCCGCTCACCTGGTTCGTCTCGGGCTGCTGGCCGCGGTGGCGTTGCTGCTCCGGCCGTTGCTTGCCGGGCCGGTCGGCCGGACCGACCTGGTGATCCTGGGTGTCCTCGCCGTCGGAGCACTTGTCACCTGGCCGCTGTCCGGGCATCCAGCGGCCTCGCCCGCCCCTGCGGTGTCGGTGCTCGTCGACACGGTGCACCTGGGCGGCATGGCCGTCTGGCTGGGCGGGTTGGTGATGCTCGCCGTGTTTCTGCTGCGCCGGGCCGACGAGCGGGAACTGGGGGCGATCCTGCCGATCTGGTCCCGGTGGGCCGCCCTGGCCGTTTCCGCGCTGCTGCTCGCCGGCACTGTCCAGGCGCTGATCGAGGTGGCCACCCCGGCGGCGTTGGTGAACACCGCGTACGGGCGGCTGGTGTTGGCCAAGATCGGGCTCTTCGTCCTGGTGATCGCGGTGGCTGCCTACTCCCGTCACCTGGTACGCACCCGGGTCGCGGCCAGCCGACCGGCCCCGGTACGCCGGGCGATCTGGGCCGAGCTGACCATCACCGCGATCGTGCTGGGGGTGTCGGCCACCCTGGTCCAGACGACCCCCGCCCGCAGCGTGGCCACCGACGTCGCCGCCGCCGACAGCGGATACTTCAACACCACGGCGACCAGCTCGCTCTACTCCATGCAGATCGAGGTGTCACCGGCCAGACGCGGCAACAACTCGGTGCACCTGTACGCGTACACCCTCGACAACCAGCCGCTGCCGGTCGTCGAGTGGCAGGTCACGGTGGCCCTGCCGGCGGCCGGCATCGAAGCGATCCAGGTGCCGCTGTTGCCGCTCACCGACAACCACGCCACCGGCGAGATCAGTCTCCCAGCGGCAGGGGATTGGGAACTGCGGGTGACCGCCCGTACCACCGAGATCGACCAGGCCACGGTGACCGCCACCGTGCCCGTCCGATAGAGAGGTTCCATCGATGTTCCGTCACCGGCGTTTCGCCGCCACCGCCACCGCTCTGACGCTCGGCGCCGTCGCCACGGCCGTGTTCGGCTTCGTGGCCCCGGCGTCGGCGCACGTCACGATCAGTCCCGAGGTGGCCGAGCAGGGTGGCTACGGCCGGTTCGCGTTCCGGGTGCCGAACGAGAGCGACGAGGCCTCGACCACCAAGGTCGAGGTGTTCCTGCCGGAGAACGCGGCAATCGGTTCGGTCTCCACCACTCCGGTGCCGGGCTGGACGGCAGCCGTGGAGAAGCGCACTGTCGACCCGCCGGTCCAGGTGCACGGAGCCGAGATCTCCGAGGTGGTCGCCAAGGTCACCTGGACGGCGACGGCCGACGCGGCGATAGCCCCCGGAACCTTCCAGGAGTTCCCGGTGCTCCTCGGCCCGCTGCCGGAGACCGACCAGATGGTCTTCAAGGCGTTGCAGACCTACTCCGACGGTGCCGTGGTGCGCTGGATCGACCTGCCGCCGGGGCCCGGTGGCGAGGAGCCGGCGACCCCGGCTGCGGTACTCACCCTCACGCCTCCGGACGCCGCTTCGCCGACGGAGGCGCCGGCCGACGCGCCCGCCGCGGCACCGTCCGACGACAGCGACGACGAGGGTGGCAACGGGCTCGCGGTGGGCCTCGGGGTCGCCGGGCTGATCGCCGGACTCGGCGGGCTGGTGCTCGGCGGGCTGGCCTTCGCCCGCCCCCGGCGCGAGGCCGGTACCGCCCCGGGCGACGAGGCGGCGACTCCCACCTCCTGAGCGTCACCGCTGGACAGGCCCGCCGGGTGATCCCGGCGGGCCTGCCCGCTTTCTGCGGCCGTGCCGTGGATATCCACTGATCGGTGGGTCGGCGTAGGTAAGGTCGGCCGGGTATCTGGCTACAGAGGGGAACAGGGCGCATGCGTTTCGTGTGGACGCTGACCGGCATGCTGCTGCTGACCGTCGGCACCACCGCCCTGCTCGGTGCGGCCGCGCTTGGTCTGCTGACCGGTCACGCCGGCCCGGACGGGGCGTTCACCGCCCGGTTCGAGACCGTGCAGACCCCGGGACACGCGGTGGTGGTGACCGACCTTGACACCCTGGTGCGCCAGGAGGTCCCGTTCGCCCGGGGCGGTCAGGCCCGACTCCGGCTGGACGTACGTACCCCGGACGGGCCGGCCTTCGTCGGGCTGGCCCCGACCGACGAGGCGCAGCGGTGGCTGGCCGGTGCGCCGCACGCCGTGGTCCTGCGGATGTCGCTGGCCCGGGGTCCGCTGCCGGTCCGGCTGGAGCAGGCCACCCCGGCGGCCGGGACCTCGCCCACCGTCCCGGCTGCGCCCGCCGCGCAGACCTTCTGGGTACGGGCCGGCTACGGCGTGCTCGAATGGAGCCCCGGTGACCTGGCCGGGCAGCGGCTGAGTCTGGTACTGATGCGCCCCGACGGTGCCGCCGGGGTGACCCTCGACCTGCGGGCGGAACTCCGGGCCGGCTGGATCGCCCCGGCCACCTGGGGTGCCCTCACCGGCGGGACGCTGCTGGTGATTCTCGCCGCGCTGGTACTGCTGCGGCCGGTCCGCCCCCGCGAGGTGGTGTTCGTGGTCGAGCCGGACCAGGTGCCGGTGCTCGCCGGGCGACTCGGGGTCAGCTCGCTCACCGGCCTCGGCGCTCCGGCGCCGCCCGGCCCCCGCCGGCTGCCCGAGCGTCAACTCGTCTCGGTCACTGCCACGGTGCCCGCCACCACGAGTCGACAGGCGATCGGCCCCGTCCCGCGCCCAGCTACCCTCGCCGAACTTCCCGACCCGTCCACCCCAAACCGCCCCCTCCGCCCATCCGCCCCCCCGCCCTAACCCCCCACCCCCGCTCGCCCCGCCCCCCACTCGCCGCGCCGATCTTGCACTTGCCGCGCCGATCTTGCACTTGTGGTCGCGACAAAAGCGAACCTAAGGGGCATTTCGGCGACCAGAACTGCATGATCGGCGCGGGAGGGTGGGGTGGGGGTGGGGGTGGGCGGCCCTCCGTGCTGCCGACGCGGAGGGCCGCCCTTCACCGGGGGATATCGGTGGCTCCGGGGTTTTGGTGACCCGGGGTCTAGATTACTGATGAATGGGTGCCTCGGGAAGAGTGTCCGAGTTTGCGGGTTTGCCGCTTCGGCATCTGAGCGGCCCCGTCACGGACCGGCAGGACGACGAGCAGCACCAGGCAGAGCCACACGTATCCGTTGCGGAGTAGGAACTCCCACGGACTGCCGGTGGGCGACGGGGTGATTCCCCAGTCGTAGAAGGACACCACTCCGTACACGATGATCGCGATGACCGCGACGGCGAGGATCACCAGCCGGCGGCGTCGGCGGGCTCCCGCAGCGGTGCGCGGATCGGTGCCCAGCGCCGCGTCGGCGAGGATCACCACCGCCGGGATGAACCAGTAGATGTGATGCGTCCAGGTGATCGGGCTGATCAGCGCTGCCACCAGGCCGGTAAGCGTCAGACCGGTGAGCGCGTCCCCGGCCTGCGACGCCCGCACCGCCCGCCACAACCCGTACCCGATGACCACCGCGACAAGCGGCAGCCAGACCAGCCGGTTCGGCTCCTCGGGGGCGGTGAGCCGGCTCAGCACTCCGAACAGCGACTGGTTGCCCGTGTAGTCGGTGCGGCCGACCCGGTCGGTGGCCCAGAGCTCGTGGGTCCAGAACCGCCACGAGTCGCCGGGCGCGACCGCCGCGGCGAGCAGGGTCGCCCCGGCCGCTGTCGCCCCGGCCACCACCGCCGCCCGCCAGCGCCGGGTGGCCAGCAGGTAGATCACGAAGATGGCCGGGAACAGCTTGAGCGCCGCCGCCAACCCGATGCCCACCCCGGCCCAGCGGCTGTCGCGGGGTACGGCGAACAGCAGGTCGGCCAGGATCAGCACCACCAGCAGCATGTTGATCTGCCCGAAGGTGATCGTCTCCCGGGTGCTCTCCACCCCGAGCACGAGCAGCACGCCCACCACGAGGGTGAACAGGTGGGGCAGGCGGTGTCGACGGATCACCGGGTCCAGCAGCCACTTCGTGGTGACCACCACGCCGAGCAGGGTCAGCCCGGTGAAGATCGCCACGGTGGCGCCCAGCTTCAGCCAGGAGAACGGCAGCAGGAGCAGAGCGGCGAACGGCGGATAGGTGAAGTACAGCTCGCCCTGCACCCGGTCCGGCTGTACGTAGTCGTACAGCGGATTGCCGGCGGCCCACCAGTCCATCGCCGCCATGTAGATCTTCAGGTCGAAGAAGTTGTGGATGGTCCCGGGCAGGTAGAGGGCCGGAAGCACCGCCGCCAACGCCAACGCTCCCACGAACCGGCGAGCTGTACGGCTACCCGGGTCGTCCAGGTCGACGCTGGGTGGTGTGGCGGGTTCGGCGGGCACGGGGAAGACCCTAGCGGTCGGTGACGGTGACGGCGTGCAGCCACGAGAGTTGCGCTGCGCGTAGGCTGTCCCGGTGGCTGATCTTCTCGTCTGGATCGACTGTGAGATGACCGGGCTGGACCTCGGTGGCGACAAGCTGATCGAAGTCGCCGCGCTGGTCACCGATCCCGACCTCAACGTGCTCGGTGATGGTGTCGACGTAGTGATTCACGCCGACGACGCGGCACTCGACGCGATGCCCGAGATCGTCCGGACGATGCACGGCAAGTCGGGGCTGACCGACGAGGTGCGCCGCTCCACAGTCACCCTGGCCGAGGCGGAGGAGCGGGTGCTCGACTACGTCACCCGCCACGTCAAGGACCCGCGTACCGCCCCGCTCTGCGGCAACTCGATCGCCACCGACCGTGGCTTCATCGCCCGGGACATGCCCCGCCTCGACGCCCACCTGCACTACCGCATGATCGACGTGTCCTCGATCAAGGAACTGTGCCGCCGCTGGTACCCCCGCGTGTACTTCGGCCAGCCGCAGAAGGGCCTGGCCCACCGGGCCCTGGCGGACATCCGGGAGAGCATCCGGGAGCTGGAGTACTACCGGCGCACCATCTTCGTCCCCCTGCCCGGGCCGGACGTGGAGAGCGCCAAGGCGATCGCCAGCGAGCTCTGACCGCCACACCGCCTGCCCGTCCCGGCCTGGCGGCAACCCGCTGGACGCGGTCGGCCGGGGTGGGGGTATGATTTCACCGCACCCGCCCCGGGCGTTCGACCGGGCGCGGCGGCATGGTGGCTGTAGCTCAGTTGGCAGAGCACCGGGTTGTGGTCCCGGTTGTCGTGGGTTCAATTCCCATCAGTCACCCCAAAGGTCAGGCCCCCTCCACGGAGGGGGCCTGACGCGTTTCACCTGGTGTTCAGGCGATCGGGGTTTCGCTAGGCGTGACGTCCGGGTCGGTCACCTCGGGGTCCGCCGGCTCGTACGGCAGGGCGCTGCCCTTGACGTACTCCTCCCAGCTCATGTTCCAGTCGGTCCAGCCGTTGCCGAGCTGAAGCTTGCGCTCGGTGCCTTTGACGACGATCGGGTCACCGACCTTCGTGTTGTTGAACAGCCAGGCGCCGTTGGCCATCGAGACGTTCACACAGCCGTGTGAGACGTTCGTCGTGCCCTGCTGCCCCTCCGACCACGGTGCCGCGTGGATGAACTCGCCACCCCAGGTGAGCCGTTGCGCGTAGTCGATCTTCGTCCGGTAGCCGTCGTCCGGGCCTAGCTCGTCGTACGTGTCGAAGACCGTCTTGCGCAGCTTCTCCATCACCACCATGGTGCCGCTGGAGGACGGGGTGCTCTTCTTGCCCAGGCTCACCGGGATCGTCTTGAGCGTCTCGCCGTCCCGGGTGACTGTCATCCGCTTGGTTCGGTTCTCCACGGTCATGACCAGCTTCGGGCCGACCTTGATGTCCACGCTCAGGTCGGCGCGGCCGTACCAGCCGTCGCCCAGCGGCAGCCCGCCGGCCTGCACCCGGTACGACACCTTGCTGCCGGCCTGCCAGAACTCCTTCGGCCGGTACCGGACCTCGGTGGGGCTGACCCAGTGCCAGATGCCCTCCTGGGCCGGCTCCGAGGTCACAGTCATCCGGCGTTGCAGGTCGGCGCGGTACTTCTCGGGGATGTCCCGGCCGAACTTCACGATCAGCGGCATGGCCACCCCGACCGTCTGGTCGTCACCGAGGAAACTGCTGATGCGCACCTGCTTGTCCGGCTTCTCCATCACGGTGAAGGCGCTTGTCGCGGTCGCTGGCAGGCCGTCGTCGCCGGTCGCGGTGACGGTGGCGGTGTACGAGGCGCCGTAGGTCAACGCCTTCGACGGCAGCCAACTGCTGCCGTCGGCGGCCAGGTCACCCTCGACCGCCGCACCGTCGGCGTCGGTCAGCTCGACCGTGACGTCCTCGGCCTGCTCGGTGGCGAAGGCGATCGCCGCCGACGCCGGCACGTCCTTGGCGTCCGCCGCCGGCTCGCTGATGCTCACCGACGCCTTCGCGGCCGGCTGATCGGCGCCGTCCTGCCAGCCCGGCCCCTTGTGGCCACCCTTACCGCCGGTGCAGGCGGAGGTCAGTGCCAACGTCACGGCGAGCAAGCCCGCGGCGAGCACCCCCCGCCGCCGGTTGCGCTGGTCCCGAACTCGCATGGTGTCCTCACAGTCGTGGTCCGCTGCCCGTCCACATCACTGACGCATCAGTTCACGTACCCGTTGCGACAAGTGAACCGAAACACTGTGGGCGGGATGTCCGGATAGTGACATATTTCGTCCGGTCACACGGCCGGACCGGCGCCACCATCCGGAACTGGCAGCGCACTGCCCTTGACGAACTCCGACCAACTCAGGTTCCACGCGGTCCAACCGTTACCCGCCGCCAGCTTGCGCTCGGTGCCGGTGATGGTGATCGGATCGCCGATCTTCGTACGCTTGAAGAGCCAGCGGGCGTTCGCCATCGAGACGTTCACGCAGCCGTGAGAGACATTCTGCCGCCCCTGGACGCCCTCCGACCAGGGGGCCGCGTGGATGTACTCGCCACCCCAGGTGAGGCGCTGGGCAAACTGGATGTCGGTGACGTACCGGTTCTCCGGATCCGGGTCGTCCATCGTGTCGAAGACAGTGGCTTCCTTCTTCTCCATCACCACGAGGGTGCCGCTGGACGAGGGAGTCTTCTTCTTGCCCAGGCTGACCGGCAACGTCTTGATGAGCTGCCCGTCCTCGTACACCCGCATCTGCTTGTCGGAGTTGGTCACCTTCATCTCGAAGGCCGAGCCGATCTTCGCGGTGGCGTTACGGTCGACGTTGCCGAACCGGCCGTTGCTCAACGGGATGCCGGCCAGGGCGATGCGTACGGTCAGCTTGGTGCCGGCCTTCCAGTACTCCGGCGCGCGGTAGTACGCCTGCGTGCCGTTGCTCACCCAGTGCCAGGCGCCCGGCTGCGGCGGGTCGGTCTGCACGAACATCCGCTTCTGCACCTTGGCCCGGTCCTTCTTCGGGATGCCCGGGTGGAACTCCGCCACCACAGGCATCGCCACCCCGTACGTCCGGTCGTCGAACAGGTACAACCCGGAGGTGATCATCGAGCCCGGCTTGGCCATCGTGGTGAACGTGCTGGCGCCCTCGCTGACCGTGCCGTCCGGCCCCTTCGCGGAGACCGTGGCGGTGTAGCGGGTGGACCACTTCAGCGGGGCCGACGGAACCCACGAGGACCCGTCCGTACGCAGCTTGCCCTTGACCGTCTTGCCGTCCTCGGTCTTGAGCGTGACCTGCGACACCTCGCCGCCCTCCGGCAGCTTCGCGCCGATCTCCACGCTCACCGGCCGGTTCTTCGCCCCGTCGGCCGGGCTCACCGCCAGTGGCGGGCCACTGGGCACCTCCGGTGCCCCCGGCGTCCCCGGGGTCTCCGCGCCGGTCGCCCCGGGTGTCTGACCGGGTACGAACTCAGCAGCCGCGCGTTCCTCGCCGCAGCCCGACAATGCCAGCGACGCCACCAGCCCCAAGGCACCAAACAACGCCCCGGCCCGCGCGAACCTGCCCATCCCCACCCCTGTCCTAGCGCACCCTGGCGGACATCGTGCCGTATCGCTGCCGCCCGGCATCACCCCGGTCCCACACTTTGCGAGTAGTTTTTGTCAAATGTCCGGAAAGCTCGACCGAAGGGGGGACCCGGGGATCGGATTGGAACCCGGTTCAGGGTGCGTGCTAGTGTTTCCCCCGTTGTCAGCGAGCGCCGCTAGCTCAACTGGCAGAGCAGCGGACTCTTAATCCGCGGGTTCGGGGTTCGAGTCCCTGGCGGCGCACCAACGAGCAAGGCCCTGACCTGGTAGAACTCTGCCGGTCGGGGCCTTCTTCGCGTACGCCGGTGGGCGGTGGTCGCTCGGTGGGCGCTCGGGAGCCGTTGGACCGGGGCGGCGTCGGTGGGACGTGGTGTGACGCCAGCGGTCAGGCTCAAAGATCACACGGGTTCGCTGCCGCCCGTGCATCGCCTCGGGTGGGGATAGGGGTTGGGCGTGCGTCGGATCGTGCGTAGGTCGGTGCGCGCCATTCTGCTGGATGAGGACGACCGTCTCGTGCTGATCAAGCGGATCAAGTCCGACCAGGCGCCGTACTGGACGACGCCGGGCGGTGGCGTGGAGTCGACGGATGTCTCTCTGGAGGCTGCCATGACCTTGGTGTCGCGGTGATCGCGACCCGCCTGTTCCAGGAGGGGCTGTTTCCCTGGATCGTGTTCACCGGGGCGAACGCGCCGACGACGGTGGAGCGGTTCCCTCGCGGTGAGGCTGTGCACTACCGCGAATACGCGATGGAGCAGGGCGTGCCGGCGGATTCGATTCTCGTGGAGCCACGGGCGACGAACACCGCCCAGAACCTGGGGTACACCCGGCAGCTCCTGGCCGAACGGGGTATCCCGGTGCGGTCAGTGCTGATCATGTCGCGGCCGTACCAGCAGCGTCGGGCGTACGCCACCTGCAGGCTGATGTGGCCGGAGGTCGACGTGGTCTGCGCGTCGAACCCGTTGGCACTCGACGAGTACGTGCGCAATATCGGTGACCCGCGGCGGGTGGTGGAGATGCTGGTCGGCGACACCCAGCGGATCGAGGTGTACGCCGAGCGCGGGTTTGCGATCCCACAGGAGATGCCGGACGAGGTCCGGGCTGCGTTCGAGCGACTGGTGGCGGCCGGTTACACGAGCCGGCTGGTCTGACGACGGCTACCAGCGTGGTCCACCCGACCGGACGCCCATCCGTTCGCTGAGTTCGACGGCCAGTCGAGGCGGTCGGGGGCGGATGACGATGTCCCGGACGAGGTCGCGGGAAAGCCGGTGGTAGCGCACCTGGTCTGGGCCGATGACCTCCGCGTCCAACAGCGCGCCGAGGGCGTCGTCGATGCGGTTCCAGCGCGCCAGCGCTCGCGATCGGGTCGGTCGACTCGCGCAGCCCATGAGCGGCGAACGCTAGCGGGGCGACGAGCAAACTTTCCAGGTCCAGGGTGAACGTCAACGCCACAGCTCGGGACAGCAGCGCGCCCGCTGGGGGGCGCAGCGCGTCGATCAGCAGGGCGCGGGAGTCAGGTGCGAGCACCGGCAGCCTCCGGCAGGTCGGCGGCGCAGCCATCGTGGATGTCGGCGAGAATCCGGCGCACCTGCGGCCACCGGAACACCAGTCGTCGGCTGCCCGACGCGCCACTCCACGTGCGGAGCAGCTTGTCGTTGACCAGCCGCGACTGGACCTTCTTCACCGACCGTTCCCGCTCGGCCACCAAGGCCCGCAGGCTCGGTTCGATGGCCGCGTCACCTGCGGCTCCGCTGGTCACCGCATCGAGCCACCGCTCGACGAACCGGCGCGCCGCCGCGTTCGTGGCGATCCGCGGGTTCTGTTGGATCAGCCGGCTCCACATTCCCGACCGCTCCCAGCCCTTCAGGCCGGGCGAGGCCGACACCCGATCGCTCCACTCCCGCAGGGCGTCGCGGTACGTCTCCGTCGGATTCTCGTGCTCGGTCAGACCAGCCTGCTCGTACCGCTCGGCGACGAGCAGGTGCATGGCCAGCGAGAACTGCTGCGCGTCCCGGACCAGCGAGCCGACCGGCTCCGGCGCGGCGAGCGCCGCCGGCTGCCATGGCGCGTGGCCGTCGGTAACCGGCCGATGCTCGGGTTGGAGCAGGTACGCCAGCAGGGTGTTCGGTGCTGCGGCGAGAAGCCTCTCCCGTAGCCAGCGGGCCTCCTCCGGATACAGCCTCAGCCCGCCCTCCACCTCGTTCGGAAACTCGCCGGCGCGACTGGAAGCGTCGCGTGCCAGGCACCGCTCGACCGGTCGGCCAGCTCATCGGCCTCGGACAGGCCGGGAGACAGCCGTCGGTCCGGGGCGTCATCGTCACCCGTGCGGATGCCGTACCGCAGCAGCGCCGCCGCGTAGATGGCCGATGGCAGGGTTCGCACGCCGACGCCGGCCCGCCGGCCGATCACACCCTCGGTGTCGTCCCCGCGCAGCAGCGCAGCGATCACCTTCCGCTCGTTGCGGTCAACCTGCGCGGCGAGGCGCTCACCGCGCAGCCCACGCCGCTGCGCCTCCTGATAACACCACGGCACGATCAGCAGGTACCGCGCCCGGGTCTGCAGCACCGAGGTCCCGGGAAACAGCAAGTCACTGAACGCGTCGCGGACCTGGCCGATACCCAGCTCGTCCCGGCTCTCCGCGTCGCTGAACAGCTTGAGCAGCTCACGCATGCGCTGCTGGTCGTCGCGGGAACTGTCCAGCCAGCTCAATCCTGAGGCCATGAAAGCCTTTCGCTCATTCTTCTGGGCCAACAATGAGGCTGCTGAGCGGACCGGTGGGCAGTGCGATCCAGCCCTCGATACGTGCGACCGTCCGCTGCTCGTCGTCCGGCTCGGCTGCCCGGCCGACCGCCACCGCACGTGCGTTCAAGGCCGCGATCACCGAGTCGAACGCGTCGTGGCTGCGTCGGCACAACCTGTCGAAAGCACCCAACTCCAGCCAGGGCGCGGCGCGGCAAAGCGCGGTCACCAGGTCGGCATGGCGCACATCCTGCTGACCTCGGCCCTTGTAGCCGCGGTACGCCAACCCCCAACGGCACAGGGCCGCCGCCGGGTACACCTCCACAACCCGGCCGCCGCCGCAACGGTCCACGTCGTGCCCGGCAGCAGCGAGCATCGCCAGCAATCCGGCGACGCGGAAGGCAGCATGAGCGATACGGTCCGCAGCCACGCTCAGCGGAATGATGCCGGTTTCGTTGCGGACGACCTCGTCCGTCAGCCGGTAAGCCAGGCGACGTCGCCACTGGGCGCCGTCGGCATCGGCAACGGAGACGTGGCCGATGCGGTGGGCCTGCACGGCCGCCACGAAAGGCTCCGGCCAGCCGAGGGGACAGTCCAGTCCGACCTTCTCGGCGCGCTCGCTGGCCTCGACGATGTGAGCGTCGCTGACGTCGAGGACCAGGTCCCGCACTATGGCGCGGTCCGGCAGCCATTCGACCGCGGCCATCGCCGTACGCTTGTCCGCCGCTGCGAGGTCGACGCCGAGGGTCAGCACCGCACCACTCTAGGTGCCGTTAGCGCAGTAGGACATGGCTCGACCGACGGTCGTTGACCGACGTTTTAGCTGTTTCCGAGATCCGATGTGCTGAGTCAGGGCCGGGCGCGACTGCCGCGTTGAGGAGAATCGCGGTGGCTCCATCCATGTTGGTCATACTGCTTCGTCCTCCGACACATGAATCGATGGATGTTGGCTAGGCTCTTGGGCGACGACCGGGGGAGGATCACATGTCATCGCGCACGGGGGCGAGTGCGTTTCTTGCGGTGGTGTTGTCGGTTGTGCTGGCCGGTTGCGGCACGGATAGCGGCATACAACCGCCAGCGGTCAGCCAGAGCCCATCGCCAGCGACCGCCGCGCCGGCGGCCAGCGAGGTGGCGGCCTCGGTTCAGCCCGAGGCCGCGCCGGTCAATCCCGTCGAGGTGCTTGCCCGCAATACCCGACGTGCGTATGCGGCGTGTGGCGGCTGCGGAGGAGTGCTCGCGCTTTCCGGTGCCGACCTGCAGGCGGCGATCGACTCTCTGGTTGTCGAGCACTCCAAGCAGGCCGGCCCGGCACTGACGCGAAAGAACGCCGAGCTTGCCCTTTACGGCCCGGCCGGGACGACGCCGAAGGTGGCCGGGGACAACGTCCAAGGATACGACGTGTTGTTTTACGACGCGTCGGGCAAGCTGGTGCTGGGACGCCAGGTCAAGACGTTCGCCGGCAAACCGAATCAATTTCCGGGCCGGCTCAGCGATGCGGCGCCCAACATTGCAATACGACGGAGAGTTGCTGGTCCAGGTAGCGCCCGGTGTCGACGCGGCGGCTGTGGAGGGCATGATGAAAAGCTTCTGGGGCAACCGCTCCGATGCACGGCTGGCCGTCTACCAGAACGTGTGGGTGGCGTTTCGGTCTCCGGACGGCAGGCCGCTGGGCTTGTGGATGCCAGGCGCGCGTGGCATGGGCGTGCCGGGCTGAACGGGGGACGACCTGTGGGGATAGATGCCAGCCTATTCTGCCTCTGCCGACGAGTCCGCCTCTTTCTCGGCAAGCCGGTGCGTAACTCGTGGGACGACATCATCTACTTCGCCTACGCGCACCCGAATGCGCCTAACCACAGTCAGTCGCGGGAGATGTCGGGGGCGTTGTGGAAGATCTTCGCTGAACACGTCGGACACCAGCTGCAGGTGATCTACGACTCTCAGCTGGAGTACGACGAGATGTGGGAGCCGCCCGGGCCGCCCGCCAAAATCGGCGGTGATGAGCCTGGCGACATCGAGTTCGATGACTACCTTGCCGACTGGCCCGAGGATGAATTCGCCGACTACCCGAGTAACGGGTGGGATGTGTCGAAGGTCGGCTATCTGGCGTGTTTCCGTTGTCGGGAACGGCTCTGCCTGGGGCATGCGGTGCGCGATGCCGACGGTCGGGTGTTGTTCTTCCACCGTGGTGGTCCGGAGACTCCGGCCAACTCCCGGCAGCCGGTGCTCAACCGGGCGGCATGGCGGTTTCTGGCCCGGCACTCCACACATGAGTTGCCGATCATCGTCGGCCCACCGTACGACCGGGACATCGACAGTTACGTCGAGATCGGCGGCCAGCGGCCTAACGACGTTCCGTTTGACGACTACCTGGCCAACTGGCCCGGGTAGGCCGGGCGCATTCACCCGGCACGTCGCTCCGCATCAAGGGACGACGCCACGCCGACAGCCCACCCGAGGCCCGTCACGGTGGTGCTCCCTGGGTGCTCGGCCGCCATGGACCGGCTCGCTCAGAGTGGACTGGGGGATACATCGGTTTGGCACAAACGGGCAAAGCCAGGCAGCGCGTGGACCGGTGAGACCTGAAGCAATGGGAGAGCACTGATCAACGCCGCCTCTTAATCCGCGGGTTCGGGGTTCGAGTCCCTGGCGGCGCACCAACGAGCAAGGCCCTGAACTGGTAGAACACTGCCGGTCGGGGCCTTTTCGCGTACGCGGGTACGACAGCCCATCCGTCGGAGCTTGATCAACGCAGGGCTGGGATGTTGTCGAGCTGATCGGGGCGAAGGTTCTCCCAGATGATGCCGGGCGGTCGCGCCCGGTCAGGCGCGTACGCGACGACCTCCTCAGGAGTGATCGCGTAGTCGACGCCGAAGTCGTGATCGGCGTGGGGAAGTTCCTCGTCGAGGAGTTGGCTCTGGTGAACGGTGGTGGCTATGGCGGTGTGCCTGGTGACCAGCCCGGCCTCGGTCAGAAGCGCGATCTCCAGGTCGGAGTAGCCGGCGCCCTTGCCGACCCGTACGCCGTTGCGTCGGCTGATCGCGACGCTGCCGCACACGATCATGTCCACCGGCCGCATGTCGTCGGGGCCGACTGTGGGGGCGAACTCCGGTGCGCCTGTGCTCGTGGCGGCAGTCTCGAACGGGACTGCCAGCACCGCCGGGTCGAGCAGGTAGAACGGCTTCGGTGTGGCGAGTCGCGGGACCGCCATGTAGAGCAGCTTGCCCTCTTGGAGGGCGCGCACCCGGACAGACAACTGGGCCCGGTCGGGGTTGCACTTGATGACCCTTGCCTTCTTCCAGACATCCAGGTCCGCGAGCCTGGCTGCGGCGTCGTCCTTGCCGGTGAAGTCAGGAATGTGGCCATGCACCCCTGGCGGTGCCATGCCTTCGCGTTCGAGGAGATCCCAGACGCGTCGGCGAACGGCCTGCTTGGCGTCGTCGGTGCTTGTCACGATGTTGCTCCTATGGAGTCATGAGGGTGAGGAGGCGTTCGTTGACATCCTGGACCGCAGGTCGGTCGCTCCAGGGCCGCAGTTCGCGGGCTGCGGCGAAGGCGAGGTTCAGGCCGCCTCCCGCGCGGGTCCGCTCAATGACGTTTATGGCTTGATGCAGGTAGGAGATGGCTGTATCGAGGTCGCGATGACGGATGTTGGCGAGGGTGAGGTTGCCGAGGACGACGGCCGTCGACTTGCGGCGTGCGGCGACAAGTTGGTGCGCCTTCTCCAACGCCGTGATCGCGTCCGCCAACCTGTTCAACGACAACCAGCACGAGCCTGCGAGTCGGGCGTGGTGGCTGGGACAGTAGAGGACGGAGGCAGGGTCCTGCGGGTCTACCGAGGCGAACGAGTCTTCGGCCGCTCCGAGCGCCTCATCGCAGTCCCGAACCTCGCCGAGCATCGCGTGTGCCTCGGCGCGGTGTAGTTGGGCGAGGCCCGTAAGTACGGGGCTGATGCGAAGGCTTACCTCAGTGGCATGCGCGGTCAACGCGATGGCAGCGGTTGGCCGCCTGACTCCATAGAGCGCCAGGTAGCTCTTGCGGAGTAGCGCGTTGGCTTCGGCGACAGGATCGCGGGCTTCCTTCGCGGCGTTTATCGCCTGGTCGAAGTATGCGGCGCTGGCGGCGTGGTCGTGTCGCTGCGTGGCGTCCCATACCAGTTGGCCCATCAGCGTGGCCGATTCGGCGATCGTGGCAGCCAACTCGCGCTGAACTGAGCTGGCGTCGGCGTACTGACGGAGGAAGACCACCTGGCCATGCAACTGGGCCGCTTCAGCGAGCAGAAGGGTCGAGGGTGTCTGGTCGTAGCGTTCGTCAAGAAGCCGCACGCGCTCCCGTAGGTACGCCACCGCGATCAGGTCGACGCGACCGGGCTGTCGCAGCGCATGGTCGAGACGTTTGTCGGGCGTGGCGGGCGGCTGACGGGTGTCGGCCAACATATCGGCCAGCTCCTCGATGGACACTTTGAGAGCCGTGGCCAGGTGCGGGCGGTGCCAGGGCTGGGGATCCGTCTCTGCCCGTTCCCACCGAACGACTGTGGAACGGTCCACGGCGAGGATCTCGGCGAGGCGCTCCTGGCTGAGACCGATCGCCTTACGTCGCTGCGCCAGTCGATACCGGCGTGAGCCCGACGTGCGCCGCCCATTTCCGCCACCGTGCATCACAGAGCCATTCATTCAGCTCACGGCATACACCGCAATAGGGATGCATCGGTTTTGCGTCATTGCCGCACTGGGATCGGCCGGCGAACAGCGGTTGGGTGGAAGGCAGGTAACCAAAGTCTGACCTGCTGAGCCGGAGGTGCGAGGTGAGTTGTCCGAAGCGGAGTAATTCTCAGGGCTCGGCCAAATGGGCCGACCACGAGTATCAGCTGCGGCCACCACATCCTTCCGCTCGCAGATGTACGACTCCTCGCCTGCGTACCGCCATCGGGGCTGCGTGGGTGGGTGATCGGCGGCTTACCCCGAGCCGCCGTGCGGCGGCGGTGGGCTCGCCATTCCCCCGGCGAGCCCACCGCTGGCCTTTTCGGTGGTGACCAGGCAGCCGCGCCGCTTGTCGGCGCACCGGAACCTTGCCGTTGAGGGCGAGCATCTGCCGAAGCGCCCGCTGTGGCTGTGCCGCCGGTGTGGGCACCCGTGGCCGTGCGGGTCGGCAAGGCTGGCTCTCGTGGCCGAGTACCGGGACATGCCGGTCAGCCTGTTCCTCTACCTGGCCAGTTGCCTGCACGAGGCCATCGATGACCTGCACCGGCTCAACCCCAGCGTGACAGGCAACGCGGCTGACATGTTCGATCGGTTTCTCGGCTGGCCCACCCGGCACCGCCGTCTCCGGGCGGCTGCGGGCGACGCGGCGAGCCCACCGAACTCGTAGTACCGCTCGGAGTTGTCGACTGTCCTCGTCGGTGGCGTGCCTACCGCAAGCTACATCCGCGTCGCTCATTGGAATCTGGAACGGTTTGCCCGACTTACGTAGCATCGGCGGTGACCAATTGCCGTGCTGGCCTTGGAGTTATGCAACTGCATTGGCCATCGGCACAGTCAAATCCATGGGGGATATGTGCAGACCGCCGAGACGATCCGTGATACCCGAACCGTTGCGCCACACGAGCGGTTCGACTACTGGCAGGAGGTTGTCAACCATTCGATCGTGCCGCTGGAGATGTACAGCGATCATCGTGCCGACTTCGACGCGGCGTTCCGCGCGGTCGATCTCGGTGTCGCCAGGGCGACGAGGTTCTGGTACCCGACGGTGGAAGCGCACCGCACGTCCAAGCTGATCAGACAGTCCGATCCGGGCCTGTACCAACTCGCGCTCGTCCTGCGCGGAGAGGCCAGCGTCGTCCAGGGCCGGCGGGACACTGCGGTCCTGGTCAACCAGTTCGGCTTCCACGACTTCTCGCGCCCGTCCCGAATGTTCCACGCGGTGAACCGACCATCTCGTGCCCAACCGACCGTGATCACGCTGACCATCCCGGGCGCGCTGCTTCCCGTCGAGGGCAAAAAGCTTCCCCGGCACGCCATTGCCATGTCCGGGCACCAGGGGATCGGTGGGCTGCTCGCGCGGCACCTCGGCCAGTTGACCGGCCACTGTGAGCAGTACCGGCCAAGCGACCTGGCGCGGCTCGGCACCGTCACCCTGGATCTGCTCGGCGCGCTGCTCGCGCACTACCTCGACACCTCGAACATGCTGCCGCCGGAATCGCGTGATCGGGTGCTCCTGGCCCGCGTTCACGCCCATATCGAGCGGCACCTCGGCGACCCTGGGCTATCGCCCCCGTCGATCGCGGAGGCGCACCACATGTCCGTGCGCAGCCTGCACCGACTGTTCAACAGAGAACGTACGACGGTCGCCGCCTGGATCCGCGATCGTCGCCTGGAACGCTGCCGGCGTGACCTGGCCAGCTCGTTGGCAGCCCACCGGCCGATCAACATGATCGCCGCGCGCTGGGGGTTCACCAACGCAGCGCACTTCAGTCGAGCTTTCCGCAGCGTGTACGACATGAGCCCGCACGAATACCGCCGACACCGCGACGATTCGCTCCCGGCACCGTGGCACGGATCGTCAACAGCCTGACGCCTGGCGGCAAGCCGACCCTGCCTTTGACGGACATCATGAATGCGTGCTGGGGAGGACAGCAGTTGTGTGGAGGTGCTTTGCAGGTGGCAAGTGAACGAAGGGCGATGAGGGGCCTCGTGCGTGGGCTCGCGGTCGCGACGATGGCGGTGGTGGCGATGGTGACCGCCACGGCACCAGCCTACGCGGCCAACCTCGGACAGCGGCTCTACAAGGGCACGTATATGCACAAGGGTGATTACATCGCCCGGAGCGGCGTCCAGTTGCTCATGCAGCAGGACGGAAACCTCGTGCTGAGGAACACGTACGGAGTGTGCTGGGCCTCTGGGACGAACCCCAGCGGTCACCAGGCGGTGTACCAGCGTGACGGAAACTTCGTCGTTCTCAACAGCAGTGGCCGTGCCCTGTGGGCGAGCAACACCGTCGGAAACCCGGGGACGACGGTCTCGATCGAGACCAATGGCAACCTCTACGTGGGCAACAAACTCATCTCGGTCTGTTAGTACTCGAACGTCACATGGCGTTGGCATGGAAATGAGGACGGCCACCGCGTTGATCATCGATGGTCTGTGAGGACCAGCCGAAGATCGTGCGGTGGCCGTGCCACGCGTGCCGGCGGCATGCCCGTCGTCCGCCTACGAGCTGCGGAGCGCGGGTTGATCATGGCCTGATGGTCGTGGAGCTCACCTGCCCCGCCGTGCCCGAATGCTGCCGTTGGAACCCGCGCCGGAGCGCGGCCTTTGACGAGTAGGCGGTCATGCCCCTCCGGTGCGATGCCGTGTGGCTCAGCGAATGCTCGGGATGGGGACTGCACGGCGTCCGCGACCGTCGGGGTGAGATGTGCCCAGCCTGCGCGGCGAGCGACCAACCGTTGTGCCGCTCCGCCAGCAACCTCCTAGTGCGCTCCGCCGGGCGGTGGCGGCTCCTGACGGGAGGGTTCCGTTCGAAACCACGCCCGCTGTCGCCTCGAGAAGTATTCTCCTGGAAGTGGTGCAACTCGGTTATTCCGGTCAGTAGTTCGGACGTCGACGCCATGGTTGCGCTGGTGGGCCGAGCCGCGTCCGGCAGTGACAGGTCGTGTCGCGCGACTGGAGGGGAGACGCCATGCCGGACGCCATCCCTACTGTCGATCTATTGATCGGTGGTAGCTGGACACCCGCCCAATCAGGGCGAAGGACCACAAAATTACGCCCAATCGATAACGAGCCGCTATCGGAGGTCGCCGCCGCCGGCCGTACCGATGCGGTGGCTGCCGTTGATGCGGCGGCATCCGCGAGGGCTACCTGGGGAACGTGGTCGCCGGGGCAACGGCGCGAGGTGCTGCAGCGTGCCGCAGGTCTGTTGAGCGAACGCGGCGACGACATCGTCGCGGCGATGTGCCAGGAGACCGGCGCGGTGCTCAGCTGGGGCCAGTTCAACCTGAAGCTCGCCACCGACATGCTCATCGAGGCGGCCGCGCAGACGTACGGCATCGTCGGCGACGTCGTTCCGTCCGACGTGCCCGGCATGACCGCGCTCGGCATCCGCCAACCGGTAGGAGTGGTCGTCGGCCTTGCCCCGTGGAACGCGCCGCTGATCCTCGGCATGCGAGCCGTCGCACTTCCGCTGGCTTATGGCAACACGGTGGTGCTCAAGGCGAGCGAGGAGGCCCCGGCGACCCATGTGGCCATCGCCGCAGCCCTGCATGACGCCGGCATGCCACCAGGAGCGATCAACGTGATCACGAACGCGCCGGCCGACGCGGCGGACGTTGTCGACGAGTTGATCTGCCATCCGCAGACCCGCTGCATCAACTTCACCGGCTCGACCTCGGTCGGGCGCGTGATCGGCGAGAAGGCCGGCCGGCATCTGAAGCGCACCGTCCTCGAACTCGGCGGCAAGGCGCCGATGCTGGTGCTGGCCGACGCGGACATTCCGGCTGCGGTACGCGCCGCCGTCGCCGGCTCCTTCATGAACCAGGGTCAGATCTGCATGTCGACCGAGCGGATCGTGGTGGAGCGCCAGGTCGCCGACGAGTTTCTCGACCAGTTGGTGACCCACGCCGGCAGGCTGGCCATGGGCGATCCACATGAACCGTCGACCGAGCTCGGCCCACTGGTGAACCAGCGGGCCGTCGACCATGTCGCATCGCTCGTCGCCGACGCCCAGAACAATGGCGCCGAGGTGCTCATCGGGGGCCGAGCCGACGGCTTGTTCTACCCACCGACAGTACTGCGCGGCGTGACCCCGAAGATGCGGATCTACAGTGAAGAGTCGTTCGGGCCGGTCGCTGCGGTGATCGAGGTGGATGGCGTCGACGAGGCCGTCGACGTCGCCAACGACACCGAGCTCGGTCTGGCCAGCGCGGTGTTCAGCCGCGACGTGGCCAACGCATTGCAGGTGGCCCGCCGGATCGAAGCCGGGATCTGCCACATCAACGGGACCTCCGTCCACGATGAGCCGCAAATGCCATTCGGCGGCGTCAAGGCCAGCGGCTGGGGCCGGTTCGGCTCCCGGGCGGCACTCGCCGAATTCACCGACCTGCGGTGGATAACCATCTCGCCGTTGGACCGGCAGTACCCGTTCGGGCCTCACGTCCCATCCCTGTCCGGAATCTGAGCGGCGGCATGCGCAACGGGTGATGCGGGCCCGATGGAGAGCCGGTCACGGTCATGCCGAGGTGGCACGCGAGGGAAGGATGTTGACGCCAAGTGGGCGACCAGCTGGCTGACGCACTCCAGACGCTGGAGCGTGGGAAGAGCCGCACCTTCAAGAGTATTCCGCCGGAGCCCACGGGCACCGTCCGCCTGGACGTGACAGAGTCGGCCGGCACCGTCGTGAAACAGTGGTTCGTCACCCTGGAGAGCGGAACTGCCCGGGTCCGCAGGCCAGATTCGGAAACGCCCCGGCCGGAGCCGGACGCCGTTCTGCGCACCGACAAAGATACGTTCGACCGGCTGGTCAGGGGCGAGGAACGGTTCGTGCCGCTGTTCTTCCGCAACGCGCTTGTGGTCGAGGGGCACCTGGGGCTGGTGCACATGCTCGCCATGGTGCTGTTCGCCGGACCGCCCACCGGCCATCACCCACGGGATTTCGTTCATGAGGAAGCCGGCCCCTGATGGTCAAGAAGACGCTCAGCATCCTTGACGGAAACACGTTCCTGGTCACGGATGTGCGTGGCGATGTCACCCCGTCCCCGAATTCACCGGCTGGCCTCTTCTCGTTCGACACCCGCTTCCTGTCGACCTGGGTGCTGCGCGTCAACGGGGAGCGACTCAGCCCGATGTCCCGCAGCGATCTGCAATTCTTCGAGACCCGGTTCTTCCTCGTCCCCGGGGAGCCCACGCACTACGTCAACGCCAAGCTCTCGGTCATCCGTAAGCAGACCATCGGCATCTGTCTCGTCGAACGGCTCGTAGTCCTCAACCACGACATCGAACCGGCGGACGTCTCCATCCGGATAGACGCGGACGCCGACTTCGCCGACATCTTCGAGGTCAAGGAGAACCAACCGAAGCGCGGTAGGCGATCGGTGTGTCAGGAGGACGGGCGCCTCTGTCTGCACTACGAGCGGGCGACGTTCTACCGGGACACCATCATCTCCAGTGACAGACCGGCCAAGGTGGACGACGGCGGCATGACCTTCGACATCCGTCTCGAACCGCACGGCCGCTGGGACGTCGAGCTCCAGGTGGAACCGATAATCAATCGGGGGGTCGGCGGTTCCGTTACCGTCTGGGAGGCGTACCGCAGGCGGAGCAGGCCACAGGTGCGCGAGGAGTTGGAGCGCTGGATCGCCCGCGCGCCACGACTCGCCAGCGACTACGAGCCGCTCACGGCGGCATACAAGCGCAGTTTGTACGACCTGGCCGCTATGCGTTACTCGTCGCTGACCGCGACCAGCCCGATCCCGACCGCCGGGCTGCCGTGGTTCATGACCCTCTTCGGCCGGGACAGCATCTTCATCAGCCTGCAGACGCTGCCGTTTGTGCCTGCGCTGACCCCGCCCGTGCTGGGCCTGTTGGGGACGCTGCAAGGCAGCACCTTCGACGATTTCCGCGAGGAGGAGCCGGGTAAGATCCTGCACGAGTTCCGGTACGGCGAGTCGGCGGCGTTCGAGGAGCAGCCGCACACCCCCTACTACGGATCTGCCGACGCCACCCCGCTGTTCGTCATCCTGCTTGACGAGTACGAGCGGTGGAGCGGCGACGTGGAGGCCGTGCGGAGATTCGAACCGCAAGCCCGTGCCGCGCTCAACTGGATCGACGAGTACGGCGACCTGCTTGGCACCGGCTACGTCTACTACCGGCGGCGCAACACCCGTAATGGCCTGGAAAACCAGTGCTGGAAGGACTCCCGGGACTCGATCTCCTACCGGGACGGCCGGCTGCCCGCCCTGCCCAGGGCAACCTGCGAGCTACAGGGATACGCCTACGACGCCAAGATACGCGGGGCGCGGATGGCCCGCGACTTCTGGAACGACCCCGAGTACGCCGACCGCTTGGAGGGCGAGGCGGCGCAACTGCGGGAACAGTTCAACCGCGATTTCTGGATCGAGGAGGAAGGGTACTACGCGCTTGCGCTCGACCCGGAGGGCAAACGCGTTGACGCCCTCGCCTCCAACATGGGGCACCTGCTCTGGAGCGGCATTGTCGAGCCGGACCGGGCACGCCGGGTGGCGGACCACCTCCTCGGGCCGAGCCTGTTCTCCGGTTGGGGCGTGCGTACCCTGTCCACCACCAACCTCCGATACAACCCCGTCGGCTACCACGTCGGTGCGGTCTGGCCGTTCGACAACTCGATCATCGCCTGGGGGCTGTGGCGCTACGGTTTCCGGGAGGAGGCCGCCCGGATCGCCGATGGCATGATCACTGCGTCGGGGTACTTCGACGGCCGGTTGCCCGAGGCATTCGCCGGCTACGAGCGGAGCCTGACCGGCTACCCGGTCGAGTATCCGGCGGCGTGCAGCCCTCAAGGCTGGTCGGCGGGGGCGCCGCTGCTCCTACTTCGCACGATGCTGGGGCTCAGCCCGTACCCGGACCATCTGGCCGTCGATCCGTACCTGCCGCCGTCGGTGGGCCGGATCGAACTGCTCGACATACCGGGGCGGTGGGGGCGCGCTGACGCGTTCGGCCGCCGCCGCCAACGCGACGGCGACCAGCAGGCGGGGCCGGTCGCCCGACTCACCCACGGCGAGTAGCTTCCGCACCCTCGTCCATCCTGGCGTACGGCACGTCGACGGCCAGTTGGGTCAGGTCGGCGGCGGGGGCCGGCGGCGCAGCACGACGATCTGCGACTGCCGCCGGCCCCTCGCGCCGGGTTCAGCGGTTCGCCGGCGGGCTGCTCGGGGCAGGCGGGACGTGCTCGAACCGTACCCGGCTCAGCCAGCCCGGCAGGTCACTGAGCGCGTACAGCTCACCGTGCACGTCGGCGTCGATTGCCGTCGGCTGGATGGGGAAGTTGCCGATGATGGCGGACTCGTAGCCACCCCTGGGGTTCGGGCGTACGGCGAAGGCGGTGGTGGAGCAGTAGTCGCTCGCGACGTAGGTGCCCCATGCCTCCGGGGTGGCTGACCCTCGGTACACCACGCCGCCGGTCACCGAGCAGCTCTCGGTCATGTAGTGCTCGTACTCGAAGACCGGGTCGGTGTACTTCACGCCCGGCCGGCACTGCTCCGGGTCGAACACCGGGGTGCCCTCCCGGCAGGACCAGCCGAGGTTCGCCCCACCCTGCCAGGGGCGGATGTGGTTGATCTCCTCGACCAGGCCCTGGCCGACGTCACCGATCCAGAGTGAGTTGTCGACCTTGTCGACGGAGAATCGCCACGGGTTGCGCAGCCCGTAGAGCCAGATCTCCGGACGCGCGTCGCGCTTGCGGACGAAGGGGTTGTCGGCGGGTACGCAGTAGGGCTTCGCCCCGCAGCTGCGGTTGACGTCGATCCGCACGATCTTGCCGAGCAGCGTGCCGAGGTCCTGACCGGCCTTGTACGGGTCGTTCGCGTGGCCGCCGTCGCCGAGGGACCAGTAGAGGTAGCCGTCGCGGCCGAACGCCACCTGTCCGCCGTTGTGGTTGTTGTACTCGGCGTGCTCCTGCGTGAGCAGCACCTGTAGCCGTTCAGGAGCGGTGATCGGCAGTCGAGCCAGGGTCAGCGCACCGTCCGGGAGGCTGGTGTAGGCCACGTAGAGCATCCCGGTGCGCGCGAAGTTCGGCGCGGGGGTGATGCCGAGCAGGCCGCGTTCGTTGCCCGAGGTGTCGACCCGGGCGGTCAGGTCGAGCACCGGGTCGGCCGCCAGGCCGGTGTCGGGGTGGTAGGAGCGGACGGTGCCGTTCTTCTCCGCGATGAGCATCCGGCCGTCCGGCAGCCCGGTGAGCGCGATCGGACGTTGCAGGCCGAAAGCCACCTGTTCGTACGCCACGGTCAGCTCGGTCAGCGGCACTCTGCTGGGACGGGCCGCGGCGGTGCCGGCCGCCGACGACTGTGGCAACAGGAGTGCGGACAGGACTAGAACGAGCGACCCGGCCAGCGTGGGGGCGGGGCGCCAACGCCGTCGCGACATGTTCTCAGCTCCTCGAGCAGGTAGGGTGGGGTACGCGGTCTGGGAGCGCTTCCACCTTACATCAGCTCGCATCTATGTCTAATCGAGCGGCCCGAGGTGAACTTCGAGCATCTGGTCGTGCTGGCCACCGAGACGCCGTGGCCGGCAGCCCTGGGCCTGGTGGGCTGGACGGGTGGGACCGACCCGGTGCCGTCGGTGCCGGCCGCTGATCGGCCGGCGAACGCGTCGGCGGCTCGGCGGGCGCCACGTCGCGGCCGAGTTGAGGTCGCGGGGGCGCAGCGGAGCCTGTTGCCGACGCGGAGCCCGGGTCTGGCGGTGCGGCCACGGGTTCGACGGGGCCGTCGGCGAAAGCGTGGAGGCCGGCGGCCAGCGGCCGGGCGACGTCCCACGCGACGACTCCCCGAGGGGGCTGCGGAGTGCTTCCGTGGCACCGTCCTGAGTGGTCGACACCTCCGCGATGTTCGCGTGCACATTGCG
This sequence comes from Micromonospora andamanensis, assembly GCF_016863495.1. Taxonomy (GTDB): domain Bacteria; phylum Actinomycetota; class Actinomycetes; order Mycobacteriales; family Micromonosporaceae; genus Micromonospora; species Micromonospora andamanensis. Next base: position 90,802 of record NZ_BOOZ01000002.1, read on the forward strand.
TGTGGAGGTCGGGGGCGCCGTAGGTGGGTGGGCCGCCATGGATCTCCCTGGCCGCGAGTGGTCGAGATCGACATCGCTCTGGGCGATCCGGGTAGGCGCGGCGTTGACCTTGGCAAACGTGGATTCTTTCAGGTCATTGGGCTGAACTTCTTGAGCGCTCCGTAACTTTGTGGCAATCTCACGTTCATCGATGCGTAGCGTTGTGTCGTCTCCTGTGGTCTGCCTCTAGGAGCACGTGAGTCGCCGGGCGATGTTAGCGCTAACCAGTCGAAGTGACGCGACTCTGGAAGGTGCTGAGACAGATGAAGAAGCTCGTACATCCGAGCGGTCCTCCGCGACGGCGGTGGCGCACCGGAGCGACGGTGCGTGGGCTGGCGGTCGGGTTGCTGGTGGCCGGCATGGCGCTGGTCGGGCCCAGCGGTGCCGCCCAGGCGGGGACCACGTTGGGCACCGCCGCGGCGGAGAAGGGCCGCTACTTCGGTGCCGCCGTCGGGACCTACAAGTTCAACGACAACACGTACATGACGGTGCTGAACCGCGAGTTCAACAGCCTCGTCGCCGAGAACGAGATGAAGTGGGACGCGACCGAGCCGCAGCGGGGCGTGTTCAACTACAGCGCCGGCGACCGCATCGTCAACCACGCCCGTTCGCGGGGGATGAAGGTGCGGGGGCACACTCTGCTGTGGCACGCCCAGCAGCCCGGCTGGGCGCAGGGCCTCTCCGGCGGCGACCTGCGCAACGCGGCCATCAACCATGTCACGCAGGTGGCCAGCCACTTCCGGGGGCAGATCTACTCGTGGGACGTGGTGAACGAGGCGTTCGCCGACGGTGGCAGCGGCGCGCGGCGGGACTCGAACCTGCAACGCACCGGCAACGACTGGATCGAGGCCGCCTTCCGGGCCGCCCGCGCGGCCGACCCCGGCGCCAAGCTCTGCTACAACGACTACAACACCGACGGCATCAACGCGAAGTCGACAGGCATCTACAACATGGTGCGCGACTTCAAGCAACGCGGCGTACCCATCGACTGCGTCGGCTTCCAGTCCCACCTCGGCACCACGATCGCCGGTGACTACCAGGCCAACCTGCAACGCTTCGCCGACCTCGGCGTCGACGTGGAGATCACCGAGCTGGACGTCACCCAGGGCGGCAACCAGGCGAACATCTACGCCACCGTCACCCGGGCCTGCCTGGCGATCTCGCGCTGCACCGGCATCACCGTGTGGGGCGTACGGGACTGTGACTCCTGGCGCGGCGGCGACAACGCCCTGCTGTTCGACTGCGCGGGGAACAAGAAGCCCGCCTACACGGCGGTCCTCGACACGCTCAACGGCGGCAGCACCCCGACCCCGACCGGCAACAGGTTCCGCAACGAGGCATCCGGCAGGTGCCTGGACGTGAACGGGGCGAGTTCGGCGAACGGCGCACAGATGATCATCTGGGACTGCCACAGCAATGCCAACCAGCAGTTCACCCAGAACGGGCGGGCGTTGCAGGTGATGGGCAAGTGCCTGGACGTGCCGAACAACGCCGCCGCCGGCACCCGGGTGCAGATCTACGACTGCCACGGTGGGACGAACCAGCAGTGGGTGATCAACAGCAACGCCACGATCAGCAACGCCCAGACCGGGCTGTGCCTGGACGTCAACGGCGCCGCCACCGCCAACGGTTCCGCGGTCATCGTGTGGGGCTGCCACGGCGGCGCCAACCAACGTTGGTCCCGGGCCTGAGCTGACGAGCCCGGCAGTCGGCACCGCACAGAAGGAGAACGACAATGGCCAGTTCCCGCTCACATCGTCACCTGAGCCGGATACTCACAGGCGCCCTGGCCGCTCTCCTCGCGGTGCCGACCGCCGTGCTGGGTGGTGTCTCGCCCGCTGCCGCGGACACCACCCAGTTCCGGGGGGTCAACTGGGCCAGGTTGGGTGACAACTTCCACGGCGGGCCACTGGTCCTGCACGGCCTGAGCAGCTCCGACAGCTACGCGACGGTGGTGGCCAAGGCCAACGCGATCTACACCGGTTTCCAGAACAACCTGGGCGCCAACACGGTCCGGCTGCCGATCAACACCTACACCGTCGGTACGAACTGGTGGAACGCGTACACCGGCGCGATCGACGCGGCCACGGCTAAGGGCTTCAAGGTCGTCCTCTCCTACTGGGACGACGGCGTGGCCGCCAGCGGTGGCCGGATCGTCAACACCACAGTCTTCAACACCATGTGGAACACGGTGGTCGCCAGGTACGGCGGCAACGACCTGGTGTACTTCGAGCCGATGAACGAGCCGGGCGGGCACAGCGCCGCGGACTGGGCAAACGTGGTCAGCAACTGGCTGACCGCCCGCCCGTCGATCCCACGCCACCGGGTCTTCGTCAGCGGTGCCGGCCTGAACACCGACATCAAGTCGATGTGTGCCGACCGTCGGCTCGACGGGACGATCGTGTCGCTGCACCACTACACCTTCTTCAGCGGCGCGAAGACCTATGACCAGTGGGTGACGTTTCTGCGGGACGCGATCGGCTCCTGCGCCGCCCGTACGGTGATGGACGAGTTCGGCGCTCCGATGGACACCGGGCTCAACTACCTCGACGCCACGAGCACCGACAACTTCGTGCGCTACTTCCGCGCCACCGCCGACGTGCTGCGGGAACTGCGGATCGGCTCGGTCTACTGGCCGGGTCTGGGTGGCAAGGTCACCGCGGGTCAGGGCGACGACTGGTACGCCATGCAGAAACTGCACGGCACCGGCACCAACCTGACCCTCAGCACCCCGAACGCGAGCGGCCTCAACCGGCTCAGGCACGCCTGGGGACTCACCGACGGCGGCGTGCCGGACGAGGTCAGTCAGCTCCGCAACGTCGGCACCGGGCAGTGCCTGGACATCCCCGGCGCCACCACCGCAAACATCCAGGTCCAGGTGTACGCCTGCAACAACACCGCAGCCCAGCGGTGGACCGTGACGGCTGGTGGGCAGATCACCGCCCTCGCCGGACAGCGGTGCCTCGACGCGTACAACCGGGGGACCACGAACGGCACGGTCGTCGGCACGTACGCGTGCAACGGCGGCGACAACCAGCGCTGGACGGTTGGCGGCGATGGCACGATCCGCAGTGCGCAGTCCGGCCTCTGCCTGGACGTGAACACCAGCACGTCGAAGGTACAACTCTGGGCCTGCTGGGGCGGCGACAATCAGAAGTGGCAGGTGCAGAAAATCTGACTCGGCGCGTACGGCACCGCATTCATCAATGCTTTTTCCGGTAGGCGAAACCGTCCTGCCGATCAGCGTCTCCGGCCCGTTCTCCATACTGCGGCCGAATTGTGTGTCACCGTGTCGTACCGCTGATTGAGCTGCGCATTCGCCACGGCGCGGAACCGTTTTCCCTGGTTGCGTCGAGCATGCTCGACGCCTACGCTACAGGCAGACTTTCCTCATTGTCGAAGAAAGTCTGCAACATGGCAGCGGAAGTTCCCTGTCGGCATTCAGAAGTGTCGTTACCCCGGCTCCCGTCAGTTAATCGACGGGTGGGTCCGTGCTGCCCGTGGAGGGAGCAGAGATGAAATCCTTTGTCCATGCCGGTAGGGGTTCGTTGGTGGCCCTGGCCGTGCTTGTCGCCGCCACGGTGCCGGCCGTGATCGCGGGCCAGACTCCGGCTCAGGCCGCGGTCCAGGAGGCGCTCTATGTCGCGCCCGGTGGAAACGACGCGAACCCGGGCACGCTCGCGTCACCGTTCCGAACCCTGCAGCGAGCCCGGGACGTGGTCCGCACGAAGACCGCGACGATGACCGGGGACATCCAGGTCTACCTTCGCGGCGGAAGCTACCCGGTGAGCAGCACTATCGAGTTCGGAGCGAGCGACTCCGGCACCAACGGCCACCGGGTGATCTACGCCGCGTACCCCGACGAGGCGCCGGTGCTTGAGGCAGGCGTGCAGGTGACCGGCTGGACCCAGCACAGCGGCAACATCTGGAAGGCGCCGCTGGACCGGGCCAACAAGCTGCGGGCGCTCTACGTGAACGGTCAGCGGGCCTACATGGCGGCCAAGACGATCACCTCGGCGGGCTGCCACGGCACGTACAACATCACCGCAGGACAGGCTGACTGGGCGTGGGAATCGGGCTCGCAGTGTGAGGGCGCGAGATACAACCCGGCCGATTTCCCGGCCATTCCCCGGAACCAGGACGACATCGAGATCGAAACGGCCACCACCTGGACCACGGCAATCGTGGGAGTGCGGCAGGTGACCACGAGTGGTGACGGTCAGAGCCGCATCGCCCTGTTCCAGCAGCCGGGGGCCGCCATCGCCCAGGGTGCGTTCAACGGCAACGCCCAGATCAACGGCAGCCACAAGGTCATGAACGCCTACGAGTTCCTGGACACGCCTGGCGAGTTCTACTTCGACAAGTCCAGCCGGACGCTCTACTACTACAAGGCCGGCGCCGACAACATGTCCACCGCGACGGTCTTCGCACCCAACAACGTGGCGACGGTGCTGCGGATCGCCGGCACCTCGACAAGCAACCACGCGCGCAACATCACATTCTCGGGCCTGACCGTGCGGCACTCCGACTGGAACCTGTTCAACGTCGCCGGCTCGGTGTACAAGCAGGCCCAGCAGGGCAATCTCGGTGCGCAGGCGTACGCCCGGGGCAATTTCCACGTCTACTACTACCGCAACGTCGACGTCGCGCCCGGCATCATCCACATGCAGAACGCCAGCGGAATCCGGTTGGAGCGGAACCGGATCGCGCACACCGGCGCCGACGGAATCAACATGATCAACGATGTGACGAACACGCAGTTGGTCGGCAACTACACGAACGACATCGCCGGTTCGGCGATAAGCGTGGGGCACCCGCAGCACGTCTACATCGGCGATCACACGTCGAGCAACCGCGAGAAGTACCCACCACAGGTGGAGGGACTTCCGAAGAACATCGAGATCAGGAACAACTACATCCACGACAGTTCGGTGCTGTTCAACGGGCACGGCGCGGTCGCGGCGTACTTCGCCGACACCCTCACGGTGCAGCACAACCGCATCGAGAAGGCGCCGTGGGCGGGCATCACGATGGGTTGGGGATGGTGGAACTTCGACGGATCCTCAGGATCGATCGCCCCCAACCGGCCGACCACCACCGCGAAGAACAACACAATCAGTCACAACCACATCATCGACACGGTGCAGCGGCTCAGCGACACGGCGCCCATCTACACGCTGGGCAGCCAGCCGGGCACCACGATCCACAACAACTATCTGCACGGTGTGCCGGCCGGCCACAAGTACGGACTCCACCCGGACGAGGGCTCGGCGTTCATCACCTTCCGGGACAACGTCCTGAGCGTGGACAAGAACATCACCTGGATGATCAACTCCGACGACTTCGGCCGTAAGCACGACCTGAGCATCACGTCCACGTACGGCCCGATCAACAAGGTCTCAAACAAGAACCTGCCCAACAGCACCATCCACGACATCCTCGTCTCCTCCGACTACGTCTGGCCGGCGGCGGCCTACGGGATCGCTGTCAACTCCGGGCTCCAGGACTCGTACCGGGACATCACCCAGCCGCGCAACCTGCCCATGCAGGACTACGTCCTACCGGCCAGCACCTTCGTCGGCAGCGGCACGTCCTCGATCCCGATCCGCAGCGGCGGCGACCCGACCAGGTCGCTCTGGTTGGCCCCCTCCGGCACCACCACGTTCGCCGCAGGCCCCACGATGACCCGGGCCGACGGCAACGCCACGTCCATCGCGGTGCCGACGTCGTCGGGTGACTACCGGCTCTACGTCGTCGACGCACAGGGCAACCGATCCGCCGAATCGAAGTCTCTGGTCAGGCGGCAGGGCACCGGCAACACGGGTGACGCACAGATCGTGGGCGGCCAGTCGGGCCGCTGCGTCGAGTCCCCCAACGCCGCCACCAGCAACGGCACCCAGATGCAGCTCTGGGACTGCTCCGGCGGCACCCACCAGCGGTGGACCTACACCGCCAGCAAGCAGTTCACCGTGTACGGCAACAAGTGCCTGGACGCCAACGGTGCCGGCACCACGAACGGCACCACTGTCATCATCTGGGACTGCCACGGCGGGCTCAACCAGCAGTGGAACATCAACGCCAACGGCACCATCACGAACGTCCAGTCCGGACTCTGCCTCGACGCCAACGGGGCTGCCACCGCCAACGGAACAAAGATCATCCTTTGGTCCTGCAACGGCGGCGCGAACCAGCAGTGGAGTCGGCGCGCCTGATGGACAGCCCCGGGACCAGGCACCGTGCCTGCCCGGTCCCGGGGCGTGCCACCACTGTCCTCCGCTGGCGCCTGGTGCCAGTGTCGGCTGGTGGTGGTCAGGGCTGCTGGCCTACGCGGGAACCACGCCACCGCGTGGGCCAGCAGCGTCACCTGATGGACGCTGGATCACTGGAACTGGGTGAAGAAGCTCCAGGCCAGCGCCGGGACCCAGGTCCGAGGCCCGCTGTCGCCACCGGCCCCATCCTGAGGAGCAGCGATGTGACCCCCGTCGAAGGCAGCCCACGTCATCGGGTACCCGGACTGGCAGCCCGAGTAGTTGGTGACGATGTGCGTGAGGCTGCCGGCCGACGGTTCCCGAGGGCTCTGCGCAGTGCAACCGTTGTTGCGGACGAACCTGTCACGCAACGCGCGTCCGCTGGCGATGTTGTCGCTGATGCCGTGTACGCCCAGGTAGGCGACGGGCTGGGTACCGCCGCTGCACCCACTGAGTTCCCGGGGCGCGGACTGGACGACCACCGCTCGGAAGACGTTAGGTCGGGCGCAGGCGAGGGCGAAACTCATCGCGCCGCCGTAGCTGAACCCGATGGAGAAGCGCTGGCGCGTGTTGACACAGAGAGCGGACTCGACCCGGCTGAGGACATTGTCGATGAAGGTGACGTCCTCGCCACCGGTGTTGGCCCAGCCGTTGCCGATGCCCTGGGGCGCGACGAAGATCGTGCTGTTGTTCGCCAGCCGTTGCAGGCCGTAGTAGGACCAGGTGTTGCGATCCACCGTCTGGCCGGTGTCCACGTCAACCGCCGTGCCGCCCCACCAGTGCAGGCCGAAGACCAACCGGTACGGGTTGTTCTGGTTGTAGGTGGCGGGGATCCGCAGGATGAAGCTTCTGTTGGTGCCGTTGCTGGTGATGGTGTGCGTTCCGCTCGCGATGCCCGGGGCCTTGCCGCAGCCCGAGGTGCCGCCGCCCGGCGGCGGGTTGGTGGGAGTGGTGCCGCCGTCGACGCGGACCAGCTGCCACTGCTGGTTCGCGCCGCCCCAGTCGTCGTACTGCACGATGTTGCCGCCGTCGGCGGTCGAGGCGTTCTGCACCTCAAGCGCCTTGTTGGAGTTGCGGTTGATCAGCCTGACGTGACCGCCGTCGGAGTCGGCCAGCCGGAACTGCTGGTTGGTCCCGTTGTGGTCGCTCCACTGCACGATCGACGCGCCGTTGGCGGTGGAGAAGTTGTACACGTCGAGCACCTTGCCCGAGTGCCGCGAGCGCAGCCGGTAGTAGCCGCCGCCGGAGTCGACGAACTGCCACTGCTGCCAGTTCCCGTCGTTGCGGGCCCACTGGGTGATCCGCGCACCGTCGCTGGTGGCCATGTTGTACAGATCCAACGCCTTGCCGCTGTTGCGGTTGGTCAATACGTACCAGGCGGTGGTGTCGACAGTGGCAGCCGAGGCGGGCGTGGCGTTGACGATCGCCATCGCGCTGGCGGCGAGCACCACGGCCACGGCAGCGGACAGTCCGGTTGTCAGGCGTCGTCTGGTGGAAGAGGGGGTACGGGGGTTCGCCGTGCTTGTCATGGATTGCTCCTTGGGTGCGAACTCAGGCTCGTGACCACTGCATGCTGGTGGCGGAGCCGCATGTCCGTTGTTCCAGCGCGGCGCCGGCGGTTGTCGAGCCACCCACCACGTTCAGGCACTTGTTGCTGTTGGCGTTGACCAGGTTGTAGTAGCCGTTGCCGGCTGAGCGCCAGCTGAACACCTGGTTGAGGCCGTCATGGCAGGTGTACTGGATGATCTGTGCCCCGTCTGCGGTGGAGAAGTTGTTGACGTCGACGCACTTGCCGCTGTTGACGCTCTGCAGGCGTACGTTGCCGTTGCCGGCGTCCAGGAAGCGCCACTGTTGCCAACTGGCCCCGTTACTTGACCACTGACCGATCACGGCCAGGTCGTCGAGGTTGGGCCACTGGACGTCGATCACCTGTCCACTGTTGCGGTTGATGATCCGGTAGGACGGCGTCGAGGTGCCGCCGGCGGTGAACTGCCACCAGTCGACGTTGAACAGGTTGCCCGAACCGCCGGTGAACCGCAGGTACAGGTCACGGGTGCCGGTCGCGCCGCTGATCGCGCAGGAGGTGTCGACCCAGGTCTGCCAGCCGCCGGTTCCCGGCACCCGGCAGGTGCCGACCAGGGGGCCCGTCGCGCTGTCGAGGCGTACCTCGATGTTGCCGCCTGCGGCTGCCGAGGCCACCCGGGCGGTGAAGGAGCTGGCACCCGTACCGAACGCCACGCCCTTGACCTTGATCCAGTCGCCGTTGTCGATAGACCAGACGTTCATGCCTCCGCTGCTGGCGCGCTCGGTCTCGATGCCGGAGTTCCAGGCGATCGTCTCGGCCTCCTGGCGGACGAAGGGGTTGAGCGTGCCGACCTGTGGAGGGCCTGTGGTGGTCATGTTCATCGACGGGATGGTCCCGTCGGCCCGATAGGTGAACTGCTCGACCGCGACCGAGCGGGTGAAGCCGCCACCGCCGGGCAGGGCGCCGTTGTGATAGAAGAAGTACGATCTCCCGCTGAAGTCGACGATTCCGGGGTGGTTGGTGAAGCTGGATCCCTGCCGGGGCATGACCGTGCCGCGGTAGGTCCACGGTCCGGTGGGGCCGGGGGCGGTGGAGTAGGCGATGAACTCGCCGCAGCACTCGGCGGCCCAGATCATGTAGTAGGTGCCGTTGCGCTTGTAGACCCAGGGGCCCTCCTCGTAGAGGGTGGGTCGGCTGGGGTTTCCGGTGCGGGTGCCGAACCCGGCTGTGGTCAGCGGGATCTGGGTCAGGCCGCCCGAGAAGGAAATCATGTCGCTGTTCAGCCTGACGTACCACAGGTTGGGGTTGCCCCAGTACAGGTAGGCCTGGCCGTTGTCATCGATGAACGCGTGGGGGTCGATCTCGCCGTTTTCGAGGAGCGGGCGGCCGAGGGCGTCCCGGAACGGGCCGGTGGGGCTGCTGGACACGCCGACCCCTATGGCCATCCGCCCGGTGGCACGGTTCTTTACCGGCACGTACCAGTAGAACTGGTTGTTGCGTTCGATGACATGACCGGCCCAGGCGTCGGCACTCGCCCAGCTGAAGGTGGCGAGGTTCATCGGCACGCCGTGGTCGGTCCAGTTGACCATGTCAGCGGAGGAGAAGACCCGCCACTCCCGCATCGTGAAGTAGGTGGAGCCGTCCTCGTCGCGACCGGTGTACACGTACACCCGTCCGTTGTGGACAAGCGGTGCGGGGTCAGCGGTGTAGATGTGTTGAACTATCGGGTTGTCCGCCTTGGCGGTCTCGGTCGGTAGCACCGCCACGACGGCGGTGCAGATTCCCAGGAGCAGTGCGAGCGCACCGCGCACGGCGCGGCGACTCGCGAGCAGGCTGTCCACTGTTGTCGTCCTCACCTCGTCGTCGTCAGGAGTCAGGGAGTACGTCCGCGCGGCACTACGAGGTGACGCGGAACGTGGCGTCCTGCCGGTCTGCGGCGGGGGAACCCGCGCTGAGCTGGTCGATGCGCAGGACGTAGCCGGCGTGCCTGAGGTAGCGGTCCGGGAAGTTGTACGAGCGGAACGACGACCACGCGCTGTCGGCCAGGCCGGCGGTGCGGTAGAAGGTGGCGTCGGCGCGGAAGGTCGAGCTGCCGTCGTTCGCGGCGAGCTGCGCGACGTAGCCGCTGTGCCTGATGAAGTTGCCGGGTCGATTCACCGACTCGAACGAGACCGCGGCGGAGTCCGCCAGGCCGGGCACCATCCGCCACAGCTGGTCCTGGTGCGGGTCGAAGGGGTACGGGTCGATCCGGATCGCGTTGCTGCTGTGCCGGACGAAGTAGTCGGGGAAGTTGGAGGACTTCAACCGGACCCAGTTCGGCAGGCCCCATCGGTTGACCGCGTTCGTGTACTCGGCGTCGGTGATGCCGACGATCGAGCCGTGCTTGGAGTTCAGCGGTGGGGTGTAGTCGCGCTGGTTCGCCACCGACCACGAGTTGCCGCCTACGTTGTTTGTGGACCAGAGGTACATGTCGTTGTTGATCGGGCCGAAGGAGTCGCCCCAGAGCCACCACCCGCCGGCGTCGTTGCGTGGGACCAGGTGTGCTCCCTCGATCGCCGTGCCCTGCCGCAGCCCGCTGGTGTAGGTGGTGAAGCTGTTCGGGGCACCGCTGCTGGACCGCGCGCCGTACAGGTTCCCGTTGGCGAGGTTCTTGTAGAACATGTACGTCACACCGCCACTGACCCGGATGTCGGCGTCGAGCACCGGAAAGCCGGGGCTGAAGTAGGTCTGTGGCGCGCTCACCGTGCGGAAGTCGCTCGTGTAGTTGATCAGGAACAGGTCGGTCGTGGTGTTCGCCGAGTAGACGATGCCGTACTGACCCCGTGCGGCGTCCCAGAAGACCGTCGGCGCCCAGGTGTGCACGTTGCTGTAGGTGTGCATCTGGATCCTGCGGTACCCGGTGAAACTGGTCAGGTCGGTCGAGTCCCAGACGTGCAGGTACTGACTGTTGCGGCCGAAGTTGAGGCCCCGGAGGTCGGTGGCGACCACCACGAAGGTGCCGTCCTGCTTGCGGTAGATGTACGGGTCGCGTAGGCCGAGGTCGCCCTGGGTCGGCGTGACTACGGGATTGTTCTGGTTCAACGGGCTCCAGTTGAGACCGTCCCGGCTGACCGCGAGGTGCAGGCCGTAGCTTGACGCCGACTGGTTCGGCGTCTCGGTGAAGTAGGTGTTGAGGTACGCGGTGTTGGTCGCCGCGAGGGCCGGATGTGGGCGGACCGCCAGCCCGGTCGCGGTGAAGGCGGTTGTGGCTAGCGTTCCCAGGGCGAACTGCCGTCGGGTTAATGCCATGGCGATGACCTTTCTGACTGCGTCCATCCGCTACGAGTCGATGGACGTGCAGGAACTCCCCGTGCCGGAGGGAAAGATTCCGCATGGATCGATGTGAGCGCTAACATACAGCTCTGTTAATGGCGTGGCAAGCCTGTCTTCACTGCTTTGACGCACCACGGAAATGCGGATGAAACAGCTGATCCCGCAGCACCCACGGCAGGCGTCGTTGCATCTACGATCGGCCGGTGGCCTACCCCCTCGACCGCATCGCCCTCATCTCCGACGTCCATGGCAACCTGACCGCGCTGGAGGCCGTGCTCGCCGACATCGACGGACGTGGCATCGAGCGGATCTTCAACCTCGGTGACTACGTCGGCAAGGGGCCGCGCGGTCGGGAGGTGATCGAGGTCTGCCGGGAGCGCTGCGAGGTCAACATCCTCGGCAACTGGGACGACTTCCTCCCCGACCCGGACCGGACCTACGACAGCGAGGCGATCGCCTGGTGGCTGGCGCAGCTCGCTGACGGCCAGGGGGAGTGGCTGCGCGGCCTGCCGTTCAGTCACGACTTCCTGCTGAGCGGGCGACGGGTCCGACTCTTTCACGCCTCGGCGACGAGCGTGCACCGTCGGGTCCGGTTCGACCACGACGAGGCCGAGTTCCTCGGCATGTTCGCCAACACTCCGGCCACCGGCGACGGACCGGCGCCCTCCGTCGTGGGCTACGGCGACACCCACGATCCGTTCTACGAGGTGGACCGCGAACGCCGCACCCTGTTCAACACCGGCAGCGTCGGCAACGCCATGGACGATCCGACCCCGGTCTACGTGATCCTCGAAGGTGTTCTGGGGTCCGAGGTCGACGCGCCGTTCTCGATCCAGTTCGTCCGGGTGCCGTACGACGTCGAGGCCGAGTTGGCCGTGGCGGCCCGGTTGGGCATGCCCGAGCTGGCGGGATACGTCTCCGAGCTGCGGCACGGCATCTACCGGGGCGAGATGCACGCCCCGGGCGGGCCGAAATACCACAGGCAGCCGAGACCGCGACAGCCGGCGGCGTGACCGGTCCGGAACCACGGACCGTACCCCGTCATGGCGAGAGCGTCGGGTCGAGCATCTCGATGAGGTGCTCGGCTGCCGCCGCCGTGTCGTAGTCGGGGTCGTGGAGCTGCTCGGCGACGATCGCGTCGATGCCACCACCGACGATGATCGCCGTGGTGCGGGCGTCGGTGTCGCCGTTGCCGCCGCGTGCGGCCCGGGCCGCGCTGATGAGCTCGGCCAGGGGGCGCCAGCGGGCGGCCGGATCGCTGTCGCCGTCGTCGTGCACCATCGCCTCGATGATCATGCGGGTGTGCCGCGGATGCTCCCGTAGGTGCCCCACCATCGACCTGACGTACGCGGCGGGCCGGCTCGCCGCGTCGGCGGCCTCGACCGTACCGGCGACGTCTGCGACGAGGGCGGCGAGGGCGTGCTTGTGAGCAGCGCGTACCACGGCGTCCTTGGTCGGGAAGTGGTAGAGCACGGCGGCCTTCGTGATCCCGGCGCGCTCGGCGATGGCGGCAAGTGAGGCACCGCCGTAACCCCGGTCGGCGACCAGCTCGATGGTGACCTCGATCAGTTGGGTGCGGCGGGCGCGCTCGATCAGGGTCAGTTCGCCCGTCGCGCCCTCTCGTCTCCTTGTCACCCGCCGGATTCTACCGTACGGTCGAAAAATCTACCGATCGGTTAGGAGCGTGTCATGCGGACCAGGCTGATGAAGGCTCTCAACCGGCTGCGGCCCAGGTCACGATGGCTGCGCCTGGTCCTGGCCGGGCTCGCACTGATCGCGCTGGTGGTCACCTTCGCCATCCGCCAGCCCGCTCCGATCGGTCACTGGGACGGCGCCGACGGCCAGGACCGGTTCCTGCGGTCCTACACGGAGGCATTCGCCGCCCTGCCCGCCCCGGTGGAGACCATCGACGTACGCACCGACTTCGGCATCGTCCGCGTCTACCGCTTCGCCGGCACCGACGCCGGCACGGAAAGCGGTGCGAACACACCGCTGCTACTGCTGCCTGGGCGGGCCTCGGCCACCCCGGTCTGGGCCGACAACCTGCCCCTGTTGCTGCGGATCAGCGACGTCTACACCATCGACCTGCTCGGCGAACCGGGCATGAGCGTGCAGGAGCGCCCGATCGGCAGCGACGAGGAGCAGGCCGAGTGGCTGCACCAGACCCTCCAGGCGCTTCCGCCTGACGAGTTCCACCTGGTCGGCCTGTCGATAGGTGGCTGGACGGCGGTCAACCTCGCCCTGCACCGGCCGGACCACATCGCGTCGATGGCAGTCATCGATCCGGTGTACGTCTTCGCCGACATGCCGCTCGGCACCATCGTGCGCTCGATCCCCGCCGCGCTGCCCTGGCTGCCGAAGGCGTGGCGGGACAGCTTCAACTCCTACACCGCCGGGGGCGCCCCGGTCGAGGACGAGCCGGTCGCCGACATGATCGAAGCCGGCATGCGGCACTACAAGCTCCGGCTGCCGCAGCCCACCCGGATCAGCGAGGAGCGACTCCGTCGAATCGACCTGCCGGTCCTGGCGATCATCGCTGGGGAATCGGTGATGCACGACGCGCGGTCGGCAGCCGAGACCGCGCGCCGCAACCTGCCCCGTGGCACCGTACGGCTCTACCCGGACGCCTCCCACGCCGTCAACGGTGAACAGCCTGAACGAATCGTCGCCGACATCGCCGGTTTCATCAAGGAGGCGTCCTGACCATCGCGCCACGGCCGGTCCCGCTCGGTGAGCCGTTTGCCCCGGGAAGTCCCGGGTAGTCGCCGTCTCCGACGCGAGGGCGGGAGGACGGGGTGGACGACTACCCGGCGATCGAGGAACACGGCCTGATCGGTGACCTCCAGACCGCCGCGTTGGTAAGCGACGACGGCACGGTGGACTGGTTCTGCGCACCCCGGTTCGACTCGCCGAGCATCTTCGGTGCCCTGCTGGACCGTCGCAAGGGCGGCCACTTCCGGTTCGCGCCGGAGGGGGTCGACTACGTCAGCAAGCAGCTCTACCTGCCGGGCACCCCGATCCTGATCACCCGATTCCTCAGCCGGGACGGGGTGGGTGAGCTGATCGACTTCATGCCCGTGACCGGGGAACGGGCCACCGACCGGCACCGGTTGATCCGCATCGTCCGGGTGGTGCGTGGCGCCATGCGGTTCCGCTTCGACTGCCGACCACGGTTCAACTACGGACGCGACAGGTACGAGCTTGAGGTGCACCCGCACGGCGACGTCTTCCGCAGCGGCGCGCTCACGCTCAGCCTGACCCCCTTCGAGAACCGGGACGATCTGATCGATCGAAGTCGCATCCGGCGCGACGAGGCGGGTGTGCGCGCGACGTACCTCCTCCGCGAGGGAGACGTCGGGGGTGTCGTCCTGGAGACGGCGTGTCCGCACCCACCGCGTCCCATCGACCTGGCGGAGGTGAACGAGCTGCACGACCGGACCGGTGAGTTCTGGCGGCGCTGGCTGGGGCGCTCCTCGTACCGGGGACGCTGGCGGGAGATGGTCGAGCGGTCGGCGATCACCCTCAAGCTGATGACGTACGCCCCCACCGGCGCTCTGGTCGCCGCGCCCACCGCGGGCCTGCCGGAGCAGGTAGGTGGCACCCGGAACTGGGACTACCGGTACACCTGGATCAGGGACGCGTCCTTCTCCGTGCACGCGCTGCTGCGGCTGGGTTTCGGGGAGGAGGCCCGGCGGTACCTGGCCTGGCTCGACAACCGGATCCGGGACGCACACGACGCCGGCCGGCCGCTTCAGATCATGTATCGGGTCGACGGCTCACCCGACCTGCCCGAGGAACTGCTGGGCCACCTGGAGGGATACCGCGGCTCCGCGCCGGTAAGGGTGGGCAACGGCGCGGCCGACCAGCTTCAGCTCGACATCTACGGCGAGGCGCTCAACTCGCTGCACTTCGCCGACCGCAACGGGCTGTTCGTGTCGCACGAGGGGTGGCAGCACACCGCTCGGCTGATGGACTGGCTCTGCGAACACTGGGACCAGCCGGAGGACGGCATCTGGGAAACCCGTTCCGGCCGGCGGGACTTCACCTACGGACGACTGATGTGCTGGGTAGCGCTCGACCGCGCGATCCGTCTGGCGGCAAGCCGTGGACGGCCCGCCGACACCGGTCACTGGACGCAGGCCCGGGACGCCATCTACGACCAGATCATGAGCCGGGGCTTTCACCGGAAGCGGGGCGCGTTCGTGCAGCACTACGACACGGACATCCTGGACGCGTCACTGCTGGCGATGCCGTCTGTCGCTTTCGTCTCGCCGGCGGACCCGATGTGGCAGTCGACGCTGCGCGCCATGGACCAGGCGCTCGTCTCCGACAGCCTCGTCTACCGCTACGACCCGGCTGCCTCTCCGGACGGTCTGCCCGGTGCCGAGGGCACCTTCAGCATGTGCTCCTTCTGGTACGTGCAGGCGCTCGCCGCCTCGGGGCGGCTCGACGAGGCACAGCTCACCCTGGAGAAGATGTTCACCTACAGCAGCCGCCTGGGCCTGTACTCCGAGGAGATCGCCCCGACCGGGGAGCAGGTGGGCAACTTCCCGCAGGCGTTCAGCCACCTGTCGTTGATCAGCACCGCTGTCAACCTCGACAAGCATCTGGACGCGCCGCGCTGATGCCGTCAACCGGGCCTGCAGTCAGAAGAGGGTGGTGGGCTCGACCGGGATCGGGTCGGGCAGCGGCGCCAACCCGGGTACCCGGGCGCGTACCTCGTCATGGAACCGGCGGGCCAGGGTCGGCGCGTCGGCGTTGTCCGGGGTGTGGATGAAGACGGTGGGCGACCGGCCCTGGTGCAGCCAGTCCACGGTCAGGTCCACCCACTGCCGCCAGCCCTCGACGGTGCGCTCCGGATCGTCGCGGCCGAGGTAACGGATGATCGGCCGGTCGGTGAGTGCCACCGTACGTGGCGGCATCCTGGGTTTCTTCGTCCACGCGTCGCGCTCGGCGTCGCTTGTCGGCGGCTCGGCGAAGAACACGGTGGTGTCGAACGGGATCCACTCGGCGTCGGTCTCGGCGAGCGTCGTCTCCAGCAGCCGGGTCGCGCGGGGGTCGGTGAAGAACGCCGGATCGCGCACCTCCACGGCGGGTCGGTGGGCGGCGGGCAGGCGGCGCAGAAACCGGGCGAGCGTGGGTACGTCGTCCGGGCCGAAGGAGCCGGGCAACTGGACCCAGAGGGCGTACGCCCGGGAGCCGAGTGGCTCGATCGCGTCGAGGAAGGCGCGCATCGGCCTGTCCACGTCGGTGAGGCGGCGTTCGTGGGTGACCACCTTCGGCAGCTTGACCACGAAGCGGAAATCAGGGTCGGTCTGCTCCGCCCAGGAGGCGACCGTCTCGCGGGCCGGGGTGGCGTAGAAGGTGGTGTTGCCCTCGACCGCGTCGCACCAGCCGGCATAGTGCCGTAGCCGCTCCTGCGCCGACAGGGGATGGGGGAGCAGTCTGCCCTGCCACGACCGGTGGGTCCACATCGCACACCCGACGTGCAGTCGCATGGCCACGCCGGCCCCTCCAGCCTCGGTACACCGCAGTCGTTCCCGCTGAGCGGCGGGCGATCGGACGTACCGTATCCGGAGGCCGGTTGCCGGACGGCGGGCGGGCGTCGGCACGAGCCCGGGCGGGTCGCCCGACGCCGCCCTGCGCCGTCACCGGCCGGGCTTGTCGCGTCCGACGGCGCCGTCCGACGTGCGGTCGGCGATGAAGTCGAGGACGCGCCTGTTGACCAGCTCGGGACGCTCAAGCGAGAGACCGTGACCGGCACCGCGCACGAGCTCCGCCCGCACCGACGGAATCAGCGCCCGGGCCCGGGCCACCGCCTGCCGTGGTCGTAGCAGCGAACTGCGCTCGGCCACCAGGAGCAGCACCGGTACCCGGATCGCCCGCAGCTCGTCGTCGTCGAACCGGCGGGCGGCAGGACGACGGGTCCGCCAGTGCCGCGCGGCGATCATGACGGGGGCCAGTTGCTCGGCAGACTCGATGAGCGCGTGGTTGGCCAGCCGGTGGGCGAACCAGGCCCGGGTGCGGCGCGGCGCCAACGTGGCCAGGGCACCCGCGAGGACGTTGGCGTAGAACTTGACCGGGACCTTCTGGAGGCCGCCCGGGTCGAGCAGGGTGACCGACGCCAACCGGTCGGGTCGGTGCACGGCCACGGCCAGCGCCAGGAAGCCGCCGTACGACATCCCGACCAGGTGCACGTCGCTCAGGTCGAGAGCGGCGAGCGTCTCGTCGAGCCAGGCGGCGCTCTCGGCCGAGCCCACCACCGGACGCCGTTGCACGCTGCGTCCCGGGTCGTCGATGGTGTCCAGTGCGTAGACCGGGTGGTGCTCGCCGAGCGCGGCGACCTGCGGATACCAGTTCGAGGAGTTGCCCTGGGCACCGTGCAGCAGCACCACAGGTGCGCCAGGCCCGGCACCGTGGCGGTGCACGTGGACGGTCCCGAAGCTCGTCTCGACGTCGAACTCCTGTCGGGGCTGCGGCCAGGACCGCATCGCCACGTCGTACGCCTGGAGGAATCTCTCTCGTGCCTGGTCGTTGACGAACCGTCCGACGCCGGGATCTCTGGTGGCTGTCACCGGGCCTCCCCTCTGCGTTTTGATAGTACGACCGTACAGTACAGTCGTACCATCAAAGCGGGAAGGGTGATGTGGCGCATGCCGAAGCTGGCCGACCACGAGGAACGGCGGGCCCTGATCGTCGCCGCGCTCCTGCGCATCGCGGCGAGTCGAGGTCTGCACGCCGCGAGCATGCGGACGGTCGCGGCCGAGGCGGGCGTCTCGGTCAGCACCGTGCAGTACTACTTCCACACCAAGGAGCAACTGCTCTTCGCGGGGCTGCAACACCAGGCCGAGGCGGTCGGCCGGCGGATCGACGCCGGGCTGGAGGCCAGCGCGACAGCCGGTGTCCGCGACCGCCTGTACGCCTGGTTGGTGCAGCTCATCCCCGTCGACGAGCAGCAACGCGCCTCGTACACCGTCTTCGCCGCCTACCACGCCCTGGCCCTGACCGATCCGGCGCTGGCCGAGCTCTCCTACACCCGAGGTTCCGGGGAGCTGGAAAACGTGCTCCGTGCGCTGCTGGCCGACGCGCAGCAGGCCGGTGAGCTTTCCTCGGCCCGGGACGTCGGCGCCGAGGCGGGCAACCTGCTGGCGCTGGCGACCGGCCTGGCCGACAGCGTGATGGCGAACATGCGCGGGGCGGAGGCTGCGATCGCCCTGTTGCACTATCAGCTGGACCAGTTGTTCGACGCCTGACTCTCCGGTCGGCGGCGACGAGCAAGCCGCGTCTGCGGATGCTCAGCCGGCGGCGGTGCGGTCGACGGTGACGGAGGAGACGCCGCCGGCGGCGTCGATGTCGTAACGGTCCGTCGCGGAGTTCCACGCTGGCGGGGTGAAAGTCGTTCCGCCGGCCACCCCCGAGTGGGTGGTGCCGTCGACGGTGACCGAACCGGCGCCGCCACCGGCGCGTACCTGCACGGGAGCGTCCCCGGCCAGGTGGACGACGACCTGGCTCGCCCCGCCGCCGAGCACTGTCCGCTGCGTCCCCTCCGGTGCGGGCAGCGTCAGTTCGATCCGGTTCGCGCCAGCGGTGAACTCGACGTCGCCGACCCGCGCGCCGCGCAGGTCGAGGTGCTGCTCCTTGGCCCCGCCGTTGAGTCGGACGTGCCAGCGGACCGACTCGGCAAGCACCACCTCCACCACCGCCGGGCCGTCCCGGTCGGTGCCGCGCAGGCTGGTCAGCAGACTCCCGTCGGTGAGCGAGACCGCGGGCCGGACGCTCGCGTCGCGGGGGGTGGACACCCGGTACGCGTCCGCGCCGAGGTCGGCGGTGCCCATCCGGACCACGTCGGCGCCGTCGAGCAGCACGAAGGTGGCCTCCCGCAGGTCGCCGGCGGCGCCGGTGACGACGTGTCCGTCGCGGCCGTCACCCCGGACCGTCACCCACGTCCAGGTGGCCACCACCACGACCACCACGACCAGCAGGATCGCCCCGAGCCACCACCACAACCGCCGCCCGCCGGCCGTCTGAGCGTTCTCCACGTCGCCTCCCGTACATCGATGACCGCACGGGTTACTACCCGCCTGTCACCGACTCTTACGCGCGGCACGCCCGGCGGGCTCACCGCGGGCAGCGCCCGACGTGCTTGCGGGCGCTGCCCGGTTCCCGCGCCGAGCCGGGTCTGGTGGCGGGTGACGTCAGGCTCGGGACCACTTCTGGTTGGGCGTGCCGGCGCAGTCCCACAGTTGCAGCCGGCCGCCGTTGTTCGGGTTGTTGTCGCGGACGTCGACGCAGCGGTTCGCGTTGAGGTTGACCAGGTCACCGGCGGCGTTGAGGGTGAACCGTTGCGCCGGGTTGCCGTTGCAGGTGACCAGGTTGACCTCGGTGCCGTTGGCGGTGCCGGCCCAGGCCGGGTCCATGCACTTGCCCATCGCCCGGATGGTGCCGTCGGCGGCGAAGGTCCAGGCCTGGGCGGCAGTGGTGTTGCAGTCCCAGATCTGCAACGGCGCTCCGTCGACCGGGTTCGCGCTGGGAATGTCGATACACCTGCCGCTCTGCTGCCCCCGGATCCGGGTGGTGCCGGTGTTGCCGTCCGGGACGTAGCTGGAGACCCGCACGTAGTCGACGAGCATCTGCTGCGGGAACTGGGTGCTGCCGTCGGGGTAGCCGGGCCAGTTACCGCCGACCGCCACGTTGAGGATCATGAAGAACGGGTGGTCGAAGACCCAGCGGTTGCCGCCGAGTCGGCTCGGGTCGACCCGGAAGAACTCCGATCCGTCGAGGTACCAGCGGATGATGTTCGGCTCCCAGTCCACCCGGTAGGTGTGGAAGGTGTCCGCCAGCGGCTGCCCGATGGTGCGGCTGCCGGTGATCCCGCCACCGCCGGAGTAGCCCGGCCCGTGGATGGTGCCGTGCACGGTGTTCGGTTCCCGCCCGACGTTCTCCATGATGTCGATCTCGCCGGAGGCCGGCCAGCCGACGTTGCCGAAGTCGTTGCCGAGCATCCAGAACGCCGGCCAGATGCCCTGACCTCGGGGGATCTTGATGCGCGCCTCGAACCGGCCGTACGCCTGACTGAAGGTGGCCGCGGTCAGCAGCCGGGCCGAGGTGTACTCACACCGACCGTAGTGGCACTGGTAGTTGGCCGGGTTCTCCCGGCGGGCGGTGATGACCAGGTTGCCCTGCCCGTCGTGCACCGCGTTGCTCGTGCTGTTCGTGTAGTACTGCCGTTCGTTGTTGCCCCAGCCGTGACCGCCGATGTCGAAGCGCCACTTGGACTGGTCGACGGGGGTGCCGGCCGGCGAGTTGAACTCGTCCTGCCAGGTGATTCCGCCGATCGCGGCGGCGGCCGGTGCGGTCTGCACGGGTAGCAGGAGTGCGCTGGCCACGAGGGCCGCGCTCAGGGCGGCGGCTGCCCGCCGGAGGCTGCGGGAGATGGCGTACACGATGGGATCTCCTCGGGGGTGGAGGGACGGCTGCGCTGGCGAGGCGGGGGTGGAGAGCGCTCTCCAAATCCGAGTCTGTCGATTTCGACAAGATTAGTCAAGGTTGTTAACAGCGATCATCGGCCGGCGCTGGCGCGACGGTGATCGTCAACCTCCGGTTGACGGACGGGAATCGTCAACCTAGAGTTGACGCATGACTGAACCCGTCCAGATGAACAACCCGGTCCGACTCGACGATCTGATCCAGGCCATCAAGCAGGCTCACTCCGACGCGCTCGACCAGCTCTCCGACGCGGTGATCGTGGCCGACCACATCGGTGAGGTCGCCGACCACCTGATCGGCCACTTCGTGGACCAGGCCCGCCGCTCCGGGGCGTCCTGGACCGAGATCGGTCGCAGCATGGGGGTGAGCAAGCAGGCCGCCCAGAAGCGCTTCGTGGCCTCGGCGTTGGATCCGCAGGAAGGCTTCCAGCGGTTCACCCCACGCGCCCGCAACGTGGTGATGGCCTCGCAGAACGAGGCGAAGGCCGCCGGTAACGCCGAGATCTCCCCGGCGCACCTGGTGCTCGGCCTGCTGGCCGAGCCGGAGGCGCTCGCCGCCCGGGCGTTGGCTGCCAGCGGTGTGTCGGTGGAAGCCGTGCGCGAGGCCGCCACGGCGGCGCTGCCGCCATCCTCGGACAAGGTCCCGGACCTGATCCCGTACGACGCCGCCGGCAAGAAGGCCCTGGAGCTGACCTTCCGTGAGGCGCTGCGGCTCGGGCACAACTACATCGGCACCGAGCACATCCTGCTGGCCCTGCTGGAGCAGGAGAACGGCGAGGGCGTGCTCACCGGCCTCGGTGTGGACAAGGCCGCCACCGAGGCGAACATCGCGGCGGCCCTGGCCAAACTGCGGACTTTCGAGTAGCCGATCAGGACTCGACGGGGAAGCCGTACCGGGCGGCGTGCTCCGGATCGGCCGGGTCGATCTGGCGTAGCCCGGCGTCGGCGAGGCGCTTGTTCACCTCGTCGAGTCGTTCCCGCACCAGCCGGCCCTCCTCCTCGGTGACCCGCCCCCGGTGCGGCCGGCCCGCATGCTCGATGGTGCCGTAGTCGATCTTCTCGGCGCCGCGGCGGGTCTTCGGCGGGCGGACCCGCTCCGCGGTCTTCAGCAACTGCGCCATCGGCACGTCGGTGGCCATCGCGTCGAACTCGCTGGCGGTCAGCACCACCCGCCGCGGCTCGCCGTGGCCGTGCCGGTCGTGGATCTCGACCACCGCCACGTCAAGCGCCGCGTCGTCGATGCTCTCCACCTCCACCGGGGTGGCGTCCAGTTGCACGGGCCCGGCCACCAGGTCAGGGTGCTCCAGCACGACGACGCGGACGGCCTCGTCGTCGGCACCCAGCACCGTGCCGCTGAAGTCGGAGACGTGGATCGTCTTCTTGCCCATGGATGTGCCAGCTCCTGTCGTGACCCGTCGAAGGACCAGCAGACGTTACCCGACAGGTGTGCGAAAGCGCGCGCTGGCTCGCCGCGCTAGAGACTTCCTCGGCGCGCCACCCACTCGGTCGGCTGACCGGTGATCGCGGCTATCCGGTCGTAGTCGGCGTCGTAGTGCAGCACTGTCGCGCCGTGCACCTCCGCGGTCGCCGCGATCACCAGATCGGGTAGCCGGAAGTTGCGGTGCTGGCTGTCCGCCGCGAGCATGCGGTGCACCGCGAGAGCACGGTCCATCGCCTCGGCCGTCACATCCATCCATCGGTGGCCGCGCAATGCCTGCCACAGGATCTCGTATCCCTTCGGGTGGGGAGCGTTGTTGAGAAACTCGAGAGCGGCCATGTGGCAGGCCGCCAGCCGCCCCTCGGCCAGCAGCGTCTCGAACCGGCGTCGGACGGCCGGGTGCCTCCCCTGAAGCACGAAGACCGAGGTGTCGGCGAGGTAGACAGCTCCCGCCATCACGCGGCCTCGACGTCACGAGCATCCTCGACGAGTCGACCGAGATCCCGGCCGCCGCCGTAGTGCCACCCCTCGCCGGAGCCGGTGAAGTCCATCTCGACCTGATCGAACGCGGCGACTATTTCCCGCGCCTGGCGGCGCAGGGCGAAGGCGTGCAGGGCGGCGTTGATGGTCGCCACCTTGGTGTCGGTGCCGAGCACCTCCCGGGCGGCCTCAAGCCACTCGTCGTTGACGTCCACGGTGATGCGTGTCATGTGCCGAATCGTACATTCAACTCCCATGCATCGACGCACCAAGTTCGCAGCCGAGTTGGTGCGTCATTGGGGGTTCAGGTGGTGACGTACGGCACCGGCCGGCAGGCTGTTCAGCTCGCACCAGGAGAGCGCGCCGGGAAGGGTGCGGTGACCCTGGTACGGAGCCTGAGCCGGGAACCGGCCTGTGGCTCCGAGGCCGCGCCAGGCGCACCCGGTGTCCTGCTGATAACGGTCCTGCGGCTGTTTCGGCATACCCCCACCGTTCCAAAGAAAGTTGTCCATGTATGGAAATGGATATGACGGTCGATCGATCGTTAAGGTTCCCCGGATCACCCCCACCTACCCGCCGAACTCACCGCGCCGTCGTACGGTGAGCGGCGTCGGCGGTGACGGACCCGGAGGTGTTGATGCTCGACCGGCGGCTCCACCTGCACCTGGCGACCTGGCTGGGACAGTGGCCGGCCGGCCCGGGCCTGCACGTGGTCGGGTCCGGGCGGCGCACCGGACCCGCCTGGGACGGCCGGCCGCGTCCTGCCATCGCGGTTCACGCCGGAGGCAGCGGCGTGCTCTCCGTGGCACCCGACCGGGTGGCGGCCGTGCGCGACCTGGCGCGCCATCCGGATGGTCTGCTGAGCGCCCTGCCCTCGGCTGTCGGATATCCCGGCTGGGCGGTGCACGACGACGTGTTTCGGTGGAGTGTGACGCCGACGGCGCTGCCGGAGGTCGGTGAATGGGTACCGCCCACCACCGCTGGTCTGCCCTCCTGGCTGCGCCTGTTCGACAGGTCGGTGCTCATCGTGCGCGACCACCGGGGCCGCTACCTGGCCGGCGTCGGGATCAAGCGGCATGACCGGCACGGACACGAGTTGGCGGTGGGCACCGTCCCGGCGGCCCGGGGGCGCGGCCTGGCCCGGCGTCTGGTGGCCCAGGCCGCCCGTCGGGTGCTCGACGACGGTGCGGTGCCCACCTATCTGCACGACCGGCGCAACGGCGCCTCGGCGCGGGTCGCGGAGGCGGCCGGCTTCCCCGACCGTGGCTGGCGGTCCTACGGCGTCTACCCGAGCTGACCGCTCACCGGCAGGGCGCGGACCGTGGATCCCGGGCCGGATCCACGGTCCGCAGCCTCCCCCCAGGTCCGCGTGAAGCTCCAGTGCCGATCACGCTACGTATCGAGAACCCGCTCGGCAAGCCGCCGCCACTGTCTCGTTGCTGTCCAATTGTGGACTTGACCTGCGGATAAGCGTGTCGCTCGGTCCGCTTCGGTCAGTGACGCAGGGTGTGAATCAGGCTGACGACCTGTTGGGTCACCGGCCGCAGCACGCGTAGCCGCGACAGCTTCACCAGCCGGTCGACAAGCGGCACCGCGCCGTCGATCAGTCGCCGGGTCCGGGTCTGCCCCGGGGAGCGGTCGTAGACCCAGAAGAGCACCACTCCCATGTAGGCGAGCCAGAGCAGCTCGGGCAGTTGCGGACGCAGTTCCGCGTCGACCTTGGCGGTCGAGCCGGTGAGCACCTCGGCGTAGAGGTCGATGGATGCCTCCCGGGGCCCGGAGGACTCCGCGGAGAACGGGCTCAGCGGCGAGGTGGGCTCCGCGGCGGTCTTGAAGAAGCTTGCCGCGAACTCGTGCGACGGCGTCAGCACGTCGATGCCCGCGTGCAGCACTCCGGCCAGCCGGGCGGCGAAGTCGGATTCGCGGTCGAGCACCGGCTGTGCCGCCGCCCGGTGCTCCGTCTGCGTCCGGGCGTAGAACTCCTGGATCAGGTGTTCCTTCGACTGGAAGTAGTAGTAGGCGTTGCCGACCGCCACCCCGGCCTCCGTCGCGATGGCGCGCATCGTGGTGCGGGCGTAACCACGCTCGCGGAACAACCGCATCGCGGTCTCCAGGATCAGCTGACGCGTCTGCTCGCCCCGGGCGGTCGCCGCCTCACCCGCAGCGGTCGTCGGCACAGTCTGGTCGGTCATTCCGGTCACCGTATCCCGCCGTGCCGCCGGTCGGCTCCGACGACGGCTCACGGACCCGTTCGCGTACCGCGGAGGCGGCGGCCACCACCCGCCGGGCCAGCGGCAGCAGGTGCGGGCGGGCGAGGCGTTGGGCTGTCTCCCGGTGGTCGGCGAGTGCCCACAGGCACGCGAACCAGGCGCCGTCGCCCGCGTACACCTCGCCGGTGTCGGCGATCACCGTGAGATCGCGCAGAGTCGCGTCGTGGTCGAGGCCCGGGAAGCGCAGCCGGGCGGTCACCGAACCGGCTGGCACAAACTCCAGCGGTACGAGCTGGGCCCGCGACGCCAGCCAGCCGCGTGCGGCCCGGCACAGTGGGCAGTGCGCGTCGTAGAGGACGGTGAGGCGCCGGATGCCACCGCCCCCGTGTGCGGTGGCATCCGGCAGTCCCTCCGACCCGCCCCGACCTGGCGTTGTCATCGGGCTGGCGGCGTGGGCGCGGCCGGCGGGTTTCCCTGGCCCGGCGCGGCGGGTGGGTTGCCCTGGCCGGGTACGGCCGGTGGGTTGCCTTGGCCGGGTGCGGGTCCGGTGCGCGGGCCGTGCGGCACGGGCGGGTAGGCGTGCTGCATCGGGAGCCGACCGACCGGAGCCAGGGGCGGATGGGTGGCGAGCTGGCGCAGTCGGTTCCGCCGGTACCGGCCCAGGGCGAAGACGTTGAAGAAGTGCAGGGCGCCGAGCACGAGCAGCACCAGCCCGATCTTCAACGAGAGTTCCTCCATCGCGACGCTCGTCGAGCCGACCGACCCGGAGTGCCGCATCGCCACCGTGACGTAGCCGAGGTTGAGCAGGTAGAAGCCGACCACGAGCAGGTTGTTCACCGCCCGGGCCAGCCGCTCGTCGGCGAACACCTCATCGAGGAAGACCAGCCCGTTGCGAGTGAGCGCCCGCGCCACCCAGACGGTCAGGCCGATGCTGACTGCCAGGTAGACCAGGTACATCCAGACCTTGATGTCCATGTTAAGGCCCCATCTTGAACGCGTTCAACTTGATGGACGTCAGCGTACGGCAGAAATTGAACGCGTTCAAGATGGGCTGGTGTCAGCCGGTCAGACCGAGCACCTCGGCAGCGGCGCGGCCGTTGGCGTGGCTCGCCCCGTAGGTGGTGACGAAGGCCCGCACGCCGTCCGGCCGCCAGGTGGCCGGCCAGCCCATCTCCACCACGGCCACCGGATGCGTGGCGGCCAGCGCGGTTGCCAGCTCCGGGCCGCCGGGTAGCCGGTGCAGGTGGCGGCCGACCAGGACGATCGGGCGGTCACCGGCGCGTCGGCGCAGGTCGGCCGGGTCGGTGACGGCGGCCACCACCCGGATCTGTTCGGCGCCGTTGAGGTGTGGTCCGAGTCCCCACGGCACCCGGCCCTCGGCGATCGTGGAGGTGGCGTGTAGGTGCACCACGAGCGACCGGTCCAGTCCGGTCGGCACACCCTCCACCCGCACGGCTCGGCGGGCCGCCGCGTACCCCAGGTCACTGGGGCTGACCGCGGCGCGGCCGGCGGTCCGGGTCCAGGCGGCGAGTTCCGCGGTGCGGCCGGCGGCCTGTTCGACGCGGGCCCGCTCCAGCCGGCCGTCGCCGAGTGCGGTCACGATCTCGGCGGCGACCCGCTCGACCAGGTCGGCGTCGACAGTGGCGCCGACGCAGAGCAGGTCGGCGCCGGCGGCCAGGGCGCGTACCGCGCCGGGGGCGACACCACCGGCGGCCAGGGCCGCGCCCTTCATCTCCAGCGCGTCGGTGACGACCACGCCGTCGAAGCCGTACTCGTGGCGCAGCAGGTCCACCAGCACGGTACGGCTGAACGTGGCCGGCCCGTCGCCGGTCAGCGCGGGTACCCGGATGTGTGCGGTCATCACCGCCCTGGCCCCGGCGGCGACCACCGCGGCGAACGGGGGCAGGTCCCGGCGGCGCAACAGGTCGGGCGTGACGTCCACGGTGGGCAGTTCGTGGTGGGAGTCGGTCACCGTCGCCCCGTGGCCCGGGAAGTGCTTGGCGCAGGCCGCCACCCCGGCGGCCTGGAGCCCGGTGGTCGCGGCGGCGGCGTGTGCGGCGACGGTCACCGGGTCGGCACCGAAGGACCGGGTGCCGATGATCGGGTTGTCGTCGGCGGTGTTGACGTCGACGGTCGGGGCGAGGTCGACGGTGATGCCGAGGCTTGCCAGTTCGGCACCGATGGCCTGGTAGACCTGGCGGGTGAGGGCCAGGTCGCCGACCGTGCCGAGCGCGGCGTTGCCCGGGTACGGGCTGCCTGTGGCGTGCGCCAGCCGGGTCACGTCGCCGCCCTCCTCGTCGATGGCGATGAGCACGTCGGGCCGGGCGGCGCGCAACGCCGTGGTGCTGGCCGACACCTGCGCCGGCTGGTGGACGTTGCTGCCGAACAGGGTGTGCCCGGCGAGCCCGTCGGCGACCAGATCCACTGCCCAGTCCGGCGGGATCGGCCCCGGGTACGCGGCCAGCAGGGTGCCGAGCGCCAGTCGGCGCAGTCCTGGATCCAGCCCCACGTACTCTCTCCTCTCGATGCCGGCCGGCGAGGATCTCGTACCGGGTCGGTGGAGGGTCGCGTTCCCACGTGGCCGATACGCTACGGCTTACCCGTTCGCCTGTCGGTCTACAGTTACTTAAAAGCTTAAAGGTTAGCAAAGTTTACTAATACTTGAGGACAGATGGCATGAGCGCGACCCGGCTGCCCGGCACCCCACGTCTGTTGCGGGCCCTCAACGACCGTGCGGCGCTGGAACTGCTGCTGGAGCGCGGGCCACTGACCCGGGCCCGGATCGGCGAGCTGACCGGCCTGTCCAAGGTCACCGCCTCGCAACTGGTGGAGCGGCTGGAGGAACGTGGGCTTGTCGCCCGGGTCGGCGAGCAGGCCGGCGGTCGGGGGCCGAACGCCCAGCTCTACGCCGTACGGCCCGGCAGCGCCCATGTGGTCGGCGTGGACGTGGGCCCGGAGCGGGTGGTGGCCGCCTGCGCCGACATCACGGGTGCCGTCATCGGCCGGGTCGAGCAGTCCACCCAGGACACCGACGACCCGGTGGGCGTGGTGCACAACGCGGTCGTCCGGGTGGCCGGCAGCGCCGGAGCGCAGCTGTCGAGCGTACGCCGGATCGTGCTCGGCACCCCCGGTCTGGTCGACCCGGGCACCGGGGACATCACCTTCGCGTACAACCTGCCCCGCTGGCACCGCGGGCTGCTCGCCGCGCTCCGCGACGACCTGGACACCCCTGTCGTCTTCGAGAACGACGTGAACCTCGCCGCGGTGGCCGAGGCGCAGTCCGGCTCGGCCCAGGGCCTGTCGGACTTCGTCCTGGTCTGGGTGGGCGCTGGCGTCGGTCTGGCGATCGTGCTGGGCGGTCGGTTGCATCACGGCAGCAGCGGTGCCGCAGGTGAGATCGGCTACCTGCCGGTGCCGGGCGCACCCATCCCGCGCGACGTCTCGCGCCGGGCGAAGCCGGCCTTCCAGCAGTTGGCCGGCGCCGACGCGATCCGTGCCCTGGCCCGGGAACACGGCTACCCGGACGGTGCCGCCGCCGACGCGGTCCGGGCCGCCATCGCCGACGGCACCTCGGGGGGACCGATGCTCGACGAGGTGGCCCGCCGGCTCGCCCTCGGCGTGGCGAGCACCTGCGTGGTGCTGGACCCGCCGCTCGTGGTGCTCGCCGGGGAGGTGGGCCAGGCCGGCGGGGCGGCCCTGGCCGAGCGGGTGCAGCACGAGGTCGCCGCGATCACTCTGGTGCGCCCCCGGGTGGTGCCCACCGGCCTGACCGAGGAGCCGATCCTGCACGGTGCCCTCCGCACCGCCCTCGACGCCGTCCGCGACGAGGTCTTCGGCTCCACGATCGCCTGACCCCAGATCCTCGGGAGCGGGGTGGGTCAGAGCAGGTCGCGGCGGCGGAAGAGGGCGAATGCGGAGGCGGCGAGGCCGGCGGTGAGCAGCAGGAGCACCACCAGGGCGGGTTGCCAGGTCAGCGTGTAGCTGCCGTCGCAGTAGCCGCTCGTGACGGTCCGGCAGGCGGTGCTGTCCCAGAACCTGACCTCCCCGGCCAGCCACGCGCCGACGTAGCTGGCGAGCATGAGCTGGTCGGGCCGGGCCACCTCGAGGATCTGCAACACGATCCGCCCGCCCAGCTCCCACACCACCAGGTACGCGGCCACCGCGCCGAGGGCCGCCGCGGTGTGCCGTCCCATCGTCGCGATGGCGAAGCCGATCGCCGCCGCGAGCAGCACGAGCGTCAACCCACGACCCCAGATCGCACCCAACTCGGCCCAGAAGGCCGCGTTCGTCGGGCCGGGATAGCCGGCGATCTGCGCGATCACCCAGAAGGTGACCAGATAGGCCAGCGAGGCGAGCACCGAGACGGTGAGCACCGTACCGAGCAGCGTGCCGAGTTTGGTGCCGAGCACCGTCAGCCGGCGCGGTCGCCACAGCAGCAGGTTGACCACTCCGCCGGAGTTCAGGTCGGCGCCGATGTACGAGGCGCCGACCAGGAACCCGAAGAGCACCAGGTACGCGACCAGGAAGTAGAGCAGCGGCTCGGCCTGCCGGGTGAAGGTGAACACCCCGGTCAGGTAGTCGGCCGCCACCGGTAGCCGGTCCTGTAGCGCCGGATCCAGTTCGGAGCAGTCCGACGGCAGGTAGAGACCCGGGTCGTCGCGGAACGGCTCGCCCCGCTCCCGGGCCAGGCACCGCGCGTGCTCCAGCTCCATGCCGCGGATGTTCGCGGTGGCCTGCCGCTGCGCCGCGGCCAGCTCGACGGCGGTGGGCTGGTGCGAGCCGGCCAGGGTGGTCGCGGCGGTCACCCCGAAGGCCAGCATCAGCAGCACGATCATCAGCTGTACGAAGCGGCGAGCGCTGAGCCGCTCCACCTCGGCACGGATCAGGTTCACGCGTCCACTCCCCGCATCCCGAGGTCGATCTCCTGGTCGGTGGTCGGTTGGCCCGGCGGTGTGGAGCCGTCGACCTGCCGGGGAACTCCGGGGTGCGCCGGGGTGCCCGTCAGCTCCAGGAAGACGCTTTCCAGATCCGGCCGCAGCGGCGTCAGCTCGCGAACCCAGACACCCTGCTCACCGAGCGTCCGGCTGACCGTTGTCGGGTCCGGCACCCCGCTGACCACCAGGTGGTCGGCATGCCCGGTGACCGTCAGCCCGGCGGCCAGCAGCAACTCCTCGGCCCGGTCCAGGTCGTCGACCCGGACCAGGTGCTCGTTGTGGTCGAACCCGGCGAGCACCTCCACCACCGGACCTGCCGTCACCCGCCGGCCCCGCGAAATGATCGTGACGTGGTCGCAGATCAACTGGATCTCGGCCAGGATGTGGCTGGAGATCAGTACCGTCACACCGTTCGCCGCCAGCGACCGGACGAGATCCCGCATCTCCCGGATGCCCGCCGGGTCGAGCCCGTTCGCCGGCTCGTCCAGGATCAGCAGCTCGGGTCGCTTGAGCAGCGCCGAGGCCACCGCCAGGCGTTGCTTCATGCCCAGCGAGTAGCCCTTGACCCGCTCGTCGCCCCGGTCGGCCAGCCCGACCTGCGCCAGCACCTCGTCGACCCGGGCGACTGGTACGCCGCCGGCGAGGGCGAGCAGCCGCAGCGTCCGGTAGCCGGTGAAGTTGCCGTAGAACTGCGGACTCTCCACGATCGCACCGACCCGGCCGGCGACCTGGGGCAACTGTTCCGGCGCGTTGGCCCCGAGCACGCGCATCCGTCCGTCGTCGGCGCGGACCAGCCCGAGCAGGGCGCGCAGTGTGGTGGTCTTGCCCGAACCGTTCGGCCCGAGGAAGCCGTGCACTTGGCCGGCCTCGACCAGCAGGTCGAAACCGTCGACCGCGACCCGTCGCCCGCGGCGCAGGCTGTGGAAGGTCTTGCGGAGACCCTCGATCTCGATGACCCCACTGGTCATGGGCGGTCCTCCGGGCGGGGTGAGCAACGACACGGCGCCTCACCCTACGGCGGCAGCGCCCGCCCATGGGGGCACCTCGGCGGTGCGTGGTTGGATGGGCTGGTGACTGGTGACCTGATCCCTGGCGCCGCCGGCGCCGCACCCGCCCCCTCGCCCGTGGACGCGGATCTGGTGGTCAGCCTCGACGGCGTCGCCGTACGCCGGTCCGGCACCGCCCTGCTGCACGACGTCGACTGGCGGGTGGAGCTGGACGAACGTTGGGTGGTGCTGGGGCCCAACGGGGCCGGCAAGACCACCCTGCTCAACCTCGCGTCGGGGCGACTGCACCCGACCACCGGCACCGCGCACGTGCTGGGCGAGCGGATCGGCCGCACCGACGTCATGGAGCTGCGCACCCGGATCGGCCTGTCCACCGCCGCGCTCGCCGAGCGGCTGCCCGCCCAGGAGCGGGTCGTCGACGTGGTGATGACCGCCGCCTGGTCGGTGGTCGGCAGGTGGCGGGAGAGCTACGACCCGGCCGACGAGGCCCGCGCCCGGGCGCTGCTGGACCAGCTCGGGGTCAGCGGGTTGGCCGACCGGGCGTACGGCACCCTGTCGGAGGGGGAACGCAAGCGGACGCAGATCGCCCGGGCCCTGATGACCGACCCGGAGCTGCTGCTGCTCGACGAGCCGGCGGCCGGTCTGGACCTGGGCGGCCGGGAGGATCTGGTCGCCCGCCTCGCCAACCTGGCGCAGGACCCGGACGCCCCGGCGTTGGTGCTCGTCACCCACCACGTCGAGGAGATTCCGCCCGGCTTCACCCATGCGCTGCTGCTGCGCGACGGTGCCGTGATGGCGCAGGGCCTGCTGCACGACACGCTCACCGCCGACAACCTCACCAAGACCTTCGGGCTGCCGCTGCTCGTCGAGCGCAACGGCGACCGCTACACCGCCCGCGCCGCCTGAGGCGACGCCCGCGCGATCCCGGGAGGTGGCCGTGCGACAGACCCGCGTCGTGGTGGTGGGCAGCGCGAACATGGACCTGGTCGCCACCGCCGAGGCGCTGCCCCGGCCGGGGGAGACCCGGCTCGGCACCGACTTCGTCACCGTGCCCGGCGGCAAGGGAGCCAACCAGGCCATCGCCGCCGCGCGGGCCGGTGCCGTAAGCGTCTTCCTCGGCGCGATCGGCTCGGACGCCTTCGGGGTGACCCTGCGGGCCCGGATAACCGCCGCCGGGGTCGATACCAGCCAGCTGCGTACCACCTACGGCGCGTCCGGGGTGGCCCTGGTCATGGTCAAC
Source organism: Micromonospora andamanensis (assembly GCF_016863495.1). Taxonomy (GTDB): domain Bacteria; phylum Actinomycetota; class Actinomycetes; order Mycobacteriales; family Micromonosporaceae; genus Micromonospora; species Micromonospora andamanensis. The sequence continues at coordinate 122,720 of NZ_BOOZ01000002.1, forward strand.
GCGGCGGGTGAGAACGCGATCCTGGTGACCCCGGGGGCGAACACCTCGTTCACCGAGCTGACCGAGGCCGAACTCGCCGCCGTGCGCGACGCCGACGTCCTGGTCGCGCAGCTGGAGATTCCGGTGGAGACGGTGACCGCCGCGGCGGTGGCGGCCCGGGCCGCCGGCACCCGGGTGGTGCTCAACGCGGCGCCGGCCGTCCCGCTCCCGCCGGACCTGCTCGCCGCCGTGGACCTGCTCGTGGTCAACGAGAACGAGGCGCAGGCGTACACCGGACGGGGTCGGGAGGAGCCGGGTGCGCTGCTCGACCTGGTGCCCCGGGCGGTGCTGACGCTCGGCGCGGAGGGTGCCTGGTACGGCGACCGGGACGGCGCGGCGGTGCACGTACCGGCGCTCACTGTGGACACTGTCGACTCGACGGCTGCCGGGGACGCCTTCACCGGTGCGCTGGCGGTGGCCTGGGGCGAGGGGCGTGACCTGGTGGACGCGGTCCGTTGGGCCTCGGCCGCCGGTGCCGCCTGCGTCCGGCGTCTGGGGGCGAGCGTCTCGCTGCCGCAGCGGGTCGAGATCGACAAGCTCTACGTACCCGCGCCCTGACCTCGCTCGGCCGGGCGGGGCCGGCCCACCCGCCGCCCACCCGCAGGGGCGTCGGCGCCGGTCCGGAACGCGCGACGGTAGGCCGACGGTGAGGTCCGCATCGCCCGGGTGAAGTGGTGCCGGTAGGTCACCTGGGCGTCGAAACCGACTGCCGTCGCGATCTGCCCGATCGGCGCGTCGGTGGTCTCCAGCAGCGCCAGGCTGGCCCGGATCCGTTGCTCGACGAGCCACCTGATGGGGCTGGTGCCGGTGGCCTTCGCGAAGTGCCGCAGGTAGGTGCGGGGCGACATGTGGGCCTGCCGGGCCAGCCGGGCCACCGTGAGCGGCTCCGCCAGGTGGGCCAGCGCCCAGGCGATGCTGCCGGCGATCCGGTCGTCGTCCGGGCCGACAGCCACCGGCGCCTCGATGAACTGCGCCTGACCGCCGTCGCGATGCGGCGGGATCACCAGCCGGCGGGCCACCGCGTTGGCCACGACCGCGCCGTGGTCACGTCGTACCACGTGCACGCACAGGTCGAGCCCGGCGGCGCTGCCGGCGCTGGTGAGGATGTCGCCGTCGTCGAGGTACAGCACATCGGCGTCCACCGTGACCCGGGGGTACCGGCGGGCCAGCAGGTCCGCGTACCGCCAGTGGGTGGTGGCCCGCCGGCCGTCGAGCAGCCCGGCACCGGCCAGGGCGAAGGCACCCGAACAGATGGAGAGCAGGCGCGCCCCGGCCCGGTGTGCCCGGCGCAGGGCGGCGACCAGACCGGGCGACGGTGTGCCGTGCACGTCGGGCACCCCGGGAACGATTACCGTCGCGGCGGCGGCCAGCACGTCGAGTCCGTACGGGCTGTGCAGGCTGGCACCGCCGAGCAGCGGTACGGGGCCGGGGCGCTCGGCACAGAGCCGCAGGTCGTACCAGGGCACGTCGAGCTCCGGTCGGGGCAGCCCGAAGACCTCCGTGACGATCCCGGTCTCGAAACCCGACATCCCGGGGTACGCGAGCACGGCCACGCTGCGGCCGACCGGGTCCATGGCGGGATGTTAGCGGAGTACGGCGTCACCGCCACTCGTCCACCGGCCGGCTCGGGCCGACGATCGGGGACATGACCCGAGCATTCGCCGTACCGGCCGCCGACCCGCCGGCCGCTGTCGCCCATTTCCTCGCCCGGCTGAGCTTCGAGACCGACGTGGCCGACGTGCACGCCGACCTCACCGCCGTGGTGCCCGATCTCGTCGTGGTGGACTCGCGCGGCGACGCGGCCTGGGCACAGGGCCACCTGCCCGGTGCCGTGCACCTGCCCACCGCCCTGATCGGCACGCGGGCCGCCGGGACGGTGCCGTCCGGCGCGCGGGTGGTCACCTACTGCTGGGGGCCGGGCTGTGACGGCGCCACCCGGGCGGCGTTGGAGTTCGCCCGGCTCGGCCACCCGGTGAAGGAGATGCGCGGCGGCTACGAGTACTGGGTCCGGGAAGGGCTGCCCGTGGTGACCGCCAGCGGAGTCACCCACCGCCCGGTGGACGACCTGACCGCCCCACGCGCCTCCGCCGCCTGCGACTGCTGACCGTCGGGGGCGGAACGCCGTCACCCCGGGGGTCAGCCGGCGTCGTCGTTGAGCTTCTCGCCCCGTCTGCGCAGCATCGACAGGCCGGGGATGCCCGCCACCGCGAGCTTGAGGTCCCGGGTCACGTCGAGCAGGTCGTGCAGGTCCGGGCCGACCCGGTCGAGGGTGGCCAGGATCGGCAGGACGTCGGCGGTGAGGTGCTGGCGCAGCTTGGGCAGCTCGTCGACAAGCCGGACCGCCGCGGTCAGCTCCTCGTGGCTGAGCTGCTCGACGAAGTGGTTGGCCATCGGGGCGGCTCGGCGCAGCGCCGGTTCGTACGCCGACAACAGCTCGGCCGCGGTGGCGGCGGCCTCGGCCGCCGTGCCCACCGTCTCGGCGGCCCGCCCGGCCACCGACCGGGCCGACTCCACCACTACCGCCGCAGCGCCGGCCACGGCTGTGGCGTTGTCCACAGCGGCGGTGGCGGCGGCACTGATCACCGCTACCTCACGGACGGCCACCTCGGCGTCGGTGACCATGCGGTCGGTCCGGTCCAGGGTCTGTTCGACCCGGTCAACCACCCCGTTGATCCTTGCCAGCAGCGCCTCCACCTCGTCGAGCACCGCGAACGCGCGGGCCGGGATGGCGGCGAAGGACGCGGCCTGGTCGAGGGCGGAACGGGTGAGACCGAGCACAGCTGTCGGCCGGGGAAGGGGGAGAGCCATGGGATCAAGTGTGCGCCGGGCGGGCCAGGGCCGCCGGACGACGGGTCAATGATCGGTCTGCTGCTCGACGGCGCGCTGCACCGCGCGGTAGATCTGCCCGAAGCGCAGCGCGTCCGGGGTGCGCAGCACCATCACCTCCTGCCGCCGGTACTGCACCCACAGCTCCAGCACCCGGTTGCCGCGTTCGTAGGAGCGGTCCAGCCAGCCGAGGGGTATCTCCAGGAACGGGACCAGGGCGAGCGGGACGATCACACAGGCGGCGAGCACGATCAGCGCCGGCAGCCACTCGCCCCGGTCCTGCGCGGACCAGGCCAGGGAGAGCACACAGACGAGCGCCACCAGCGGAGGCAGGGACAGCAGCAGAACCAGGACGCCCCGACCGAACACCCGACCGCGTACGGCGAGTGTGGTGCGGCCCTTGGCATGCCAGACGTAGGTGACCTCGGCGATCGGAATGACGTGTCCGCCGGCCCGGATCGCCTCGGAGGTCACCTGCACCGCGTCGTCCCGGTAATAGAGCGCCATCACTAAGCCTAAGCACCCCCGGACAACTTCGCGTAGCCGGGCGGTCGCTCAGCGTCGGCGGGGCGGTATCGGTCGGCCGGCCTCCATGGCCCGCTGCACGGCGCGGTAGATCTGCCCGAAACGCAGCGCGTCCGGAGTGCGGAGCAGTTGCACGGGCCGACCTCGCCAGCGGAGCCAGATCTCGCGCTGCCGGCTGCCCCGGGCGTAGGAGCGGTCAAGGTGCTCGAAGAGGAAGTCGGCGACCGGCCCGACGGCCAGCCCGACAAGCACCGAAGCCCCGATGACCGCGATCGTGATGGTGGCCGAGCGGTCCAGCCAGACGGCCAGCGCCACTCCGGCGGCGGCGGCGACGAGCGGGGCGACGAGCGCGGCGCCGATGGCGCCCCGCCCGGCCAGCACCCGCCAGGAGAGGGTGCCGTGCTGGTGCCAGATCTCGGTGATCTCGGCCAGCGGGTAGACCCGGCCCTCGACTGTCACCGCGGCCGAGGTGACCCGCACCAGCCGGTCGTCGTAGTAGGTGACCACGGGACGCCTGTCGACCGGCCCGTGCGCCACTCGCGGGTGGGCCGCCGGCATCCCGGCTCGGCCGCCGCGCGGCTCAGGCTGACCAGGCTTCATCGTGCGACTCCCGACTGACGGGGCTGGCACCACACTACTTACCCCAACGAGCCGGGTCGTAAGGTTGGCACGCGACTTCGACGAGGAAGTGAGGCTCAGCGTGGGCGAGTTCGTGCGGCTGGAGACCCGGGACGGCATCGGCACCATCCGGCTGGAGCGGCCACCGATGAACGCCCTCAACACCCAGGTGCAGGAGGAGTTGCGCGCCGCCGCGACCGCCGCCACCGCCGACGCCGGCATCCGCGCGGTCATCGTGTACGGCGGGGAGAAGGTCTTCGCTGCCGGCGCGGACATCAAGGAGATGGCGGGCATGTCCTACGTGGACATGGCGGAGCGGGCCGCCGACCTGTCCAGCGCACTCGGCGCGATCGCCCGGATCCCCAAGCCCGTCGTGGCCGCGATCACCGGCTACGCCCTCGGCGGCGGTTGCGAGCTGGCGTTGGCCTGCGACTGGCGGGTGGTGGCCGAGGACGCCAAGCTCGGCCAGCCCGAGATCAAGCTCGGCATCATCCCCGGCGCCGGCGGCACCCAGCGGTTGGCCCGGCTGGTCGGCCCGGCCCGCGCCAAGGACCTGATCATGTCGGGCCGGATGGTGGACGCGCAGGAGGCGCTGCGGATCGGCCTGGCCGACCGGATCGCTCCGGCGGTCGAGGTCTACGACACAGCGGTGGCGATGGTCCGGCCGTATCTCGACGGGCCGGTGCAGGCGCTGCGGGCGGCCAAGCTCGCCGTCGACGGCGGTCTGGACATGGACCTGTCCTCGGGTCTGGCTTGGGAGAGCCAGCTCTTCGCGGCGCTGTTCGCCACCGACGACCGGCGCGAGGGAATGGCGGCCTTCGTGGCGAAGCGGAAGCCGGACTTCACCGGCCGCTGAGCGCGCGAGAACGGTTCACATTCCTTCTACCGGCCAGTAGCGTGTGACTCCGGTCAGGCGACGAGAAGGAGCGGGAATGACGGAGCGGATCGAAGGCCACGGTGGGGAACTCGCCCTCGCGGCGCTGCGTGCGTACGGGGTGCGGGAGATGTTCACCCTCTCCGGTGGGCACGTGTTCCCGCTCTACGACGCCGCGCACAAGACCGACTTCCCGATCTACGACGTGCGGCACGAGCAGTCCGCCGTCTTCGCCGCCGAGGCGGTGGCGAAGCTCCAGCGCCGACCCGGGCTGGCCGCACTCACCGCCGGCCCCGGCGTGACAAACGGCATCTCCGGGCTCACCAGCGCCTTCTTCAACGCCTCGCCGGTGCTGGTGCTCGGCGGTCGGGCACCTCAGTTCCGCTGGGGCTCGGGCAGCCTCCAGGAGATGGACCATCTCCCGCTCGTCGCCCCGGTCACCAAGCACGCGGAGACGGTGTTCAGCGCGGACGACATCCCCCGGGCGGTGGCCGCCGCGCTGACCACCGCGCTCACCCCGCACCGGGGTCCGGTGTTCCTGGACTTCCCGCTGGAGGCGATCTTCTCGGTCGGCGACGCGGAGCTTCCGGCCGGCCCGCAGCTCAGCCCGCTCGAAGCCGACCCTGACGAGGTGGCCAGCGCCGCCCGCCTGATCGCGGGGGCGGCCCGTCCGGTGATCATCGCCGGATCGGACGTCTGGACCGGCGACGCGGTGGACGAGCTGCGCGCCGCCGCCGAGGCGCTCACCGTGCCGGTCTTCACAAACGGCATGGGCCGGGGCGCCCTGCCGCCGGAGCATCCGCTGGCCTTCGCCAAGGCACGCCGGGTGGCCCTGTCCAACGCCGACGTGGTGGTGGTGATCGGCACCCCGCTGGACTTCCGGCTCTCCTTCGGCGACTTCGGCGAGGCGCAGGTGGTGCACATCGTCGACGCGCCCAGCCAGCGTGCCGGCCACGTACAACCCGCCGCCGCCCCCGCCGGTGACCTGCGCGGCATCCTCACCGCCCTGGCCGATCACCCCGGCGACCGGGTCGACCACGACGACTGGGTCGCCCAGTTGCGGACCGCGGAGGACGCCGCGAAGGCACGCGACGCCGAGGAGATGGCCGCCGAGACCGACCCGATCCGCCCGGCCCGGATCTACGGCGAACTGCGCAAGGTGCTCGCCCGCGACGCGGTCACCATCGGCGACGGCGGCGACTTCGTCTCCTACGCCGGGCGTTACCTGGAGCCGGCCCAGCCCGGCACCTGGCTCGACCCCGGCCCCTACGGCTGCCTCGGCACCGGCATGGGCTACGCGATGGGTGCCCGGGTCACCCACCCGGACCGGCAGGTCTGCGTACTCATGGGCGACGGCGCGGCCGGCTTCTCGCTGATGGACGTGGAGTCACTGGTCCGGCAGAAGCTGCCGGTGGTCATCGTGGTCGGCAACAACGGCATCTGGGGGCTGGAGAAGCACCCGATGCGGGCCATGTACGGCTACGACGTGGCCGCCGACCTTCAGCCCGAGCTGCGGTACGACCGGGTGGTCGGCGCGCTCGGCGGTGCGGGCGAGACGGTCGCCAAGGCCACCGAGCTGGGTCCGGCCCTGCAACGGGCCTTCGACGCCGGGGTGCCGTACCTGGTGAACGTGCTCACCGATCCGGCCGACGCGTACCCCCGTTCCTCGAACCTGGCCTGACCGGGGCGCCCCCCGCCCCGGCCGTCACACCTCGGGGCGGGGTTCCTCGCGCGGCGGCTCACCCTCGCGCTTGCGCAGGTCGTCCTCGCGCTTGCGCAGGTCCTCCTCCCAGCGGCGGAAGAGTTCCTGGTCCTCCTGGCGCGAGCGCTCCTCGATCGAGCGGAGGAACTCCGGGTCGTCGTCCGGGGCGAGCGGCCGGGGACGCTCGGCCGGGCGCGCGCCCGGAGCCCAGGACGTCGACCCGCCGACGGCCTTGCGCTCCCGCCCGGCGACGAACCAGGCGATCGAGCCGACCAGCGGGAAGAAGAGGATGATCAGCAACCAGGCGATCCGGGGAAGGTGGCGGATGCCGTCCTCCTCGGCGGAGAGGCAACTGATCAGGGCACAGACGGCGAGGACGACCTGCACCAGGAAGAGGAGGATGTACAGCCGGGCCATGTAACCATCATTACCTACCTTGCACAGCGGTCACAGCCCGCGCAGCACCAGCAGCGCTCCGAGGACCGCGAATCCGGCGGCGGCCAGCCCTACCAGGGCGAGGTGTCGGCCGCCGGCGCGGGACACCCCGCTGCCGGTGGCCCGCCGCCAACAGAGCGTGACGACCGTGCCCCAGCCGATGATGGCCAACGCCGCCGGCCTCGCCCCGCCCCGCCCCCCGGTGAGCGCGAGTCGTACCGCAAGCATTGTCACCACCGTCAGCGTGAGCAGGGTGCGCCGCCAGGCAAGCCTGGTGCGTTCGCGTTGCAGACCCGGGTCGCGGAGCGTGGTCATCCGTTTATCGCACCCGCCAGCACCGCCACCACCAGCGACAACGCGCCGAGGCCGACGACCAGGGCGAGGACGGCCGGAAAGCGGGAGGCAGGCAGTTCCTCGCCGAGCCGGATGGCCCGTTCGGTACGTGCCCAGTGGTCGACGGCCCGGATGGCGACCACGCCGCCGAGCAGCAGCAGCACCACGGCGATCGCCTCGCGCAGGTGGACCAGGGACAGGGTCGGCAGGAACTGCGCGGCGGCGAGCCCCCCGGCGATCAACGCCAGGCCGGTACGCAGCCAGGCCAGGAACGTGCGTTCGTTGGCCAGGGAGAAGCGGTAGTCGGGGGTGTTGCCCACCGACCGCAACTCCTGCGGATCGAACCAGTTCCTGATCATCTGCCACACGCGTGTGATTATCCGGTGCCCAGCGGGAATAGTTTGGGAGCATGACGGATCTTGATGCGACCACCCTGCGTGCGGCGTACGACAACCAACTGCGGCCGGATCTGCCGGACCCGGTGCCCGACGGCGTGGTGGTGGAGTCCGACGGTCCGTTGTTCCGGGTGCTGGGCCTGGATCAGCGGGGCATGGTGACCTACCGCGACCTCGGCGGGCTGGCCGGAGCCGACCTCGACGAGCTGATCGCCCGGCAGGTGGCGGTGTTCCGCGAGCGGGGCGAGCCGGTCGAGTGGAAGCTGCACGGCCACGACCAGCCGGCCGACCTGCCGCAGCGCCTGCGAGCCGCCGGCTTCGTGCCGGAGGAGCAGGAGACAGTGGTGGTCGGCCCGGTCGCCCCGCTGGCCTCCGCACTGCCTGTCGTCCCCGAGGGCGTACGCCTGCGTGAGGTGACCGGGCGCGCGGACCTGGACCGGATCGCGGCGCTGAAGACCCAGGTGTGGGGACGTGACCTGTCCGGGCTGGCCGACGCGCTGGACCGGGAGATCACCGCCGATCCGCAGTCGATCACCGTCGTGGTGGCCGAGGCGGGGGAGACGATGGTGAGCGCCGGGTGGGTGCGCTACCCGACCGACAGCACGTTCGCCACCCTCTGGGGCGGCTCGACCCTGCCGCAGTGGCGGCGTAAGGGCATCTACCGCGCGTTGGTCTCCTACCGGGCCCGACTGGCCGGGCCGCGTGGTCGGACGTTGGTCCAGGTCGACGCGTCGGACGAGAGCCGGCCGGTGCTGGAGCGGCTCGGGCTCGTCCCGGTCACCACCACCACGCCCTACGTCTACACTCCGTGATCATGGGCCAGCGGCTGACGGACGACGAGAAAATGACCCTGAAGACGGGCGCCTTCGGTGCGGTGTTCATGGTCTCGAACGCCGACCCGGGGGTGCTCGCGCTGTTTCGCGAGAGCTTCGCCGCCTCCGGGGCGATGGCCGACGCCAGTGGCGTGGTGAAGGAGGCGTTGACGAGCGGGCCGCTGCCGAAACTGCCGCGCGACTCGGCGCTGGAGGTGGAGTCGGTGGTGCTGCCGGCGCTGCGGCGGGGTGTCGAGATCCTGACCGAGAAGGTCCCTCAGGACGTCTCGGTCTACCGCGCCGTGGTGCTGGCGGCGGCCGACCGTACGGCCCGTGCCCACGACGGTGTCAGCCCGGCCGAGGCCGCTGTCATCGAACGGATCAGGGGCGTGCTGGGCGTCGATGCTACTGACAGGTAACATGGGCGCCGTGGGCAACCGCACAACAGCCCATGGTTGACCGGACGGCACCGCACGCGCGAGGCTGCGCCCAGATCCGGGCGAAAAGATCACATAACCACAGCAGGAGGGTCGTCGAAGCGCGATGAACATCGTCGTACTCGTCAAGCAGGTGCCTGATTCGGGCGCGGACCGCAACCTGCGTACTGACGACAACACTGTCGACCGCGGTTCGGCGAACAACGTCATCAACGAGATGGACGAGTACGCCATCGAGGAGGCGTTGAAGATCAAGGAGGCGCACGGCGGCGAGGTGACGATCCTGACCATGGGTCCGGACCGGGCCACCGAGTCGATCCGCAAGGCGCTCTCGATGGGCCCGGACAAGGCGGTGCACGTGGTGGACGACGCCCTGCACGGTTCCTGCGCCGTCGCCACCTCGAAGGTGCTCGCCGCCGCGCTCGGGCAGCTCAACGCCGACCTGGTGCTCTGTGGCTCGGAGTCGACCGACGGACGGGTGCAGGTGATGCCGCACATGCTCGCCGAGCGGCTGGGCATCGCGGCCCTCACCGGTGCGCGCAAGCTCACCGTCGACGGGGCCACGCTGACCGTGGAACGGCAGACGGAGGAGGGCTACGAGGTGGTCACCGCCTCGACCCCGGCCATCGTCTCCGTGTGGGACACCATCAACGAGCCCCGGTACCCGTCGTTCAAGGGCATCATGGCCGCCAAGAAGAAGCCGGTGCAGACGCTCGCCCTGACCGACCTGGGCGTCGCCGCGGACGAGGTCGGCTTCGCCGGGGCGACGAGCACCGTCGTGGAGCACAGCAAGCGTCCGCCGCGTTCGGGTGGCGTCAAGGTCACCGATGAGGGCTCCGGCGGCACGCAGCTCGTCGAGTTCCTGGCCACCGAGAAGTTCGTGTGAGGGGTGTGGGACATGTCTGAGGTTCTCGTCGTCGTCGAAGCCACAGCGGAGTTCGGCGTCAAGAAGGTCACCCTGGAGATGCTCACCCTCGCCCGTGAGCTGGGCACTCCGTCGGCGGTGGTGCTCGGCGGCACCGGTGCCGCCGAGGCTCTCGCGGGCAAACTGGGCGAGTACGGCGCGGAGAAGATCTACGCGGCCGAGGGTGACGAGATCGACGGCTACCTGGTGGCGCCGAAGGCCAGTGTGGTCGCCGACCTGGTCAAGCGGGTGCAGCCGGCCGCCGTGCTGCTCGCCTCCTCCCAGGAGGGCAAGGAGATCGCCGCCCGGCTGGCGGTCAAGCTGGACAACGGCATCCTGACCGACGTGGTGGCCCTGGCCGCCGACGGCACCGCCACCCAGGTGGCCTTCGCCGGGTCGACAGTCGTCAAGTCCAAGGTCACCCGGGGCCTGCCGCTGGTCACCGTCCGGCCGAACTCGGTGAACCCGACGCCGGCCGCGGCCACCCCCGCGGTCGAGCAGCTCACCGTCACCGCCACCGACAGCGACAAGCTGGCCCGGGTGGTCGACCGGGTGGCCGAGCAGAAGGGTTCCCGTCCCGAGCTGACCGAGGCCGGCGTGGTCGTCTCCGGTGGTCGCGGCGTCGGCAACGCGGACAACTTCAAGCTCGTCGAGGAGTTGGCCGACCTGCTCGGCGGTGCCGTCGGGGCCTCCCGGGCGGCTGTCGACTCCGGCTTCTACCCGCACCAGTTCCAGGTGGGCCAGACCGGCAAAACGGTCTCCCCGCAGCTCTACGTCGCGCTGGGCATCTCCGGCGCGATCCAGCACCGGGCCGGCATGCAGACCTCGAAGACCATCGTCGCGGTCAACAAGGACGGCGAGGCGCCGATCTTCGAGCTGGCCGACTTCGGCGTGGTGGGCGACCTGTTCAAGATCGTCCCGCAGGCCGCCGAGGAGATCCGCAAGCGTAAGTGAGTAGTACGCGCCACGGCCGCCGTCCGGGTATCCGGACGGCGGCCGTGGCGTCTCTCTGGTGCGAGGGAGCTGATCGGCGGGCCGGGGAGCTGAACCGGCCCGCCGATCAGCCCGTCAGGGAGCCCCTCAACAAGCTGTCACCGGAGTGGGCGGTGTTGTTGTCGAACGCCTCGGCCGAGACGTCGACGACGGAGTACTGCCCCAGGTCGACGTTCGGCGGCAGCGGCAACAACACGTCAGCGCCGTCACCGAGGACACCCACCGAGAACATCTCCATGCTCTGCGGGTTGATGAGCCACACCTCGTAGTACCCCGGTACGGCCGGGAGATTCGCCACGTGCAGGTGCAACTCGCCACTGCCCAGCACCCGGGCGTCGCCCCGGGCGGCCGGTGGGGTCGAGCCGTACGCCGCCAGCGGAGCGCTTGCCACCACCGTCGGCTCGGCGGGCGTACCGTCGCGCAGCACGGCGGCGGTGCCGACCACCCCGACGGTGGCAGCGGCGACCGCCGTGACCGCCGTCGTGGCAAGCCGGGACCAGCGTCCGCGCCGGGACCGACGCGGTGCGGGCGGGGCGTCGGTGGTGACCGGGCCGGCCGGCTCGACCGGGTCCGGCCGGTGCCGGTCGGCGGTGAGCCGGGGCAGTTCCTTAGCCGCCGTGATTTCGGTCATGATGCCCTGCCAGAGGTGCTCCGGCGGGTCGGGCAGATCCCGCAGACCCTGAGTGGCGGCACCGAGACCGGCGACATGGCGCAGGCTCTCCAACTCGGCCCGGCAGTGCGGGCAGGCGTCGAGGTGGGTGCGGTCGGAGGTGTCCACCTCACTCTCACCGAGCGCCAGAAATACCAGCCGGTCGTGCTCCAGGTGCTGCACCGTCCACCTCCCATCTGCGCTTCAGGCTTGCCATACCTCGCCGGATGTGACTCTTCACAGTGCCCAGCGGCACTCCGGTCACCGCCGCTATCTGCTGGTGGGTCAGGTCGTCGAAGAAGGCCAATTCCAGCATGCGCCGCTGCTCGTCCGGCAGCCGCGCCAGCTCGTCGGCGATCACCAGCCGGTCGACCACGGTGTCCGGGTCACTGCCGGCGGGCACCGGATCGGGCAGTTGTCGTACGGTCTCGACCACCCGGTGCTCGCGCGCGGCGGACCGGAGCCGATCGATGACCTTGCGTCGGCCGATACCCAGCAGCCAGCCGACAAGCGAGCCCTTCGTCGGATCGAAGGTCTCCCGGCCGAGCCAGGCGGCGACGAACGTGGCCTGGGTCACGTCCTCCGCGTCGCTGCGGTTCACGAGCGTGCTTGTCGCCAGGTGGAGAACGGCCCGACCGTAACGGTCGTACGCCTCACGCAGCGCCTGCTCGTCGCCGGCGCGGAACCGCCGGGCCAGCTCGTCCTCGGGTGTGCCCGGTTGCTGCCGGATCCCGGTCACGGGACGGTTCGCCTGGTTGGGGGCATGCCCGACTGTAGCTCGCACCGGTGCCGTCCCCTCTGTCAGCCCAGCGTCTCCTCGGCCTCTCTTCGTCCGGGTGGTGCCCGGCGGATGCGGTTGCGGCAGGAAAAAGAAAGTCGCTCCGGCCCGCATCCGGGCGGCGACGAGCCGGCGTAACTCGGGGTGCACAGCAAGCCTGACGAAATGGCATGAACCACCAGGAGGCAGACATGCAGTTCGCGTACCTTCGCCGCGTCGCCGCGGGTGGCGCGGTCGCCGCGCTGACCTTCGTCGGCGCCGGCATCGCGACGGCCACCCCGGCGTACGCCGCCGACTCGAAGGTCTCCGTCGTGCACGGCATCCCGGACACCCCTGTCGACGTCTACGTCAACGGCGAGAAGACCCTGGAGAACTTCGAGCCCGGTGACGTGGCGGGACCGCTCGACCTGCCGGAGGGGCAGTACGACATCGCCCTGACCAAGCCGGGCGAGCCGATCGGGCAGGCCATCCTCACCGCCGACGACGCCGAGGTCCCCGGCGGGGCGAACATCAGCATCGCCGCCCACCTCGACGCCGACGGTGAACCCACGATCACCCCCTTCGTCAACGACACCGCGAAGGTGGACGCCGGCAAGGCCCGGCTGATCGTGCGGCACACCGCCGCCGCGCCGGCGGTGGACGTGCGGGCCGGCGGCAGCCCGGTCTTCGAGGGCCTGACCAACCCGAACGAGGCCAAGGGCGACGTGGACGCCGGCAGCGTCTCGGCGGACGTGGTGCTCGCCGGCACCGACACCGTGGTGATCGGTCCGGCCGACCTCAACCTGGCTGAGGGCACGGCGACGATCGTCTACGCCATCGGCTCGGCCGAGGCGGAGAACCTGGCAGTGGTGGCGCAGACCATCGAGGGTCTGCACTCGGCGCCGTCCGGCGTGCCGAGCGGCACCGGCGGTCAGGCCGACACCGGTCTCGGCACCTGGTGGTACGCCCTGGCGGGCACCGGGATCCTGCTGCTGGTCGCGGGTGGGGCGCGGGCGGCTGTCGTCCGGTCGGGTCGCCGGTGACCGTCGTCAACCGTGGGGCGCTGGCGGCTGTGGCCGCCGGCGCCGCCGCGCTCGCTGTCGCGGCCGTGGTGGCCGTGGTGTCCAGACCGGCGGGCGACGTCGGCGCCGAGCAGGCCGCCGCGTTGGCCAGCCCCACGCCGTCGACAGCCGGACCCGCAGTGGCGGTGGTCCCGGGCGCGCTGCCCGAAGACACCGATACGGTACGCCCGGTCCGGCTGCGAATCCCCTCGATCGGGGTCACCGCGCGGGTCGGCCCGGTCGGTGTGAACGAGCGCACCAAGGAGTTCGACGTGCCGCCGAGCGTCGACCAGATCGGCTGGTACCGCTACGGTCCCGGGCTGGAGACCGACTCCGGATCGGTGGTGATCGCCGGGCACGTGGACAGCGCCGAGCAGGGCCGGGGCGCCTTCTACCGGCTGCGTGAACTCGCACCTGGCGACACCGTGACGGCCACCGGCGACGACGGGACCGAGCGGACCTACCGGGTGGTGGCCCGCGAGGAGTACGACAAGACGAAGATCCCGCTGGAGCGCTACTTCGCCCGGGACGGGCGCCCCCGCCTGACGTTGATCACCTGTGGCGGTCCGTTCGACGCCGAGGCGCGTCGCTACCGGGACAACATCGTCGTGACCGCGTCACCGGTCTGACGTCCCGCCAGGCAATCCGGCCTGCGGTCGGCACCGGAGTGGTCGTTAGGCTGAACCGTGATGGCTTACCTGGATCATGCCGCGACCACTCCGATGCTCGACGAGGCACTGGAGGCGTACGTCGCGACCGCCCGCGAGGTCGGCAACGCGTCTAGCCTGCACGCGTCCGGTCGGCGCGCCCGTCGCCGGGTGGAGGAGTCGCGGGAGCGGGTGGCCGCCGCGCTGGGTGCCCGTCCGTCCGAGGTGATCTTCACCGGTGGCGGCACCGAGAGCGACAACCTCGCGGTGAAGGGCATCTTCTGGGCGCGCCGGGACGCCGACGCGGGGCGGCGTCGGGTGATCTCCAGTGCCGTCGAACACCACGCTGTCCTCGACGCGGTGGAGTGGCTGGACCGGCACGAGGGCGCCGAGGTGGGCTGGCTACCCGTCGACGGGGCCGGTCGGCTGCATCCGGACGCGCTCCGCGCGGAGTTGGCCGAACACGGCGATCGGGCGGCGCTCGTCACCGCCATGTGGGCCAACAACGAGGTCGGTACCGTGCAGCGCGTCGGTGAGTTGGCCGCGGTGGCCGCCGAGTACGACGTGCCGTTCCACACCGATGCCATCCAGGCGGTCGGTCAGGTGCCCGTCGACTTCGCCGCCAGCGGCGTCGCCGCGCTCACCGTGACCGGTCACAAGCTCGGCGGCCCGGTCGGGGTCGGCGCGTTGCTGCTGGGCCGGGACGTGGCGGCGGTACCCCTGCTGCACGGTGGCGGACAGGAGCGGGACGTGCGTTCCGGCACCCTCGACGCGGCCGGCATCGTCGCCTTCGCGGTCGCCGTCGAGACGACAGTCAAGGGCCAGCAGGAGTACGCGGCAGGGGTCGCCGCGCTCCGTGACGACCTGGTGCGGCGGGTCCGCCAGGCGGTGCCCGAGGTGATCTTCAACGGTGACCCGGCCGACCGGCTGCCGGGCAACGCGCACTTCTCGTTCCCCGGCTGCGAAGGGGACGCGCTGCTGCTCCTGCTGGACGCCCAGGGCATCGCCTGCTCGACCGGTTCGGCCTGCTCGGCCGGGGTGGCGCAGCCCTCCCACGTGCTGCTGGCGATGGGCGCGGACGACGACCGGGCCCGCTCGTCACTGCGCTTCTCCCTCGGTCACACAAGCACCACAGCGGACGTCGACGCGCTCATCGCCGCCCTTCCGGGGGCCGTGGAGCGGGCCCGGCGGGCGGCGGCGCCGCGTACGCCCCGCTGAACCGGCGCCGGGCGGAGATAGGCTCGGTGGGAAGGGAGAGTGGTCCGGGTGAGGGTGTTGGCGGCGATGTCCGGCGGCGTGGATTCCGCGGTGGCGGCGGCACGGGCGGTGCAGGCCGGGCATGACGTGACCGGCGTGCACCTGGCGCTGGCCCGCAACCCGCAGACCTACCGCACCGGTGCCCGGGGCTGCTGCACCCTGGAGGACTCACGGGACGCCCGGCGGGCCGCCGACGTGCTCGGCATCCCGTTCTACGTCTGGGACATGGCCGACCGTTTCCACGCCGACGTGGTCGACGACTTCGTCGCCGAGTACGCCGCGGGGCGTACCCCCAATCCGTGCCTGCGCTGCAACGAGAAGATCAAGTTTGCCGCGGTGCTGGACCGGGCGGTGGCCCTGGGGTTCGACGCCGTGGTCACCGGGCATCACGCCCGGCTCGGCCCCGACGGCCTGCTGCGGCGCAGCGTCGACGCGGCCAAGGACCAGTCGTACGTGCTGGCCGTGCTCACCCGTGAGCAGCTGGACCGGTCGATCTTCCCGCTCGGCGACTCGACGAAGGCTCAGGTCCGGCAGGAGGCCGCCGACCGGGGCCTCGCGGTCGCCGACAAGCCGGACTCGCACGACATCTGCTTCATCGCCGACGGAGACACCCGGGGCTTCCTGGCCCAGCGGCTCGGCGAGACACCCGGCGACGTGGTTGACGCGAGCACCGGCGCGGTGGTGGGACAGCACGCCGGTGCGTACGCGTACACCGTCGGCCAGCGGCGCGGCCTGCACCTGGACCGGCCTGCCCCGGACGGGCGGCCCCGCTACGTGCTCTCCATCACGCCGAAGACGAACACCGTCACCGTCGGCCCCGCCGAGGCGTTGGAGGTCACCGAGGTCACCGCCACCCGCCCGGTCTGGACCGGCGGCCCACGGCCCGACGGCCCGATCGAGTGCGAGGTCCAGCTGCGTGCCCACGGCGTCGTGGTGCCCGCCGCGGTCACGGTCGACGGCGACGCCCTCCACGCCGACCTGCGCCACCCGGTGCGTGGCGTGGCCGCCGGCCAGGCCATCGTCGCCTACCGCCCCGACCCCGCCGGCGACATCGTCCTCGGCTCCGCCACCATCACGAGCTGAGGGGGCGCCGGCCCCTCGGTGGAGGACCGGTCACGGCTTGCGGCATCTCGGGCCTTCCCGTCGGCGTGATCGCCCGACATACCGCAAGTCCTGCCCTCGGCCCTGCCCGCACGGTCCCGGGCAGTACCCTGCGGCGGTGAGTGATCTGGGGTTGCCGTGGGGGGTGGGTGCGGCGACGGGTATCGGGTCGCTGCCGGGGACCGACATCGCGGAGGCGCAGCGGGTTGTGCTCGGTGAGCTGCCCGGCCTGCCGCATCTGCCGGAGCTGCCGGCCCGGGGGCCGGGTGCCGATCTGATCGGGCGCACCGGCGGTCTGCTCGTGGAACTGCCGATCGAGCTGTACGCGGCGCGGTGGCGGGTGGCCCCGCGGCCCGGCCGCGACCTGCGCCGGGCCCGCGACCTGATGGAACGCGACCTCGACCAGCTCGCCGAACAGGCCGAGGAGTACGCCGGCCCACTCAAGATCCAGGCGGCCGGGCCGCTGACCCTGGCCGCCTCGATCGAACTGCCGATCGGCGGTCGGCTGCTGCGCGACCCGGGTGCGCTGCGGGACCTGACCGGCTCGCTGGCCGAAGGGCTGCGCGGCCACGTCGAGGCGGTGACCCGCCGGCTGCCGCGTGCGTCAGTGCTGCTCCAACTGGACGAGCCGGCCCTGCCGGCGGTGCTGGCCGGCCGGGTGCCCACCGAGAGCGGCCTCGGCACCTACCGGGCTGTGGAGTCGGGTGACGCCCGCGCGCTGCTGGGCACGGTGGTCGAGGCGGTGGGAGTGCCGACAGTTGTGCACTGCTGCGCCCCGGACGTGCCGCTGGACCTGCTCCGCTCCACCGGCGCGACAGGCGTCGCGCTCGACCTGAGCCTGATCACCGACCTCGACCCGCTCGGCGAGGCGCTCGACGCCGGGTTCGGGCTGCTGGCCGGTGCCGCGCCGACGACACCCACCGGTCGCGCGCCGACCTCGGCCGACCTCGCCGACCGGGTACGCACCCTCTGGGACCGCCTCGGGTTTCCGCGCCGCTGGCTCGCCGAACAGGTGGTGGTCACGCCCGCCTGTGGCCTGGCCGGGGCCGACGCGGCGTACGTCCGGGCGGTCCTCGCGGCCTGCCGGGACGCCGGTCGCCGGCTGGCCGAGGCGTGAGGTTTCTGGTCGTACCCACGGGGCACGATGCTCGTCATGATTGGACAGCTGCGTTCAACGGTGATCGACTGCCCCGACCCGCGTGCGCTGGCCGGCTTCTACTCGGAGCTGCTCGGCCTGCCGCTGCTTGAGGACAACTCCGACGACAACGAATGGGTGGTGCTCGGCGGGCCGCCCGGCCACCAGCCCCGGCTGGCCTTCCAGCGGGCGATCGACCTGCGTCCGCCGGCCTGGCCCGATCCGGAGCGTCCCCAGCAGTTCCACCTCGACGTGACAGTGGACGACATCGAGTCGGCGGAGAAGGCGGCCCTGGCCCTGGGCGCCCGCCGGCTGCCCGGCGAGGGGGACGGCTTCCGGGTCTACGCCGACCCGGCCGGCCACCCGTTCTGCCTCTGCTGGGACTGACCGCCGCCCGCGCGGGTTGCCCGGCCAGCCAGCGGGCTCGGCCGGGCCGGCGGGCGTCGCCGGACGGGCGGGTGCGCACGGCTGGCCGCGAAGTGTCGGGAGCTGGCCGGCGGCCGACCTCGGCAGGCCGGCCGCCCGATGGTGGTGGTCCGATCGGAGGCTGCGCGGCTTGCGGGTGACGGGCATCATCGCGTCCATGATCAGTCCAGCACCTCGCCGCGCCGCCGGCTCACTCTTCGGTCTGGCCTACGGGGACGCGCTCGGCAAACCCACCGAGTTTCTCACCGTCGCCGAGATCGACAGGCGGTTCGGCCCGACCGGCCCCCGGCAGCTTGTCGGCGACCCGGCGCTGGTCACCGACGACACCCAGATGGCGTTGGCGGTGGGCTGGGCGCTGCACGACGCATCGAGGTACACCGCCGAGGCGGTGGAGCCGCTGCTGCGCCGCCGTTTCCTGGACTGGGCGGCCAGCCCGGAGAACAACCGCGCGCCGGGGATGACCTGCCTGCGGGCCTGCGCCGAACTGTCCCGGGGCCTGCCCTGGCAGCAGGCCACCCAGGCCGCGTCGAAGGGGTGCGGGGCGAACATGCGGGTCACCCCGGTCGGGTTGCTCGACGTCGATCTCGACACCCTCGCCGGGCTGGCCCAGCTCCAGGCCGGTCTGACCCACGGCCATCCGACCGGGCTGGCGGCGAGCGAGTTGACCGCGTACGCGGTCCGGCTGCTCGTCGACGACGGCGTGGCCCTGGCCGAGCTGCCCGGCCTGCTCACCGCCCGGGCCCACCAGCAACGCACGGTCTACCGGGCCGACTGGCTCGGCGAGCTGTGGCGGCGTTCGGACGCCGCCACCCCCGAGGAGTTCATCGCCCGGGGCTGGGACGAGTGCCAGCGGACGCTGACCCGGCTCGCCGCGGCACTCACCGCCCCGGACGACGGCGGTGACCCGTGCCGGTTCACAGGCGAGGGCTGGATCGCCGAGGAGGCCCTCGCGGCGGCCCTGTACTGCGCCGTCCGGCACGCCGACGACCCGGTCGACGCGATCGCCCGGGGAGCCCGCACCGCTGGCGACTCCGACTCGATCGCCGCCCTCGCCGGTGCCTTCGTCGGCGCGGCCCACGGCATGCCGGGCTGGCCGGCCGGGTGGGCGGGCCGGATCGAGTACGCGGATCAACTCGCCGCGCTTGCCACACCGCACGACTGACCAGGTGGCGGCACAGTTGTCCCACCCGGGGACTACCGTGCGGGGGTAGCACGATCACGGGAGGTCGACAGCGGTGTCCGGAGGCGGCAGGGTGTCCGAGGAAGCGGTTCCCCAGCAGGTCGATGCGGTGCAGGAGGCCGCCGGCCCCGAGCCGACGCCGCAGGCGCGGGAGCGGCACACCACGCTCAGCCAGGAGCTGACCGAGCACCAGTACCGCTACTACGTGCTCGACGCGCCGACCATCTCCGACGCCGACTTCGACAGCCAGCTGCGTGAGCTGGAGGCGCTGGAGGCGGAGTTTCCCGCGTTGCGCACCCCTGACTCACCGACCCAGCGGGTCGGCGGCACGTTCTCCACCGACTTCACCCCGGTCGCCCACGCTGAACGGATGATGTCGCTGGACAATGCCTTCGCCGACGAGGAGCTGGCGGCCTGGGCGGAACGGGTCGAGCGGGACGCCGGCGGTCCGGCACCCTACCTGTGTGAGCTGAAGGTCGACGGTCTGGCGATCAACCTGACCTACGAGAGCGGCCGGCTGGTCCGGGCGGCCACCCGCGGCGACGGCCGTACCGGCGAGGACGTCACCGCGAACGTGCGCAGCATCCGGGACGTGCCGGGCCGGCTGACCGAGTCGGCGGAGTTCGGGCCGCCGCCCGAGTTCATCGAGGTGCGTGGCGAGATCTACTTCCCGGTGGCCGGCTTCGCCGACCTCAATGCCGGCCTGGTCGAGCAGGGCAAGGCACCCTTCGCCAACCCGCGCAACGCCGCGGCCGGCAGCCTGCGGCAGAAGGATCCGCGGATCACCGCCTCCCGTCCGCTGCGCCTGGTGGTGCACGGCATCGGCGCCCGTCGTGGTTTTCAGCCGACCACCCAGTCCGAGTCGTACTCGGCGCTGCGGGCCTGGGGCCTGCCCACCAGCGACCGTTGGCGGGTGGTGCCCGACCTGACCGGCGTCCGGGAGTACATCGCGCACTACGCCGCGCACCGGCACGACGTCGAGCACGAGATCGACGGTGTGGTGGTGAAGGTCGACCCGGTGCCCATCCAGGGGCGGCTGGGCTCGACAAGTCGGGCACCACGCTGGGCTATCGCCTTCAAGTATCCGCCGGAGGAGGTCAACACCACCCTGCTCGACATCGAGGTCGAGCTCGGCCGGACCGGTCGGGTGACGCCCCGGGCGGTGCTCCACCCGGTCCGGGTGGCCGGCTCCACAGTCGAGTACGCCACCCTGCACAACGCCCGCGAGGTCGAGCGCAAGGGGGTGCTGATCGGCGACACGGTGGTCATCCGCAAGGCCGGTGACGTGATCCCGGAGGTGCTCGGGCCGGTGGTCGACCTGCGTCCGCCGGACGCCCGCGCGTTCGTCATGCCGACCACCTGCCCGGCCTGTGGCACGCCGCTCGCCCCCGCGAAGGAAGGCGACGTCGACATCCGGTGCCCCAACTCACGCAGCTGCCCGGCGCAGCTGCGGGAGCGGGTGTTCCATCTGGCCGGGCGGGGTGCGTTCGACATCGAGGCGCTCGGCTACAAGAGCGGTGCCGCGCTGCTCGACGCGCAGATCATCACCGACGAGGGTGACCTGTTCTCGCTCGACGCCGAGCGGCTGGCCCGCGCGCCGTTCTTCGTCAACAAGGACGGCAGCCTCGGCAGCAACGCCGCCAAGCTGCTCGACAACCTCGCCACGGCCCGGGAGCGCGACCTGTGGCGGGTGCTCGTGGCCCTCTCGATCCGGCACGTCGGGCCGACCGCCGCGCAGGCGTTGGCCCGGCACTTCCGCTCGATCGAGGCTGTCGACCAGGCCACCGAGGAGGAGCTGTCCTCGGTCGACGGGGTCGGCCCGACCATCGCGGCCAGCATCCGCGAGTGGTTCGCCGTCGACTGGCACCGCGAGGTGGTCCGCAAGTGGGCCGAGGCGGGTGTCCGGATGGCCGAGGAGGCCGTGCAGGAGGGGCCACGCCCGCTGGAGGGGGTGACAGTGGTGGTGACCGGCACGCTCGGTGGTTTCTCCCGAGACCAGGCCGCCGAGGCGATCCAGTCCCGGGGTGGCAAGGTCAGCGGCTCGGTGTCGAAGAAGACAGGTTTCGTGGTGGTGGGCGACAACCCCGGGTCCAAGGCGGACAAGGCGGCCAGCCTGAAGGTGCCGGTGCTCGACGAGGACGGCTTCCGGGTGCTGCTCGACGCCGGCCCCGAGGCGGCCCGACAGGTGGCCCGCGTCGCGGAGTGACGATCTTTACGGCACTCTCCCGGATACCAACTTAATTACGACTACTACCGATTCGTGACTGTCGCGACGGGAAAGTGGGTGGTGGAGGCGTTTCATTGGGGCACGGCGCGTGAAACCACGGGCCGGTCTCGTGCCGGGAGGTGTGATGGAGTCGCCCGATCCGCGCAACCTCGTCCCGCCCGGGCGGACCGCGCAGTTCACGACGTTCGTCGCGGCCGTACTCGTGGTGGCCGTGCTGGTCTCGGCGGGCGGGCTGGTGTCCCTGCCGTCGACAGTGCCCGACCTGCCGGCGGCGTTCTGGACGATGGCGGTGCTCGCCGTGGCCTGCGACGCGCGTCCCTTCCTGCCACCCGGCCGGGGGCAGTCCTCCTCGGCCGTCTTCCCCTCCACCTGCTTCACCTTCGCGATCCTGCTCGGCTGGGGGCTGGGCCCCGCGGTCGCGGTGCAGGCGGTCGCCGTGGTGGTCTCCGGAATCCGGATGCGGCACGCGCCCTGGCGGACGGCCTTCAACGCCGGGCAGTACGCCTGCTCGTTGGCGGCGGCTTACGCGGTGACCCGGCTCGGCCCTGGCGGGCTCTACGACGGCGCGGCGCTCGACTGGACCGACATCGTCGCGATCGGCGGTGCCGGGGTCGCCTGGTTCGCTGTCAACTACGGGCTGGTCACCGCCGCGGTGCGGCTGCGCTTCGGGGAGCGGTGGTGGCCAAACGCGTGGCACGGCCTGCCCTTCGAGCTGCTCTCCACCGGGTCGTTGCTGCTGCTCGCACCGGTGCTTGTCACCGCCGCCCGGGCCAGTGCCGCCCTGGTGCCGTTGGTGCTGGTACCGCTGTTCGCGGTCTACCGGATGGCTCGCCTCACCGTGGAACAGCACCAACTGGCCGCACTCGA
Source organism: Micromonospora andamanensis (assembly GCF_016863495.1). Lineage (GTDB taxonomy): Bacteria > Actinomycetota > Actinomycetes > Mycobacteriales > Micromonosporaceae > Micromonospora > Micromonospora andamanensis. The sequence goes on from NZ_BOOZ01000002.1 coordinate 144,920, forward strand.
CCCGCTCACCGGGCTGCCCAACCGCAAGGCGCTGCTCGCAGAGGTCAACGAGCAGGTGCACAGGCACGCCGAGCGCGCCGCGCGGGGGGAGCCCGGCACCCGGCTCGCCCTGCTGCTCATCGACCTGGACCGCTTCAAGAACGTCAACGACGCGCTCGGTCACGCGGTCGGCGACCGGCTGCTGGTGGAGGTGAGCGCCCGGCTGACCGACGCGGTCGCGCCGCCGCAGATGGTGGCCCGGCTCGGCGGCGACGAGTTCGCGATCGTGATGACCGGGCTCAGCGATGCCGGCGAGGCCCGCGCCCTGGCCGACCAGGTGGTCCAGGCCCTCGCCGAGCCGGTGCCGCTGGACGGGTTGCCGCTTGATGTCGGCGGTTCCATAGGCATCGCCCTGTACCCGGAACACGGTGAGGACTTCGCCACCCTGATGCGGCACGCGGACGTGGCGATGTACGACGCGAAGCACCGCAACGACACGGTCGCCGTCTACACCGCCGAATCCGACCACAACTCCGCCGAGCGACTGGGCCTGCTGGCCGACCTGCGCCGGGTGCTGGAGGCCGGTGCGTCGGGGCGGGACGACGGGGCCACGCCGACCGTCGGGACAACCGTCCGTGGCGGGGACGGCGCGGTGCTCCCCACCGCCACACCCCTGGAGGCGCCGAACGGTGCCCGCTGGTGGGGTCGGTGGCGACGCCGTCCCCGGGTGGTGATCCACGATGACGAGTTGATCGCCCGGATCATCACCGGTGCGGACCCGACCCTGCGCCGCGCGGCCCGGACGGTGGGATCGGATGACGTGCCGGCCGGCGGCGCGGTGTGGTCCGGGGGGCAGCCGGACCTCGACGGCTCCGGAGCGGATCCCACGACACCGACCACCGACAGCCGCGTCGGTGCCGAGCCGGGCACCGACGCCGGCGAGATCATGATGTATTACCAGCCGCAGATCGCCATCGCCACCGGCGAGGTGGTCGGGGTGGAGGCCCTGCTGCGCTGGCGGCACCCACGCCGGGGGATGGTCGACCCGGAGGAGCTCATCCGGGTCGCCGAGCAGAGTGCGGTGATGCGGCTGCTCACCCGGCGGGTCGTCGACGATGTGGTCGAGCAGCTCGCCAAGTGGTCGGCGGCTGGCCTCGGGCTGCGGGCGGCACTCAATGTCAGCGTGCGGGACCTGCACACCTGCGACATCGCCGACCAGATCGCCGACCGGCTGGCCCGCTACGGGGTGGCTCCGGAGCGGCTGCAACTGGAGATCACCGAGGGCGCGCTGATGGCTGATCCGCGCCGGGTGCTGACCACCATCACCCGGCTGCACCGGATCGGGGTGGGCATCGCGCTCGACGATTTCGGCACCGGCTACTCCTCCCTCCAGCACCTGCGTCGGCTGCCACTGGCGGAGGTGAAGGTCGACAGGTCGTTCGTCCTCGGCATGGCCGAGGACAGCGACGACGCGGCGATCGTCCGCTCGACGATCGAGCTGGCCAAGGCGCTGGGGCTGCGGGTGGTGGCCGAGGGCGTGGAGGACGAGCGGACCTGGCGGATGCTGCACGCGGCCGGCTGCGACGCCGCCCAGGGCTGGTTCTACGCCCGGCCGATGCCGGCGGAGGAACTTGTCGCCTGGCTGGCCCGGTACCGCCCGCTGCGGCCGCTCGGCGGTCACGACGAGGCGGAGGTGCCGCGCCGGCACGCCCGCTGAGCCCGGCCGGACCAGCCACGTCGGCCGAACCGCGACCAGCGGTGTCGGTGCGCCCGGACCAGCGGCGCCGGTCGGGGCGGGACCGGTCGGGCCGGTGCTCGGGGAGGCGGCAACGGCCCCCCGGGCGGGAAACAATAGACTCGCTGCGGTCACCGCGCGTCGCGTACCCGGCAGCGGTGGGCGCAGGTCAGGCAGACGCAGCACAGCCACGAAGGGGGCACCGATGGCCGCCATCTCCCGCGAGGAGGTCGCGCACCTGGCGCGACTGTCGCGGCTCGCCGTGACGGAGGAGGAGCTGGACACCTTCGCCGGTCAGCTCGACGTGATCCTCCAAGCCGTCGCGCAGGTGGGCGAGGTCGCCGCCGCGGACATCCCGCCGACCTCCCACTCGGTGCCACTGACGAACGTGCTCCGCGAGGACGTCGTGACGCCGTGCCTGACCCCCGAGGAAGCGTTGTCGGGCGCCCCCGACGCGGAGGAGCAGCGGTTCCGCGTACCGCGGATCCTGGACGAGGATGTGGCCTCATGACCGACGTCACCGCAATGACCGCGACGCAGATCGCGGGGCTCGTCGCCACCGGCGCGGCCTCCGCGGTCGAGGTCACCCAGGCCCACCTGGACCGGATCGCCGCCGTGGACGGCCGGGTCAACGCCTTCCTGCACGTCGACACCGAGGGCGCGCTCGCCGCCGCCCGGGACATCGACGCCCGTCGGGCGGCCGGCGAGGAACTGGGGCCGCTGGCCGGTGTGCCGGTCGCGGTCAAGGACGTCCTCACCACGAAGGGTGTGCCGACCACGGTCGGCTCGAAGATCCTTGAGGGCTGGCGTCCGCCGTACGACTCGACGATCGTGGAACGGCTGCGCGCCGCCGGCACGGTGATGCTCGGTAAGACCAACATGGACGAGTTCGCCATGGGCTCCTCCACGGAATACTCGGCGTACGGGCCGAGCCGCAACCCGTGGGACACCGACCGCATCCCTGGTGGTTCCGGTGGCGGAAGCGCGGCAGCGCTCGCCGCGTACGAGGCGCCGCTGGCGATCGGCTCGGACACCGGCGGCTCGATCCGCCAGCCCGGCGCGGTCACCGGCACCGTCGGCGCGAAACCGACATACGGCGGCACCTCCCGGTACGGGCTGGTGGCCTTCTCGTCCTCACTCGACACTCCCGGTCCGTGCGCCCGTACCGTGCTCGACGCGGCGTTGCTGCACGCGGCGATCGGCGGGCACGACCCGCGTGACTCCACCTCCATCCCGGCACCCGTGCCGGACGTGGTGGCCGCGGCCAAGCTCGGCGCGACAGGCGACCTGAGCGGCGTACGGCTGGGCATCGTCACCGAGTTCGGCGGAGAGGGCGCGGAACCGGGCGTGATGGCCACCTTCCGCGAGGCCGTCGACACGTTGACCAAGCTCGGCGCGGAGATCGTCGAGATCTCCTGCCCGCACTTCCGTTACGCGTTGCCGGCGTACTACCTGATCGCGCCCAGCGAGTGCTCCTCGAACCTGGCCCGCTTCGACGGCGTCCGGTTCGGGCTGCGGACCGGCGACGACGGCAACCGGTCGCTGGAGGAGGTTATGTCGCTGACCCGGGAGGCCGGCTTCGGCCCCGAGGTCAAGCGGCGCATCATGCTCGGCACGTACGCGCTCTCCTCGGGCTACTACGACGCCTACTACGGGCAGGCGCAGAAGGTGCGGACGCTCATCACCCGCGACTTCACCGCCGCGTTCGAGCGGGTCGACGCGCTGATCTCGCCGACCACCCCGTTCGTCGCCTTCCCGCTCGGCGCGCGCACCTCCGACCCGTACCAGATGTACCTGGCCGACCTGTTCACCATCCCGAGCAACCTGTACGGCGGGCCGGGCATCTCGGTGCCGTGCGGACTTTCCGAGGGGCTGCCGGTCGGCTTGCAGGTGATGGCCCCGACCATGGCCGACGACCGGATGTACCGGGTCGCCGCCGCGTTGGAGAGCGCCGTCGGCACGTTCACCCCACCGGCACTGTGAGGCAGGAGCACGGATGACCACGACACTGCCCGCGTACGACGAGGTCGTCGCGCGCTACGAGCCGGTGATCGGCCTGGAGACCCACGTCGAGCTGGGCACGAACACCAAGATGTGGTGCGGCTGCCCGACCGACTTCGGCGGCGAGCCGAACACCCGGGTCTGCCCGGTCTGCCTCGGCCTGCCGGGCTCCCTGCCGGTGGCCAACAAGGCGGCGATCGAGGCGACCGTCCGGATCGGCTTGGCGCTGAACTGCTCCATCGCACAGTGGTGCCGGTTCGCCCGGAAGAACTACTTCTACCCGGACATGCCGAAGAACTTCCAGATCAGCCAGTACGACGAGCCGCTCTGCTTCGACGGCTACCTGGACGTCGAGGTCAACGGCGAGCTGGTGCGGATCGGCATCGAGCGGGTGCACCTGGAGGAGGACACCGGCAAGACGCTGCACGTCGGCGGCGCCACAGGTCGCATCCACGGCGCCACCGAGTCGCTCGTCGACTACAACCGGGCCGGCATTCCGCTTGTCGAGATCGTCACCAAGCCGATCCCGGGCACCGGGGCGCTGGCGCCCGAGGTGGCCCGCGCGTACGTCACCGAGCTTCGTGACGTGATCCGCTCGCTGGGCGTCTCCGACGTACGCATGGAGGAGGGCTCCCTGCGCTGCGACGTCAACACCTCACTGAACCTGCCCGGCGAGGAGTGGGGCACCCGCACCGAGACCAAGAACGTCAACTCGCTGCGCTCGGTGGAGCGGGCGGTCCGCTCGGAGATGCTGCGTCAGGCTGCCGTCCTCGGCGCGGGTGGCCGGATCACCCAGGAGACCCGGCACTTCCACGAGGACACCGGGGACACCACCCCCGGCCGGTCCAAGGAGACCGCCACCGACTACCGGTACTTCCCGGAGCCGGATCTGGTGCCCCTCGCGCCGGACCCGGCCTGGGTGGCCGAGCTGAAGGCCGCCCTGCCGGAGCTGCCCCGGCTGCACCGCCGTCGCCTCCAGGAGGCGTGGGGCCTGTCGGACGCGGACATGCAGTCGGTGCTGAACGCCGGTGCTGTCGAGTTGATCGAGGCCACCGTGGCAGCCGGTGCGACGCCGGCCGCCGCCCGCAAGTGGTGGCTGGGTGAGCTGTCCCGGCGGGCCAACGAGACGGGCGTGGAACTGGCCGACATCGGGGCCACCCCGGCCCAGGTCGCCGAGTTGCAGGGCCTTGTCGACGCCGGCAAGCTCAACGACAAGCTGGCCCGCACCGTGCTGGAGGGCGTGGTCACCGGGGAAGGCTCGCCGACCGAGATCATGACCGCCCGGGGCCTGGAGGTCGTCTCCGACACCGGCGCGCTCACCGCCGCCGTGGACGAGGCGATCGCCGCCAACCCGGCCATCGCCGACAAGGTCCGCAGCGGCAAGGTCGCCGCAGCCGGTGCCCTGGTCGGCGCGGTGATGAAAACCACCCGTGGCCAGGCCGACGCCCAGACCGTCCGCACCCTCATCCTCGAACGCCTCGGCGCCCAAGGCTGAGCCCCTTCCACCAACCCGCGTTGACCATGAGGTTGGCGGCAATTGTCGATCTTCGTACTGCCGTCAACCCCATGATCAACGAGGTGTACCACCCCTCGCGAGGGCGTCAATGGGGACGTCCTGGATGGAGTTCACCGTGGACCAGCACGATCTTGATGTTCTTGACGAGATTCAGCGGCGGGTGTTGTGGCTCGCCACTCGGATCGTCGACGCGGCCAACCATGACCGGGGTGCTGGCGACGGCGTGAAGGTCGGTGGGCACCAGGCGTCCAGCGCGTCGCTCGTCACCGCGATGACCGCGCTGTGGTTCGCCCACCTGGACGCCGAGGACCGGGTCGCGGTCAAGCCGCACGCCTCCCCGGTCTTCCACGCCATCCAGTACCTGCTGGGCAACCTGGACCGGTCGTACCTGCCCCGGCTGCGGGCGCGGGGTGGCCTCCAGTCGTACCCGTCGCGGACCAAGGACCCGGACGAGGTGGACTTCTCCACCGGCTCGGTGGGGCTCGGCGCCGCCGCGCCGCTGTTCGCCGCGGTGACCCGGCGCTACGTCGACGCCCACTTCGGGGCGCGGCCACACTCCCGCTTCGTCGCCCTGATCGGTGACGCGGAGCTGGACGAGGGCAACATCTGGGAGGCCGTGGCCGACCCGGCCACCACCGGGCTCGGCAATGTGATGTGGGTGGTCGACTTCAACCGGCAGTCGCTGGACCGGGTCGTCCCCGGGGTGCGGATCGACCAGTGGCGCGGCCAGTTCGAGGCCGCCGGCTGGCACGTTGTCGAGGTCAAGTACGGCCGCCGGCTCGCCGAGGCGTACGACCGTCCGGGCGGGGCGGCGCTGCGCGACTGGATCGACGCGATGCCCAACGAGCAGTACCAGTCGCTGTTCGGGCTGACCGGGCCGGCGCTGCGCAAGCAGTTCCTGGACGGTGCCCCCGAAAGCATCGCGGCGTTGATCGCCGACGTCTCCGACTCCGACCTCGGTCCGCTCGTCACCGACCTGGGCGGGCACGACCTGGCGGCCATGCTCGACGCGTACGCCCAGTGCGACGCGGTGACCGACCGGCCGAGCGTGGTGTTCGCGTACACCGTCAAGGGGTGGGGGTTGCCGATCGCCGGGAACCCGCGCAACCACTCCGCCCTGCTGACAGGCGAACAGGTCGACGCGTTGCGCGCCGCGCAGGGGCTGACCCGGGACACCGAGTGGGACCGTCTGGACCCGGCGTCGCCGGCCGGGATCCGGGCCGGGCAGCGCCGGGAGGCACTGTCCCGCGTGCCCCGAGAGCGTGCGCTCGGGGTCACCGTCCCACAGGCCACGAACGTACGCGCCAACAAGCCGATCTCCACCCAGGAGGTCTTCGGTCGGGTGCTTGTCGACCTGGCCCGCGATCCGCAGGTGGGGCGATACCTCGTCACCACCGCGCCGGACGTGGCCACCTCCACGAACCTGGCCGGCTTCATCAACAAGACAGGCGTGTTCGCCCCGACCGCCCAGCGTTCCTGGTCCGAGGACCGGATGCTGCGCTGGACGGAGAGCCCTGAGGGCCAGCACATCGAGCTGGGCATCTCCGAGATGAACCTGTTCCTGCTGCTCGGCCAGCTCGGCCTGTCCTGGGACCTGTCCGGGCAGCCGCTGCTGCCGGTCGGCACCGTCTACGACCCGTTCGTGCTGCGTGGGCTCGACGCCTTCCTGTACGGCACCTACTCGGGTGCCCGGTTCGTCGTCGCGGGTACCCCGTCCGGGATCACCCTCGCCCCGGAGGGCGGCGCGCACCAGTCGACGATCACCGCGAGCGTCGGTCTGGAACTGCCAGGGGTGACGTTCGTCGAGCCCGCGTACGCGGCAAGCCTCGACTGGCTGCTCTGCGACGCGTTCGGGCACATCGCCGGCGCGGCCCGGCCGACGCCGACCGCGGTGCCGGCCGAGGACGGGGCGTACTACTTCCGGCTCAGCACCCGGCCGGTGGACCAGGCGCCGTTCGAGGCGGCCCGGGCGCGGCTCGGTGACGCGGTACTGCGCCGGCAGGTGCTCGCCGGTGCGTACCGGCTGGTCGACGCCCATCAGGCGTACCCGCACCTGGCCGACGCGCCGACCGTGCAACTGGCCGCCTCCGGGGCGGTGCTGCCCGAGGTGCTGTCCGCCGCGGCGGAACTTGCCGACGAGGGTGTCGCCGCCCACGTCGTCGACGTGACGAGCCTGGACCGCCTCTACCGGGCCTGGCAGCGCACCCTGCGTCAGGGCGTACGCACGGCGACCGTGCCGAGCGTGCCCGGGGCGCTGCGGTCGGCCTTCGCCGACCGGGTGCCGGTGGTGACCGTGCACGATGCCGCCTCGCACGCGATGGCCTGGCTCGGCTCGGCGGTAGGTGCCCCTGCCGTGCCGCTCGGTGTCGACGAGTTCGGCCAGTCCGGCACCGTCCACGACCTCTACGACCTGCACGACCTGCTCCCCGGCAGCATCGTCAACGCCGCCCTGGCCGCCCTCTCCCTCCGCTGACCCACATCCACCCCACCCCCTTCACCCCGGCGCTCTCCCGGGCAACTACTTCATGATCGACGCTGGGACGGGGTGGGGGTCAGCGGGTGGGGGTGGGGGTGGGGGTGGGGGAGAGGGTTGTGGTGGGGGTGGGGGTGGGGTTCAGGGGGGTGGGGGGTGGGGCGATCACTGTGCGTTCCAGGTTCACCTGGGTCTGGCCGGTGCCGCCCACAGTGATGTCGTCGTACGCCTGGAGTCGCCGCTCCTGGTCGAAGTAGAGCACTGTCATCGCCAGCGGGGTCGGCTCGTCGCTCTCCAGCCCGCGCAGCCCGGCACCGCCTGTGGAACCCTGCACCATGAGCGTGGTGGGTTGCTGGCCGGGTACCTCCGGCAGCGTGTTTACCTGCCGATCGTGGGTGTGCCCGGCGAGCACCAGGGGGCAGGTGCCGGAGAGCGGGCCGGCGGCGGCGGGGTCGTGTACCAGGGCGATGTCCACCGGCCGGGGTGAGCTGCGGACCGTGGCGGCGAGCTTCTCGCCCGTCGTGATCAACTCGTTGGCGGTGGGTTGGCTCAGCCCACCGCTGGCCGGGGAGGTGCTCTTGTCCGGGGTGAAGCGGGGATCGCCGATTCCGGCGATGGTCAGCCCGGCGACGGTGGTGGTCTGGTTGTCCAGCACCACCGCGTTGGGCTGGCGGGCCACCGCGGCGGCGGTACGGCCCGAGTCGTGGTTTCCCCGGATGTAGACGTACGGCTTCTCCAGCAGGCTGATCGAGCCGACGTAGGACGCCTCCGGCTCGCTGCCCCAGTCGGTGATGTCGCCGGTGTCGATCACCACGTCGATGCCGAACTGCTCCGTCACGGTCCGGATGAGCTGCCAGGCGCTCGGGTTGAGGTGCAGATCGGAGATGTGCAGCACCCGGGTGGTGCCCGGCTCGGGCTCGTACACCGGCAGCGCGGACACCGTCGTGTACAGCTGCGTGACGTTACCGATGAGCCGCTGGAGCTGCTCGGCGTACCTGGTGTAGTCGTCGGCGATCTTGCGTACGTCGCCGACGATCGCCGGGGCGTTGACAAGCAGTCCCTCGTACCGGGGCTCCTCGATCGACTGGGGCCGGATGGTCGCCGCGGCGCTGCCCAGACTGCCGGCCGTGATCAACAGCGCCAGGCCGCCGGCCCAGGCCGCCCGGCGGGTGTCGCGGAACACCAGCAGCGCCAGCACCAGCGTGGCCAGTACGGAGGAGCCGACGGTACGCAGCCCGAGCCGCATCACCCCCTCCCGGACCTCGTCGACCGCCGACTGGGTGGCCCGGTTGAGGCTCGCCGGGTCGTCGATGAGCGCCTCGACCCGGCCCTGGTCCAGCGCGCCCAGCTCCACGGTCAGGTGGGTCGGCCCGTCGTGGCTCTCCAGCAGCAACGAGCCCAGCGGAGGGATGTCGACGGTGGTGCCGCCGGTGGTCGCGGGCGACACGGAGAGCCGGGCGTGGAAGGGCCCGATGTCGGTGCCCACGTTCCCGCCCGCCACGACACCGGCGAGCACCCCGACGAGCGCGACGACCAGGACGGCCACGGCGACGGCGAACCGGCGCAGCCCTCGCTGCCGCCCCGCGCCACCCCGCGGTACGGCGGAGAGTCGCAGCTGTGGGAAGCGGCGGGGCCGACCAGCGGGCGGGCTCCCGTCCCGATCGCGGCGCGACTCGTCGTTCTGCTGACCGTCCATGCTGAGATTCTGACCTGCCCGCCGAAGGATCTTGGCAAACCTGGGATGACGCGTCGTGCGGTCGCCTCAGCTTCGCCCGGCGCCACCGCCGGAGAAGACGAGACGCAGCAACCTGTCGTCCTCGGGTGCCGGTCGGCCCCGCCCGTCGTGGTTGGAGGTGCTGACCCAGAGCGATCCGTCCGGCGCGGCGGCGATCCCACGCAGTCGCCCGTACCGCTCGGTCAGCAGGGCCTGCGGCTGACCGAGGACCGTGCCGGTCTCGGTCAGCTCGACCAGCCAGAGCCGCTGACCACGCAGGCACGCGGTGGCGAGCATCCGCTCCGTCGCGGCCAGGCCGGAGCAGGACGCCTCGTCGGTCGACCACTGCGCGATCGGATCGACGTACCGGTCGTCGTCACCGCGCCCCTCGACCTCGGGCCAGCCGTAGTTCTTGCCCTTGGTGATCTGGTTGATCTCGTCCCAGGTGTTCTGGCCGAACTCGACGGCGTACATCCGCTCGCCGGCCCAGGCGATGCCCTGCACGTTGCGGTGACCCAGGGACCAGACAGGCGAGTCCGGGAAGGGATTTCCGGGTGCCGGCTTCCCCTCCGGGGTGATCCGCAGGATCTTGCCGCCGAGCTGCTTGACGTCCTGCGACTGATCGGTGTCCCCGGCGTCGCCGGTGCTGGCGTAGAGCTGCCCGTCGGGGCCGAACGCCAGGCCGCCGCCGTTGTGGATGCCCGCCTTGGGAATGCCGGTGAGGATCGGGGTCGGCTCCTCGCCGAGCCGCAGTCGGGCCACGCGGTTGTCCCGTTCGGCGGTGTAGTAGACGAAGACCATCCGGTCCTGGGCGAACTCGGGTGAGACCGCGATGCCCAGCAGGCCACCCTCACCCGAGGCGACCACGTCGTCGATGGTCTGCACCTCGGTGACCCGTAGACCGTCGGCTGTCGACTCGGGCCCCACCTGGACGATCCGGCCGCTGTCCCGTTCGGTGACCAGGGCGCCGCCGTCGGGCAGGAAGGCGATCCCCCACGGCACCCGCAGGCCCTGGGCGAGCACCGTGGCGACGACCTCCTGGTCGCCGTTGTCCGCAGTGATCGTGGGGCTGGGCAGGTTGGGTGGCTCACCGGCCGGGTCGGGTTCGGGATCCCCGAGGCTGCAACCACTGGCGACGAGCAGCAGCGTCGCGCAGGACGCCACGAGGGCGGCACGGACCTGACGGGCGCGGAGGTACGGGGGAGCGCTCACCCGCCCCAGAGTAGCCCGCCCGGGCCGACCCCGTGGCAGGCGACGCGGGCCGACCCCCATCGGCTGGCCGGCCGGCCCTGACGCCTATCGTCGGCGAGGTGAAGGTATGGATCCCGCACGAGGCCGGCCACGCCCTGCTCGGCGAGCTGCCGCCGGAGGTCACCGTCGAGACGATGGCGGATCCGGCGAAGCTGCCCTCACCGATGGCCGGCGTCCGGTTCTGGGTGCCACCCTTCCTGTCCGGCGGGGACGCGGTTGCCCTGCTGCGCGAGCTGCCCGACCTGGCCGTCGTGCAGCTCCTCTCGGCCGGCGCGGACGCCTGGGTGGGGCGGGTACCGGCCGGGGTCACGCTCTGCGACGCCCGTGGGGTGCACGACCCGTCCACCGCCGAGTGGGTGGTCGCCGCGATCCTCGCCCAGTTGCGGGCCTTCCCGGCGATGGCCCGGGCACAGACCCGGCGCCAGTGGGCGTACGACGAGGTGGCCCCCACCGACGAGCTGGCCGGCAAACGGGTGCTGATCGTCGGCGCGGGTTCGATAGGCACCGCGCTGCGGAACCGGCTGGCACCGTTCGAGGTGGAGTTCGTGCTGGTGGCCCGGACCGCCCGGCCCGAGCAGGGCGTGCACGGCGTTGACGAGCTGCCGCGACTGTTGCCGCAGGCGGACATCGTGGTGCTGCTGGTGCCGCTCACCGACCAGACCAGAGGGCTTGCCGACGAGACCTTCCTCGCCGCGATGCGGGACGGCGCGCTGCTGGTGAACGCCGCCCGAGGCCCGGTGGCCCGGACCGACGCCCTGGTCGCCGAGCTGTCCACCGGACGGATCTCCGCCGCGCTGGACGTGACCGAACCCGAGCCGCTGCCCGCCGATCATCCGCTCTGGGAGCTGCCGAACGTGCTGATCACGCCGCATGTGGCCGGCTCGGTGCGGGGTCTGCTGCCCAGGGCGTACCGCCTCGTCGGTCAGCAGATCCGACGGTTCGTGGCCGGCGAGCCGCCGCGCAACGTGGTGGTGGACGGCTACTGATCCGATCCGGGTGCGTCGCGCTCCGGTACCGCGGCGTCGCGTCCGGACGCGGCCACCAGCCTCGGCAGATCCACGCCACGCACGGCCGGGAGCATGACCCACCGGCCGTCGTCGAGCTGGGCCACCGCCCGGCCGCGTGGGTCGGCCGCCAGCTCCACCACCTGGTCCCAGGGGATCCGGCGTTCTCCGGCGAGCGCCCGTACCCGCAACCCACGCACGTCGGCGTCGGTCCCGGCCCGCCAGGCCCAGACGGCCACCGCCAGCGGAACCACGAGCACCGGCAGCAGATAGGGCCGGGAACTGGCAAGCGGCAGGGCGCCGATGGTGGCGACGATCGCCCCGGCCAGGATGGCCTGGTTGTGCCGGAATCGTGTGACGTCGGTGCGCGGCATGACCAGATGATCCCACCCGGGCCGGGCCGACCGACGGTGGGCCGAGGTCGCGGGCGGGACCTCCACCCGGTGGACCCGGCGGTACCCGCTCACCCGGACGCTCAGTCGCGGTGACCTGACTCACTGTCGACTGGCCGTCACTTCCCGCCGAACGACTCGTTCATCGATGGTGGGCCGTGGACCATGTCCACCGCCCACGTACCGCCCCCGTGCCCCCTCACGAAGGCGAACGTCGTGCCCGTCGCGTCTGTGTTCCGTGCCGCCCCGTTCCGGGCCACCGCCCACCGTCCGATCCTGCCGGAGATCTGCGTACTCGCGGTCGCCGCCTTGCTTGTCGCCCTCGGCGCGGCCGGTCCGGTGCCCGCGCTCGCGGTGGTGGCGCTCGCCGGTGCGGCCGCCTCCACACTGGCCGGGGTGCGGCTGTCCCGGTTGACCCTCGGCCCCGACTCGCCTCCCGACGGCCCACCCGCCGGACGGCTGGCCCGCCGTCGGGCGGCGCGTCCGCGTCGGGCTGCCGCCCTGCTGCACGCCGCGGTGGTGACCGCCGGCCTGACCGCGGCGGTGCTACCGCTGGCCTCCACCGGATACCGACCGGCGGCCGCCGTGACCGGGCTCGTCGGCACCACGGCGCTGCTCGGTGGCGGTCTGGTCAGCCTCCCGCACCTGTCGCGCGCGTCGGTCCGGGCCTGGCTGCACCGCCTGCTCGACCAGACCGCGCCGGGCGTCTGCCTGGTGCTCACCGCCTGGCTGCTACTGCCGTACGCCGGGGTGACGGTTCCGGTGCGGCTGGCGGTGGCGGTGGTCCTGGGCCTGCTCGCCGTGGCCGCCCTGGCCGCGCTGACCGGGGCGGACCGCGACAGCGGTACCGCCCGTTGTCGCGGTGGCGCCGCCCTGACCCTGTTCGCCCTGGTGCTGCTGGCCGCGCTGCCGGCCGGGCCGGTCGCCGGGCGGGCGGCACTGCTGGCCGTACCGCCACTCGTGGTCGGCGTGCTGCTTGTCGCTGCCGGAGTCCGGCAGGTGGCCCAGGTCGAGACCACCCGGCAGAGCCCGCTGCGCTGGCCGAGGGCGGTGCTTCCACCTGTCGCTGTGGTGTTCGCCGTCGTCCACCAGTTGCAGGCCGGCCTGCTACCCGACCGTACGGCGGTGCTGCTCGCGCTCGCCGTGGTCCCACCGCTGGTGATGCGCGAGCTGTTCGGCACCGCCTCGACCGGGCCGGACGTGCCGGCAGCCACCGACCCGACTCCGCGGCCCCCGGCGGCACCGACAGCCACCGACTCGGCTGGCCCGGCCGGTCGCGTCGCCCTGCTGCGGGCGTTGGCGGCCCGTCCCGAACCGGTCCGGGGCGCCCTGCTCGTGGTCGACCTGCACCTAACCGAGCTGCCCGGCCGGCTGGTGCGCGACGACGTGGCAGCCGAGGCGGTCCGCCGGGCCCGCGCCGTGGCAGCCGACGAGGACGAGGTGTTCGACCTGGCCGGTAGCGGACTCGCGGTGGTCAGCGGGTCCGGGCCGGTGCTGGCGTACGCGCTGGGCGCCCGGCTGCTCACCGCGCTGAGCCGACCGTACGAGGTCTCGGGGGCGGTGCTGCGGTCGCGCCCCAGCGTCGGGCTGGCCGAGCTGGGGCGGGGCCGGCCGGAGGACCTGCTCCGTCAGGCGGACCTGGCCCGTCGGCGCGCGGCCCAGCTCGGCCGGGACCGGGTCGAGTGGTACGACGCCTACCTGGAGGAACAGCTGGTCCGCCGGCTGGACCTGGAGCGGGAACTGCCCGGCGCGGTCGCCCGGGGCGAGTTGGATCTGGTCTACCAGCCGGTGCTCGGCCTGGCCGATCGGGCTCCGGTCGGTACGGAGGCGCTGCTGCGGTGGCGCAACCCGGTACTCGGCACCGTGTTTCCGGCGGAGCTGCTCCCGGTGGCCGAGGACCTCGACATCATGAGCGAGCTGGGGGTCTGGGTGCTGGACCGCGCCTGTCGACAGTTGGCCGACTGGACGGTGGGCGGCCGACGACTCTGGATGGCGGTGAACGTCACCACCCGGGAACTCACCTCACCGGATTTCGTGCCCCGGACGGCGGCGGTGCTCGAGGCGTACGGGGTGGGGCCGGACCAGTTGGTGATCGAGGTCGCCGAGCCGAAGGTGGCCGCCGAGCTGCCGACAGTGGTGGCCCGACTGGCCGGCCTGCGCTCGATGGGCATTCGCACAGCCCTTGACGACTTCCGGGCCGAGCACGCCTCGCTGGCCCAGCTCCGGCGGCTACCTATCGACCTGCTCAAGGTCGGGCCGGAGGTGGCCACGGCGAGCGGTGACCCGCACCGTCCCCTGCTGGACGTGGTGGTCACGGTGGCCGAGCGGCTGGGCCTTGAGGTGGTGGCCGAGGAACTGGAGTCGGCGCACCAGGTCGACGGGGCGCAGCGGGCCGGGTGCCGGTACGGCCAGGGTTTCGAGCTGGCCCGGCCGGCGACCGCCGAGCGGGTCGAGGCGTACTTCGAGGAGTTTCCGTCGACCTCACGCTGACCGGCGCTGCTGCTTAACCGTTTCATCTGCTTGTGCTGGGGGCGGGCCGGTGCTGCCGCGTGGGGTCAGGTGGGGAGTCTCGTCCTCCAGCCCGACCGTCGGGGCTCCCTCGATTAGCTGCAGCAGCTGGCGCGCCGCGTGCCCCCCGTAGGCGGGAATGTCCCGGCCCAGTGCGGTGAGCGGCGGGTGCACCAGCCGGCACAGCGGGGAATCGTCCCAGGCCACGATGGACAGGTCGGCGGGGACCGCGAGCCCCATCTCCTGGGCTACCGACAGCCCGGCGATAGCCATCACGTCGTTGTCGTAGATCATCGCGGTGGGGCGGACCCGGGAGCTGAGCAGCCGCCGGGTGGCCCGCCCCCCCTCTTCGCCCGTGTAGTCGGAGGAGGCGGTGACCGCGTCGGCGAGACCGAGACGCCCGCACACCTCGGTGAACGCCTGGGTACGGATCGCGGTGTGCTGCAACTCGGGCAGGCCGCCGACCCGGGCGATGCGCCGGTGACCCAGGGCGTAGAGGTATTCCACGGTCTCCACGAGTGCCGCCGCGTCGTTCGACCAGACACTCGGCAACCCGCCGGTACCTGTCGGACCGCCGATCACCACGGCCGGCAGGCCCAGTTCCTCAAGCACCGGTACCCGACCGTCGTCGGTCCGCAGGTCGCAGACGAGCACACCGTCGACCCGCCGTTCGCCCCACCAGCGCCGGTAGACCGCGATCTCGGCGCTCTGATCGGCCACCACCTGGAGGGTCAGCGCGTACGACCGGGCGGACAGCTCCGCCTCGACGCCACTGATCAGCTCCATGAAGAAGGGCTCGATGCCGAGGGTGCGGGCCGGTCGGGCGAGGATCAGGCCGATCGCGCGGGCGGTCGCGCCGGACAGGGCGCGGGCGGCGCTGCTCGGGCTGAACCCGATCTCGGCGGCGATGGCGAGGATGCGCTGCCGGGTCGCCTCGGAGACGCCCGGTTGCCCGTTCAGCGCGTACGAGACCGCGCCCTTGGAGACCCCCGCCCGCCGGGCGACGTCCGCGATCGTGGGCCGCTTCACCGGCGTACGTCCTCCTGAACCAGTTCGTCCTGCCGGCCGCATCGGTGGCGCGGGCGGCGTTGGACACGCTACCCGTCCGCCCGCCGGTGCGGCGGTACGGGGATGCTCGCCACCTGCCGGGTGTCGGAGCTTGTTCGGTTCAGTCTACGGGAGCGGCCCGTCCGGATCTTCCCTGGTCGCCCTGGGACGTACTGGCCGTCTGCGCAGAACCGTGCGGTGGCAGGCGATTTCACGCCCCCAGGTAGAGCTGAGGTTACGGATCTGGCTCGGCCTTAATCCGTCGTTGACACGGTGGGAGCACGCCCGTACGGTGGCCTCACTTATCCGGTTCAGTCAACGTTCCTCGATCTCTGGAGCGTTCTCAATGGTCTCGGAGGATGGGTCATGACACGGTCTACGCCTCGTTGGCTGCGGGTGGCAGCCGTAGGTCTGACGGTCGGTTCCCTGGTCGTGGCGTGCAGCGGGCGCAGCACCCAGGGTGGCGGCGACAGCGGTGGCACGGTGACGCTGACGATCAATTTCTGGGGCGACTTCGGCCTCACCGACCTGAAGGCGAAGTACGAGGCGGAGAACCAGAACGTCAAGATCGCCCTCAACTCGGGCGAGTACAACGCCCAGCACGAGGACCTGCAGAAGAAGCTGATCGCCGGGTCGGGCGCGCCCGACATCGCGGCCATCGACGAAGGCTTCATGGTGCAGTTCCGCAGCCAGGCCGACAAGTTCGTCAACCTGCTCGACTCCGGTGCCGGCAAGTACGAGACGAACTACCTGCCGTGGAAGTGGAAGCAGTCCCTGTCGGCCGACGGTGCCACTCAGATCGGTCTCGGCACCGACGTCGGTGGTCTGGCCATGTGCTACCGCACCGATTTGTTCGAGGCCGCCGGCCTGCCCACCGAGCGGGACCAGGTCTCCGCGCTCTGGCCCACCTGGGACAGGTTCCTGGAGGTCGGCCAGCAGTACACCGCCAAGACCAACAAGAAGTTCGTCGACAACGCGACGAACCTGTTCAACCCGATTCTGGGTCAGCAGCCTGTCGGCTTCTACGACGAGAGTGAGCAACTGCGCATGGAGGGCGGTCCGAAGGTCGCCTTCGACTACGCGGTCCGGGCCGCCGACGCCGGCCTGTCGGCCAACCTGACAAGCTTCCAGGCCGACTGGGACAAGGGCTTCACCAGCGGCTCCTTCGCCGTGCTGGCCTGCCCGGCGTGGATGCTCGGGCACATCCAGAACACCGCGCCCGGCACCAAGGGCAAGTGGGACATCGCGGCGGTGCCCGGCGGCGGCGGCAACTGGGGTGGCTCCTTCCTCACCATCCCCAAGCAGGGCAGGAACGTCGACGAGGCGTACAAGTTCCTGGAGTGGCTGATCCAGCCGGAGCAGCAGATCGAGGTCTTCAAGACGGTGGGCAACCTGCCGTCGCAGCCGGCGCTCTACGCCGACCCCGCGATCGCCGACTTCAAGAACGAGTTCTTCAGCTCCGCGCCGGTCGGCCAGATCTTCCCCAGGATGGCGGAGGGCCTGACGCCGCAGTACCTGGGCAAGAAGAACGGCCCCACCCGCGTCGCCGTGGAGAACGTGATCAACCGGGTGCAGAACGGCACGCTCTCCTCGGACGCCGCCTGGGCCGAGGCGATCAAGGAAGCCGAGAAGGCCAGCAGGTAACGCCATCGTGGGTGGCGCGGGTGCCTGGATGCCCGCGCCACCTCGGCTCCGGCCTGAAGTCCCCGTCGCCCCCGCACTGGAGTGCCCATGTCCACCACGCGCGCGGCCCCCGAACCGGCCACCCGCCGCCCCCGGCCCACCCCCGGCCGGTCGACGACCTGGCGCGATCGGCTGCACCGCTTCGACGTCCGGTACATGCCGTACCTGATGATCGCGCCGTTCTTCCTGCTCTTCTTCGGCTTCGGGCTCTTCCCGATGGTCTTCAACGGCGTGGTGGCGCTACGCCACTGGCGCCTGGACGACCCGGAACTGACCGGCTGGGCCGGGTTCGAGAACTTCAGTCGACTGTTCACCGACGGCGACTTCGGCAACGCCCTCTACAACACCTTCGGCATCTTCCTGCTCTCCACGGTCCCGCAGCTGCTGCTCGCGCTTGTCATCGCGTCGATGCTCAACCGCCGGCTCCGGGCCCAGACCTGGTGGCGGGTCAGCGCCCTGCTGCCCTACATCACCCCGATCACCGCCTCCACGCTCGTCTTCAACGTCTTCTTCTCCCGTGACCTCGGCATGGCGAACTGGGCGCTGGGCCTGATCGGCATCGGCACCGAGAACCCGATCGACTGGCGGGCCGACAAACTGCACTCCTGGATCGCCATCGCCACCATGGTCAACTGGAAGTGGATCGGCTACAACGCCCTGCTCTACCTGGCCGCGATGCAGTCCATCCCGCGTGACGTGTACGAGGCGTCGGCACTCGACGGGGCCGGCCCGTGGCGTCAGCTCTGGCGGATCACCGTGCCGATGATCCGGCCGGTGGTCATCTTCACGGTGGTGCTGTCCACGATCGGCGGGCTGCAACTGTTCACCGAGCCGATGCTGTTCGACCTCAACGCGCAGGCCGCCACCGGCGGTTCCGGCGGCGAGTGGCAGACCGTCGCGCAGCTGATCTACAAGGTCGGCTGGAAGGACCTCAACCTCGGCTACGCCGCCGCGATGTCCTGGGCGCTGTTCCTCATCATCCTCGTGGTCGCGGCCCTGAACACCCTGTTGACCAACCGCATCTCGGGGGGACGCAAATGAGCGAGCTGCTGGAGCGACCCCGACCGGCACCGTCGGCACCGCAGGGTGAACGCAGGCGGGCCGTGCTGCTGGGCCGGGCGCCGCAGGACACCCCGGCCGGCCTCTGGACCTACCTGTTCCTGGCACTGAGCACGCTGTTCGCGGCGTTCCCGCTGTACTGGATGTTCGTCATCTCCACCAGCACCGACGAGGCGACCTCTCAACTGCCACCGGTGGTGCTCCCGGGTGACCAGTTCCTGGTCAACCTGGACGAGGTGTTCTCACTCCAGGACGTCTACTTCGCGGCCTCCCTGGTGAACAGCGTGATCGTGTCGACGGTGGTCACCGCGTCGGTGCTGTTCTTCTGCTCGTTGGCCGGCTTCGCCTTCGCCAAGCTGCGGTTCCGAGGCAGCAGACCGCTGATGCTGTTCGTGATCCTGACTCTGACCGTGCCCAACCAGCTCGGCGTGGTCGCGCTCTACATCGTGATGGGCAAGCTGGGCTGGAACGGCACCCTGCTGGCGGTGATCGTGCCCGGCCTGGTCACCGCCTTCGGGGTGTTCTACATGCGGCAGTTCATCGTCAACACGGTGCCTGACGAACTCGTCGAGTCGGCCAGGGTGGACGGGGCCACCACCATGCGGGTCTACTGGAACATCGTGTTGCCGGCGGTGCGGCCGGCGCTTGCGGTGCTCGGCCTGCTGACCTTCGTGGCCACCTGGAACGACTTCCAGTGGCCCCTGATCACCCTGAACGGCACCGACTATCCGACCTCGATGGTGGCCATCTCCGACCTGGCCAGCGGCAACTACGTCATCTACCGCCGGGTGCTGGCCGGTGCGTTCGTGGCCACCATCCCACTGTTGATCATGCTTGTCATCGGCGGTCGGCAGATCGTCCGGGGAATCATGGAAGGCGCGGTGAAGTCTTGAGCGACGCGCGGGGGACCGGTCCGATCCGGCTGGCGCTGCACGACGGGTGGACCATGCGGGCGATGCAGGGCCAGCAGGTGCCACCCGAGATCGACGGGGCGACGGTGCCGGCCACCCTGCCGGGCTGTGTGCACACCGACCTGCTGGCGGCCGGGCTGATCCCCGATCCGTACCTCGACGACAACGAGACGGCGCTGGCCTGGATCGGGCGCACCGACTGGGTGTACGAAACCACCTTCGACCGGCTGCCCGGCGACCACTCCCGCCTCGACCTGGTCTGCGCCGGCCTGGACACGGTCGCCACCATCACGCTCAACGGCGTCGAGGTCGGCCGCACCGAGAACATGCACCGGGGTCACCGCTTCGACGTCACGTCACTGCTCCGCGCCGAGGCCAACAACCTGGCCGTACGCTTCGACTCCGCCTACCGGTACGCCGAGGCGCAGCGGGACCGGCTCGGCGACCGGCCCAACGCGTACCCGGAGCCGTTCCAGTTCATCCGCAAGATGGCCTGCAACTTCGGTTGGGACTGGGGACCGACGCTCGTCACCGCCGGCATCTGGCAGGAGATCGCCCTGCACGGCTGGTCGGTCGCCCGACTGGCGGTGGTACGCCCACTTGTCACAGTCGACGGCGACACCGGCCGGGTGGAGGTGCACGTCGAGGTCGAACGGGCCGTCGACCGGCCGCTCACCGTGCGGGCGCAGGTGGCGGGGCAGCGGGCCGAGGTGACAGTCCCGCCGGGGCAGCGGTCCGCGGTGCTGGCTCTCACCGTGCACCGACCGGAACTCTGGTGGCCCCGGGGCCACGGCGCACCGCACCGCCACGAGCTGACGGTCACCCTGCACGATGCCGACGGCGACCCGCTCGACGAATGGCACCGCCGGATCGGCTTCCGGTCGGTACGCCTGGACACCACCCCCGACGAGCACGGTGCCCCGTTCGCGCTGTACGTCAACGAGGTGCCGGTCTTCGTCCGGGGGGTCAACTGGATCCCCGACGACGTCTTTCCCACCCGGGTCACCCGCCAGCGGCTGGCCCACCGCTTCGACCAGGCCGAGGCCGCAAACGTCAACCTGCTGCGCGTCTGGGGCGGCGGCCGGTACGAGTCGGAGGACTTCTACGACCTGGCCGACGAGCGTGGTCTGCTGGTGCAGCAGGACTTCCTCTTCGCCTGCGCCGCGTACCCGGAGGAGGAGCCGTTCGCCACCGAGGTGGCCGCCGAGGCCACCGAGCAGGTGATCCGCCTCGCGCCGCACCCCTCGCTGGTGCTGTGGACCGGCAACAACGAGAACATCTGGGGCTGGCACGACTGGGACTGGCAGGCACCCCTGGCCGGGCGTAGCTGGGGGCGGGGCTACTACCTGGACCTGCTGCCCGGCATCCTCGCCGCGCTGGACCCGACCCGCCCGTACTGGCCGGGCAGCCCCTGGTCGGGCAGCGAGAAGATCCACCCCAACCACCAGGCGTACGGCACCACGCACATCTGGGACGTGTGGAACACCGACGACTACGTCAAGTACCGGGAGTACCTGCCCCGGTTCGTCGCCGAGTTCGGCTACCAGGGACCACCGGCGTACGCGACGCTGCGCCGGGCGCTCTCCGACAACCCGCTCGCCCATGACTCACCCGGCATGGCGCACCACCAGAAGGCCGCCGACGGCGACCGGAAACTGCGCCGGGGACTTGACGCACACCTGCCCGAGCCGCGCGACTTCGACGACTGGCACTGGCTGACCCAGCTCAACCAGGCCCGGGCCATCGCCCTCGGGGTGGAACACTTCCGCTCCCACCGGGGCCGGTGCATGGGCACCATCCTCTGGCAGCTCAACGACTGCTGGCCGGTCACCTCCTGGGCGGCCATCGACGGCGACGGCCGCCGAAAACCCCTCTGGTACGCGCTGCGCCACGCCTACGCCGACCGGCTGCTCACCGTGCAGCCCCGCGATTCCGGGCTGGCTCTGGTCGCGGTCAACGACGGCGGGCAGCCGTGGCGGGCGTCGGCCACCGCCGTCCGGCTCACCCTGACCGGCGAGCCGAGGGCGAAGACCACGCTGGAACTGGACGTGCCCGCGCACTCGGCGGTGACCGTGGCGCTGCCGGACGAGGTGGCGCGGCCCGACGCCGCCGCCGACGAGCTGCTTGTCGCCGACACCGGCGACCCGACCGAACGGGCCTTGTGGTTCTTTGCCGAGGACCGCGACGTCCGATGGCCGGCGGCGGCCTTCGACGCGACAGTGGAACCGACAGACGACGGTCAGCGGGTACGCGTCACCGCCCGCACCATCCTGCGCGACGTGACGCTGTACCCGGACCGCCTCGACCCGTCCGCCGAGGTCGACGCGGCGCTCGTCACCCTGCTTCCCGGCGAGTCGGCGACCTTCACCGTGCGGTCGGCCACGCCCCTCGATCCCACCGCCCTCACCACTCGGCCGGTGCTGCGCTGCGTCAACGACCTGTGACACCACCACCGAAAGGAAAGCCGATGAGAAGGAGACTGGTCGGCGTACTGCTGGCCGTGGCCGGCCTGCTGGCCACCGCCGGTGCCGGGCCGGCGGGGGCGGCACCCCCACCGGCCCCGGCGGATGGCCAGGGGTTCGTGGTCCGCAAGGGTGACAGGCTGTTCGTCGACGGCAAGCCGTTCCGGTTCGCCGGGACGAACAACTACTACCTGATGTACAAGTCCCGGACGATGGTCGACGACGTCTTCGCCGACGCGAAGGCCGCCGGGTTCACCGTGCTGCGGCACTGGGGATTCCTCGACATCGGCACCCCGGGCGGCACCGACTCGGTGCACGGTCCCGCCGACGGCGTCTGGTTCCAGTACTGGGACGGCGAGAAGCCCGCCGTCAACGACGGCCCGGACGGCCTCCAGCGCCTCGACTACGTGCTGTACGCGGCCCGCCAGGCCGGCGTCCGGGTGGTCATCCCGCTTACCAACAACTGGCGCGACTTCGGCGGCATGGACCAGTACGTGCGCTGGCGCGGCACCGAACACCACGACGACTTCTACACCGACCCGGTGATCCGGGGCTGGTACCGCGACTGGGTGTCGCACCTGCTCAACCGGGTCAATCCGCTGACCGGGGTGGCGTACCGGGACGACCCGACCATCATGGCCTGGGAGTTGGCGAACGAGCCGCGCTGCAAGGGCTCCGGGGTCTACCCGGCGTCGCCGGAGTGCTCCACCGACACCATCACCACCTGGGCCGACGAGATGAGCCGGCACATCAAGTCGATCGACCGCCGACACCTGGTCGGCGTCGGCGACGAGGGCTTCTTCTGCGACGGTCCGGACGCCGGGCACTGGACCGTCAACTGTGGCGAGGGTGTCGACTCGATCGCGCTGAGCCGGCTGCCCGCCGTCGACGTGCTCGGCTACCACCTGTACCCGGACCACTGGGGCACCGACGCCGACTGGAGCGTGCGCTGGATCGAGCGGCACAACCGGGAGGCGAGGCGGATCGGCAAGCCGGCGGTGCTCGGCGAGTTCGGCTGGCACGACAAGGCCACCCGCAACCCGGTCTACAAGCGCTGGACCGACACGTTCATCCGCACCGGCGGCACCGGACTGATGCACTGGATCCTCTCCGGCATCTCCGACGACGGCACCCTCTACCCGGACTACGACGGCTACACCGTCTACTGCCCGAGCCCGGTCTGCACCACGTTGAGCAACGCGGGCGAGACCATCAGGCGCGGGTTCCGGCCGCGCCCGCCGGTCGCCGACCACGACACCGCTGTCACCGAGGCCGGCACGCCTGTCACCCTCACCCCGACGAGCAACGACATCGCGTACGCGGCAACCGTCCGGCCATCCACACTCGACCTCGATCCAGGCGTACGTGGACAGCAGCGCGCCGTCTCCGTCACCGGTGGCCGTTTCGCGCTGGGCACCGACGGCTCGGTCGAGTTCACCCCGGCCGACGGGTTCCAGGGCCGGGCCGTCGCCTCGTACACGGTCAAGGACACCGCCGGCCGGCGGTCGAACGTCGCCGAGGTGACAGTCACCGTCAAGCCCGCACCCGGCGCTCCGATCGTGCTGGCCTCCTGGGAGACCGGCCTGGAGGGTTGGGCGCCCGGTGACTGGCAGCCCGACGCCGGCACCCTGGCGCCTACCGACACCTTCGCCACGGCCGGCGCGTACGGCCTGCGGGTCAGTGCGACAGGCGGCGGCTGGTTCGGGGTGAGCCTGCCCGAGCCGGTGGACCTGTCGGCGAAGGGTGTGCTCCGCTACGACCTGCGCACCTCGGCCTCGGCGGGCACCTCCACCTCGATCGCGGTGCAGACCGGTGCCGGCTGGGCCTGGTGCCAGTCGGCGTTCGGCTGGGTCGGGGAGGGCACGACCACCACCGTGGAGATCGATCTGCTGACCCAGATGTCCTGTGACGCCTCGGCCCTGGCCGACGTCCGGGGCATCCTGATCTGGGTCAGCCCCGGGGTGCACGACCTGGACCACCTGCGCGCCGAGTAGGCCGCACGGTTGGGGTACCGGGCCGGCGCGTGGTCCCACGACGCGCCGGCCCGGTAGCCGTGGCTGCCGGTCCTGCTCGCACCGCAGGGCCGACAGCGGCAGGTGTCAGGCGCAGAGCGGGTCGCTCGTGTACTTCGTGCCGGACGCCGTCACGACCTCGCCCACCGCGCAGACAGTCATGTTCTGGCCGTAGAGCTGGTCGCCGTAGTACTGGTTGCCGGTGCCGCCGTACCAGTCGGTGGTGGCGCTCGGGTTGGCCCGGGTCACCCGTACCCGGACGGTGTTGTGCGGGCTGACCCGGTTGGAGATCCGGCCCCAGTTGGTCTTGCAGGTCTCGCTCCAGCGCAGCTCCACGACGGCGAGGGTGGTCGAGCCCTGCATGATGTACTTCGGATACTGCGTGGCGTTGCGGGCGTTGGCCGAGCAACCCGTGTCGATCGGGTCGGTGCCGTCGCAGCCGTGTCCACTACAGGTGGCGGCGCTGGCGGGGGTCGCGACCAGCAGGCTGGCCGCGATGAGGGTACCGGCGGCAGCGGCGGCCAACCGGCGGGTGTTCCGGATCATCGTGTCTCCTGACGTCTGGTGGGCTGTGCCAGTCCCGGATTCGGCTTCTCATCTCTACCGTCCGTCGACACTGATCTCTACGCTGTGTCGCGTCGGACAATGAATCGCGGTTCTGGTCAATCAATTCGAGGAGCGGCCCATGGCCCGGGCGGAACGCCCCCTGGACCCCACCGCCGACCCGCTCCAAGCGTTCGCCGCCGACCTGCGGACGCTGCGCGACCAGGCAGGCCGCCCCACCTACCAGGCCCTCGCCCGGCGGGCCCACAGGTCCGCGAGTTCGCTGTCCGAGGCGGCTGGCGGGCGGAGACTCCCGACGCTTGACACGACGCTGGCGTACGTGCGGGCACTCGGCGGCGACGAGGCGGAGTGGACCGAGCGGTGGCGTACCGTCGCCGGCCGGGTCACGGCGGAACAGGGACACGCCACCCCGACCAGCCACCGCGACGGTGGGAGCGAGACGCCGGTCGGGGCTGCGGTATCCGTCACTGCGCCGCCCACCGCCGCGGGGTCCGGTGCTGCGGGGCCTGGCACGGCACCGCCCGTCGCTGCGGGTCCTGCCGCCGCCGGACCGGACGGCCAGGCACCGGCTGGTCCGCCCACCAGGGCAGGTGATGCCAACGTGCGACGCCCGCTCGTCGGCCCGGGCCGACGCACCGCCCGAGCGGTGTTCGCCGGGGCGCTGGTGCTGACCGGGCTCGCCGCGGTGCCCTGGCTCGCCGGAGGGTTCGGCAAGCCGGAGGCAGGGCCGACCTCCGCACCTGCGGCCGAACCGACGACAGTGACGGTGGGCGTCCGCGACGGTGCCGACCCGAAGGACGCCGGGTGCGCCGCCGATGCCGATGTGACCACCCTGGACAGTGCCGCTGTGCTCCTCGACGAACGGGTGATCGGCACTGTCGAGTTGCGCTACTCACCGGCCTGCGGCGCGAGTTGGCCCCGGTTCATGCCGGTGCCCGGCGGCGCGGACGCCGTACCTCGGCCCGCCAGCATTCAGCTCACCGTGATCGACGGTGACCAGCCGACCCGGTCGGCGGACTTCGCCATGGACTACGGCGGCATCTCCACCTTCGGCAACCTGCTGACGAGTACCCGGAGCTGCGTCTACGGACAGGTGCAGCTGTCCGGGACGGGATGGCGCTCGGCCCTGGGCCGCACCGGCTGTTGGCGCGGCGCGACCCAGATCCGTCCCGTACCGTGAGGCGGCCCGACCGGCACCGGGTTCACCGTCGACAGGTACTGGCATCAGTCCGGCGAAGGTGAGAGTGTGTCCGCTGCGGCCCTTTGATCATGTCCGGGTCAGCCGTGTGCGCTGAACAAGCAGGGGAGCACCATGTCCCAGAACGGCAATGATCAGTCTCACCTGCGGATTGGTGGCTGGCTTCCCGGTTCGGGTCCCACCCCGCCTGCAGCCGATCAACCGGTCCCCGGCGCGCGGCATCGGCCCGCCAGAGCCGACCGACCGACCACACCGTCCGCACCGGCCACCGCCATCGCGTCGAGCGTCCGACGGCCGGGTGGCTTCGACGCGGGCCCGCCCACCGCCCCGGGCGACCAGGGCGCGATCATGGGCCGGGTCGCCCCACGGCGTACGCAGTTGCTTGGCGGTGTCGCCCTCATCGTCGTTACCGTGCTCGTCGGGGTGCTGACGCTGCGCGACGGGGCTCCCCAGGAGCCGATCCACGGCGAGTTCGTCGCCGGCATGCCCCTTCCCGACAGCGCAACTGACGACCCTGTCGACGGCGGGCCCTCCGGCCTCGACGGCACCGGATCCGACGTGCCCGGCGACGGAGCGGCTTCGCGTGACCCGAGTACCGACCCTGTCGTCCGGCCCGGCCTCAACCCGCGCGCCGACGGCGGCACCCCGGCCGACGCCGGCTCCGGCTCGACCAGCCCCGGTGATCCGCCGTCGCAGCCGGCCGGCCACGCCCCACCGGCCGCCCCGAACGCCCCCGCAGCACCCGGCTCCGCACCCGCCCGACCGGCCGGACCGGCGCTGGTCCCCGGTGCCCGTATCGGTCTGGAAGCTGCCAACTCGGCCGGACACCGGGTCCGACACGCCAACTTCCAGGCCCGGGTCGAACAGGTGAACGCCACAAGCAGCGCCGGTACGAAAGCCGATGCCGCGTTCATCGTCCGCTCCGGTCTCGCCCGCAGCGGCTGCGTCTCCTTCGAGTCGGTCAACTTCCCCGGCCTTTACCTACGACACTCCGAGTTCCGGGTGTTCCTGCACCGTGCCGACGGCAGCGCCCTGTTCCGCGCCGACGCCACGTTCTGCCCGGTCACCGGCATCGGCGGCCGGCACACCTCACTGCGGTCGCACAACTTCCCGGATCGCTACCTGAGCTACCACCGAAGCGCGCAGATGCGGATCTCCCCGATCGGCGACGGGGCAGGGCCCTCGACGGCCACCTTCCTGATCCGTCCCGCCCTGTAACCGGCCGTCCCGCCGCCGGGACGTGCGCGGTGTGCACAACCGCCGACGCAGGTTCGTGGCGGTCCCGGTGGCGATTCGGGCTGCCGTCGTTCGTCATCTCGGTGCGGGCACCGTGGCCCACACTGGGAGCGAAGGAGACAACCATGCGTTACGCGCTGCTGATTCACTACCGCGAGCCGGGCCAGGGCGAGCTGTCCGACGAGGTCGTCGCCGAGGCGCGGGCGGCCTTCGACGCGTACGGTCGGGCACTTGTGTCGGCCGGGGTCCTGCTGGCGGCCGACGTGTTGCAGCCGACCGCGGCCACGACGACAGTCACCCGTAGGGACGGTGACCTGCGCGTGCAGGACGGACCGTTCGCCGAGACCAGGGAGGCGCTGGCCGGAGTGTTCCTGCTCGACGTACCCGACCTCGACGCCGCGATCGGTTGGGCGGAGAAGTGCCCTGCCGCGCAGTGGGGCGTGGTGGAGGTACGCCCGAGCGCGACGGCGATCGTCGACGGGGTATGGACGAGCTGACCGTCAGCGACGGAGGGTGGGCAGCCGCGGCCGTCGCGGCCCGCGACAGCTATGGACGGCTGCTCGCCCTGCTGTCCGCGTCGACAGGAGACCTCGCCGCCGCCGAGGACGCTCTCGCGGATGCCTTCGAGCGGGCCCTGCGTTCCTGGCCCGGCCAGGGCGTGCCGGCGTCTCCCGACGGATGGTTGCTGACCGTCGCGCGTAACCGGCTACGGGACCTGTGGAAGTCGGCGCACTGGCAGCGCACCGGGCCGCTCGACGTCCAGCGGGACGCCCCCGTGCACCTCGACGACCTCGACCTGGACGCCATCCCGGACCGCCGGCTGGAACTGATGCTCGTGTGCGCGCACCCCGCGATCGAGCGCGCCGTGCACACCCCGCTCATGCTCAACACGGTGCTCGGCTTCACCGCCGACCAGGTCGGCCGGGTCTTCTCGGTGCCGACGTCGACGATGGCGACCCGCCTGGTACGCGCGAAGCGGCGCATCAAGGCCACGCGAATCCCGTTCCGGATCCCGGACCGCGGCGACCTGCCGGGGCGGATGACCGCGGTGCTGGAGGCGGTCTACGGGGCGTACGTCATCGACTGGACGACGACCGGACCGGAGGCCCGGCAGCTCCCCACCGAGGCGCTGCACCTCGCCGAAGTGCTGACGACGTTGGTGCCCGACGACCCGGAGGCGCACGGCCTCGCCGCTCTCGTGCAGCTCTCGTCCGCGCGTCAGCCGGCCCGTCTCGACGACCACGGGCGGTTCGTGCCTCTTGGCGAGCAGGACCCGTCGCGCTGGGACGACCGCCTGATCCGCCGGGCGTACGCGCACCTGCACGCCGCGCACGCGCGCGGGCAGGTCGGCCGTTTCCAGCTTGAGGCCGCCGTCCAGGCCGTGCACTGTGCCCGGCGCGAGACCGGCAGCACCGACTGGCCGGCGCTGCTGGAGCTGCACCGCGCGCTGCACGCGGTCGCGCCGTCGCTCGGCGGGGCGGTCGCCTACGCGGTCGCCACAGCCGAAGTCGACGGACCGGCGGCCGGGCTGGCCCGGCTAGACGAGCTGCTGACGGTCGCGGGCGACCGGACCCGCCGGTTCCAACCGGCCCGGGCCGCCCGCGCCCACCTGCTCGAACGGCTCGGCCGCCACGGGGAGGCGGCGGACGCCTACGCCAGCGCGATCGACCTCACCCATGACCCCGCCGAGCGGGCACACCTCCAGCACCGCCTTTCGCTCCTGCCGGGCTGAACAGTTCCCGCTGGCCTCGGCGATCAGCGGCGGGGCAGGGTGCGCCCGTCGGGCAGCGTACGACCGCTCAGCAGCGCCACGAGTGAGCCGCCGTCGGCGCGGACAAGCTGGCCCTGCCCCGTGCTCCAGGCGATGTCGGACGCCTCCAGCCGGACCCCTGTCACGTCCACCCCGAACAGGGCACCGTTGGTGGCGGCGAGGTGGTCGAGCACGGTGGTCACCGCCTCCCGTGGTGCGACCGCGGGCCGGCCGAGCGCGATCGTCACATCCAGCGAGTGGATGACGGCGTGGCTCAGGGCACCTGCCGCGCCGCCGCCCGGCGGCTGCCACACGTGCAGCTCCGGCGATCGAAGCTGGCCGAGAAGGTCGACGAGTGGCAGTGCGGCGTCCCGCGTCGCCACGGTGTCGGAGAGCACTGTGAAGTCACCGCCGGCCGCCGCCATCTCGGCGCCGAACTGCTCGGGGGTCAGCCGCACCGGCATCGTCACATGCGCGATGACCTGACGTACGAGCCACTTCTCGCACAGCGAGGGTGCGTCCCACGTCGCGACGGTCGCGGCGGCGAGAAGATCGGCGAGCCGTTCGTAGGTCGGTGCCACCCAGGAGTGCGGATCGGTCACTGTCGGTCTCCCTGCATGAGATGAGCGAGGTGTTTCTCGAGCTTGTCGAGGGAGGTGCGGAAGCCGGCTCGTGCCTCGGGCAGACGCATCGCCTCGGGTACGTGCCGTTGATGGATGACGACCGAGGTGGTGCCGTCGCCGAGGTCGGCGAGTGTGCTTGTGGTGTGCATCCCGCTGGCCGGCTCGATCCAGGCCAGCCGTTCGGGCGGCACCACCTCGGTGAACGTGGCGACCATCCGGT
This sequence comes from Micromonospora andamanensis, assembly GCF_016863495.1. GTDB lineage: Bacteria > Actinomycetota > Actinomycetes > Mycobacteriales > Micromonosporaceae > Micromonospora > Micromonospora andamanensis. The sequence continues at coordinate 174,258 of NZ_BOOZ01000002.1, forward strand.
GGCTGCCGTTCGTCCCCAGCATCAGGGTCTCGAAACGGCCCCCCGGCCGGAGCTCGACGATGATGCCGTCGATCGGGGTGTCCATCCCGTGCGGGCCCCAGAACCGCGCGAGTTCGGCGGGCTCGGTGAGGCAGCGCCACACCAGCTCGCGTGGTGCCCGCAGCACCCGCCGGTAGACGAACTCGTCGTTCACCGGCCCGCACCCTGTTGCAGATCGGCGAGGCGGGTTTCCAGCCTGTCCATCCGTGCCGCCCAGGTGCGGCGGCTCTGCTCGATCCACGAGACGGCTACCGCCAGGGCCGCCGGTTCGAGCCGGCACGGCCGGGTCTGCCGGTGCCGCCCTCGGCTGACCAGACCGGACCGCTCAAGGACCCCGATGTGCTGTGACACGGCCTGCATGCTCATCTCGTACCGCTCCGCCAACTCCTTGACCGTCGCCTCGCCCGCGCTGAGCCGGGCGACGATGTCCCGCCTGGTGGGGTCGCTGAGGGCGGTGAACACCGCGTCAAGCCGTTGGTCCTCGGTGATGGATGCCATGACCCTTACTCAAGCATCTGCTTTATCAAGCGTCAACTAGAGAAAGTGGAGTCAGTTCACCCGGCTGGCCAGCGCTGCTGCATCGGTGAGAAGTTCGTTCAGCTCGTCGTCATTGACAGCACCGTTGCCCAAGATATTCAGGATCACGAGTCCCTGGATGCGTCCGGCCATCTGGGGGTCTATGGCCGTCTCGACATCGGGATCCACAGCGGCTCGAATCAGCGTCTCGGCTGCGTTGACGTCGATTTCCGGGGTGCCGGCGGGGGCTGCCGCTCGCATGTCGGCCACGAAGCGCATGACCTCGCCCGGGGATGTCCGCTCGTTGAAGCGCTTGTTGACTGCGAAGTAGAAGACCGCACCGAGGAGGGCTGGGAAGCCGTCCCAGCCGATCTCGTCGAGGCGAGCTTCGATTCGGTCGTTGGCCTCGTGATCGCCTCTGATCATCGTCCGGATGTACTCGACCATCTCAGGGCTGTTCATCAGATCGCTTCCTCTCGCGGTGCTTCTTCGCCATGTTCCAGATACCGCGGAGCCCCACGACGACCGCACCAGCAGCCATGATGACCGACGTCACCGGGTGCTCCAACTGAGGACGGTCCACCGGCGTGCCGGGGTCGGCAGCCGTCGTCGTCGTGGTGCCACCACTCGATCCCGAGCCCTTCAAGCCCTTTTGCAGCTCGCGAAGGCCGGTGGTGATCGCCTGTTCGGTCTGCTTGAGCGTGTCTTCGGTATCGTCCGCTTTCTTGACGTGCCGGCGGAGGAACGCCTCGCCTTTACGGCTGCGTCCCTCCGCCTCCTCAACCAGGCGGTCCCCGGAGGGCGAAGCCGCATCGTCTGGTTCGATGGGTGCGGCACCGGGGGCGATCGTGTTGGCGTACGTGGTGATGTGGCGGGCAGCATCGGCCAAGAGGCGGGCGTACCGGCCGGCTTTGTCTCGGGCCACCTCGGCGTCCGCGACGGCGGTGCGTAACCGATTGTCGCTGCTCCCGCGCTGCACTTCGACCAGCCGCGCCAAGGCCACTTCGGCGTCCGTCCGGGCGCGCAGCGCGGTGACCGCTGCGGCATCGAGCTTTCCGCGTACGGCGAGAAGCTGCGCGACCAGCTCGGCGATGCTGCCGCTCATCCGAGTCGGGTGAGGTAGTCGCCTGCGTGTTCGGCGGTGTCGTCGAATCGGCGGCGAGTCGGTTCGACCTCTGCCCTGGCGGCGGCGAGTGCCTCGTGGGTGGCCTCTACGTCTTCGTGTTGGCTGCCGCGCAGGATGGCGTTCGCCGTTCCGGTCGCCGCCTCGGCCTCGGAGGCGGCCTTGTCGAACACCCGTCGTCCCTGGCGCGCGGCTTCGACGGCGGCGCGCAGGGCCGCCTTCACCTCACCGACACTCATCGTGGCGGTCGATGCTCAGCCGAGGATGCCGACGTAGCGGCGGGCGGCCTCCGAGCTGCCCTGCACGAGGGTCATGGCCTCGGCCAGGCGTTGCTTGCTCTGCTCACCGCGTGCGATGGCTTCGGCGATCGCCGGATGGCCGGTGCCGGCGGCGACGGCACGTAGCCGGGCCAGCATCTGCTCGGTGTTCTCGGCGGCGGCGCGGATCTGGTTGATCGTCACGTTGCCCTGCTCGGCTGCCTGCATCAGTGCCGCCTTGACCTCTTCGATGCTGGCCATACTCTCCTCCGTCGACCGTCCGCGAACGTGGATCACGTCTGAGTAGTCGGACGGACACTATCGGAGATGAATGCGGCTCGCTGCCCGGTGGGCTACAGGTAGTCGGCGGCGGTTAATTCCACGTCGGTGATGAACGCTTCAAGCTGCGCTTCGCTGTGGTCGCGGTCCTGGAGCAACTTGCCGAGGAAGACGATCTGCATCTGAAGTGCCGTCTCCGGCTTGAGGTTCTCGATCAGAGTGGCCTCGCCGAGCGCTGCCCGCGCGAGTCCTTCCATTCCAGCGCCGGAAGCGACTACGCGTCGGGGAACTGTCACCGCCTCTCGGCTGCGAAGCGAGCAACGTCGGTCGGAAAGTGGCTGGCGGGGAAGCTTCTTCCGGACCCGGCTCGTGCAGCGCACTCGCTCGGGTAGTCGACGTGAGCGGCGACCGTCAATCTTGGACAGAAGTCGTTCGCGCGAAACGGGAACTGTCCAAGATCTCGGCGTGCTGCGGGCGGAGCGATCAGTGGTCGTTGCGGGTGGCTTCGATGAAGGTGGTCCAGGCGGTGGGGGTGAAGGTGAGGGCGGGGCCGTGCGGGTCTTTGCTGTCCCGTACGGCCACGACGCCGGGCAGATTGTCGGTGACCTCGATGCAGTCGCCGCCGTTGCTGCCGCTACGGGTGCTTTTGCGCCAGCGAGCGCCGGTCAGATCAGCCATGGTGGACCTCTCCGATGATCTTGTTGATGAGGTGCCTCGATTGTCCTCCATCGAAGGCGAGCTGATCCAGGCTCTTCCAGACCTTCTCGTAGGCAGCGAACTCTTCCGGCCGATCGAGGTAGAGCGCGCCAGTCCACGACTCGCTGTAGATCACAGAGGGCTCTGGCGTTGCCCGGTTGCCAAGCGGGAACTCCAGCATGACGAAGGTGCCAGCCTCGACACCCCTGTGTAGACCTGCTGACAACGGCAGAACTCGAACGTGCACGTTCTCCCGCTCGCCGACGTCGAGCAGGTGCCGTAGTTGCTCGACCATCGTCGGCCGGTCGCCGACGATCCGTAGCAGCGCGCCCTCCGAGATGACGACGTCCATCTCGGGTGCTGACGGCAGGCGACGTGTCAGCAGTGATTGTCGCTGGAGCCGCACCTGAACCAGACGTTCACGCTCGTCATCCGTCACCTCTGCGCGATGTTGGTAGACGGCCAGCGCATAGCTGCGGGTCTGTAACAGCCCTGGGATCAGGGCTTCGTCATACCTTCGAATTCGGCATGCGGCGGATTCGAGGCCGACGTACAGCTCGAACCAGTCGGGGATCGCGTCGCCGTAGGCGTGCCACCAGCCTTTCGCCTTTGTCTCGCCGGCCAGGGCGGTAAGCGCCCGGGTCAGTTCGCCGCGTGCGGCGTACAACTCGCACATGGCCCGGACGTCGACGCCGCGTACCGAGCCGAGGCCGCTCTCGATGCGCCACACCTTCTGCCGGCTGCATTCCAGGGCCTCGGCTGCGGCGTCGAGGGTCACCCCGGCCTCGGTGCGCAGGTCACGCAGTGCTCGGCCCAGTTGGCGACGGGGCACCGTCGACCCCATGTCATCGGCCACCCGGCTCTCCCTCCGGTCGATTTTTGCAACATCCCGGCGGCCGTTCTGCAACATGCAAGCGTTGCCCGCGAATAGCGGAACAGTTTGACGGGACATTCATTGCCATGGTCTCTCCGACCCTACAAGATGGAGTCGGCAAAGGCGATGAGCGTGGAATTCCCGTCGCCCGTGAATTGTCGAGACAATCTGTCACAGAGCAAAGGTGAGGTGCTGTCGTGCGTGCGTTTCTTCGGCATTGTCGGGCCGAGCCTGCCCATCCCCAGCGGATCAAGGACGCGCTGAAGAGCTGGCAGTCGAAGCTGGCCCGCGAGACGCAGGCGGCCCGCCGGTGACCCGCCGCTGGGTGGCGCACCTACCGTTCACCGCCGCCGATCTGCCCGCCGCCCGGCAGTTCGCCGGCACCCTGGCCCGCTCGCTGAGCTTCCTGTCCGAGGTGGACGCTGGTGAGACCACGGTCTCCGCCGAGGACGAGCAGGGCGTACGCCATCGGGTCTTCTGCGACCTGGCGTTGACGCACGGCCGGCGGTGCGGACGCCGGGCCGGCCACGACGGGGCCTGCGCGTGGCGGACTTCGCGGTGACCGCGGCGACCAGCATCGTCTGTCCGGACTGCGACGGCACGACGTTCACGCTGCTGCCGTGCCGGTGCACCAGCTTCGGTGACCGGTTCCTCGCCGACGACGCGGCGACACCCGTCCAGCGTGAGGCGTACCGCGACTGTGAGCAGTGCCGGGGGACGGGCAGTGTCGCGTACTCCTGTCATCGCTGCCGACGGCGCGGTCGGCGGCGGGCGCAGCTGGTGCTCAGCGTGGCCAACCTGGACACCGGCGCAGTCGCCTCCCACCGGGTGGTGCCCGGCGGCCTGGACCCGCAACCGGAGCCGTCCGGCGGCTGGGTGGTCCCGCTGGCTGACCGGGTACGCGAGCTGGCCGCCGCCGTCGGTGCAGCCGTTACCGGCGACGAGCCATCGCTGAGGCTGCCGGCGCAGTGGCGGCCCGACCTGCCGGCCGCGCGGCGACACGAGCTGGAGGCCCAGGCGATCGTGGGCCTGGACCACACTCCCTGGCGGCTGTTCGTCTGTCGGTCGGACGCCGCGCCGCCGGTCGATCCGGCCGCCCGGCTGGGGCGGCTCTGCGCGCTGGCCGACCTGCTCCTGCTCGACCTGGTGATCGACGCCCGCCAGCAGGGCGCGCAGGTCGACTGGAACATCCGCTACGAGGTGCCCGGCTCGCCGGTGCCGATGACCTGGCTCGGGCACGCCGACCTACCGGCGGCATTGGCCGGCACCGACGTGGCCGACGCGCTCGCCGGACTCACCGAGCGTGGCCGTAGCGCCCCCGCCCGGCTGCTGCACCTCGACGGGCCGCGCCCGCCCGCCGTGCCGGCCGTCGACGTGGACCAGCTCGAACGGCGCATCCTCGCCGACTGCGTCGACCCGAAGACCGGCGTCGAGCTGCCCGGCGCGCAGGCGCTCTGGCGCGACGGCTGCTGGTGGCATACCAGCCTGCGGGGCGGCGAACCGGTCGAACACCTGGTGGAGCAGCCCACCGGCCAGGTCGTCCGCCGGGTACGGGTGCCGCTGCGGCGGGGCTGCCCGCCACCCGATCCGCCGTGGCTCGGCCAGCCGATCGCCTGGCGGCGCTGCCCGGACTGCGTTCCCGGCAGCCGGCTGCGCAGCTGCGACTGCCGCCTCGGTGGCCGACCCGCCGACACCGACTGCGCGCACTGCGGCGGTGTCGGGATGCGGCCGTCCGCGCTGACCTGCCTCACCTGCTGCGGCACCCACCGGCTGTACGAGACGGTGCTAGTCACCCTGACGGACCTGCGGCACCGGGTGGTACACCTGGCCTGGCGGTCCGGCGTGCCGGAGGAGGCCACGCTGGTCGCCACGCAGCCCGGCGGCAAGCCGGTGGTCCAGCTTCCCGACCGCTACCGGCTCGGGTCCTGGGCACCCATCCTCGGGGTACGACCGGAGGACCTCGCCGAGGCCGACGGCGGCCACGAGATCGACCATGACCTGCGCGGTGGACATGTCACCCTGCCCTGGCCCGGGGCCGACCCGGTCTCCGAACATGTGCGTGCCGCCGGGCGGGGCCAGCCGGCCGCGCGGCTGATCGTGACGGCGGTACGCCCCGACGCCCCGCCGCTGGCCGAGCTGATTCGGCTCGCGCTCGGCCTCGACCTGGCGCTTGAGGTAAGCGTCTGCGACCTGCGGCACCACGCCGGTGACCCGCTGTGCCTGGACGGGGTGCGTTGGTCGGTTCATCTGCGCAGCCGCGCCGCACCGGTCCACCCGGACGAACTGCCGTACCGACCCAGCGTGGAGTCCGCCCTCGCCTGGTGCCGGGAGTGCCTGGACGACACCGTCGCGGCAGCAGTTCCCGCCGATCCGGCCGAGCCTGTCCCGGTGCCCCGGTCCGGGCCGCGGGACTTGGTCGCAGACCCGGTGCCGGTCCTGCTGCGGCTGGCCGCTCGGCACGCCCGGCAGACTCTGACCGTGCGCTTCACCCGCGCTGGCTGCACCCTGCACCGCCACGACGGCGACGGCGTACGTGTGGTTGCCACCGCCCCCGACCTGCACGATTTTGAGCGATGAGAAGATGAATGGAAGCGACCGGCCGTGGCACGGTGGGCGGGGAGGTGGCCGGTGAGCAGGGCGGTCGAGGAGACGAACCGGGCGATGCTGCGCGCTCGGGACGCCATGGACCGCGCGTACGCGCGACCGCTCGACATCCCCACACTGGCGAAGATCGCGCATGTCTCCGAGGCGCACTTCATCCGCACCTTCCGGGCCACCTTCGGTGAGACGCCGCACCGGTACCTGCAACGGCGTCGGGTGGAGCGGGCCATGTACCTGCTGCTGCACACCGGCCAGGATGTGACGGAGGTGTGCACGGCTGTCGGGTTCGGCAGTCTCGGGACGTTCAGTCGTACCTTCCGGCAGATCGTCGGTGAGTCGCCCACCGACTACCGCAGGCGGCGGACGGCGCCCGTCGCGCCGGTGCCGAGTTGCTTCACGAAGGCGTGGACCAGACCGAGCAGTTTTGGATAAGCAGCAGGTCAGGGCGTTGCATTAGCGTTTCGGGCATGACGATGAACGCGATCAGCCGCTCCCAGATCTACGTCCTCGACCAGGACGAGGCGCTCGACTTCTACATCGGCAAGCTCGGTCTGGAGCTGAACACCGATCAGGATCTCGGCTTCATGCGCTGGCTCACGGTGAACATCCCCGGCGACCGGCAGCGGGAGATCCTGCTGGAGAAGCCCGGCCCGCCGAATCTCGACCCGGCCACCGCCGAGCAGGTCCGGGAACTGCTCACCAAGGGCGCCGCTGGCGGCTTCCTCTTCATGACCACCGACAACGCCCAGAAGACGTACGAGGAACTTGTCGCCAAGGGCGTCGACATCACCGACGAGCCGATGGAACGGCCGTACGGCATCGACTTCGGCATCCGCGACCCGTTCGGCAACCGGATCCGGATCGGCCAGATGTTCGACAACGGTTGAGGGACGCCACGATGACCGAGGCGATAAGCGTCGACCGGCTGAGCGGTCGTGCCGGCTGGGACCGTCTGCTGGTGACCGGCGGTGTGCTCGCCGGACCGGTGTGGGTCACCGTCGCGTTGGCCCAAGGGCTGACCCGGGAGGCTTTCGACTTCCGGCGGCACCCGGTGAGCGTGTTGAGCACAGGCGAGCTGGGCTGGGTCCAGATCACCAACTTCGTCGTCGCCGGCCTGCTCTGCGTCGGCGCGGGGGCGGCCCTGCGCCGGGTCGCACATCCTGGCCTCGGCCGGCGTGCCGGCCCGTGGCTGATCGGTCAGTACGGTGTCGGGCTGGTCCTCGCCGGTGTTTTCGTCGCCGATCCGCTCGACGGTTTTCCGGCTGGCACTCCAGCCGGTCCCGGTGAGGTCAGCTGGCACGGTCTGGCGCACTTCGGGGCGGGTGCCGTCGCGTTCTCCGCGCTCATCGGGGCCTGCCTGCTGGCCGGGCGCCGGTACGCGCGGCAGGGTGAGCGGGGCTGGGCGGCGTACAGCATCGCCACCGGGTCGTTCTTCGCGCTGGCCTGGCTGGCGTTGATCAGCTCCGGTGGGCATCCGGTCGCGATGATCGGGTTCGGTGTCGCGGTCGTCGCCGGCTGGGCCTGGGTGTCCCTCACGCTGAACCAGGCGGAGTAGTCGGCGGGCCCGGCGTCGCTGGACGCCGGGCCCTTGACACCTCAGCGCCGCAGGTCGAGCCAGACCAGCCGGTGGTCGGAGGTGGGGAAGCCGCCCGGCAGGGCCGGGTCGTAGTCACCGACCAGGCGGAACAGCGGGTCACCCGGCACCGGCCAGAAGATGCCGGTGGCGCGGACCGGCAGGCCCCGGCTCGGCAGCACATAGTCGACCCGCAGGTTGCCGGGGGTGGTGTCGGCGAAGTCGGCGGTGTCGAAACGCGGATCGCCGCGGTGGTCGAGGTTGGCGCCGCCCTGCCGCCGGGCCGCGGCGGTACCGCCGGCGCTGGCCGGCGCGACCCGGTCGTTGACCCGGGGGTGGTCGAGCACCTGCTGCGCCGCGCCGGGCACGCTGTCACCGTCGTACGGGTCGGAGTTCAGGTCCCCGGCGATCACGAACGCCGCTCCCGGTCGCAGCCCGCCGCGCCGACCGTCGTCGTCGTAGATGTAGCCGGCCCGTCCGGGGGAGACGTAGTCGGCCCAGAAACGGATCTCGTCGTGGTTGCGGCGGCCGTTGCGGTCCTCCGGCCCGTCGAAGACCGGCGGCGTCGGGTGGCTGGCCAGCAGGTGCACGGTACGGCCGGGCAGCCGGATCGGCAGGTCCCAGTGGCTCTTGGAGGACAGCCGCACGTCGGCCAGCTCGGTCGGGGAGTACCAGTCGGCCGGCGCGGCTGTGGCCGGGTCGTCGGGCAGCAGCGCGCCGGGCATGTCCCGCCAGCGGAACGTCTGGAACGTACGAACACCTGCCAGGTCGATCGGGTACGCCGAGTAGACCGCCATGCCGTACTGGCCGGGGAAGAGACCGAAGCCGTAGGCGTCGTCGGGCCCACCGACGGTCCCGTCGTTGTTGAGATCGTGCCCGGAGGGGACACCCGTGTTCGACGGTGCCGCGTACCGGTACGGGTAGCGGATCGCCCGGGTGCCGTTGCGCGGCACGGAAAGATAGTTGTCCTGGAACAGCGCTAGCGCCCGCCCCTGCGGGTCATGGTCGAACTCGTTGATCAGCAGCACGTCCGGGCGTACCCGCTGGATCACCTCGGCGACGTTGCCGGCCTGGATGTTGTCCCGCCGGGACAAATCGGTGACCAGCCCGCCGGCCGTGTCCCGGTTCAGCGAGGCGTTGAACGTCGCCACCCGCAGCGCACCGCTCCGCTTCCCGCCCGGTTGCTGCCCACCCGCGGCGGCCGGCGAAGCCACCGCGACGGTCGTCGTCGCGGCGAGCAGCGCCGCCATGATCCCGGCGCACACCGTCGGCTTCGCACCCATCGACACCCTCCCGATCCACGATCAACGATCGCCACGCTACCGGGACCGCCATGACGCCAGGGTGAACCGTGGTCGACGATCAACCCATGCGCTCAGGATGGCTCATCCATGGCGTTCCTCCGCAGCCTCACAGTGGACCCAGGACGTCGTGTGGGTCCGCGTCCAGGGCGAGCGTGTCGAGTACCGCCAGGAGCTGGCGTTCCTCGTAACGGAAGTGGCTCTCCATGATGGCGGCGATCCCCTCGACGTGGCGGTCGAGTTCGGCCGGGGAGGCGGCCCGGTCCACGGCAGCCTGCAGCCCCGCGAGCAGATGCGCGATCATCGAGTGGTCCTGCTTCAGGTGACGCAGGGTGTCGCGCAGCTCCGGATGGGCGGCGGCGATCGCGGGGAACAGCTCGCGGTCCTCGCCCTCGTGGTGCCCGGTCAGCGCGGCACAGAAGCCGTGACAGAACAGCAGCAGATCACGGGTGGCGGGTTCCGCCGCCTCGCCACCGGCGAGTGCGCTGCGGGTCAGGCGCAGGGCTTCGCGCAGCCGATCGTGCACGCTGCGCAACTCGTGACTCCAGGCGACGAGCCTGGTCTTCTCGCCCTCAGACACAGGAGGGCGAAGGCAACGACAATGTCATCGTCGTGGTCCTTCGTGTCCGACGCCTCCATGCCTGACACGGTCTGCCACCGGCACGCGACGTTGGGACCAGGCTACCCGACGGAGCCGGCGACCGTTGCCCCCGGACGCACCGCCGGAGGCGCTGTCGAGCTGATCCGTCCGTGCTGTCAGGCGGGTCCGTCACCCGCCGCAGCCACCGCGATCCACTTGCGCCATCAGCTCGACAGCACCACACCTACCCCTGCTGCCCGGCCCCGCCCGAGGCAGAGCCATCCGGCCGAACCTTCCCCGGCGATGCGCCGTCAACGTGTCACTCGGGGACGCGGCGGTAGGCGCCGTCGCTGGCCGAGGTGGCCATCGAGGCGTACGCGCGCAGCGCCGCCGACACCGGGCGCTGCCGGTCCAGCGGCGTGTAGGGGCGGTCCCGCTTCTCCTGGGCGACCCGGCGGGCGTCCAGCACGTCGGCCGGCACGTTCAGCTCGATCGAGCGGGCCGGGATGTCGATGACGATCTCGTCGCCCGGCTCCACGAGCGCGATCAGCCCACCGGAGGCGGCCTCGGGGGAGGCGTGCCCGATGGAGAGCCCGGAGGTGCCGCCGGAGAACCGGCCGTCGGTGAGCAGTGCGCAGGCCCGGCCCAGGCCCCGTCCCTTGAGGAACGAGGTGGGGTAGAGCATCTCCTGCATGCCGGGGCCGCCCTTCGGGCCCTCGTAGCGGATCACCACCACGTCCCCGGCGACGACCTCCTTGGCCAGGATGGCGGTCACCGCGTCGTCCTGCGACTCGTAGACCTTCGCCGGGCCACGGAAGGTCAGGCACTCCTCGGGCACCCCGGCGGTCTTCACCACGCACCCGTCGGGGGCGAGGTTGCCGTGCAGGATGGCCAGTCCGCCGTCGGCGGAGTACGCGTGCTCCCGGTCCCGGATGCAGCCGCCGGCCGCGTCGGTGTCCAGCGACGACCAGCGGTTGGTGGTGGAAAACGGCTCGGTGGTCCGCACGCCACCGGGCGCGGCGTGGAACAGCTCGATCGCCGCCGGGGTGGCCGAGCCGCCGCGCACGTCCCAGTCGGTCAGCCACTGCGCGAGCGAGGGGGAGTGCACCGCGTGCACGTCCCGGTGCAGCAGGCCGGCGCGGTCGAGTTCGCCGAGGATGGCCGGGATGCCGCCGGCCCGGTGCACGTCCTCCATGTGGTACTGCGGCGAGTTCGGGGCGACCTTGGCCAGGCAGGGCACCCGGCGGGAGATCGCGTCGATGTCGGCCACGGTGAAGTCCAGCTCGGCCTCGCGGGCGGCGGCCAGCAGGTGCAGGATCGTGTTCGTCGACCCGCCCATCGCCACGTCGAGGGCGACGGCGTTCTCGAACGCGGCCCGGGAGGCCACCTCGCGGGGCAGCACCGAGGCGTCGTCGCCGTCGTACCACAGCTTGGCGATCTCCACAGCGGTGCGGCCCGCCTCGACGAAGAGCGACCGGCGCGCGGCGTGGGTGGCGAGCGTGGAGCCGTTGCCCGGCAGGGCCAGGCCGATCGCCTCGGTGAGGCAGTTCATCGAGTTCGCGGTGAACATGCCGGAGCAGGAGCCGCAGGTGGGGCAGGCGGACCGCTCGATCTCGCCGAGCTGCTCGTCGGTGACGGCCTCGTTCGAGGAGGCGATCATCGCGTCGATCAGATCGATCTTGCTGTGCACGATCCCCTCGATCGCCATCGTCTTACCGGCCTCCATCGGGCCGCCGGAGACGAACACGGTGGGGATGTTCAGCCGCAGCGCGGCCAGCAGCATGCCCGGGGTGATCTTGTCGCAGTTGGAGATGCAGACCAGGGCGTCCGCGCAGTGCGCGTTGACCATGTACTCCACCGCGTCGGCGATCAACTCCCGGCTGGGCAGGGAGTAGAGCATGCCGCCGTGACCCATGGCGATGCCGTCGTCGACAGCGATCGTGTTGAACTCCCGGCCCACCCCGCCGGCCTCGGCCACCGCGTCGGCGACCAGGCCGCCCATGTCCTTGAGGTGTACGTGACCCGGCACGAACTGGGTGAAACTGTTCGCGATGGCGACGATCGGCTTGCCGAAATCGTCGTCGGTCATCCCGGTGGCCCGCCAGAGGGCCCGGGCGCCGGCCATCGTCCGACCGTGCGTGGAGGTCTTCGACCGCAGCTCAGGCATGTGCACCAGTCTGACACCGTTGCGGCCGGCCGGACACGGGCGTCGTCCCGTGTCCCAACAGATGCACACCCGATCCCCACAGCGGGCATCGATCCGGCAGAGTTGAGGGCGTGCAGACACCCCCGGCCATGATCGGCGCTGCGGTGCTGAGCGCGCTGATCGCCCTGACGGCCGGCGTGTTGCTGGCCGCCGCCGTCCGGCGCCGGGCCACCCCGCACCGCCCGGCGTACGCGGTACTTGCCGTCGGTGGCGCGTTCGCGGTGGTGACCATGCTGGTCGGGGTGGTCGTCGCGGTGACCACGAGCGAGCACTGGGCACACGAGCAGCAGCAGCGCATCACCTGGGCGAATCTGGTGGCGCTCGGCATGGCCACCGGCGTGCTGCTGTTCTGCTTCGGTCTGCTCCGCCTGCCCGGGGTGACCGGTTCGGTGCCCTCGGCGGCCCGGCTCGCGCTGGATGGCGTGATCGTGGGCGCCGCGCTGTGGTTCGTCGGCTGGGTGCTGTTCTCCGAGCCGACCCGGCTGCTCGGCGACGCGACGCCGACGGCCTGCCCGTCGATCCTGCTCGCCTCGGTGAGCGCGGCGTTGAGTGCCGGGCTCTCCGCGATCATGGTGCTCCGGGCGCCCGCGCCCCGACGCTGCCTCACCGTGCTGGGCACCGGGATCACCGCCGTGTCGGTAGGTGGTCTGGGCGTTGCGGCCGGGCTCTGCCAGGCCGGGCCGGGGCTGGCGCTTACCGGTGCGGTGGTGCTCGCGGTGGGGCTGCTGATCACCGCGGTGGCGGCCTACCGGATCGACCCGCCGGGCCAGCTCGCCATCGACGTGATCCGCCACGACGGCGAGTACGCCTTCGTGCCGATGGGCGCGATGGCCGCGTCGGCGATGTACCACCTCCTCCAGGACGGCCGGTTCGACGGGCTGGCCATCGCCGCCGGCAGCGTCGAGGGGTTCGCCCTGGTCGCCCGGCAGTACCTCACCCTGCACGACGTGCGGGCCTACGCCCGCCGGCTGGCCGACCGGGAGGCGCACTTCCGGCAGCTCGCGCACACCGACGCGCTCACCGGCCTGGCCAACCGTCGTGGCCTGCTGCAGGCCCTGCACCGCGGCGCTGAGGAGCAGGTGCCGTGCGTGCTGCTCGGGCTGGACCTGGACGGCTTCAAGAACGTCAACGACATGCGCGGCCACGACGTCGGCGACGCGGTGCTGGCCGAGGTGGGCCGACGGTTGCGGGGCAACCTACGTCCCGGTGATCTCGCGGCCCGGCTCGGCGGTGACGAGTTCGCGGTGCTCATGCACGGTGGCGCGGCGGAGGCGGGGGTGGTCGCGGAGCGGCTGCTTCGGGTGCTCGGCGGCGCCTACGAGCAGCCCGATGCGCCGGTCTTCCTCTCGGTGAGCATCGGCCTGGCCGGCTGGGCCGACGAACCCGACGTCGAGCTGCTGCTGCGGCACGCGGATCTGGCGCTGCGCTACGCCAAGCAACGCGGCAAGAACCGGATCGAGCGCTACGACGGCGCGTACGACCGGCTGCTGCGCCGCCGTACCACGCTGGAGCACGAGCTGCGCGGTGCGATCGAGCGTGACGAGTTGCGGCTGGTGTTCCAGCCGGTGGCCTCCCTGCCGTCGGTGCGCCCGGTCGGCGCGGAGGCGCTGCTTCGCTGGCGTCACCCGGAGCTGGGCAACGTTCGGCCGGACGAGTTCATCCCGCTCGCCGAGGAGAGCGGGATGATCGCCAAGCTCGGTGCCTGGGTGCTGCACCAGGCCTGCTTTCAGCTGTCCCGCTGGCTGGCCGAGGGCCACGACGTCTGGGTGTCGGTGAACGTCTCTCCGCGCGAGCTGCACGCCCCCGAGTACGTGGTGCAGGTCGCCGAGGCGTTGCGCGCGCATCACGTGCCGCCGCAGCGGCTGGTGCTGGAGGTCACCGAGCACGCGGTCGCCACCGACCTCGATGAGCTGATCCGGCGGCTGACCGCGCTGCGGTTGACGGGTGTGCGGATCGCCCTCGACGACTTCGGGGCCGGCTACTCCTCGCTGAACCAGCTCCGCCGGCTCCCGATCGACATCCTCAAGATCGACCACGGGCTGGTGGCGGAGCACGAGCCGGTCCGGCCGGTCGGACGCGACGGCCCTGCCTTCGCCCCGATGGTCGACATCGTGATGCGGCTGGGTCACCAGTTCGGCTTGGAGGTGATCGCCGAGGGGGTCACCACGCCCACGGAGTTGGCCGCTGTGGTGGCGGCCGGTTGCCGGTTCGGTCAGGGTGCGTTGTTCGGCTGGGGCGTACCGGCCGAGCACCTGGAGGCGATGCTGGACGCGGCGACGTCGGCGGGTGCGCGTCCGGCCCGTCCCGCCGCCGGTGGCGACCCGCCACCGCGCCCCGTCGGGCCGCCGGTCCCGCGCCGGGCCGGGAGCGTCCCCGAGCAGGCCGTTCCGGGGCCGCTCGGCGCGCCGCACGATGACGCGCCGTCGTCCGTGAACCAAAATGTGGGATCAGTTGACTCATCGCGTGAGATGCGTCAGTCTTGAGCCCATGTCGTCGAACCGGTCGCTGCGAGTACTTACCTGAGCGCACTCTCCCTGACTGAGAGTGCGCTGGCCCCGTGCATCTGGCACGCGGGCCTTTTTCTTGCCGTCGAACCAATCGGAATGCCGGCCCCGCCCGCGTTCCACAGTGTGAGCAGCCCCACCCACTCCAGCCGAAGGCCAACCGCCATGACGAGACCCACGCCCGAGACTCTCGCCCACTCCGCCCGGCGCGCCCGTACCGCCGCCGAGGCACCGGGCGACGCCGACCACGCCCGCGCCGCCGCGCCGGCCGTCCCGGCGACCCGCCCCGCCCCGGCACAGGTGTCCGGTGCCGGCTCGCTGGTGCGCTCCCTGGAGGCACTCGGCGTAGACGTCGTCTTCGGCATCCCGGGCGGCGCGATCCTGCCGGCGTACGACCCGCTCTACGACTCGACCGTGCGGCACATCCTGGTCCGGCACGAGCAGGGCGCCGGCCACGCCGCCACCGGTTACGCCCAGGCCACCGGCCGGGTCGGGGTGTGCATCGCCACCTCCGGGCCGGGCGCGACGAACCTGGTCACCCCGATCGCCGACGCGTACATGGACTCGGTGCCGCTGGTGGCGATCACCGGTCAGGTGGCCCGCCCGTCGATCGGCACCGACGCTTTCCAGGAGGCGGACATCCAGGGCATCACGCTGCCGATCACCAAGCACAACTTCCTGGTGCAGGACGGCGGCGAGATTCCCCGGGTGCTGGCCGAGGCGTTCCACCTGGCCTCGACCGGGCGCCCCGGGCCGGTTCTGGTGGACATCCCCAAGGACGTTCTCCAGGCGTCGACGACCTTCGCCTGGCCGCCCGTCCTGGACCTGCCCGGCTACCGTCCGACGCTGCACCCGCACGGCAAGCAGATCCGGGAGGCGGCCCGGCTGATCAGCGGTGCCCGTCGGCCGGTGCTCTACGTCGGTGGCGGCGTGCTCAAGGCCGGTGCCACCGAGGGCCTGCGCAAGCTGGCCGAGCTGACCGGCATCCCGGTGATCACCACCCTGATGGCGCTCGGCGCGTTCCCGGACTCGCACCGGCAGCACCTGGGCATGCCCGGCATGCACGGCACCGTCGCCGCGGTCTACGGCCTGCAGAAGGCCGACCTGATCGTGGCGCTGGGTGCCCGGTTCGACGACCGGGTCACCGGGAAGCTGGACTCCTTCGCCCCGGACGCCATTGTGGTGCACGCCGACATCGACCCGGCCGAGATCGGCAAGAACCGGCACGCGGACGTGCCGATCGTCGGCGACGCCCGGCACGTCATCGACGAGTTGCTGGCCGCGGTCACCGCCGAACGGGCGGCGGGTCGGACCACCGACATCTCCGACTGGTGGACGCAGCTCGACGACCTGCGCGAGCGGTACCCGCTGGGCTACGAGGAGCCGTCCGACGGCACCCTCTCCCCGCAGTACGTGATCAAGCGGCTGGGGGAGATCGTCGGACCGGACGCGATCTACGTCGCCGGGGTCGGCCAGCACCAGATGTGGGCCTCCCAGTTCATCTCGTACGAGAAGCCGCAGACCTGGCTCAACTCCGGCGGCCTCGGCACCATGGGCTACGCGGTGCCGGCGGCGATGGGCGCCAAGGTCGGCAAGCCGGACACGGTGGTCTGGGCGATCGACGGCGATGGCTGCTTCCAGATGACCAACCAGGAGCTGGCCACCTGCGCCCTGGAGGGTATCCCGGTCAAGATCGCTGTGATCAACAACGGCAACCTCGGCATGGTCCGCCAGTGGCAGACCCTCTTCTACAACGAGCGCTACTCCAACACGGAGCTGGGCACCCACAAGCACCGCATCCCGGACTTCGTCAAGCTCGCCGAGGCGCTCGGCTGCGTCGGGCTGCGCTGCGAGAACGCCGAGGACGTCGACAAGACCATCGAGGCCGCGATGTCCATAAACGACGCGCCCGTGGTGATCGACTTCGTGGTCGGCAAGGACGCCATGGTCTGGCCCATGGTCCCCGCCGGCACCAGCAATGACGAGATCATGTTCGCCCGCGGCGTCCGCCCGACCTTCGACGAGGACGATATTTAATGACCATTCACACGCTCTCCGTCCTGGTGGAGAACAAGCCAGGTGTGCTGGCCCGGGTCTCCGGGCTGTTCTCCCGGCGCGGGTTCAACATCGACAGTCTCGCGGTCGGCGAGACCGAGAACCCGGACGTCTCGCGGATCACCATCGTGGTCAACGCGGAGTCCTCGCCGTTGGAACAGGTCACCAAACAGCTCAACAAGCTGGTGAACGTACTCAAGATCGTCGAGCTGGACCCGACCACCTCGGTGGCCCGCGAGCTGCTGCTGGTGAAGGTGCGCGCGGACCGCAACGCCCGAGGGCAGGTGCTGGAGTCGGTGAACCTGTTCCGGGCCCGGGTGGTCGACGTGGCCGCCGACACCCTCACCGTCGAGGCGACCGGCACCCCCGACAAGCTCGACGCGCTGCTGCGCGACCTTGAGCCCTTCGGCATCAAGGAGATGGTCCAGTCGGGCCTGGTGGCGATCGGTCGCGGTTCGCGCGCGATCACCGCCGGCCCGGCCCTGCGGGCCGCCTGACCCCATCCCGGCTCGGCTCCGCCTGACCGGGGTCAGCCACCAGCCACGACGGGCCGCTGCGGCCGCCGTACGAAAGGGAAGTCATGAGCGTTGAGGTGTACTACGACGACGACGCCGACCTGGGCCTGATCCAGGCGAAGAAGGTCGCCGTGATCGGTTACGGCAGCCAGGGGCACGCGCACGCGTTGTCGCTGCGTGATTCCGGTGTCGACGTGGTGATCGGTCTGCCGGAGGGCTCGAAGAGCCGGCCGAAGGCCGAGGAACAGGGGCTGCGGGTGCTCACCCCGGCCGAGGCGGCGGCCGAGGCCGACGTGATCATGATCCTCGCCCCGGACACTGCGCAGCGCCACATCTACGCCGAGTCGATCGCGCCGAACCTGGCCCCCGGCAAGGCGCTGTTCTTCGGGCACGGCTTCAACATCCGGTACGGGCTGATCAAGCCGCCGGCCGAGGTGGACGTGGCGATGGTCGCGCCGAAGGGCCCCGGTCACCTGGTCCGCCGGCAGTACGTCGACGGCAAGGGCGTGCCCTGCCTGGTCGCCGTGGAGCAGGACGGCAGCGGCAGTGCGTTCGCGCTGGCCCTGTCGTACGCCAAGGGCATCGGCGGCACCCGGGCGGGGGCGATCAGGACCACCTTCACCGAGGAGACCGAGACCGACCTCTTCGGCGAGCAGGCGGTGCTCTGCGGTGGCGCGGCGGCGCTCGTGCAGACCGGTTTCGAGGTGCTCACCGAGGCCGGCTACGCGCCCGAGGTGGCCTACTTCGAGTGCCTGCACGAGCTGAAGCTGATCGTGGACCTGATGTACGAGGGCGGCATCGCCCGGATGCGCTACAGCGTCTCCGACACCGCTGAGTACGGCGACCTCTCCCGTGGGCCCCGGGTCATCGACGGCCGGGTCAAGGAGGAGATGCGCAAGATCCTCGGCGAGATCCAGAACGGCGAGTTCGCCCGTGAGTGGGTGGCCGAGGACGAGGCCGGCCGACCAAACTACAACAAGTGGCGGACCGAGGGCGCGGCGCACCCGATCGAGGAGACCGGCGCGAAGCTGCGCGGCATGATGAGCTGGGTGGACCGGCCGATCACCGAGACCGCCTGAGCGCTTTTCCCAACGGCACCCGGACCCGGCGTTCTCCCCGACGCCGGGGCCGGGTGCCGTGCTGTCTCCGCTTGGCAAACGATCGTTAACACGCACGTCACGTCCGGTTTGTGAGGGCACTCACCCCACACTCCGGGGCACGCCGGGCGGCCCGCCCCCTACGATCGCGGGTAGGTGCTCCAGGCGGCACCTGACGGCCATGGCCCGGGAGCGCGCCGGGCGCAGCGCAGCGCCCAGCCCCCGGCCGACCGCTCTGACGACATCTACGAGGACCAATGACTCCTGTCGTACTGATCGCCGAAGAACTCGCCCCCGCCGCCATCGAGGTGCTCGCCCACGACTTCGACGTCCGGCACGTGGACGGCACCGACCGCCCGGCCCTGCTCTCGGCGCTCTCCGAGGCCGACGCCGTCATCGTCCGTAGCGCCACCCAGATCGACGCCGAGGCCATCGCCGCGGCCCCCCGGCTCAAGGTCGTGGCCCGCGCCGGTGTCGGTCTGGACAACGTCGAGGTGCCGGCCGCCACCGCGCGGGGTGTCATGGTCGTCAACGCGCCCACCTCCAACATCGTCTCCGCCGCCGAGCAGGCCGTCGCGCTGCTGCTCGCGGTCGCCCGCAACACCGCAAGCGCCAGCGCAGCGCTGAAGGCGGGGGAGTGGAAGCGGTCGAAGTACACGGGCGTGGAGCTGCAGGGCAAGACCGTCGGCGTGGTCGGCCTCGGCCGCATCGGCGTGCTCTTCGCCTCCCGCATCGCCGCGTTCGGCACCCGGCTCATCGCGTACGACCCCTACATCCAGCCGGCCCGGGCGGCACAGCTCGGCGTACGCCTGGTCGGTCTGGAGGAGCTGCTGCGGGAGAGCGACTTCATCTCGATCCACCTGCCGAAGACCCCCGAGACCGTGGGCCTGATCGGTGAGAAGGAACTGTCGATCGTCAAGCCGGGCGTACGGATCGTCAACGCCGCCCGGGGCGGCCTGATCGACGAGCAGGCCCTCGCCGACGCACTCGCCGAGGGCCGGGTCGGCGGTGCCGGGGTGGACGTGTACGCCAAGGAGCCGTGCACCTCCTCGCCGCTGTTCGCCTTCGACAACGTGGTGGCCACCCCGCACCTGGGCGCCTCCACGGCCGAGGCGCAGGACAAGGCCGGCCTCGCGGTGGCCAAGAGCGTGAAGCTCGCCCTGCAGGGCGAGTTCGTGCCGGACGCGGTGAACGTGCAGGCCGGCGGCGTGGTCGCCGAGGACGTCCGCCCGCTGCTGCCGCTGGCCGAGAAGCTCGGCCGCGCCTTCACCGCGGTGGCCGGCGGGGTCGCCGCCAGCGTCACAGTCGAGGTGCGCGGTGAGATCGTCGACCACGACGTCTCGGTGCTCAAGCTCGCCGCCACCAAGGGCCTGTTCAGCTCGGTGGTCGAGGAGCAGGTGACCTACGTCAACGCGCCCCACCTGGCCGCCCAGCGCGGGGTGGAGGTGTCGCTGACCACCCAGACCGAGACCGTCGACCACCCGGTGCTGGTCACCGTGCGCGGCGCGCTGCCCGACGGCCGTACGGTGAGCGTCTCCGGCACCGTCACCCAGGCCGGCACCCGCGACGTCATCAAGCTGACCGAGGTGGACGGCTTCGACGTGGAGATCGGCGCGGAGGGCATCCTGCTCTTCCTCCGCTACGCCGACCGTCCGGGCGTGGTCGGCACCGTCGGCACCCTGCTCGGTCAGGCCGGCATCAACATCGCGGCGATGCAGGTGGCCCGCCGGGAGGCAGGCGGTGAGACGCTGATGACCCTCACCGTGGATCAGGCGCTCGGTGCCGACCTGCTCACCTCGGCCGCCGACTCGATCGGCGCCACCTCCGCGAGCGCCGCCGACCTGCGCGACGAGTAGCCGACGCGACGCACCCCAGGCACGCCACGACGGGGCCCGGCCGAGGACGTCACCAGACACCCTCGGCCGGGCCCCTCGTCGTCCGACCGCCGGAGCCCGCGCCGGTCGGGCCTGTCCGCTCTGGCCCACAGCCGGCCCGGCGACGCCGTATCGCCCTGTCGCCGGGCCCGGCAGGTCGGTCAGCCGGGCAGCCGGACCCCGGGCGGCGGGTAGACCGAGCCGTCCTGGGCGTCGAAGAGCATCAGCCGGTGTTCGCCGGCCAGCCGTTCGATGTCCAGGAGCACCTGGTCCGGGCAGGCCGGGTCCAAGTTCAGCTCTATGTGGTCGGCTGCCTTGTGCAGCGGCGCGACAGCCCAGGGAGTGTTCGGGCCGGGCGGCTGGTCCGGGTAGCTGGCGATGAGCGCCCGGTAGAACCCCACACACCGTGGGTCCGGTTGACGCTCGTGGTGCCGGCCGTTGCGGCACTGCTGCACCGCCGCTCGTACGTCCTCGGGCGTCGCCCCGTCCGCCAGGGCCCACACGCTCAGATCGAAACTCACGGCGGACAGCGTGCCATCTGCGGTTCACCTTGTCGAAAACGGCCCTGCCCCAGGCAAACCGCCGGGGGTACCAGGATCGCGCAGATGCTCCCCTGTGGAACCCTTGCCGCGAAACGCGTCAATTCGATAGCGTACGAGTGCGGTGACCTGCCGAGCATGTGGCGCCGGCCCGTCTTCGGGTGGCGAGGTCGACGTCCGGCCGAGCGGCCCCGCACCCCTCGATTGCGCGAGCCACGCGCACTCGTCGCCGACCGGCCTCCACGGTCGTTGCCGCGACCGTGGAGGCCGATCGCTGTTTCGGCCGCCGAGCAGCCGCCCGACATCCCAGGTGACGGTCCGTTACCGTCACGAACCGTAACCGGCGGACGTTCGCACTGGTCAGCGGTGCGCGGCGAAGAGCACCCGGTAATCCGACCCGGGGCGGAACCAGGCCAACCCGGCCGCTCCGGCGGCGTACAGCGCGGTGGCGTAGGCGTCGGCGACCGCGAGGTCCGGGCCCACCACAGTGGCGGCGACCAACTGCCCGGCCGGCTCGCCGGTGTGCGGATCCACCACGTGGCCCTGCCGTCCGGTCACCCCGGAGGTGCCCACCGCGCCGGCCGTCATCTCCAGCAGCAGCGGCCCCCGGCCCCGGTCGGTGGGGTGATGTAGGGCGACCCGCCACGGGCCGCCGTGCCCGGCGTTGCCGCGTACCACCAGGTCGGCGCCGGTGAGCACCGCGTAGTCGTGGATGCCGGCGTCGCGCAACCGGGCGGCTGCCCGCTCGACCGCCCACCCGCCGAGCAGGCCGCCCGGGTCGAAGCCGCCGGGTACCGCCCAGGCGTCGAACCAGCCGTCGGTGGCCGCGCGCATCGCGGCGCACCTGTCCACCAGGTCGGTCAGCGGTGGGTACGACTCGGGGCTGATCTCACCCCGGCGCAACCGGGACACCAGGCTCTCCGGCCGGTTCGGGCCGTACGTGAGGTCGATCGCCCGTAGCTCGGCCACGGCGTCGCGCAGCGCCTCACCGGTGCCGCGCCGGCCCAGCCATTCGGGGGCGTTCAGCAACAGGGTGTACTCGGCGGTGGAGGTGCGGACGGTGTGCCGGACGGCGATCCGGTCCCCGGCGACCAGGTCAGCCCGGTCCGGCCGTTGCTCCCGGGCACCCAGTCGCAGGTCGGGCCGGCGGAAGCGAAAGACCGCCGGGTCCACCCAGCGGGTTCGTGGTTGCTCGTCGGTCCACATCGCGTCCGCCCCCTCCTCGGCGCGTGCCGCCCCCGTCGCGGCGCTCGCCCGGGCCCACGGCCCGACACGCTCACGCTAGGCAGCGGAGATGACCGACCCATGAATGCCGCCTGGGAAGCTGCTGTGTGTCACCGATGTCCCGAAAAGTGGAACACTCGTACCGGGGGGCGGGACGGCGGCGTACCGTCGAGCCATTCGAGCGAAGGAGCTGACGGACGTGGCACGCATCGCGGTGGTGGCCGGGGACGGGATCGGACCCGAGGTGGTCGGGGAGGCCCGCAAGGTCGTCGACGCGGTACTGCCAGGTGTCGAGGTGACCGAGTACGACCTCGGTGCGGCACGTTACCACCGCACCGGCGAGGTGCTGCCCGACTCGGTGCTCGCCGAGCTCGCCGGGCACGACGCGATCCTGCTCGGCGCGGTGGGTGACCCGACGGTGCCGCCCGGTGTGCTGGAGCGGGGCCTGCTGCTGAAGCTGCGCTTCGCCTTCGACCAGTACGTAAACCTGCGTCCGTCGCGGCTCTGGCCGGGCGTGACGAGCCCGCTCGCGGCCGTCAAGCCCGGCGAGGTCGACCTGGTGGTCGTCCGGGAGGGCACCGAGGGCCTGTACGCAGGTGCCGGCGGAGCGCTGCACCGGGGCACCCCGGCCGAGATCGCCACCGAGGAGAGCCTGAACACCCGGCACGGGGTGGAGCGGGTGATCCGGGACGCCTTCGCCCGCGCCGCCCGGCGCGAGCGGCGCAAGGTCACCCTGGTGCACAAGACGAACGTGCTCACCCACGCCGGCTCGCTGTGGTCGCGCACGTTCGAGGCGGTCGCCGCCGAGCACCCCGACATCGCCACCGAGTACCAGCACGTCGACGCGGCGGCGATGTTCCTGGTCACCCAGCCGCAGCGGTACGACGTGGTGGTCACCGACAACCTCTTCGGCGACATCCTCACCGACATCGCCGCTGCGGTGACCGGCGGCATCGGGCTGGCGGCCAGCGGCTCCATCAACCCCGACGGGGCGTACCCGTCGATGTTCGAGCCGGTGCACGGCTCCGCGCCGGACATCGCCGGTCGCGGGGTGGCCGATCCGGTCGCCGCGGTACTCTCGGCGGCCCTGCTGCTCGATCAGCTCGGGCACGCCGACGCCGCCGCCCGGATCACCGCCGCGGTCAGCGCGGAGCTGGCCGCGCGGGGCCCCGAGGTAGCGGTACGGACCGCCGAGGTGGGTGACCGGATCGCGGCGCAGGCCGCCGGCTGAGCGTTCGCGTCCCACCGGCCGACGACACTCCGACGGCTCGGCCGGCAGGGGTGGCGGCGGCCACTCACCGATGGTGTGCCACCCGTCCATCGGTGGACCTACCCGCTGAACGACCGTTCGGGGTAGGTTTCTGGCACAAACATGTTTCCGGCGTGCGGTCGGCGCATGCCGTCGTCCCCAGGGAGGTCAGCGCGATGAGCGGTGGTGACAAGATCGACTTCGAGATCCGTCCGAACCCCGCACCGGTATCCGCCACCGACCGGGCTGCGCTGCTGGTAAACCCCGGGTTCGGCCGGGTCTTCACCGACCACATGGTCACCATCCGGTACGCCGACGGCAAGGGCTGGTACGACGCCCGGGTCGAGGCGCGCGCGCCGATCCCGATGGACCCGGCCAGCGCGGTGCTGCACTACGCGCAGGAGATCTTCGAGGGCATGAAGGCGTACCGCGCGGCCGACGGCGGGGTGACGATGTTCCGCCCGTACGCCAACGCGGCCCGGTTCAACACCTCCGCCGCCCGGATGGCCATGCCGGCGCTACCGGAACAGACCTTCGTGGACTCGCTGCACCGGCTGATCGAGATCGACCGGGAGTGGATTCCCGACGGCGACGACGGGGGCAGCCTCTACCTGCGGCCGTTCATGTTCGCCAGCGAGGTCTTCCTCGGCGTCCGCCCGGCCAACGAGTACCTCTACTCGGTGATCGCCTCGCCCGTCGGCGCCTACTTCTCCGGTGGGGTCAAGCCGGTGACGGTCTGGGTCTCACCCGACTACACCCGGGCGGCGCCCGGCGGCACCGGCGCGGCCAAGTGCGGTGGCAACTACGCGGCCTCGCTGGCCGCCCAGGCCGAAGCCCTTGAGCACGGCTGCGACCAGGTGGTCTTCCTCGACGCCGTGGAACGCCGGTACGTCGACGAACTGGGCGGCATGAACGTCTTCTTCGTCTACGACGACGGGTCGATCGCCACTCCGCCACTGACCGGCACGATTCTGCCCGGCATCACCCGCGAGTCGGTACTCACCCTGGCCTCGGCGGCCGGGCACCGGATCGAGGAGCGGCCGGTGACCTTCGACGACTGGCGGGCGGACGCCGCCAGCGGCCGGCTGCGTGAGGTGTTCGCCTGTGGCACCGCGGCGGTCATCACGCCGATCGGGCAGGTGCGGTCCCCGGGCGGGGAGTTCGCCGTGGCCGGCGGGGAGCCGGGCGCGGTTACCATGGCGCTGCGTCAGCAGCTCGTGGATCTCCAGCGGGGCAAGGCCGCGGACCCGCACAACTGGGTCCACCGCGTGTTCTGAGTTCGTACCTCGGGGCCCCGTCGTCACGCCTGCCGTGACCCGGGGCCCCTTGCACGCCTACGCCAGCAGGTGGGTACGCAGGTTGGTGAGCTGTTCGTCGGTGACCCCGGCGTGCCGCAGGTAGTCGTCGACCGAGCCGTACCCCTCGCGGATCTCGGCCAGGAAGAGCAGCATCGTCTCGGCCGGTGAGGACAGGTACGGCACGGGCAGCTCGGGCACCTCGGGATGGGCGGTGGCCACCCAGGCGGCGAAGCGCTGCGACGCCTCGGTGCTCAGCGCGTAGTCCGCCGCGATCTCGGCGTCCTCGACGCCGAGCACCGCGAGGGTCAGGCCGCAGACGATGCCGGTGCGGTCCTTGCCCGCGACGCAGTGCACCACCACAGGTGCGTTTGCGCTGTCGGCGATCAGGCCGATCGCCTCGGCGAGCCCGGCGGTGCCGGTGCGGGCCAGGTCCGCGTACCTGTCGGCGAGGTAGCGGGTCAGGTCGGTGTCGGGCTGGTACGGCTGCTCCTCCCAGCGGGCGTGCTCCGGGTGGATGTGCCGGTAGGTGAGGCCGTCGAAGTCGGGCACCCGGCCGTAACGATCGACCTCCTGCGGACGGCGCAGGTCGATCACGGTGCGGACGCCGAGCGCGGCGAACGCCTCCCGGTCGGCGTCGTCCATGGCGTGCAGCGAGTCGGAGCGGTAGAGCCGCCCGGAGCGGACGGTACGCCCGTCCAGGCTGCGGTAGCCGCCCACGTCCCGGAAGTTGAAGATCGCGGTGAAGGGGATCCGGCGAGTCTGCTCAGTGGCGTCCATCCGGACACGGTAACGGCCGGTGGAAACGAGTCCCACCGGCCGTCACGTCTGTCAGTTCCTACCGCAGCCCGTTGCCGGGCGGCGTGGCCGTGTACGTGTCGTTGTAGTAGCCGCCGAGCTTGTCCCGGTAGGCCGGGTCGGTGGCCGTCTCGTCGTACTCCGGAGCCGCCTTGATCTGGCCCTTGGTGCGGTCGACGAAGACCTTCTGCTCCTCGTGGTCGACGTGATTCACCGTGCCGGCCGGAAGCATGACCTTCTTGCCGAAGATCCACGGCCCGGTGTCCACCACCAGGTAGCTGGCGTTGACCTCGGTGCTGTCACTGTCGATCTTGCCGATCGAGCCGTCGGTGGCCTCCACCTTGTAGCCGACCAGGTTGGCGCCGGCCACCCCGGCCTCGTCGCGGTAGCTCCAGGGGTCGAAGGCGCCGGCGGGGGTGCCGCCGGCGACGACGCTCTGGTCGACGGCGCGCAGCTCCGGATCGGGTGTGGTGTTCGTGGTGTTCGGGTCGAGCCTGTCCATGGGATTCTCCTGCCCCGGCTTTGGTGGGCCGTCTCGGAGGAACGTGTTTCGTTGTCCCCGAAACTCCTACCCCTGGGCAGAGGCTCTACACCCGCCCCAGCAAAACCATCAGGCACGCCCGTCGCCGGCTGTCCCGGGATGTGGGTTGTGGCTCCCAGAAACGATCCGGAGGTGGCAGAGTACCGATCGTGACCAGCACCGCCCGCATTATTGGCAACTAGCGCGCCGGCCTTCCCCTCGCCGAGCGCGCAGACCTCCCGCAGCCGCGGGGGGTCTTTTTGTTGCGCTGGCCGGTGCCTGACGAAGGGATCCCCATGACGTTCCAGGTCTACGACACCACGCTGCGCGACGGCGCCCAGCGGGAGGGGCTCAGCTACTCGGTGGTCGACAAACTCGCGGTGGCTCGGCTGCTCGACGAGTTCGGTGTCGGCTTCATCGAGGGAGGTTGGCCGGGCGCGGTGCCCAAGGACACCGAGTTCTTCCGCCGGGCGCGTACCGAACTCGACCTGAAGCACGCGGTGCTTGTCGCCTTCGGCGCCACCCGCCGGCCCGGCGCGGTGGCCGCCGACGACCCGCAGGTGCGAGGTCTGCTCGACGCGGAGACCCCGGCGGTCGCGCTCGTGGCAAAGGCCGACCTGCGGCACGTCGAGCGGGCGTTGCGCACCACCGCCAAGGAGAACCTGGCGATGATCCACGACACGGTGACCCACCTGGTCGCCGAGGGACGTCGGGTCTTCGTCGACGGCGAGCACACCTTCGACGGCTACCGCCACGACGCGGCGTACACCGCCTCGGTGGTGGAGACCGCTCTCGCGGCCGGCGCCGAGCGGTTCGTGCTCTGCGACACCAACGGCGGAATGCTCCCCTCCCAGGTGACCGCCGCCATCGTCGACCTCACCGACCGGATCGGCGTCGCGCCGGAACTGTTCGGCATGCACGCCCAGAACGACACCGCCTGCGCGGTCGCCAACACCATCGCCGCTGTCGAGGCCGGCGTGCGTCACGTGCAGGGCACCGCCAACGGGTACGGCGAGCGGCCCGGCAACGCTGACATCTTCGCGGTCGTCGCGAACCTCCAACTCAAGCTCGGGCTGCCGGTCCTACCGGAGGGCTGCCTGGAGCAGATGGTGCGGGTCTCCCATGCCATCGCCGAGATCGCCAACATCGCCCCCGACACCCACCAGGCGTACGCCGGGGCGGCTGCCTTCGCTCACAAGGCGGGCATCCACGCGAGTGCGATCAAGGTGGATCCGCTGCTCTACAACCACGTGGAGCCCGAGGTGGTCGGCAACGACATGCGGATCCTGGTCACCGAGATGGCCGGCCGGGCCAGCATCGAGCTGAAGAGCCGCGAGCTGGGGCTGGATCTGGCCGGCCATCCGGAGACGCTGTCCCGGGTCACCAACCGGGTCAAGGAGTTGGAGGCCGGCGGCTGGTCGTTCGAGGCCGCCGACGCCTCGTTCGAGCTGCTGGTCCGTTCCGAGCTGCCGGACGCCGCGCCGGTGCGGCCGTTCACCCTGGAGTCGTACCGGGTGCTCGTCGAGCACCGCGAGGACGGCGCGGTCGTCTCCGAGGCGACCGTCAAGATCAGGGTGCGTGGGGAGCGCGTGATCGCCACGGCCGAGGGCAACGGACCGGTCAACGCTCTCGACGAGGCGCTGCGGGTCGGCCTGGGCCGGCACTACCCCGAACTGCGGGACTTCGAGTTGGCCGACTACAAGGTGCGGATCCTGGAGGGCAGCCACGGCACTGGCGCGGTGACCCGGGTGCTCGTCGAGACCGCCGACGGTCGGGGCGGTGGCTGGACCACAGTCGGTGTGCACCCGAACGTGGTCGAGGCGAGCTGGCACGCCCTTGTCGACGCGCTCACCTACGGCCTCGACCGGGCCCGGGTGTAGCCGGGGCTGTTCACCGATCGGCGGCGGGCAGCCGCAACTCGGCCAGGACCATGCGGTGGTCACTGCCGGGCAGGTTGTGGACCGTCACGTCGCGGACGGCGATGCGGCGGTCCACAAGCACGTGGTCGATCACCACGGGCGGGATGGGGTCGCCGTCGTACGGACCCCAGGTGCCGGTGAGCCCGGCACCGACCGAGGCGGCGGCGTCGACATAGCCGGTGCCGAGCAGGTCGCGCAGCGGACCGTGGTCGAGGGTGGCGTTGAAGTCCCCGGCGAGGATGCTCAGCGGTCCGTCCGGGGTGGCGGCCGGCTGGGCGGCCAGGTCGGTGCGCCAGGAACCCACCTGGTCGATCGCGTACGGGGCCGCCGGGTGCGCCGACTCGACGCGAACCGGGGGCGCGCCGGGCACCGCGACTGTCGCGTACGCCTGCGTGAAGCCCCAGCCGCCGCGTAGCTGGCGGATGCCGCCGTCGCTTGTCGGGTGGCGGGCGTAGAGCCCCGATCCGGGGGTGCCGACGACCGGGTTGAGCTGTCGGTGCGCCAGCAGTTCGCCGAGGCCGAGTCGGTCCAGTTCGGCCTCGGCGGCCGGGGTGAACTCCTGCACGAGCAGCAGGTCGACCTGCCGGCTGCGGACCAGCTCGACCACCGTCCGTGGGTCGGCGGCACCCGCGAGCAGGTTGGCGGTGAGCACCCGTACGGTCGGCCCGGCAGCGCGCGGCTGCGGCGCGGGCAGTGCGCGGGGCACCACGAGCGTGAGCAGGGTAAGGGTGGTCAGCGCTGCGACAAGCGCCGGGCCCCGCCGCCGCAGGGCGAGCGCGAGCACCAGCGGGGCCAGGCTCCCGAGCGTCACGTACGGCGTGAAGGCCAACGCCTGCACCAGCGGTCCCCGGTCCAGACCGACCGACCGCACCACCGCCCACCCGGCACCTGGCACGACGACCAGCCAGCAGAGCAGGGTGACGCCCGACGGTTGCCACGTCCGCCGACCGATGGTGATCTCCACGCCTCGCAGGCTACTGAACCGCTCGACGGGCGCCACGTGGTGTCGGGACACGCTGACCGGGCGTGGGTCGGCGCGGTCGCTCCGTAATTGCGGGACGCCGGCTTCCGGAATCAATTTCGCGAATTGTTCACGGCTTCACTTTCGCGGTTGCTGGCGTTGATCCGACAACTCGCCGACGACATTCGCACTATTGACCCCCGGCATTTTTCGGTGCTACGTTTCAGCTGCTCAGAGGGCTGTGTCCAAGTCAAAGGATCCCCAGCTCAGGGCACATGACAGTCGGCGAGCGGGATACGTCTGCGGGGTGTGCTCCCGGACGGGGTGTGCAGGCGATTAGCGCTCATTGCCGCCCGACTCGAAAAAGGCAAAAACCGCCCCGTGCGCCGCGGGTCGGCCGTATTTCGACGCCCGGACAAGGGAGACCCGTCATGACCAGATTATTCCGACGTAAGACGGCTGCGGT
The DNA here is from genome assembly GCF_016863495.1 of Micromonospora andamanensis. GTDB lineage: Bacteria > Actinomycetota > Actinomycetes > Mycobacteriales > Micromonosporaceae > Micromonospora > Micromonospora andamanensis. Next base: position 203,319 of record NZ_BOOZ01000002.1, read on the forward strand.
GGCAATCGCGGCACTGGCGCTGGCACTGGCCGGCGGCGGAATCGCCGCGGCGAAGCCGACAGTCGAGTCCGCCCAGCCCACTGCCCGCACCGCCCAGCAGCCGGCCGTCACCACGGCCTCGCTGAACAGCGCGAAGGCCGCCCTCGCCAAGGGCGACGGGGTGAGCACCCAGGCGGTCGCCGGCTTCTACGCCACGGCTGTCAACGCCAACGGCACAAAGGCCCGCGGCGCCGGCATCGTCATCAAGTACGGCGTCGGGGAGTACGAGGTGCAGTTCGGCACCAACGTCACGAGCGGCATCTACGTGGCGACGATCGGCCGACCGGACTCGTGCTGCATCCCGCCGGCCGGCGAGATCTCGGTAGCGCGGCGACTGCTGACCCCGAACGCGGTCTTCGTCCAGACCCGCGACTCCGCCGGCGTCCCCGCCGACCTGCCGTTCTACCTGCTCGTGCACCGCTGATCCGTCCACTTGTCACCGGCCTCCGTCAGCCGACGGAGGCCGGTGTCGTGTCCGTGTGGCGTCGACAGCAGGCCGTTCTGCCCGCTGGCCCGGAACCGGTGTCCGGTAACGACGCCGATCGCGTGGTCTGGGCACCCTAGGGCCGGAAATTCCGACGTTTGTCCGCCGCTCGCCTCGGGAAGCAAGCACCGTGACGGACATCTCGGACACCATGGCCAGCCTGCCCCACCCGGCCGATCCGGACGCGACCGCGGCTGAGTTGGACCAGGCGCTCTTCGAGGTCAAACGCGTGATCGTCGGGCAGGATCGGCTCGTCGAACGCCTCCTGGTCGCACTGCTCGCCGACGGGCATTGCCTGCTGGAGGGCGTACCCGGGGTGGCCAAGACCCTCGCCGCGCAGACCCTCGCGACGGTGGTCGGTGGCAGCTTCTCCCGCATCCAGTTCACCCCGGACCTCGTACCCTCCGACATCGTCGGAACCCGGATCTACCGGGCCTCGAAGGAGAGCTTCGACGTCGAGTTGGGCCCGGTGATGGCGAACCTGGTGCTGGCGGACGAGATCAACCGGGCGCCGGCGAAGGTGCAGTCGGCGCTGCTGGAGGCGATGGCCGAGCGCCAGGTGTCGATCGGCGGGCGCAGCCACCCGGTGCCGGAGCCGTTCCTGGTGCTGGCAACCCAGAACCCCATCGAGTCGGAAGGGGTCTACCAGCTGCCCGAGGCGCAGCGGGACCGCTTCCTGATGCGGATCGTGGTCGACTACCCGGACGGTGCCGACGAGCTGGCCATCCTCTACCGGATGAGTGCCGACCGCCCCCGGGCCCACCGGGTGCTCGACCCGGAGCGGCTGCGGGAGTTCCAACATCAGACCCGACAGGTCTTCGTCCACCACGCCATCGCCGAATACGTGGTCCGGCTCATCCTCGCCACCCGTGATCCGGGCCGGTTCGGGCTGCCGGAGATGGCCGGACTGCTCGCCTACGGTGCCAGCCCGCGCGCCACGCTCGGCCTGGTCTCGGCCGCCCGCGCCCAGGCCCTGCTCCGGGGACGGGGCTACGTGCTGCCCGACGACGTCCGGGAACTCGCCGTGGACGTGCTGGCCCACCGGCTGGTGCTCTCCTTCGACGCGGTGGCCGACGGGGTGAGCCCCGAGTGGGTCGTCCATCGGCTGGTCGAGGCGGTCCCGCCGCCACAGGTGGCCGCCGCCCGGCCGGAGTACGTGACCGACCTGGCAGTCGCCTGATGGCCCGCCGGAGCCCCATGCCGCCGGTGGCGGCGGACCCGGTGCTCGCCGACCTGACGCCCGACCAACGACTACGGCGGCTGGAACTGACGGTGACCCGCCGTCTCGACGGCCTGCTGCACGGCGAGCGGCACGGACTGCTGCCCGGTCCCGGCAGCGAACCGGCGGGCAGCCGCGAGTACCGACCGGGTGAGGACGAGGTGCGCCGGATGGACTGGTCGGTGACGGCCCGTACCGCGGTGCCGCACGTACGGGAGGTGGACGCCGACCGGGAGTTGACCACCTGGCTGCTCGTCGACGCCAGCCCCAGCATGGAGTACGGCACCGCGGAGCTGGACAAGCGGGAACTGGCGGTGGCCGCGGTCGCCACCGTCGGCTTCCTCACCGCGGGGCCGGGCAACCGGCTCGGCGCGCAGGTGCTCACGCCGTACGGGCTGCACCGGGTGCCCGCCCGGGCTGGGCGTACCCACCTGCTGGGGTTGCTCCGCGCGTTGCTGGCCGCGCCCCGGTGCGGCGAGCACCACGACACCACGGCGGGGCCGGCGCCCGCCGCCGGGCTGGCCGACGCGCTGGCCGAGGTGCGCCGGGTGGCTCACCGGCGTGGTTTGGTGGTGGTGGTCTCCGACTTCCTGGACGGACTGCCCGACGAGGCACGGCTACCGGCCGGGTGGGAGCGTCCCCTGCGCCAGCTCTCGGCACGCCATCAGGTGCTCGCGGTCGAGGTCACCGACCCCCGCGAGCTGGAGCTGCCGGACGTCGGCCTGATCACCCTCGTCGACCCGGAGACCGGCGAACACCGCGAGGTCTGGACCGGTGACCGCCACCTGCGCGAGCGCTACGCGGCGGCGGCCACTGCCCAACGCGACCAGGTCCGGCAGGCCCTGCGCCGGTCCGGCGCGACCCATCTGGCGCTGCGTACCGACCGGGACTGGACAGTGGACATCGTGCGACACGTGCACGCCCAACGTCGGCTGGCCACCGCTGCCGCCGCGTCGCGTCGGGGCGGTGCGGCGTGATCTGGCAGTCACCCGTCCGGCTCTGGCTCCTGCTCGGCGTGGTCGCCCTGGCCCTGGCCTATCTGGTGGCGCACCGGCGCCGCAGTCGGTACGCGGTGCGATTCACCAATCTGCGGCTGCTCGACCGGGTGGCACCCCGACGTCCGACCTGGCGCCGGCACCTGCCGGCCGGTCTCTTCCTGGCGATGCTCGCCCTGCTCGTGGTCGGCTTCGCCCGTCCCACCGCCGAGGTCCGGGTGCCCCGGGAACGCGCCACGGTGATGGTGGCGGTGGACGTCTCCACCTCGATGCTCGCCGGTGACGTCGAGCCGGACCGGCTCAGCGCGGCCAAGAGCGCCGCCCGGCGGTTCGCCGACGGGCTGCCCGACGAGTTCAACGTGGGACTCGTGGCGTTCGCCGGCAGCGCGGCGGTGCTGGTGCCACCGGGCACCGACCGGGAGGCGCTGCACGACGGGATCGAACGGCTGGCCGAGGGGGCGACGGGCGTGCAGGGCACCGCGATCGGTGAGGCGATCAGCACCTCGTTGGGCGCGGTGAAGGCCCTCGACGACCAGGCCGCGACCGAGCCACCGCCGGCCCGGATCATCCTGCTCTCCGACGGCGCGAACACCTCGGGCATGGATCCGATGGAGGCCGCCGCCGAGGCGGTGGCCTTCGACGTGCCGGTGCACAGCATCTCGTTCGGCACGCCGAGCGGCTTCGTCGACCGGGGCGGCCGGCCGATCCAGGTGCCGGTGGACGGGGAGACGCTGCGGGCCGTGGCCGAGGAGACGGGGGGCGGCTTCCACGAGGCCGGCACGAGCGCCGAACTGCGGGCCGTCTACGACGACATCGGCAGCTCGGTGGGGTGGCGCACGATGCGGCAGGACGTCTCGGCCCGGTTCATCGGACTCGGGTTGGTCTTCGCGATGGGCGCGGCGGTCGGCTCGATGCGCTGGTTCTCCCGCCTGCCCTGATTCCCGACGGGCCCGACCCGCGACAGCGGCCGTCGCCGGCCGCGCACGTGAGGAGCGTACGTATGGCAGTGCAGACCGGACTGGGCGAGCCGCGCGGACCCTGGTTCGTCTCGCCCGACCTCGACCCGGACGGGCGGGGCGGAGCGGACGCGGCGGCACAGGAACGGGACCGGTTGCTGGGCGGCTGGCGTCGCCGGCTGCTGGCCGGGCTGGCGATGGTGGCGATCTCCGCCGGCTCTGGAGCGCTGGCCGGCGGTTGGGTGGCCGGTCGGGACGGCGTGACGGGTCCGGCCGCCGCGTCCGCGGCCCCGGTGCCGGCGGAGTTGGTGACGGCCGCCGAGAAGACCGTGCCCGGCGTGGTGACGGTGCTGGTGGGCGGTGGCGCTGGCGGCTCGGCGAGCGGTTCCGGCTTCGCTGTCGACTCGGAGCAGCACATCATCACGAACGACCACATCATCGCCAAGGGCCGTGGTGGACCGGTGACCGTGGAACTGCCGGACGGCCGGCGGTTCGCGGCGGAGGTGGTGGGTCGGGAGCCGGACAGTGACCTGGCCGTGCTCAAGGTGCCGTCGTCGGCCGGCCTGACGTCGTTGCCGCTGGCCAAGCCGGGTGCGACCCGGGTGGGTGAGCCGGTACTGGCCGTCGGATCGCCACTGGGGCTGCCCGGCACGGTGACCGCCGGCATCGTCAGCGCGCTGGACCGCCAGGTGCGCCTCGGCGACAACCGGCACCGGGCGGTGCAGACCGATGCCTCGATCAACCCCGGCAACTCGGGTGGACCACTTGTCAACGCGCGTGGCGAGGTGGTCGGGGTGAACACCGCGATCGCGACGATCGACGGCAACGGCTCGATCGGCATCGGCTTCGCCATCCCGATCGAGCAGGTGCAACAGACCGCCGACACGATCATCGGTAAGGGCGGCTGATTACCCAGAGCTACTGTCCGATTACGGGGGCATCGGGGCAACTGTCGGATTCCCGCGCTCGATGATCGGAAAATGGAAATATGACGCTCGGTATGGATACTGGCGTGGGTGGAGCGTCCTCTCATCGCGGTCCTCCTGCTGGTGGGCCTCATCATCGGAAGTGGCGTCGGGTCGTCGTACGCGCGCGCCCGGCGGGGCTGGAACGACTACCAGGCGGCCAAGAAGACGGTTCCCGGAGCGCGTCGCGCCGCCTGGATGCTGATCAAGGTGGTCACCACGAAGGTCGGTGTCATCGCCCTGCTCCTGATCGGCGCGGTCGCCTACGCCGCCGCCGGTGGCGGTGACGAGCCGGCTCCGGCCGCGCCGACGCCGAGCAGCAGCGCGGACGAGCGCCCCACCCGCTGAACCCGGAGCGCCGGGCTGACCGGGCGCGCGGCGTTGGCGCGAGCGGCTCCGGAGCCCCACGCTAGCCTCAGGGCGTGGACGACGGACTGCGGGTGACCGACAGGTGGATGCTTCCCGCCGCTGAGCTGCGGGAGCGTTTCTCCAGGTCGTCCGGGCCGGGCGGGCAGGGGGTCAACACCGCCGACTCGCGGGTCGAGCTGAGCTTCGACCTGGCCGGCTCACCGAGCATCCCCGAGTCGCTACGCACCCGGGCGCTGGACCGGCTCGCCGGACGGCTTGTCGACGGCGTACTGACGATCGCGGCCAGCGAACACCGGGCGCAGCTGGCCAACCGTGAAGCCGCCCGGGAACGCCTGGTGTCGTTGCTCCGCGAGGCGGTCGCCCCGCCACCGCCGCCCCGCCGGCCGACCCGCCCGTCCCGGGCGGCCAAGGAGCGGCGGCTGGCCGAGAAGAAGCGTCGCGGGCAGCGCAAGCGCGACCGTCGGGTTGACGGCGAGTAGTCGGCCGCCGTGCCTGGCGTCGCCCGGGTCACGCCTCGGCTCGCGCCGCCGGCCCGGCCCGGTCCGTCGCTTCGGCCCGGTCCGTCGCTTCGGTCCGGTCCAGCAGGGCCGAGCAGACCTCTGCCAGCCGGGCCCGCAACCGGCCGGCCCGCACTGCGAACTCGCGTTGCCGTGCCACGTACTCGGCCTTGCCCTCCGGGGTCTCGATCGCCACCGCCGCCTCGCCGTACGAGGAGAAGTCGTACGGCGACGCGCGCATGTCGAGCAGCCGGATGTCCCCGGCCAGCTCGAAGCAGTCAAGCGCCAGGTCACCGGGGACGGCCGGGCCCAGCTTGGTGGCCCACTTGTGGCAGTCCATCGAGGCGTGCAGGCAGCCCGGCTGGTCGAGATCCACCTGACTGGCCCGCGTCGGCCGGAGCTGGTTGCGGCCGACCGCCTCGGGGGTGAAGAACCGGTACGCGTCAAAGTGCGAGCACCGGATCTGGTGCGACTCGACCACCGCGTCGGTGCCCCGCTGGCCGAGTCGAAGGGGCAGCGGATGACGGTGCTCACGCTGGCGGTACACCATCGCCCACTCGTGCAGGCCGAAGCAGCCGGTGAAGGCTGGTCGGGAGGCGATCGCGGTCAGCAGCCGGTGGATGAAGCGCACCGAATCCTCCCGGTCGGCGCGGAACGCGTCGACGTCGAGGCGTACCGCCCCGTCCGGGTCGGTCGCGTACCAGCGCCACGAGTGGTGCGGTGCCGGACCGTCCGGCCCGGCTTCCAGGCGGACACCGACACCGGGATGCCACCGCCGCAGCACCGACGGTCGGGTGCCGTAGTAGTCGTACAGAAAGTCGTCGATGGCATGGCGTTCCCCGGTGGCCCGGCGGGCCCGGTGGCCCTCGGTCAGCGAGTCGGCTCGCTGTTCGTGGCCGGCCAGCAGGGGCCGCCAGGTGGCTGCGGGAAGGCTGGTCACCGCCCACCCGGCGCGCGAGGCGTACCCGCTCCCACCGACGACGGCGGAGGTGGCGGAAACGGGGACGGCGGTCACGGCCCCAAGGGTACGACCGCCGCCCCGCCGCGCTGTCAGGGCACGTCGACCCGTACGCCAGCGGAGAAGACGCCGCTGCGCAGTTCCAGCCGCTGCGGCGCTTCCCGTCCGTTGATCGTGAAGACCAACGGCAGCACCACGCGGCTGCCGGCGGCAACCGGGTCGGCGAACACGTCCCGTCCCTGGTTCACCCTTCGGGTGGCCGACTCGTCGGTGGTGACCCAGTTGCCGTTGGCCAGGTACGCCCGTTGCAGCTTGCCGTGCCAGCTCTGGTGCTCCCGGGTGAGGTTGCGTACCCCGACGGTCGCCTGGCACTGCCGCGCGCCCCGGCCCGGTTCGCAGGTCATCCGGTAGACGGTGAACTCGAATGCGTCCTCGCGCAGCGGCATCCCCAGTACCCCGCTGACCCCGGTGCCCTTCCAGGCGCCACTTGTCGGCTGGCTGTCCGTGTCGATCGCGGCGACCCGACGGGTGGCCGACCACGCGGCGGCGCCCACCGTGCCGGCCAGCACGGTCGCGGCCACCGGCACCACGACCCAGACCGGCGGCTTGCGGCGTCGGGCCGGCGGCCGGGGAGTGGCCGGGCGTGGATAGATCGTGCCCGGACCGTCCGAGGCCAGCGCTGCGGCCACCGGCCGGCGGCGGTGTCGCCAGGTGAGCAGGCCCACCAGACCCAGCACCAGCAGCGCGACTCCGGCGGCCAGGAGCGCCGGGGCCTGGCGACGCCAGCCCGTGGACTCCTGCGACTGGGTGGTCGCCGTCCCGGGTGCCGTCCAGGTGGCGCTCGCACAGTCGTACGGCTGTCGACCGTCGCTGGCGAAGGCGCACGTCGGTGCGGTGAGCGGCTCCCGGGAGGTGGCCGTGGTGAGCGTGGTGCCCAGGGTGGTGGTGCTTTCCGGCGGCAGCTTCAACCGCCAGGTCACCTCGGTCGCCGTCGACCCGCCGGGGCGTACCACCCGGCCGCCGTCGCTGACAGTGGTCACCGAGACGCCCTGGGGCAGTTCCTGGCGGACCGTGGTGTCCACCGGGGTGCTGCCGGCGTTACGGACCTCGATCCGGTACCGGGGCGCGACGCTCTGCTCCGGCGCGACCCGCACGCTCACCTTCGGTCTGGCGGCCGGCGAGGCCACCCGGGTCGGTGTCGGTACCGCCGGGGGTGCCGCCGGCATGCTGGGATCGGGTGTGGCCGCCGCCGGCTGGAGCCGCCCGGCCGTCGGAGCGGCCGGTGCGGTGGCCGTCGGCGTGGCCGGGACGGTCGCCGCCGGTAGCACCGGCAGGGCGGTCAGCAGACCGATGCAGTGCACCATCGCCGCCAGGGCCTTGTGGTGTCGTGTCGATGCAGGCATACGAACGAACCTCCGCAGCCGACGCTAGGGGCGGGCGCGCGTCGTGCGGGTACGAAGCGGTGAATCCGGCCCCGGCGGTGGCCAACCCGGGTAAGCTGCGGCGATCGCCCGCAGGCCGCACTACATTGGCCCTGTGCGTATCGCTCGTTTCGCTCATGCCAAGGGAATGTCGTTCGGGGTCGTCGAGGGAGAGCCGGAGGCGGGCCCGCAGGGGCTCACCATCGCCGAGATCTCCGGCCACCCGTTCGGCCAGATCACGTTCAGCGGAGTCCGCTGGGCGCTGTCCGATGTCCGGCTGCTCTCACCGATCCTGCCCAGCAAGGTGGTCTGCGTCGGCCGCAACTATGCCGAGCACGCGGCTGAACACGGTGCGGAGGTGCCGAAGGAGCCGCTGTTGTTCCTGAAGCCCTCGACCTCGGTCATCGGCCCCCGGGACGCGATCCGGCTGCCGGAGTTCAGCAAACAGGTCGAGCACGAGGCCGAGTTGGCGGTGGTGATCGGCGCGCCCGGCGCCCGTCGGGCGGACCGGGCCGCGGCGGAACGGGCCATCTTCGGCTACACCTGTGCCAACGACGTCACCGCCCGGGACCTGCAGCGTTCCGACAGCCAGTGGACCAGGGCCAAGGGGTTCGACTCGTTCTGCCCGATCGGGCCGTGGATCACCACCGGGCTGGACGTCACCGACCTCGAGATCCGCTGCGAGGTTGGGCGCGACCCGGAGGAGATGGAGGTACGGCAGCTGGGCCGTACCGGGGACATGGTCTTCGACGCGCCGGCCCTTGTGTCGTACGTCTCACACGTGATGACGCTGCTGCCCGGTGACGTGGTGTTGACCGGCACCCCGGCGGGGGTTAGCCCGCTCGCGGACGGGGATACGGTGAGCGTCCGGATCGAGGGGATCGGTGAGCTGACCAACCCGGTCGTGTCGGCGGCATGACCGCCGGCCAGCTCGCCGTTTTGGCAGTTCAGGCGTGGTTTGGGGAAGTCGATTTGGCCTGTCGGTGCCGGGAGGGTAGAGTTTGTTCCCGGCGCCGCAAGGGGCCAATGGGGTATGGGGTAATTGGCAGCCCGACTGATTCTGGTTCAGTTAGTCTAGGTTCGAGTCCTGGTACCCCAGCGCAGCCGAGATTCGTGACGAATCGAGGCCGCTGGATTCTGGTGGAGTTCGGCACCGAGGCGCCGTGAGGAGCCTCGGTCGCGAGGTCTGGTAGAGTTCGGCGGCACCACCGTGAAGGTGGTGCCGCGATGTGTTCTGGCCCCGTCGTCTAGCGGCCCAGGACGCCGCCCTCTCAAGGCGGTAGCGCCGGTTCGAATCCGGTCGGGGCTACAGGTGTTCACGGCTCGTTCCGCTGCTGCGGAGCGGGCCGTTTCGCTTTCCCGGCCAACTGCCCGCCCCGCCCCCGAGACCGCTGATGCCCGTCGTGGAGATCAGGCCCGTGCGCCGACTCCCCGCAGTGGCCTCGCCGGCTGCGCCATCCACCCGCCACCCCTGTGCGGCACGCGGCGGCGGCGCCGCTAGACTACTGCCGCACCGCCCACAAGGGCTGGTGAATCTGGAAAGTACCTGGCCCCGTCGTCTAGCGGCCCAGGACGCCGCCCTCTCAAGGCGGTAGCGCCGGTTCGAATCCGGTCGGGGCTACCACCCACCGAAGCCCGTCTCGCCCGCCGAGACGGGCTTCCCCCATCTCCCCACCCCGTTCCGCCCCACCCCACCCACCTGCCCAGCTCCGTTGATCATGAAGTTGTTGTCACTCCACCCCGGCGGGTCGTGGCAATGAGTTCATGATCAACGGGGTGGGGTGGGGCGGGACGGGGCGGGGGTGGGTTAGAGGCCGGAGAGTCGTTGGCCGGCTCGGACGACGGCCATGGCGTGGCGTTCGCCGGGGCGGCGGCCGAGGCGTTCGATGGGGCCGGAGATGGAGATGGCGGCGATCACGCGGCCGGTGCGGTCGCGGATGGGCGCGGAGACGCTCGCCACACCGGCTTCGCGTTCGGCGACGCTCTGCGCCCAGCCTCGGCGGCGTACCTCGGCGAGGGTGCGGCCGGTGAACTTGGATCGGGGCAGCAGCGGCATCACCGCCTCGGGCGGCTCCCAGGCGAGCAGGATCTGTGCCGCCGATCCCGCCACCATCGGCAGCACGGACCCCACCGGGACGGTGTCCCGCAGACCGCTGGCGCGTTCCGCGGCGGCCACGCAGATCCGTTCGTCCGCCCGGCGCAGGTAGAGCTGGGCGCTCTCACCTGTGGCGTCCCGCAGGGCGGCCAGCAGTGGCTCGGCCGCGGTCAGCAGCACATCCGGCGCCGCGTTCGCCAGCTCACCCAGGCGTGGGCCGGGACGCCAGCGACCCTGGGTGTCCCGGACCAGCATCCGGTGGATCTCCAGCGCCTGCGCCAACCGGTGCGCGGTGGCCCGGGGCAGCTTGGTGCGTTCAACGAGTTCGGCCAGGCTGGCGCCGTCGACGCAGGCGGCCAGGATGACCACCGCCTTGTCGAGAACGCCGACACCGCTCATACTGTGTCCCACAAGCCGAAATTTACCTCCCAGAATTTAGGATGTCCAGATGGTGGGAGTCACTCCTGAGCCGAGGACCCTGGCCGAGAAGGTCTGGGACGCACACGTCGTCCGGTCCGCCGATGGTGAGCCCGATCTGCTCTTCATCGACCTGCACCTGCTGCACGAGGTGACCAGCCCGCAGGCGTTCGACGGTCTGCGCATGGCCGGCCGCCGGGTGCGGCGTACCGACCTCACGCTGGCGACCGAGGATCACAACACCCCGACCGGGTACGCGGATCCCTCGTTCCAGCAGCGCCGTGGCGACCTGCTCACCATCGCCGACCCCACCTCCCGCACCCAGATCGAGACGCTGCGGCGCAACTGCGCCGAGTTCGGTGTGAAGCTGCACCCGCTGGGCGACGAGAACCAGGGGATCGTGCACGTCATCGGCCCGCAGCTCGGCCTCACCCAGCCCGGCATGACGATCGTCTGTGGCGACTCGCACACGGCCACCCACGGCGCGTTCGGCGCCCTGGCGTTCGGCATCGGCACCAGTGAGGTCGAACACGTGCTGGCCACCCAGACGCTGCCGCAGGCCCGACCGAAGACGATGGCGGTCACCGTCAACGGCCGGCTCGGCCCCGGCGTCACCGCGAAGGACCTGGTGCTCGCCCTGATCGCCAAGGTCGGCACGGGCGGTGGGCGCGGGCACATCGTCGAGTACCGGGGCGAGGCGATCCGGGCGCTGTCCATGGAAGGGCGGATGACGATCGCCAACATGTCGATCGAGTGGGGTGCCAAGGCCGGCATGATCGCGCCGGACGAGACCACCTTCGCGTACCTGAAGGGGCGTCCCAACGCCCCCAGCGGCGCCGACTGGGACGCGGCGCTTGAGTACTGGCGGACGCTGCCCACCGACGAGGGTGCGAGCTTCGACTCCGAGGTGACGCTGGACGCCGCCGAGATCACTCCGTTCGTCACCTGGGGCACCAACCCCGGGCAGGGCGCACCGCTGGCCTCGACCGTGCCGGACCCGGAGGAGTTCGTCACCGAGCCGGAGCGGGCCGCCGCCCGCCGGGCCCTGGCCTACATGGATCTCAGCCCCGGCACCGCGCTGCGTGACCTCTCCGTGGACGTGGTCTTCGTCGGTTCGTGCACCAACGGGCGCCTGGAGGACCTCCGGGCCGCCGCCGACGTGCTGCGTGGCCACCAGGTGGCCGAAGGGGTACGCATGCTCGTGGTGCCCGGATCGGCAGCGGTACGCGAGGCCGCCGAGGCGGAGGGGCTGGACAAGGTCTTCACCGACGCCGGAGCCGAGTGGCGCTTCGCCGGCTGCTCCATGTGCCTGGGCATGAACCCGGACACGCTCTCCCCGGGGCAGCGCGCCGCCTCGACCTCCAACCGGAACTTCGAGGGCCGCCAGGGCCGGGGCGGGCGTACCCACCTGGTCAGCCCGCCAGTGGCCGCCGCCACCGCCGTCGTCGGCCGGCTGGCCGCTCCCGCCGACCTGTAGAAGGGCTGCGACAGATGGACAAGTTCACCGTGCACACCGGTACCGCCCTGCCACTGCGTCGGTCCGACGTGGACACCGACCAGATCATCCCCGCCGTGTACCTCAAGCGGGTGACCCGTACCGGATTCGCCGACGGGCTGTTCAGTGCGTGGCGCGAGGATCCGGGATTCGTGCTCAACGATCAAGATTATTCGGGAGCGTCGATTCTTGTGGCCGGCCCCGAGTTCGGCACCGGGTCATCACGGGAGCACGCCGTGTGGGCGTTGCGCGACTACGGCTTCCGAGTGGTGATCTCGCCGCGCTTCGGTGACATCTTCCGCGGGAACGCACTCAAGGAAGGGCTGCTTCCGGTAGAGCTGGAATTGAAAGCCGTCGAAGAAATCTGGAGCATGGTCGAGGAGGATCCGACTACTCCGATCGTCGTCGACCTGACCGCGCGCGAGGTGCGGGCCGGCGCCGCCACCTGGTCGTTCCCGCTCGATGACTTCAGCCGCTGGCGGCTGATGGAGGGCTTGGACGACATTGGACTCACCCTCCGGCACGAGGACCGGATCGGCGCCTTCGAGGCGGGTCGACCGGCCTTCCTGCCCCGGGTCGCGTAGCCCGATCGCCCCCATCTCCAGCCGATTTCGCCCCCACCGGTGCCACCGGTGGGGGCGAATCCGTTACGACACAAGGGCTTTTTTCCGCCGAATGTTTGTGTCCCGCCAGCACAGGGCATACCGTGCGCGCAGAATGGCTCGCGTCGAGTCAGTTGCACAATCAGGAGGAAGTCGTGAACAAGGCCGAGCTCATCGAGGCGCTCGCCGTTCGCCTGGGGGACCGGAAAACGGCGACGGCCGCGCTCGACGCGGTCCTCGCTGAGGTCCAGGCGGCGGTTACCAAGGGCGAGAAGGTGGCGATCACCGGTTTCGGAGCGTTCGAGAAGCGTGTACGGGGCGCGCGAACAGCCCGCAACCCGCGTACGGGGGAGGCGGTGAAGGTCAAGAAGACCTCGGTGCCGACGTTCCGCCCCGGCGCCGGGTTCAAGGAGATGGTGGCCAGCGGCAAGGTGCCGAAGGCCACGGCTGCGGCGAAGAAGACCGCCGGAGCCACCGCCAAGACCACAGGTGCCAAGGCGACCGCGGCGAAGAAGACGACCGCGGCGAAGAGCACCGCAGCCAAGAAGACCACGGCGAGCAAGACCGCGGCGGCCAAGAAGACCACCGCGACCAAGACGACAGCCAAGGCCGCTCCGGCGAAGAAGACCGCCACGAAGAAGACCGCCACGAAGAAGGCCGCCCCGGCGAAGAAGACCGCCGCGGCGACCAAGGCGACGGCGGCCCGGAAGACCGCGACGGCCAAGAAGGCTCCGGCGAAGAAGGCGCCGGCCAGGAAGGCTGCGGCCCGGCGCTGAGCCGGCCGTACGACGAGGGCGCCCGCCGACCGGCGGGCGCCCTCGCCATGTCCACCCGACTGTCCACCGCCCCGGCTGACAACCGTTGACCGGCACGGGACACGGCCAGCAGAATCGCCGCACCACCCCTCGCCGGAAAGAGAACCGGGTTGAGTCAGCGTCGTCTCGGCACCGCCACCCTGGCCCTGGGGCTCGTCGTCCTGATCGACGTGCTGCGGGTCTTCCTACCGTCGGTCATCACCATCTTCGGGCAGGCCGCGTCGACCCCGGCCGAGCTGCTCGGCGCGTACGCGCTCGGCTGGTTCGTGCTGGCGCTCGCCGCGCCCGTCCTCGTCGCGCGAGTCGGTGCCGACCTCGTCGGCGTGGTCGCGGTGCTGCTGCTCGGCGCCGCCCGGCTCGCCCTCACCGCCGCGCCCGGTGGCCGGGCCCAACTGTGGCTGGCCAGCGCTGCTCTGCTCGCCGGTCTGGTCTGGCTGGCCGCCACCGCCGCCCGGGTCGCGCACCCGGTGCCCGGGCTGGTGCTGGGGCTGACCGCCAACGCGCTGGGACACGCCCTGCTCGGCACGTACGACCTGGTGTGGTGGGGGCGGTGGCCGGCGTGGGTGGCCAGCGTGGCGGTGGTGGCGGCACTGCTGGCCGCCGAGACAACGTTCGGTCGCCGCCGCGACACCACGCAGCGGGTCGACGACGACGCGCCGCCGGCCCGCCTCGGCTGGCTGCTCGTCGGGCCGGCGCTGCTGCTCGGCGGCATGGTGGCGCTGTCACCAGCGGTCGCGAGTACCGCGATGTCCTACTGGTACGGCGAGGCGGGCACCGGCCTGTCGCCGCCCTTCGCGCTGGCCCCACTGGGTGTCGCGGCGCCCCTGTTCCTGCTCGGTGCGCTGCTCCCGGTCCACCGGCGATGGCGGATGCTGCCGCCGGTGCTGCTGCTGTTCGGTGCCCTGCTGTTCGGGTACGGCCCGCCGCCGCTGCTCAGCTTGGCCATGCTGCTCGGCGCGGCAGGGCTGGGCGGCTGCCTCGGTCTGGTCGCTGTCGCCCCGGCGCGGCAGGCCCGCACCGGCCCGGCGTTCGCGGCGGTGGGCGGGATGCTCGGCTTCGCCGTCGCGACGATGGTCTACTACGCCGCCTACGATCTGGGCTACCCCAACCAGTGGGTACCGGCCGTGGTGGCGGCGCTGACCGGGGTCGTCGCGATGCGTGGCGCGACAGTGTCCGGTGGGCTCCGACAATCGCCGCCGGAATCCGCACCGGACCTGCCCCGGTGGCGGCTGGCGGCGCTGGCCGCGATCGTCGCCCTCGCCGCCGCCTGGCTGCACGGGCCCTGGCTGGTGTCGAGCAACCGGACCGGGCCGCCGGAGCGGGTGCGGCTGGTGGCGTACAACATCCGGATGGGGTTCGGCCTCGACGGCCGCTTCGACCTCACCGCCCTGGAACGGGCGGTGGGCCGGGCCGACGTGGTAATGCTCAGCGAGGTGGACCGGGGCTGGCTGCTCAACGGCGGCCACGACACACTGGGCCTGCTCGCCGCGCGGCTGGGGATGCCCTACGTCTTCGCGCCGGCCGCCGACCCGCTGTGGGGGGACGCGGTGCTCAGCCGCTGGCCGGTGCAGCGGGCCCGGACCCGTCCGCTGCCCGCGGTGGGCGCGCCCACCGGGGCACAGGCGCTCGGCGTCACAGTCGACTTCGGTGCCGGCGTACGCCTGGCCGTGGTGAGCACCCACCTGCAACCGCCGCCGGGTGCGGACCCGGTGGTCCAGGCCCGCGCGGTCGCGGACTTCGCCACCGGGTACGCCGACGGCGCGCCGCTCGTGGTGGCCGGTGACTTCAACACCGAGCCCGGCGATCCGGCCTTCACGACCTTCACCAGCGCCGGCCTCGTCGACGCGCTCGCCCCGGCCCGTCCGCTGCCGACCAGCCCGGCGGACGATCCGCGCGAGCAGATCGACCACGTCTTCGTCTCACCCGACCTGGTCGCCACCGATCCGGTCGCGGTGCCGGGCATCGCCAGCGACCACCTGCCGGTCGCCGTCACCCTCACCCTGTCGGGTCTCTGAGGCGGTCGCCGCCTCGCGATCCGGCCGGCAGCCGGTCAGAGGCGGTCGGCGGCGACGAGACGGTCACCGGCGAAGGCGAGCAGCCAGCCACCGCCCTTGTCGGTGGTGTAGTCACCGCACCGTCCGGCCAACCGCTCCAGCGCGCCCGGAATCACCTTGCCCTGGCTGCACACCGCCACCGGCTCCCCGGCGGCGGCCAACGCGGCCAGGCGGGCGGCGGCGGCCAGCACACACTCGTCGGGCTGCTGGCCGGCGCTCGGCTCGTCCAGGTCGCCGCAGACCTCGATCGGCAGGTCCAGCAACGCGGCGGCCGGATCGAGGGTCTGCACGCACCGGCGCGCCGACGCGGAGAGCAGCCGTGCCGGGCGGATCAACCCGATCAGCGGTGCCAACGCCGCTGCCTCGGACCAGCCCCGGGCGTCAAGCGGTCGCCCGGTGTCCGGGCCCGGCCAGGCCAGCCGTTTACCGGCGTGACCGTGCCGCACCAGCATCAGCGCCGCGGTGACCGGCGGCAGCGCCGCGAACGCGGCGAGCACCTCCGCGTCGTGCGGATAGCTGACGAGCGTCATCGCCTCGTCGACGGCCAGCCAACGGACCTCGTCGACCTCGGTGTCCGGCTGGAACCCGCCGGTGCCCACCGCCCGCATCGACCAGTAGTCGACCACCTTGAGCCGGCCTTCGCTGCGGTACCGCACCGACGGCAGCCGCAGCTGCGGTGCGGCCTGCGCGTCGGCCTCCTCGGCGACCTCCCGGGCGGCGGCGAGCAGCGGATGCTCGCCCGGCTCCAGCTTGCCCTTCGGCAGCGTCCAGTCCCCGTACCGGGGCCGGTGCACCAGGCACACCTCGACGTCGTCGGCACCCGCCGGTCGCCACACCACGCCGCCGGCCGCCCGGATCTCGGTCACGCCAGCCACCGGGTCCGGCGTCGTCGACTGGCTCGCCGCCAGGCGTAGGGAAAGTCGGCCCGGGCCCGACGCACGGCCGCCCGCTCACGTTCCAGCAGCCGGCCAGCGGCCACCGCCAACTGGTGATCGTCGGGCCGGGCCTCGGCCACCGTCCGCCAGGTCTCGGCGGCCACCGCCGCGTCCTGGTGCTCGCCGAGCAGGTTCTGCACCTTCGCCAACGCCCGGGCCAGCTTCGCCGCGTCCCCACCCAGCACCGGGGCGACCGCGGTCACCGCCGACCGGGCCTGCTTGCCCTGCTTGCGTACGGTGTGCCACTGCTCGTCGGGACCGGCCGGATGCAGCGTCGCGACGCCGCCCGGCTTCTTCGCCGTGCCGGCCAGCCGTCGCCAGGGGCGGGCCACGAGACGCGGCAGCACCCGCCGGGCCGGCGCGTCCGCGCGGGGCGTGAGTCGCGGTGCCCGGGCCGCCAGTACCAGCGCGTCGACAAGGGCGAGATACCGAGGGGAGCGCAGTGCCTCGTCGACCCCGGACAGCGCCGCCTCCTGCCAACCGGCGAGTACGGCGTCCAGCCGGTCGACAGCCGCCGGATCCACCGGGCTGACCGGATCGGCGGCGGCGGTGCGCCGTAGGCGTTCCCGCAGCACCTCGGCGTCCCGGGCCGCCCCCAGGGCGTCCGCCAGCCACTTCAGCTCGGTCCGCAGCGGCCGGGACCACGCGGGGCGGACAAGTGGGCCGAAGGTCTTCAGATCGCTGCGCAACCGTCGGCAGGCCACCCGCATCTGGTGCACGGCGGTGTCGTCGTCGCCCGCCGGTGCGCGCAGCCGGACCAGCGGATCGTGCGCCAGCAGCCGACCCACCTCGCGGCGTACCGCCTCGGTGACCACCGCCGCGGCACTCGGGTCGGCCGGCAGCTCGTCCGCAGCGACCAGGTCCAGTTCGGCGGTGGCAGCCCGGCCGAGCGCGCGTACGTGCTTGGGCGTGAAGTCGCCACCCTGGGCACCGGCGTCGCGCAGCAGCTCGGTGAGCCGGTCGAGCAGTGCGCCGTCACCGGCCTTGCGTTCCACCTCCACCTCGCGGAAGGCACCGGTGGCGGTGCCCTCCGCGTCGAGCACTGTGACCTGGTCGTCGACCACCTCGGCCAGCACCCGGCCGGCGGCGTCGACGATCTCCTGGGCGTGCCGGACGGTACGCACCACCGCCGCCGGAGCCAGCACGGCACCACGGTGGAAGACGGTGACCAGCTCGACAAGTTCGGCAGGCATCGCGTCGGCGGTGCCCGCGCGGGAGATCTCGTTGCGGACGCCGGGGCTGCCGGTCGGCAGTTTCACAGTCCACGGCACCTCGTCACCCTCGCGGTACCGCAGCGAGACGCCCGCCCGGGCCAGCCGCAGGTCCACCGTGTCGTGGTAGGTGGCGACGAGGGTCACCGGCGGCAGCGCCCGGACGCTCCCCGAGGCCGGCACGGCGGGGGAGAGGTCGGGCAGCAGCCACCCGGCCGGCACCGTGAACTTCCGTTCCTCCTCGACCATCTGCTCAGCCTATTCCCGCCCGCTCAACCGGCCGTGCTGCCGACGCGTCGCAGCAGCAGGTGCTGGAGATGGGTAAGCGGTGCCTCCGGCCGGCCGGTACGGCGGGTCCAGGTGCCGTCGCCGGCCAGCTCGAACGCGTCCACGTCCGGGCTCATCGCGGCACCGAGCACATGGTCCAGCTCGGCCCGGGCCACCGGGTCGGTGACCTGGACCAGCGCCTCCACCCGCCGGTCGAGGTTGCGGTGCATCAGGTCGGCGGAGCCGATCCAGAACTCGGCGTCGCCGTTGTTGCCGAAGCGGAACACCCGGGAGTGCTCCAGGAAACGGCCGAGGATGGAGTGCACCCGGATGTTCTCCGACAGCCCGGGCACCCCCGGCCGGAGCGTGCACATCCCCCGGATGATCAGATCGACGTGTACGCCGGCCTGGGAGGCCCGGTACAGCGCGTCGGTGATCTCCTCGTCGACAAGCGAGTTCACCTTGAACTGGACCAGCCCCGGCATGCCCAGTCGGACGTGGTTGATCTCCCGTTCGATCCGTTCGATGAGGCCGCTGCGGATGCCCTGCGGTGCCACCAGCAGCCGCCGGTACGCGGTCTGCCGGCTGTACCCGGTCAGCACGTTGAACAGGTCGGTCAGGTCGGCACCGATCTCCGGGTCGGCGGTGAGCATGCCGAAATCCTCGTAGAGCCGGGCGGTCTTCGGGTGGTAGTTGCCGGTGCCGATGTGGCAGTAGCGACGGATCTGGTTGCCCTCCTGGCGTACCACCAGGGCGGTCTTGCAGTGGGTCTTGAGCCCGACCAGGCCGTAGACCACGTGGCAGCCGGCCCGTTCCAGGGTACGGGCCCAGCCGATGTTCGCCACCTCGTCGAAGCGGGCCTTCAACTCGACGAGCACCACCACCTGCTTGCCGGCGGCTGCGGCGTCGACGAGCGCGTCCACGATCGGCGAGTCACCGCTGGTGCGGTAGAGCGTCTGCTTGATGGCCAGCACGTTCGGGTCGGCGGCGGCCTGCTCGATGAACCGCTGCACGCTTGTCGCGAAGGAGTGGTAAGGGTGGTGCACCAGGACGTCGCCGTCGCGCAGGGTGGCGAAGACGCTGCGCGGCACCTCGCCCTCGGCGAGCCGGGGGTGGGTGGCCGGAACGAACGGCGGGTCCTTCAGGTCGGGTCGGTCGGCCTCGCCGTAGAGCTGCCACAGCGCAGAGAGATCCAGCAGGCCACGGACCCGAAGCACGTCCTGGGTGTCCATGTCCAGTTCCCGGACGAGCAGTTCCAGCATGTGGTCGGAGATGGAGGCGGCCACCTCCAGCCGTACCGGCGGGCCGAAACGTCGGCGGGCCAGTTCCCGCTCCAACGCCTGGAGCAGATCCTCGTCCCGGTCCTCGTCGACCTCGACCTCGGCGTTGCGGGTGACCCGGAACAGGTGGCACTCGACCACCTGCATGCCGGAGAAGAGCTGGCCGAGGTGAACGGAGATGAGGTCTTCGACGGGCAGCATCCGGACCCCGGGCTGGTCCCGGTCGACCCGGACGAACCGGGGCACGTTGTTGGGCACCTTGACCCGGGCGAACAGCTCCGGCCCGCCGTCCGGATCGCGCACCGCGACGGCCAGGTTGAGGGATCGGCCCGAGATGTACGGGAACGGATGGGCCGGGTCGACAGCCAACGGAGTGAGCACCGGGAAGATCTTCTCGCGGAAGTAGGTGCGCAACCGTTCCCGCTCGGCGTCACCGAGATCGGACCAGCGCAGCACCCGGATGTCCTCGGCGGCGAGCTTCGGCAGCAGGTCGTCGACGTAGCAGGCGGCCTGCCGGGCCACCAGGGCGGCGGCCTTCTCCGAGATCAGCGCCAGCTGGGTGCGCAGCGGCAGCCCGTCGCCACCGCGCACGGGTAGCCCGGCGGAGAGCCGGCGTTGCAGCCCGGCCACCCGCACCATGTAGAACTCGTCGAGGTTGCTGGCGAAGATGGCCAGGAACTTGGCCCGTTCCAGCAGCGGGGTGCGTGGGTCCTCGGCCAGGGCGAGCACCCTGGCGTTGAAGTCGAGCCAGGACAGCTCTCGGTTGAGGAACCGGTCCTCGGGCAGCGCGTGGACGAGTGCCGGTTCGTCGGCGGGCTGCGGCAGGCCCGGAGTCGAGACCGGGTCCAGCACCTCCTCCAGGCCGGCCGAGGCGGCTGCCGCGTCGCTGTCCGGGACGGTGTCGGGGGTCGAGCTGCTGCTGCGGAACCGCCCGTCGGTCCCCCGGGGGCGACCTCCGTTGCGGCTGGTGGTGTCGTCGGTGGCGGCGGGGCTGGCGGGACGTTCGCGAGGGGTGCTCACCCGCCCATAATCACCCGAACTCGGTTAACGCAAAATGAACTTGCGGCGGGTTGTCAGGACATCGTCGGCAGCGTCACGCGTACGACGTCGCCGGAGGCGTCGGTCTCCACGCGTACCCGCTGGCCGAGGCGGAGCAGACGCAACCCGGAGGCGTCGAACGCGCGGGCCGGGAAGGACAGCTCGGTGCCGTCGTCCAGCAGCAGCAGCCCGCTGCGGGTGGCCGCGTCGAAGGTCGCCACAGTGCCCTGCATGCCAGCACCGTACCGAACCCACGGGCGCGGTGCGTGAACGCCCGTGCCGTCAGGTCGAGAAGGACTCGATGAGACAGCCGGTGGTGAGCGCCGTGGTGCGCGGGCCGAGTCCGAGCCGCGCCGCGGCGGCCAGGTCGTCGGGGGTGTCCACGTCGCGCCGCAGGCTGGGCCAGTCGCCGGTGAGCGGCTGGGCGCCGCTGGCCGCGTGCGCGGCGGCCGAGTCGGGTCCGAAGCGTGGGTGCAGGGGTACGCCGGGCGGGGCCGCCAGCAGCACCGTGCCGGTGCCCGGGGCGTCGGCCACGAACCGGCGTACCCCCGGTGACCCGGTCAGTGCGGTGTGCAGGGCCGCCGCCAGCTCAGCCGGCCGCAGGGCGGGCAGGTCGGCGGTGAGCCCGGCCACCCAACCGGCGACCTCCGCCGCGCCGTGCCGGAACGCGGCGTTGAGTCCGGCGTCCGCGACGTCCGGCAGGACCCGGGCACCCGCACACCGGGCCGTTTCGGCGACCCGGGCGTCGTTGGTGACCACCAGCACCTCGGCCACCTCCGGGCAGGCCCGCACCGCCGCCAGGGTGTCGACGGCGAGCGCCAGGGCCAGGTCCTGATGGGGTACGCCCGGCAGCCCGCCACGCAGCCGGGTCTTCGCGGCTGCCAGGCGTTTGACCGGCACCACCACCGTCCAGGGCTGCGTCACACCTGTCATCCTGCCAGCCGGGCGGCGGTACCCTCACTGGCCGTACCCGGGGCGAGCAGGCATGATTTCGGCTGCGGACCTCACCGGGCTTCTCCGGTGGGCGGGTCGGGGCGGGTACGAGGAGGCACGGTGGGTCGGCGGAGGCTGGGATTCTGGCAATGGTTCGCCGTGGTGCTGGTGAAGCCGGTGATGACCGTCTGGACCCGGCGTACCTGGCGGGGCCTGGAGCATCTGGGCCAGGACGGTCCGGTGATCATCGTGCCGAACCACATTTCGCACGCCGATCCGTTGGTCTCCGCGCACTTCGTCTACGACGCCGGGCGGTGGCCGCAGTTCCTCGGCAAGGCGAGCGTGTTCAAGGTTCCGGTGATCGGCTGGATCCTGCACCGGTGCCGGCAGATCCCCGTGGAGCGGGGGTCGGTCGACGCGGTGAAGTCGCTGGACGCCCTGGTCCGGGCGCTCGATGAGGGTGGCGCCGTGATCATCTACCCGGAGGGCACCACCAGCCGGGAGCCCGACCTGTGGCCGATGAAGGGTAAGACCGGCGCGGCCCGGCTGGCGCTGGCCACCGGTGCTCCGGTGGTGCCGCTGGCGATGTGGGGACCGCAGCGGATCTTCGACCCGCGTCGTGCCCGGATCAACCTGCGGCCCCGGATCCCGGTGACCGTGGTGGCGGGGCCGCCGATCGACCTGAGCCGCTGGGCCGGCGCCGCTCCGAGCCGTCAGGTGCTGGAGGAGATGACCGACGTGATCATGCTGCGGTTGCGGGACATGCTCGTCGACATCCGGGGCGGGACAGCACCGCCGCTCTGGCAGCGCACCACCCGCCCGCAGCCCGACCGCCAGCACCCGGAGGCGGCGGCGTGACCGGACAGGTGGCCGTGCTGGGAGCGGGGTCGTGGGGTACGGCGTTCGCGAAGATCCTCGCCGACGCCGGCCGGGACGTGACGCTCTGGGCACGGCGACAGCCGATCGCCGACGTGATCCGCGCCGAACGGCGTAATCCGGAGTACCTGCCCGGCGTGGTCCTGCCGGAGCGGGTCACCGCCACCGGCGATCCCGTCGAGGCGATCAAGGGCGCCGAGATGGTGGTGCTGGCGGTGCCGTCGCAGACCCTGCGGGGCAACCTCGCCGAGTGGGTGGAGCACCTGCATCCCGAGGCGACCCTGGTGTCGCTGATGAAGGGCATCGAGCTCGGCACCACCAAGCGGATGAGCGAGGTGATCGTCGAGACCGCCAAGGTCGCGGCGGACCGGGTGGTGGTGGTCTCCGGGCCCAACCTGGCACCGGAGATCGCCGCGGAGCAGCCGGCGGCCACCGTGGTCGCCTGCACCGACTCTGACCGGGCGACGCTGGTGCAGCGGTCGATCACCACGCCCTACTTCCGCCCGTACACGAACGACGACGTGATCGGCTGTGAGCTGGGCGGGGCGGTCAAGAACGTGATCGCGTTGGCGTACGGCATCGCCACCGCGATGGGCTTCGGCCACAACACCCGGGCGATGCTTGTCACCCGTGGGCTGGCCGAGACCGCCCGGCTCGGGGTGGCCCTCGGCGCGGACCCGCTCACCTTCGCCGGGCTGGCCGGGATGGGTGACCTGGTCGCGTCCTGCTCGTCGCCGTCGGCGCGCAACCGTACGTTCGGCGAGCACCTCGGTCGGGGCGCCACCCTGGAGGAGGCGCGGGTGGCCACCCGGCAGACCGCCGAGGGGGTCAAGAGCGCGCTGGCGATCCGGGATCTGGCCCGGGCGCACGGGGTGGAGATGCCGATCACCGAGCAGGTCGAGCTGGTCTGCCACGAGGGGGTGGACCCGCGCCTGGCGGTCCAGGCCCTGATGAGCCGCACCACGAAGCCGGAGTGAGCAGCACCGTGAGCGAGCGTGACACCCCACAGCCGCAGGACCGTCCGGGGCACGGGGACGGCACCCGGTGCGTGCACGCGGGTCTGCCCGAGCCCACCCCCGGCGCGCCGTTCCTGCCCGGGCCGGTGTTCGCCGCGCCGTACCATCTCGACCCGTGGCAGGGGCCGGCGGCGGCGCCGAACGGGTACGGGCGTCCGGACAACCCGACCCGCCGGCTGCTGGAGACGGCGGTCGGCGAGTTGGAGGGCGGCGACTGCCGGGTCTTCGCCAGCGGGCAGGCGGCGATCACCGGGCTGCTGCTTGCGGTGCTCCGGGCCGGTGACACGGTGGTCCTCCCCGCCGACGGGTACTTCCCGGTGCGCGCGTTCGCCACCGACACCCTCGCCGGCAACGGGGTACGGGTGGTGTTCGCGCCGACCGTCGGGCCGTACCCGGAGTTCGACGGGGTGCGGCTGGTGCTTGTCGAGACGCCGGCGAATCCGGGGCTCGACGTCGTCGACCTGCCGGCGCTGGCCGAGCGGGTGAACGCCGCAGGTGCCCTGCTCGCCGTGGACAACACCACAGCCACCCCGCTCGGGCAGCGTCCGCTGGACCTCGGCGCGGACGTGGTGGTGGCCTCCGGCACCAAGGCGCTGACCGGGCATTCCGACCTGCTGCTCGGCTACCTCGCCACCCGGTCGTCGGAGCTGTTGTCGACGGTCACCGCCTGGCGTACCGCGACGGGTGCCGTGCCGGGCGCGTTCGACGCCTGGCTGGCCCACAGGTCGCTGGCCACCCTCGACCTGCGCCTGGCCCGGCAGACGGCGAACGCGGCGGCGCTGGCCCGCCTGCTGGCCGGCCGAGCCGATGTCGCCGGGCTGCGCTGGCCCGGCCTGCCGGACGACCCGGCGCATCCGGTCGCGGTGCGCCAACTGCGGCGGATGCCGGGCCTGCTCTCCTTCGATCTCGGCAGCGCCGAACGGGTCGCCCGCTTCCTCGACGCGGCCCGGCTGATCGCCGCGGCCACCTCCTTCGGCGGTCTGCACACCACCGCGGACCGGCGGGCGCAGTGGGGCGACGACACCGCGCCCGGTTTCGTCAGGCTCTCCTGCGGGGTGGAGGACACCGCCGACCTGGTCGCCGACGTGTCGGCCGCGCTGGACACCGCCGCCTGATGGGACCGCCGGTCTCCCCGGTCGGGTACGACGCACTTGTCGCCCGGTTGCGGCGAGCCGGCTGCGTCTGGGCCGAGGACGAGGCCCGCCTGCTCCTGACGGCGGGCGGCGGTCCGGAGACGCTCGCGGAACGTGTCGACCGGCGGGTCGCCGGTGAGCCCCTGGAGTACCTGTTGGGCTGGGCCGAGTTCTGCGGCGAGCGGATCGATGTGGAGTCGGGCGTCTTCGTGCCCCGGGCGCGTACCGCGCTGCTGGTCTCGGCGGCCGTTCGGGTGACCGGACCGGCGGCGACGGTGGTGGAGCTCTGCTGTGGTTCGGGCGCGATCAGCCGGGTGCTGGCGCGTCGGCTCACCGCGCCCCGGCTGCTGGCCGCTGTCGACGTGGATCCGGCGGCGGTGGCCTGTGCCCGCCGGAACCTCGCCGCAGTGGGGGTGCCGGTCTTCGCCGGGGATCTCTTCGATCCGCTGCCGGCCGCCTGGCGTGGCCGGCTCGACCTGGTGGTGGCGAACGCCCCGTACGTGCCGACGGCGGCGATGGTCCTGCTACCGCCGGAAGCGCGTCGCTACGAGTCAGCCGCGGCGCTCGACGGGGGGCCGGACGGGCTGGCCGTGCTGCGTCGCCTGGCTGCTGCCGCGCCCGACTGGCTCGCCCCGGGCGGGCACCTGGTGGTGGAGGTCGGTCGGGCGCAGGTCGAGCAGTTCCACGCGGTGCTGACCGAGGCGGGACTGGTGCCGTCGGTGGTGCGCGACGACGTCTTCGACGCGACCGCGATGATGGGCCGGTGCCCGGACGACGTGGCGGGCCGGCGGTACGAGAACTAGCCTCACGTCAGGTCGGGACGGCGGGAGGCGGAGCTCGGGTGGACAGCGCAACGGTGGTCGTCGGGATCGACAACGGTGGCACGGCCAACAACACCACGGTGCTCACGCTCGACGGGCGGTTCCTGGTCGACCAGATGGTGGAGACGCCGAGTCGGGTGCAGGACGGTCCGCAGGCCGCGGTGGCGGCGATGGCGGACGCCTTCGACGACGTGCTGGCCCGCACCGGGGTGCCACGCGAACGGGTAGGTGCGGTCGGGCTGGACACCCCCGGCCCGGCGAGTGCGAGCGGGGTCATCTCGTCGAAGGGCTCCACGAACTTCTCCCAGCCGGCCTGGCGCGGCTACGACGTGCGGGGCGCCCTCGAACGTCGGTTGGGGCTGCCGGTGATCTACCACAACGACGGCAACGCCGCCGCGCTCTACGCCCATCACATCCACTTCGGCTCCGACGCGATGCGGCGCTCGTCGGTGTCGGCGGTCGTCGGCACCGGGCTCGGCGGTGGTCTGGTCGAGAGCGGCCGGGTCATCTCCGGTGCGGCGGGCATGGCCGGCGAGCTGGGGCACGTGCAGATTCCGTTGACCACCGTGCTGGCCCCGGGGCAGCCGGTGCCGATCTGCGCCTGCGGGTTCGCCGGTGACGTCGAGAGTGTCGTGTCGTTGACCGCGATCGAGCACAACCTGTTGCCCTACTGGCTGACCCGCTTTCCGGGGCATCCGCTGGCCGGCGAGTCGCCGGCGCGGGCGGCCAAGCTGGTGCGGGGCTACGGCGAGCGGGGCGACGAGCTCGCCCGGGAGATCTTCGCCCAGCAGGCGAGGGCGCTCGGTGCCCTGTTCACCATCGCGGCGAACTTCACCGATCCGCACGCTTACTTCGTGGGCGGTGGGGTGGTGGAGGCGGACCCGGAGTTCCGCGACTGGTTCCTGGCCGTGGTGCGGGAGCACACGATGCTCCGCGCGGAGCAGGCCGCCCTGGCCACCTTCGCGCTGGTGCCGGATCGCGACATGGCCGGCGCACGGGGCGTGGCGCTGGCCGCGCTGGAGGCGCTGCGGACGCGCCCCGCGCCGCCGCTGGTCGGCGACTGAGACGACGACAACGGAGGGGCTGACCGGGCCGGCGGTGCCCTTACCGGCCCGGTCAGCGGCACTGGGGTGCGGTTCCTCCGTGGCTCAGCGGGTCGGCGGAGCCTGGGCGAAGGCGGTCCACGCCGACGGCGGGAAGGTCAGCAGCGGGCCGTGCGGGTCCTTGGAGTCGCGTACGGCGACGGTGCCGGGGACGACCGCCACCTCGACGCAGGCTCCTTCGTCGCCGCTGTGGCTGCTCTTGCGCCACCCGGCCACGGCCACCACCGCGTTTGTCGTCGGTGCCATCGAATTACCGTCCCTTCAGGAGTGTGGAGATTGCCTCGCGGCTGGCCGTCGGGCTGAGTGCGACGGTGCGCAGGTGCTCCATGATCTTGGTGCAGGTACGCAGGTCACCGGGACGGTCCAGGATCATCTGCCCAGCGACGGTCTCCACGGAGGCGATGAGCGGGTCCTCCGGGTCGGCGAACTCCAGGATGTGCAGTGAGCCCCGGGTGCCCCGGTGGTAGCCGGCGGCCAACGGGATCACCTGGACCGTGATGTTGGGCAGCTCGCTCATCTTGAGCAGGTGACTGAGCTGGCCCTGCTGCGCCGAGTGGTCACCCACCGGGCGGAGCAGCGCGGCCTCGTCGAGGATCGCGTCGAATATCGGTGGGTCCTCCTCGAAGACCCGCTGCTGCCGGTCCAGCCGCATGCGTACCCGTTCCTCGACGTCGTTGTCGCTGAGGGTGTGCGGCCCGCCGCGCATCACGCCACGGATGTAGTCGGCCGTCTGCAACAGCCCCGGCACCACCGACGGCTCGAAGTTCGCGATGGCGATGGCCTCGGCCTCCAGCGCGATGAAGTCGATGGTGCGCCTGTCGAGCAGGTACGAGTACGACACCCACCAACCCGGCTTGCGCGCGTCCTTGGCCAGCTCGACGGCGGCTACGACCTCGTCCGCGCCGACGCCGTAGAGGGTGAGCAGTGCGCGCACGGTCGCCGGGCTGACCAGGGTCTTCGCGTTCTCGTAGCGGGAGAGCGTGCTGCGGGTGCTGTTGATCTCGTCGGCCGCGGCCTCCAGGGTGAGGCCGGCGGCCTCCCGATGGTGGCGCAAGGCGATGCCCAACCGACGGGCGCGTGCGGTCTTCGGAGCCATGTATAGATGGTCGCACGTATTTGGGAACCTGTACATGAGAGAACGCCGGTGAGAGTTGCATTCATGCCTGTGGAGCTGTCAATCTGTTAGCGCGTCCTCACCGCCGGTTGTCGTGGCGACGGTGGTGGTGAGCGACCGGAGGGGATGGGGCGCGCGGCGGTCGGGTTTTCCCCCGTACCCGACCGCCGCGTGCCGCGCCAGTGGGTCGGCCACCGGAAGGGAATCGACGTGCGGACTGGTCAGCGGTTTTTCGGCGAGCGCCGGGGCGGCCGGCGATGACACGATTCCTGGTGGTGCTGACCGACGTCCGTCCGTACGAGATGGACGGTCGCAACGAGCGGCTGGCGCCCGAGCGCCGTCGCCAGGTGGTCGGCGCGAGCAGCCGCGAAGCGGCCGAACGGATCGCCGGGGCCTTCATGGCGCTGGGCATGGTGCGGGCCGGTCGACAACGGGTCAAGGTGCTCGCCATCGGTCGGCGGCACGCTTACGGCGAGCGGGAACTGGCGGGCTGACCGCCACGTGCGCCCAATTACGTTCCGTATATGACACGTTGACCGTTTGCGGCTGTCACGCGTTGCCGCAGGGTATCGGCTACCCGTACCCGCCACGCACAGTAAGGTCATCCGGGAGAGCGCCAGCAGTGCTTCCCGAAAGGTGACCACAGTGACCACCCCAGGCAAGACCCGCGTGGCGATCGTCTTCGGCGGCCGCAGCCCGGAACACGGCATCTCGTGCGTCAGCGCCGGCAGTGTGCTCGGCGCGCTGGACCCGGACGAGTTCGAGGTGGTGCCGGTGGGCATCACCCGGGCCGGCCAGTGGGTGCTCACCAACGGCGACCCCGGCCAGTTGGCGATCAGCGCCCGCCGGCTGCCGGAGATCACCGCGGAGTCCGGCACGGACATCGTCCTGCGGGCCGACCCTACCGGCGGTGGGCTGCTCGTGCTCGACCCGACCGAAGGGCCCCGGGCGCTCGCCGACGTGGACGTGGTCTTCCCGGTGCTGCACGGCGCCTACGGTGAGGACGGCACCATCCAGGGCATGCTGGAGATGGCCGGCATCCCGTACGTCGGGGCGAAGGTGTTCGCCTCGGCCGCCGCGATGGACAAGGAGTTCACCAAGAAGCTCTGCGCCGCCGAGGGCATTCCGGTCGGCCCGTACGCGGTGCTGCGCAGCGGAACGACGCTCAGCGAGGCGGACAAGCAGCGGCTGGGCCTGCCGGTCTTCGTCAAGCCCTCCCGGGCCGGTTCGTCCTTCGGCATCACAAAGATCAACGACTGGGCAGACCTCGACGCGGCCCTCGCCACCGCCCGCGAGATCGACAGCAAGGTGCTGGTCGAGGGGGCCATCGTCGGTCGGGAGATCGAGTGCGGCGTGCTGGAGGGTGAGGCCGGCGGCGCGCCGGAGGCGTCAGTGCTCGCCGAGGTCCGGGTGGTCGGCGACTACGACTTCTACGACTTCGAGGCCAAGTACATCGACGCCGAGTCCGCCTGCGAGTACGACATCCCGGCCGACCTGCCGGAGCGGGTCACCCGGCAGGTACGCGACTACGCCGTGCGCGCCTTCACCGCGCTCGACTGCGCCGGCCTGGCCCGCGTCGACTTCTTCGTCACGCCCGACCTCGACGTGTACCTCAATGAGATCAACACGATGCCCGGCTTCACCCCGACGTCGATGTTCCCCAGGATGTGGGCCGCGGCCGGTCTGGAGTACCCGAAGCTTGTCGACCGGCTGATCCGCACCGCGTTGACCCGGGGGCCCGGGCAGTACTGAGCCCGGTCACCCGCTGCGGCTGCCCCTGATGCGTCAGGAGGTGCAGCCGGACGGCGCCGTGCCGGACGACCGGATCGACTCGACGATGGTGGCGGAGACCGGGGAGGCCCACTGCAACGCCTCGCCGTAGAAGTGCGGCACCCGCAGGGTGACGGCCGTCTCCCGGTCGACGGTGGTCAGCTCCGTCACGTCAGGCCCCTCCACCGCGTACCAGCAGACCGAGTTCACCAGGTAGAGGTGGTCGTCGGGCTTCACCTCCGGCGCGTCACCACCGCAGGCGACGGTGAGTGCCGGGTCGCCGTACGCGGCGTTCTGCTCCGGCCCGGCGCTGACCTGTCGTTGCGGCAGCTCGCGGATCGAGTCGGGCAGCTGGGACAGCAGGGCGCGGCAGACGACGGCCTGCCGCTCTCCGAGCTGCGGGGCGGCCATCTCGACGGGCGCGGTGGAGACCGGACCGGGCGTGGTCGCCGACGGCTGCGGCACGGCGGCCGGCTCCTCCGGTGCGAGGTTGCTCAGCGCGAGCGCACCCACCAGCAGCGCAACCGGCACCGCCACCGCCGTGGCGATGAGTGCCGCACCGCGGTTGGTACGGTCGGGTGCCTTCACGTCCGGACGGTCGGCCCGGGCGACGGGAGATTCAGCTTTCTCGTCCACTTACAGGCGCACCACCGAACACGTGAGGGTGCGGGTGATACCGGGCACCATCTGCACCTTGCTGACGATGAGTTTGCCGAGCTCGTCGACGGTGTTCGCCTCGGTGAGCACGACCACGTCGTACGGCCCGGTGACCGCGTCGACGCGGACCACGCCGGCGAGATCCGCGATGAGACCGGCCACGTCACGTGCCCGGCCGACCTCTGTCTGGATGAGGATGTACGCCTGTACCACGACTCGACCTCCCTCCGTCGCCGCCCGCCAGGCGGCCCGAAGGGAGAAAGTACCTTACGGACCAGGGCAGATCCCTATCGGTGGCCAAGGAGAAGCAGTGAGCGAGCGCAGCGAGCGAGCCATCAGGCTCAGGGCGGTGGTGTCTCACGGCGGCACGCAGCGCAGCGGAGTGCCGGCGTGAGTGTCGCGGGGGTCGGGGAGTTCGGGCTGATCGACCGGGTGACCGCCCGGTTGTCGTACGGCTCCACGGTGCTGCTGGGCCCCGGAGACGACGCCGCTGTGGTCGCCGCGCCGGACGCCCGGGTGGTCGCCACCACCGACGTGCTTGTCGAGGGGCGGCACTTCCGCCGGGACTGGTCCGGAGCCCACGACATCGGCCGCCGGGCGGCGGCGGCGAACCTCGCCGACGTGGCGGCCATGGGAGCGGAGCCGACCGCCCTGCTGGTGGCGCTCTGCGTACCCACTGACGTCGACACCGGCTGGATGGAGGAACTCGCCGACGGGCTCGGTGCCGAGGCGGCAGGGGTCGGGGCCAGCGTGGTGGGCGGCGACATGTCGGCCAGCCCCACGCTTACCATCGCGGTCACCGCCCTCGGCGACCTGGGCGGTCGGTCACCTGTGACCCGGGCCGGTGCCCGACCCGGCGACCTGCTCGCCCTGGCCGGCCGCACCGGGTACGCGGCGGCCGGGTTCACCGTGCTCTCCCGTGGCTTCCGGACGCCCCGGCTGCTGGTCGAGGCGTACCGCCGGCCGGAGGTGCCCTACCCGGCCGGACCGCAGGCCGCCCGGCTCGGCGCCACCGCCATGATCGACGTCTCGGACGGGCTGCTCGCCGACCTCGGGCACGTGGCGAAGGCCAGCGGGGTGGCGGTGGACATTTCCCGGGACGCCTTCGAGGTGCCGCCGCAGATGCGCGACGCCGCGCAGGCGCTCGGCGTCGACCCGTACGCCTGGCTGCTGGCCGGTGGCGACGACCACGCGCTGGCGGCGACCTTCCCCCCGGCGACGGCCCTCCCACCGGGCTGGCGGGTGATCGGCCGGGTGGCCGAGGGGGCCGGTGTGACGGTGGACGGCCAGCCGTTCGACGGCCCGCCGGGATGGGACCATTTTCGCTGACCACCGGCCACCCGGCGGGGCGCTGCCAGCCGGGTCGTACCCTGCACGGGTGCACGAGATCGAGATCCACACGGTGCCGTTCGACTCCCCGGAGGCCAAGCGGTTGATCACCGCGACCCTGGCCGACCTGGGTGCCCGGTACGGCGGCAGCGGCGACGAGACCCCTGTCGACGCGAGCGAGTTCGTACCGCCGGCCGGGGCGTTCCTGGTCGCCCGGATCGACGGGCAGCCGGTGGGCTGCGGCGGCTGGCGCAGCCACGGCGACGGGACCGCGGAGTTGAAGCGGATGTACACCGCGCCGGAGGCCCGGGGGCGGGGCGTGGCCCGCACGGTGCTGGCGGCCATCGAACGCTCGGCCCGGGAGCACGGCCGCCGCCGGATCATCCTGGAGTGTGGTGACCGGCAGCCCGAGGCGATCGCGTTGTACAAGGCGGCCGGCTACGAGCGGATCCCCAACTTCGGCTTCTACGCCGACGAGCCCGGCTGCCTGTCGTTCGGCCGTACCCTCTGATCAGCCGGCTCGCCGCGGACACGACGACACCGGCGGGCCCGATGGGCCCGCCGGTGATGACTGTCGTGATGTCCGGTGCTGCCGCGTCAGGCGCGGGCGACCTTGCCCGCCTTGATGCAGGAGGTGCAGACCTTCAGCTTCTTGGTCGTGCCACCACCGGCCGGGGTACGCACCGACTGGATGTTCGGGTTCCAGCGGCGGTTGGTCCGCCGGTGCGAGTGGGACACGTTGTGGCCGAAGCCCGGCCCCTTGCCACAGACGTCACACACGCTAGCCACGGGATACTCCTGGGATTGAAACGTTCATGAAGTCGCCGCCAGGCGCAGCCCGGGCAACCTGGCCAGGGTACCCGATGGGGGAACCACCTGCCGAACCGGGCTCGATCGCCGCCACGGCCGTCCGCCAGGCCCGACGCGAAGACGGGCCGAGGGTACGCGAGCGGGGAAACCCGGACGAAGCGGGACCGCCCGGTGGCGGGCGAGTGTCAGCGTACGCCAGTAGGCTGCCACCGTGCTGGACACCCTCGACGCCGCCGCCGTGCGCCGCTGGTGTGCCGGCGGCCTGGCCGCGCTCAAGCGGCACCAGGGTGAGATCGACGAGCTGAACGTCTACCCGGTGCCCGACGGGGACACCGGCACCAACCTGGTGCTCACCCTCACCTCCGCGCAGCAGGCGCTCGCGATGGACCTCGACACCCACGCCGACGGCGTCTCCACCGCGCACGGCCACGCGCTGCGCCTGATGGCCCGGGGCGCCCTGCTCGGGGCGCGGGGCAACTCCGGGGTGATCCTGTCGCAGATCCTGCGTGGCCTCGCCGACGCGTTGGCCGCCGCCCCGCAGGTGCGGGGCCGGGAGCTGGCCGTGGCCCTGCGCGAGGCGACCGACGCGGCGTACACGGCTGTCGCCCGCCCGGTGGAGGGCACTGTGCTCTCGGTGGTCTCGGCCGCGGCCGGCGCGGCCGAGCAGGCCGGCAGCGACGAGCTGCGGGTGGTGGCCCGGGCGGCGGCGAACGCCGCGACCGCTGCGCTGGCCCGCACGCCCGAGCAGTTGCCGGCGCTGGCCCGGGCGGGGGTGGTCGACGCCGGTGGCCGGGGCCTGTGCCTGCTGCTCGACGCTCTGGTCGAGGTGGTCACGGGGGAGAGCCCCGAACGGCCGGAGCCCGGCGTGCCTGCGGTGCGGCAGCCGGTCACCGTCGCCCGGGAGACCGGCTCGCCGGAGTACGCCTACGAGGTGCAGTTCCTGCTCGACGCCGAGCCCACGGCGGTGGAGCGGATGCGGCAGGCGCTGGTCACCATCGGCGACTCCCTGGTGGTCGTCGGCGACGCCGGCACCTGGCAGGTCCACGTGCACGTCAACGACGTCGGCGCGGCGATCGAGGCGGGTGTGACCGCCGGCCGCCCGTACCAGATCGCGGTGACCCGCTTCGCCGACCAGCCGGAGCCGGCACCGGCCCGGTCGTCCGGCGGACGCGCCGCCGTGGTGGTGGCCAGCGGTGCCGGGATCGCCGAGCTGCTCGCCGCCGAGGGAGCGGTGGTGGTGCCCGGCAACCCGTCGGTCGGGGAACTGCTGGCCGCGGTACGCGCCACCGGCGCGGCTCGGGTGGTGGTGCTGCCCAACGACCCGGACGCGCAGGCGGTGGCGAACCAGGTCGCCGAGGAGGCGCACCGGTTGGGGGTGGAGGTGGCAGTGGTACCGACCCGTTCACCGGTGCAGGCGCTGGCCGCGCTGGCCGTACGCGATCCGCGACGCCGCTTCGCCGACGACGTGATCGCGATGGCCGAGGCGGCCGGCGCCTGCCGGTACGCCGAGGTGTGCCGGGCCGGCCGGGAGGCGCTCACCGTCGCCGGCCCGTGCCGCGCCGGCGATGTGCTCGCCCTGGTCGAGGGGGAGGTGAACCTGATCGGCGTCGATCTGGTGGACACCTGCGTCGCGCTTGTCGACCGGATGCTCGGCGGTGGCGGCGAACTGGTCACCCTGCTCGTCGGCGCTGACGCGCCCGACGGGCTGGTCGACGCGGTGCGCGCCCACATCACGGCGCGCTGGCCCTTCGTCGAGGTCCAGGTCTACCCGGGTGGGCAACCGCACCATCCCCTGCTTGTCGGTGTCGAATGACCGCCGATCCGTCCGACCTGGACACGCCGCTGAAGAAGCTGGTCGGGGAGAAGACCGCCAAGGCGCTTGCCGGCCACCTCGACCTGCACACCGCGGGCGACCTCATCTACCACTTCCCCCGCCGCTACGACGAGCGCGGCGAGCACACCGACATCCGCGCGCTCGACGTCGGCGAGCAGGTCACCGTGCTGGCCCAGGTGCAGCGCACCGCCGTGCGCCCGATGCGTCAGCGCCGGGGCAACCTGCTGGAGGTGACAGTCGGCGACGGCTCCGGCGGCAGCCTCACCCTCACCTTCTTCGGCAACCAGGCGTGGCGCGAGCGGGAGCTGCGGCCCGGCCGGTGGGGGCTGTTCGCCGGGAAGGTCACCGAGTTCCGGGGCCGGCGGCAGCTCAACGGGCCGGAGTACGTCCTGCTCGGTGAGCAGACCGACACCGAGGCGGCGGCCAGCGAGCAGATCGAGGAGTTCGCGGGCGCGCTCATTCCGGTCTACCCGGCCGCCGCGGCGGTGCCCACCTGGGTGATCGCGCGCTGCGTACGGGTGGTGCTGGACACCGTCGCGCCGCCGGAGGACCCGTTGCCGGCCACCGTGCGGGCCAGCCGGAACCTGGTCGGCCTGGGCACCGCCCTGCGCGAGATCCACAGGCCGTCCAGCCGGGAGGAGCTGTACCGGGCCCGGCGGCGGCTGAAGTGGGACGAGGCGTTCGCCGTGCAGGTGACGCTGGTCCGCCGCAAGCGCGACGCCGCCGCGTCACCCGCGCGTCCCCGGCCGGGGCGTGCGGGCGGCCTGCTCGACGCGTTCGACGCCCGGCTGCCGTACGAGCTGACCGCCGGGCAACGCGACGTCGGCGTGGAGATCGCCGCCGACCTCGCCACCGGTCACCCGATGCACCGGCTGTTGCAGGGCGAGGTCGGCTCCGGCAAGACCGTGGTGGCGCTACGGGCGATGCTCCAGGTGGTCGACGCGGGCGGGCAGGCCGCGCTGCTGGCCCCGACCGAGGTGCTCGCCGCCCAGCATCACCGGGGCATGCTCGACCTGCTCGGTCCGCTCGCCCAGGCCGGTGAGCTGGGCGCCGCTGAGCACGCCACCCGGGTGGAACTGGTCACCGGCTCGCTCGGCGCGGCGGCTCGGCGGCGGGCGTTGGCCGAGGTGGCCAGCGGTACGGCCGGCATCGTGCTGGGTACCCACGCCCTGCTCTACGAGGGTGTCGACTTCGCCGACCTGGGCCTGGTCGTGGTCGACGAGCAGCACCGGTTCGGGGTCGAGCAGCGGGACGCGTTACGGGCCAAGGCGGAGCAGCCACCGCACGTGCTGGTGATGACCGCCACCCCGATCCCGCGCACCGTCGCCATGACCGTCTACGGCGACCTGGAGATCTCCACCCTGTCCCAGATGCCGCGCGGGCGTTCGCCGATCGCCTCGCACGTGGTGCCCGCCGCCGAGAAGCCCGCCTTCCTGGATCGTGCCTGGCGCCGGTTGCGCGAGGAGGTCGCTGCCGGCCACCAGGCGTATGTGGTCTGTCCCCGGATCGGGGATGACACGTCCGGGGCCGACGAGGAGCCACCGGAGGTCGACGACAACGGCCGGCGGCCGCCGCTGGCGGTCACCGAGGTGGCGCCGTTGCTGGCCGAGGGGCCGCTGCACGGTCTGCGGATCGGGGTTCTGCACGGCCGGCTGCCGGCCGACGAGAAGGACACGGTGATGCGGTCCTTCGCCGCCGGTCAGCTCGACGTGCTGGTGGCCACCACCGTGGTCGAGGTGGGTGTGGACGTGCCAAACGCGACGATGATGGTGGTGCTGGACGCCGACCGTTTCGGCGTCTCGCAGCTGCACCAGTTGCGGGGTCGGGTGGGCCGGGGCAGCGCGCCCGGGCTCTGCCTGCTGGTGACCGAGGCGGCCGAGGGCACCGGGGCGCGGGAGCGGCTGGACGCCGTGGCCTCGACCACCGACGGTTTCAAGCTCGCCGAACTGGACCTGGAACAGCGGCGCGAGGGCGACGTGCTGGGGGCCACCCAGTCCGGCCGTCGTTCGCACCTACGGTTGCTGTCGTTGCTGCGCGACGCGGACCTGATCCGGGACGCGCGGGCGGAGGCGATCGCGTTGGTCGAGGAGGATCCGGATCTGGCCCGGCACCCGGCGCTCGCCGCCTCGGTCGCCGCGCTCGTCGACGCTGATCGCGCCGAGTACCTCGAAAAGGGCTGACCGTCCGCTGGTGGTCGACGCCACGGCCGTGCGCCGGTCGGCAGCGCCTGCCGGCCGCGACAGGTCGGCCCGTCAGCGGGCCTGCGCTGAAACGTGAACCGCCCCGGTGCCCATGTGGGCGACCGGGGCGGTTCAGATCAATTCAGTTCGGCCGGCTCGGCTCAGGCGGTGAAGTGGATCCGCCGCCGCCGGGCCATCACGAACAGCACGGCACCCAGAGCCAGCAGGGCGATCGCGCCAGCGGCGATGCCACCGGCCGCGGCACCGGTCACCGGCAGGCCCGGGGGCTCCTCGCCGCCGCCACCGCCGCCGCAGCCCTCGGGGGCGTAGACGACCTCAAGCTCCAGACCCAGCTCCGGCAGGACGACAAGCGCCGCCTCCTCGTCACCGGCCGGGAAGGTGACCTTCTCCGACGAGCCCGGAGCGACGGTACGGGTCTCGGTCTTGTCGCCGTAGGTGAACTCCACCTTGACCGGCATGCCACCCTCCGGGTTCGACGCGGTCAGCCCGAAGGTCTCGCAGTCCGCGTCGGCGGTCACCGTCGGCAGGGGGCAGTCCTCGGGACGCTCCCAGGAGTACGTGCCGTTCTCGATGACCTTGCCGTCGACCAGCACCT
Source organism: Micromonospora andamanensis (assembly GCF_016863495.1). Taxonomy (GTDB): domain Bacteria; phylum Actinomycetota; class Actinomycetes; order Mycobacteriales; family Micromonosporaceae; genus Micromonospora; species Micromonospora andamanensis. The sequence goes on from NZ_BOOZ01000002.1 coordinate 239,623, forward strand.
CGATCTTGCCAGCGTTCTCGGCGGGCACGACTGTTTCGTTGTCGGCCTTGCCCGGCTCGACCGTGACGGTCTTGGACCAGCCGTTCTCGCCCCGGACCTCGAACTCGACCGGGTACTTTGAGATCGAACCGTCGTTGCTCAGCGAGACGGTGACGGTGCCGTCGCAGGAGGAGGCGAAGGTGGACGCCGGGGTGGTGCAGTTCTTGCTGCCGCCGTTGTACCAGCCCTGCGGACCCGACGAACGGTTGCCGGGCGCGCCCTTCTCGCCCAGCTTCTTGGAGCCGTAGCGCGGGCCGTTCTCGACGAGCGGGTCGATGATCTCGTCGACACCGCCCCAGATCAGGTCGACCTGGGTGTGGCAGTCCGGAACACCGACGTTCAGCTCGATCTCGTTCTGGCCACCGCCGAGGAAGTCGCTGTCCGGCTCGCCGTAGACGTACTGCGGGGTGGCGAACTCCGGCCGCGGCGCGAAGTACGACACCAGGGTGAAGTACTGCTTGTCGTCGCAGAGCGGCAGGTCACCGTCCAGCTTGACCGTCGCCGTGCCCTTCGGGCCGTCGAAGGTGTGGCTGTACTTGGCCTCGCTGGCGTCGACGCACTTCGGCGCCGGGTTGCAGGCGGCGTCGGCGGCGAGGTTGATGGTGCCCTCGTTGGTCCGCTCCCGCCTGTTGTCCCAGCGGCCCTCGACGATGAGCTTGGCGCTCGTGGTCGCGCCCGGCACCCGCTGGACAGCCTGGACGGAGCCACCCCGAGGGATCGCCACACCCTGAAGGTCGACGGCCTCGGCACCCGGGACGAGCACCTGGACGGGGGTCGAGGGCTCGGCGGTCACCTTCTTGACGGTGGCGGCGGTACGACGCTCGCTGTTGGCCACCGTCCAGGTGATCACCCGCTCACCACTGAGCTGGTCGCAGACGGCGGTGGCGGTGATGGTGGTGTGGTGGGCAGCGGCCGGGGTTGCCACCGCCGCTGCTCCGGTCAGGCCGATGAGGGCGGCTGCCAGGACAGCCAGCGGTCGCCGAAGCGACAGCTTGGGTCGGATCACGCGTACTCCCGGGGTGAAGAAGAGCGTCAGGGTCGGCGCGGGCGGGACGGACGGCGCTGGCGGCACGTGCCGCGCCTGAGAGGGTGCCTCCCGTGCCGATGACCGGCGGCGATGACGCCGGCACCGGGCAGACCCTAGCGAGATCGTGAGAAACGAAACAGCCCTCAGGCAGGCTTAATCATGATGTTATGAATGCGGGATCATTGATATACAGCGCGTGATCGACTGGCAGCTTTGAGCGTCGGTGTCCGAGTTGGACGTTGCCGGGCCGGTGCGCTGACGGAGCCGGGCGGAGCCGGCGGGACCAGCCGTGCAGCCACGCGAGCCAGTGGTGCGGCGCACCGGAGCGGGTACGGCGGACGGGTGACCGCCCGAGGGCGCGTCGACCTGGTGGTCGGCGCGCCCTCGGTTCAGTGCGGGTCAGCAGGGATCAGGCGGTGAAGCGCAGCCGGCGGCGACGGGTCACCACGAACAGGGCCGCGCCGGCGGCCAGCAACACACCGGCACCGGCGATGATGCCGCCGGTGGCGGCACCGGTGACCGGCAGACCGCCGCCGCCACCACCGTTACCGCAGTCCTCGGGCTGCTCCCAGGCCACCGGCTCGCCCTCGACGGTCTCGTCCTCGACCGTGAAGGTCGGGGTGACGACCAGGCCCGGGTACGCGTCGAAGGTGACCGAGGTGGTCTCGCCCGGGACCGCCTCCAGCGTCTGGGTCGTGCCCTTCTCAGAGGTCAGGGTGATCGAGAACGGGATCCCGTCGGCCGGGTTGTTGATCAGGAAGGTCAGCTCGTCACAGGTCTCGGTGAGCTCGAAGGTCGGCTCACCGGGCTCCGGCACCACCGGCTCGTCGGTGGGCGTCGGCGTCGGGGTCGGCTCGGTGGGCTCGTCGGACGGCGTCGGGGTCGGCGTCGGCTCGGTGGGCTCGTCGGACGGGGTGGGCGTCGGGGTCGGCTCGGTGGGCTCGTCGGTGGGCGTCGGCGTCGGGGTCGGCTCGGTGGGCTCGTCCGTCGGGGTGGGCGTCGGCGTCGGCTCGGGCTCCGCGCACTTGCCGATGTACCGGGCCTTGCCGGTCTGGGTGTTGCTGACGGTGTGCCGGTCCTTCTTCCAGACCGCCTTCACGGTCAGGTGGGCAGCCTTGCCGCGCGGCACGATCTGCTCGCCGACCAGCGAGCCCTCACCCGCCTTCGGCAGCACGGCGCCGACGACGATGTTGGTGACCGGGGTGCGGGACGGCGTGTAGACGGCGTCCACCTCGGCGACCCAACGGGACTCGCTGTTCGAGACGGTCCACTCGACCTTCACATCACCGTTGGCGAGCTTGCAGCCGACGCCTTTGATGATGGGGTGGTGAGCGCTGGCCGGGGCGGCGACGACGGCGACGCCGGCGAGGCCGATCAGCGCACCGGCGGCGGCTGCCGCGACGCGCCGGAAGTTGAGACGGTTCACGTCTACTCCTGAGTGGGGGAACCGGAAGCTTCGTCGGCGGCGGACAGGCCGACCCGTCCCGACACCCGGCAGACCTTAGCGATCAGGCCCGACGCGCCATAGCCTTCAGGGAAATATAAGAATGATGTTGTGGACTCGTGATTTTCGATATACGTAAGGTCTTCGGATGAGTGCTTAATGATCACGTGTGGGGTGCCGACCGCAGGTTCGACGTCGCGTAGCGTCGAGGACATGACCAGGAGCCGACGATGACCCGCATCGTGGCCGGCAGCCTCGGCGGGCGGCGGATCACCGCCCCGTCCGGTGCCGGCACCCGACCCACCTCCGATCGGGTCCGGGAGGCGTTGTTCAGCGCGGTCGAGGCGGAGCTCGATCTCGACGGCGCCCGCTTCGCCGATCTCTACGCGGGCTCCGGTGCCGTCGGCCTGGAGGCGCTGTCGCGGGGTGCCGCGCACGCGTTGCTCGTCGAGTCGGATCCGCGTGCCGCCCGGGTGATCCGGGAGAATCTGGCGGCGCTTCGGGTCGGCGCCTCGGCCCGACTGGTCACCGGGAAGGTCGCCACCGTGCTGGCCGCCGGTGTCGAGGGCGATCCGTACGACGTCGTCTTCGCCGACCCGCCGTACGCGCTGCCGGACGACGGCATCCACGCGATGCTCGCCGCTCTGGTCGACGGCGGCTGGCTGGCCGCCGAGGCGTTGGTGGTGGTGGAGCGGTCCAGCCGCAGTGGACCTGTCGAGTGGGTGGAAGGGGTCACTGGCCAGCGCAGTCGCCGGTACGGCGAGACCACCCTTTGGTACGGTCGCCGATCATGAGACGTGCGGTATGTCCCGGCTCGTTCGACCCGGTCACCAACGGTCACCTCGACATCGTCGGTCGGGCCAGCCGACTGTTCGACGAGGTGATCGTCGGCGTACTTGTCAACCAGTCGAAGAGCGGCCTGTTCACCGTCGAGGAGCGCATCGAGATGCTCCGCGAGGTGACCTCCTCCTACGGCAACGTACGGGTGGAGTCCTTCCGGGGACTGCTTGTCGACTTCTGCCGGGCGCAGCGGGCGACGGTACTCATCAAGGGTCTGCGGGCGGTCAGCGACTTCGACTACGAGTTGCAGATGGCCCAGATGAACATCGGCCTCGCCGGGGTCGAGACGCTGTTCATGCCGACCAACCCGCTCTACTCCTTCCTCTCGTCCAGTCTGGTCAAGGACGTGGCCAAGTGGGGCGGCGACGTCACCCCCCACGTACCCGACGTGGTCCGCGACGCCCTCAAAGCCCGCCTGGTCCCCCCACCAGCCTGACCACGAGCCGCCCCCTCGCGTACGCGATCTTGCAGTTCCGGTCGCCCTTCTGTCGGTTTCGATGTGGTTCGCGGGGACGGAAAGTGCAAGATCGCGAGGTGGGGTGGGGCGACACGCCCGGGGAGGGGGCGGTACGGGGTTGGTGGTGGACGACATCATTGGGTGAAGCGGGAAACCGGCCGAAGCCCGCATGATGTAGGTCGGCCGACGAATGACAGGAGTGAGGTACCGGTGGACCCGCTCGACCGCATCGACGAACTGATCACCATCGTGGAGCAGGCGCGCTCCGTGCCGATGTCGCGCAACAACTGCATGGTCGACCGGGGTGAGATGATCGCGGCTCTCGACGAACTGCGCGCCGAGCTCCCCGCCGACCTGCGCCGCGCCGCCGCCCTGCTGGAGGAGCGGGACAAGATCATGGAGGCGGGCAAGCGGGAGGCCGACCGCATCATCAGCGAGGGTGAGGCGGAACACGCCCGCCTGGTCTCGGTGAACGAGATCACCGTCTCCGCCGAGCACGAGGGCGCCCGGATCATCGCCGAGGCGCGGGCCGAGGCGCAGCGGCTGCGCGAGGAGGTCGACGACTACGTCGACACCGCACTTGCCAACTTCGAACAGTTCCTCACCCGGGCGCTGGCCTCGATAGAGCGCGGCCGGGACAAGATGCACGCGTTGCGGGAGATCGGCACGTTCGCCGGCGACGAGGCGGAGCGCCCGCTGCCCTTCTGACCTTCTGATCACCGTCCAACGGGACGTCCGCCGCCGGCCGGATCGTCCGCCGACCGCCGGGATCGTCAGCTGTTTCCGGTATCGGGACGGCTGGTCACCCCCAATTCGACGTTGGGCCGTCCGTCCAGGTAACCTCGTTTGTCGGCCTCTCACCGGCCGGAGTCTGACTATGCCCAAGAACTCACCCACTTCACTCGACCCCAGGTCGCCGCTGGTCCTCGACACGAGGGAGCTGCCGCGCCGACCTGGTGTTCTGCGTACCGTCGCACGGGTGGTCCCGGCACCGTCGGACCTCGGCGTGGAGTTGATCGGCGTGCCGGAGGGCGCGGACCTCGACCTCGATCTGCGGATGGAGTCGGTGTCCGAGGGCGTGCTCGTCTCGGGGACCGTGAGCGGTCCGATCCGGGGTGAGTGCGGTCGCTGCCTGCGCGAGATCAACGACTCGGTGACGGTGACGATCCAGGAGCTGTACGCGTATGAGAACAGCACCACGGACGTCACCACCGAGGAGGATGAGGTCGGTCGAATGCAGGGCGACCTGATCGACCTGGAACCGGCGTTGCGGGACGCGGTGGTGCTCGCGCTGCCGAACAACCCGCTCTGCCGCCAGGACTGCCCAGGTCTGTGCCCCGAATGCGGGGTGCACCGGGACGATCTGCCGGCCGATCACAGCCACCAGCAGATCGACCCGCGTTGGGCGGGCCTGTCGCAACTGACCCGTACAGAGGAGTAAGAACCGTGGCCGTCCCCAAGCGCAAGATGTCGCGCAGCAACACCCGGTCCCGCCGGGCGAACTGGAAGGCCGCGGCGGTCGCGACCGTCGCCTGCCCGCAGTGCAAGTCCGCGAAGCTGCCGCACGCCGCCTGCTCGGTCTGCGGCACCTACAACGGCCGCCAGGTCCTTGAGGTCTGACCCGGACGGCGCGTGACGTCTCCGACCACAGGTCGAGCGACGCACACTCCCCGGCGGTCGCCCGCAACTTCGGCCGACGCCGGCCGGCCCAGGCCGGCCGGCGTCGAGGCGGAGGCGGGCGTCGCACGGATCGCCGTTGACCTCCTCGGCGGGGACGACGCTCCCGCCGTCGTGGTGGACGGCGCTCTGCGGGCGGTGTGCGACGACCCGGACCTGCACCTGCTTCTCGTCGGGCCGACCAGGGCCGCCGGCGCGTTGATCGACGCCCTGGACCCGGCACAACGGGACCGGATCACGGTCCGGCCGACACATTCCGTCGTCGACATGGCTGACGACCCCAGCGCGGCGCGTGCCGAGACCACGGTCCGCGCGGCGGTGACGGCAGTTCGTGCCGGGTACGCCGACGCGCTGGTCTCCGCCGGCGCCACCGGCGCGACAGTCACTGCCGCCGCCCTCGGCCTCGGCCGCTGGCCCGAGGTACGCCGGCCGGCTCTCGCCGCCGCGCTGCCCGCCGTCTCCGGCACAGTTGTCCTGCTCGACGTCGGTGGCTCGCTGGAGCCGAGTCCGGCGACGCTCGCTCGGCACGCGGCACTCGGTGCCGCCTACGCCTCGGTCGGCCACGGCATCGCCGTGCCCCGGGTGGGGCTGCTCTCGGTGGGCACCGAGCCGGGCAAGGGCGACCGGGCCCGCCGGCTCGCCGACCCCATGCTCAGCGCGGCGGCACTGCCCGGCGACGCCCACTACGTCGGGCTCGTCGAGGGGTACGACGTCTGTCTCGGCACGCGCGCCGATGTGGTGGTCACCGACGGGTTCACCGGTAACGTGCTGCTCAAAGCCGTCGAAGGCGCGTACGCCATGGCCGGCGGCACCCCGCCCGGTGGTGGGGCGCCCCGGGCAGCCGCGCTGCTCGGAGTGGCCGGCACCGTCGTCGTCTGCCACGGCGCCGCCCGCGCCGACGACATCGCCTCCGGCATCGCCCTGGCCGCGCACCTCTGGCGGCGCGACGCCACCGAGCGGGTCGCCGCGCTGCTCGCCGGGGACCGCACCGATCGCACGACCGACACCGAGGTACGCACATCATGAGCAACGACAAGCGCCGTCGGCCCGCAATCGGCCACCTGGAGGCCGCCTTCGGCGTCTCACTGGATCCGGAACTGCTGCAACGCGCGCTCACCCACCGTTCGTACGCGTATGAGAACGGTGGTCTGCCCACCAACGAGCGGCTGGAGTTCCTCGGCGACTCGGTGCTGGGTGTGGTGATCACGACAGCGCTCTTCGAGAACCATCCCGACCTGCCGGAGGGCCAGCTGGCCAAGCTGCGGGCCAGTGTGGTCAACATGCGCGCGCTCGCCGACGTGGCGCGTGGCCTGGGCCCCGACGGGCTCGGTCCCTACCTGCTGCTCGGCAAGGGCGAGGAGACCACAGGCGGTCGGGACAAGGCCAGCATCCTCGCCGACACCCTGGAAGCGCTGCTCGGCGCGATCTACCTCCAGTACGGGCTGGACACCGCCGCCATCGTGATCCACCGGCTGTTCGACCCGCTGATGGCCGAGTCCGCCGGCCGGGGCGCCGCGCTGGACTGGAAGACGAGTCTTCAGGAGTTGACCGCCGCGCTCGGCCTCGGCGTTCCGGAGTACCGGATCGAGGGGACCGGGCCGGATCACCTGAAGACCTTCACCGCGTGGGTGGTGGTCGCCGGTAACCGGTACGGCGGCGCCGACGGGCGGAGCAAGAAGGAGGCGGAGCAGCGGGCCGCGGAGTCGGCGTGGCGGACCCTCACCGAGCAGGCTGAGACGACCGACGGCTCGGCCGACGAGCAGGTGACAGTGGCTGTCGACGACGAGCGGAACCTGGTGGGCGAGGTCGAAGCCCAGGCGCACCATGCCTGAGTTGCCGGAGGTGGAGACCGTCCGGCAGGGGCTGTCGCGCTGGGTCACCGGCCGCCGGATTCGGACGGTGGAGGTGCGCCACCCCCGGGCGGTTCGTCGGCACGTGCCCGGCGGGGCGCACTTCGCCGACGTGCTGGCCGGCCGGAAGGTGCTCGATGTCCGGCGGCGCGGTAAGTATCTCTGGTTGCCACTGGACAGCGGCGACGCCGTCGTCGGGCATCTCGGCATGTCCGGGCAACTGCTGCTGCAACCGGCGGACGCACCCGACGAGACCCACCTGCGGGTCCGGTTCCGCTTCGACGACGACGGGCCTGAGCTGCGCTTCGTCGACCAGCGTACGTTCGGCGGGCTGTCGGTCAGCGAGGGCGGCGGCATGCTGCCGGCGGAGATCGCCCACATCGCCCGCGACCCGCTGGACCCGGAGTTCTCCGACGCGGAGTTCGTGGCCGCGCTGCGCCGACGGCGTACCGAGGTCAAGCGGGCGCTGCTCGACCAGAGCCTGATCTCCGGCGTGGGCAACATCTACGCCGACGAGGCGCTGTGGCGGGCGGGGCTGCACGGCACCCGGTCCACCGACGCGCTCACCGGCCCGGCCGCCCGCCGGTTGCTCGCGCACGTGCGGGACGTCCTCGGGGAGGCGATCACCGCCGGTGGCACCAGCTTCGACGCCCTCTACGTCAACGTCAACGGCGAGAGCGGCTACTTCGACAGGTCGTTGAACGCGTACGGCCGGGAGGGGCAGCCCTGCCCCCGCTGCGGTGCCCCGATCCGCCGCGAGCCCTTCATGAACCGCTCGTCCTACAGCTGCCCACGCTGCCAACCCCGCCCCCGCCCCCGCCCCTGACCCTCGCCCCTTTCCTCGGCGATCTTGCAGTTTTTGTCCCCGCGAAGGCCGCAAAGGGGACGTTTCGGCGACCGGAAGTGCAAGATCGCGGAGGAAGGGTGAGGTGGGGTCAGGGGGAGGGGCAGGGGAGGCGCCAGGCGTCGAGGGTGCGGTGCTTGCGGATGGAGGCGAAGCCGTAGCCGATGCTTGTCACGCAGAAGTCGGTGGTGGCACCCGTGTACTCGACGTGGAACACCGGTTTGCCGGCGTCGGCGAAGGGCAGCAGCTTCTCGCACTGGCGCAGCCGGACGCACTCCTCGTTGACGGCGAAGTCGAAGTCCGGCGCCAGCGCGGCGACCTGCGGCAGGTCGCCCAGCAGGCCGGGGGAGAGGTCGAGCGAGCGGGCCAGCGCGGCGACCCGACGGTTGAACTGCAACTGGTGGTCGAACTCCAGCGCGAAGCCGGAGTGCTTGTCGTAGCCGTCGGCGTCGGCGAACACCACAGCGCCGAAGCCCTTCCCACGGCAGAGCCGGAACCGGTCGGCGAGCACCGGCCGCAGGGCGTCCCACCGGCGTACGTCCAACCAGATCCGCCCGGTGCGGGCCACCGTGGCGCCGCGTACCTGTGCCGGATACCGGCTGGCATCCGGATCGGCCGGATGCACCGACCCGATGTGCACCTGGCAGACCAGCCTGCGGCTGCGGGAGCGCAACTGCGCGGTCTCCGCAGCGGTGGTGTCGACCGGGTCGAGGACGAAGACGTCCGCCTCGACGTCCGGATCGAGCACCCCCGCCACCTGCCACTGCCACTGCCAGTGCCGGGCCGAGGTGGCCGGCCAACTGGTCGGCGCTCCCGGCGGGGGCAGTTGCGGCCGACAGGCGGTCACCGTGACCAGCAACGTGAACGTCAGACCGGCGGGCAGCGCCCGGTGGTGCAGCCACCGGGCCGGTCGCCCGCCCAGGCCGATCCGCATCGCCAGCTCCGCAGGTCGCGGGGCGGCGTCGGGCCGCCCGAGCCGGTACGCCGGGTCTCGGCGTACCCCACCCGGTCAAACGAGCACAGACCCGACAAGGACTCGCGCTCAGCGTGGTGCGGCGAAGACCTGCGTCCAGTACGGGCCGTTGCTGTTGGCCACGCCGACGCCGATCTCGGTGAAGGAGCAGTTGAGGATGTTGGCGCGGTGCCCGTCGCTGTTCATCCAGGCGTCCATGACGGCGGCCGGCGTCCGTTGGTTCCAGGCGACGTTCTCGCCGTACGTGCTCCAGGAGTAGTTGACCCGGTCGATCCGCTCGCCGGGATCGCTACCGTCGCTGCCGGTGTGTGACATGTTCCGGTGGTCAGCCTGGTCCTGGCTGTGCCGCTGGGCCGCCGTCATCAGCTTGTCGTCGATGCTCAGCGCGTCGCAGCCGGCCTTCGCCCGCTCGGCGTTCACCAGCGCCACCACCTCGGCCGCCTCGGCGGAGACGTCGTCCCCGGCGGACGACGGGCTGGCGGAGGCGGCCCGGCTCGGGCTGCCCTGGCGTTCGGCGCTGAGCCGGGAGGGAGCCGTGCTGCGCGAGGGCGCGGGCTTGGGCCGGGTGGTCCGGCTCGGTGACGGCGACGCGGTGGCGGTGCTGGGGGAGACGCTCGGGCTGGGGCTCGGGCTCTCCGTCAGGTCCAGCGGAAGCGCCTGGTCCTCCTCCGGCAGGGCCGGTGCGCTGGCGACAGGCGCCTCGCCGGCCGTGGTGTTGGCGGGGGTGTCGTCGCCGGGCAGGGCGAGGGCGGCGACGCCGATGCTCACCACGAGGGTGGCCGCCGCGGCAGCGCCACCCATCACCAGAGGGCGTGGCAGCCGCCGGGAGCGACGTTCCGGGCCTGGCGGTTCGAGCGCCGGCTCGGCGGCTCCGGCCAGGTCCCGGTGCCCGGTCTGCGGCGGCAGGTGGTGGGAACGCACGACCGGTTCGGCGTACGCGTCGGTCTGGCCGGCGTAGCCGACGGACTGATCGGCGTACCGGTCGGGCCGATCATCGTAGGCGTACGGGTCGTCCTGTGGTGCGGCGTGGTGCGTGGACCAGTCAGCGGCATGGACGGCGGTGAGGTCGTCGTCGCGGTGGTGACGCCCGGCCCCGTGCTGGAACGAGGCGGAGCTGTCGTACCAGTCCTGTCCGGCCCGCGGGTACGGCTGCTCCGTCGCCTGGTACGCCTCCGCCGCCGGCTGGGGATACGCGGCGTCGGACCGCCACTGCTCGGTCGGCTGGTCGCGGTACCACCCCGTGGGCGGGGCCTCCGGGTCGTCGCCGAAGAGGTAGGACGACCGCGGTGCCGGCCGATCGGTCAACCAGGCCGGATCGTCGGTAGGCGGTTCCGGTCGCCGTGGGGTGTGCTCCGGGTCGATCGGATCATTCCAGCCGTGCACGCCTGTCGCCTCCACGGGTCAGTTAAGGGCCGGGGTGACGCTACGTGTTGCGTCTGAGCAGCAGCAATCTGGCTAAGGAAGAGTTAAGAGGAGCCTGTACGTCCGGGTGAGGTGTTCGGCTGTTCCTGAGCGTAGAGTCGGGGCGTCCGGACAGAGCGTGTTCGCGCCTCGTGGCGGCCTCCCGTGACGGGTGTGGCAGACGCCGAGATGATCTACGGCCTGCGTGAACTTGACGAAGCAGGGGCTGTCGGCTCAATATGGTGGTGTCGCCAGTCGCGCCCGGCCATGCCCAGAAATTGTGGGAATGGTAGTCGCGTTTACATGGGCGCGCGTTGGCCGGCCTCTCCGGCAGCGCACATCAAGGAGTAAAAATGGCGAAGGCCCTCTACGGCCACGTAGGTGCGGCGCCCGACCGGCGCCTGCTCGACGAGGTCACCCGACTGCGTGCCAGGGTTCAGTCACTGGAGTTCGAGGTCACGCGGCTGCGCGCCGAGAACGATCGGCTCGCGGCGGCTGCGGCGGAGGCGGACGATCTGCTCCGTCTGGCCGAGCCCGCGCTGACCTGACCCACCCTGGTCGCCGCACAAGCGACTGCACCATTCGGTCGCCACAACTGAACAGCACCACCGCACTGAGCGCGCCGACACGATGTGCCGGCGCGCAGCTCTGTGCGTACCCGTCAGGCGTCGACCGTCCGGTCCGGGGGCGCGGTCCGGGCGGTGTCCGAGGGCCGGCAGGTGGGTCGCGTCGCGTGCGCCACCCGGTCCCGGGTTAGTCTGCGGGTTTACCAGGGTCCGCGCAGCCGGGCGACGGTACGGCGGCCACCGGACGAGGATCGAGAAGGTGCATCTCAAGAGCCTGACGGTGAAGGGCTTCAAGTCCTTCGCCTCCGCGACGACGCTCAAGCTGGAGCCGGGGATCACCTGCGTGGTGGGCCCGAACGGCTCCGGCAAGTCAAACGTCGTCGACGCCATCGCCTGGGTGCTCGGCGAGCAGGGCGCGAAGGCGCTGCGCGGCGGCAAGATGGAGGACGTCATCTTCGCCGGCACCGCCGGTCGGGCCCCGCTGGGCCGCGCCGAGGTGACCCTCACCATCGACAACACCGACGGTGCCCTGCCGATCGAGTACACCGAGGTCTCCATCACCCGCCGGATGTTCCGCTCCGGCGAGAGCGAGTACGAGATCAACGGCGATTCCTGCCGCCTGCTCGACATCCAGGAGCTGCTCTCCGACTCCGGCATCGGCCGGGAGATGCACATCATCGTCGGGCAGGGCAGGCTCGACGGGATGCTGCACGCCAAGCCGGAGGACCGGCGGGCGTTCATCGAGGAGGCGGCCGGCGTCCTCAAGCACCGCAAGCGCAAGGAAAAGGCGCTGCGCAAGCTCGACGCGATGCAGACGAACCTCAACCGGCTCACCGACCTCACCGCCGAGCTGCGCCGACAGCTCAAGCCGCTCGGCCGGCAGGCCGAGGTGGCCCGGCGGGCCGCCGTGATCCAGGCCAACCTGCGCGACGCCCGGTTGCGGCTGCTCGCCGACGACCTCGCCACCCTGCGGACCACGCTGGACAAGGAGATCGCTGACGAGACCGCGGTCCGGCAGCGCCGCGAGCAGGTCGAGGCCGAGCACGCCGAGGTGCAGTTCCGCCTCGGCGAGTTGGAGGAGGCGCTGGCCTCCGACGCTCCGCTGCTGGCCGCCGCACAGGACACCTGGTACAAGCTCTCCGCGTTGCAGGAACGGTTCCGCTCGATCGAGCAGCTCGCGGTCGAGCGACTCCGGCACCTCAGTGCCACCCCGGACGACGAGCGCCCGGGCCGCGACCCGGAGCAACTGGAGGCCGAGGCCGAGCGGGTACGCGAGCAGGAGGAGGAACTGCGCGCGGCGCTCACCGACGACCAGGTCCGGCTCGCCGAGGCGGTCGAGCACCGTCAGGAACTGGAGCGGCAGCTCGCCGCCGCCGAGCGGGAGCTGGTCGCCGCCGCGAAGGCGATCGCCGACCGGCGTGAGGGGCTGGCCCGGCTGACCGGGCAGGTCAACTCCGCGCGGGCCCGAACCACGAGCGCCGGTGAGGAGATCGAGCGGCTCGCCGCCGCGCACACCGACGCGATGGCGCGCGCCGAGCGGGCCCAGGCCGAGCTGGACGCGGTCGCCGAGCAGTCCACCGAGGCGGACCGCGACAACGCCGACCTGGACACCCGGCACGCCGAGGCCGTCGCCGCCCAGGAGCAGGCACAGGCCACCGTCCGGTCCCTGTCGGACGCGGAACGGGCAGCGGAGAAGGACGCCGCGACCTGGAAGGCCCGGGAGGAGGCGCTCGCCCTCGGCCTGCGCCGCAAGGACGGCGCCGGGGCCCTGCTGGCCCGCGCCGACCAGGTGCCCGGCCTGCTGGGCGGTCTCGCCGGCCTGCTCACGGTGGCTCCCGGCCACGAGGCGGCTCTCGCCGCCGCGCTCGGCGGGCTGGCCGACGCGGTCGCGGTGACCGGTGTGGACGAGGCCGTGGAGGCGATGCGCCTGCTGAAGATCTCGGACGCCGGGCGGGCCGGGTTGCTCGTCGGCAGTCCCGCCGGGCCGGGCATGTCCGGGTCGGCCGAGGCGCTGCGCCCGAAGCTGCCCGACGGTGCCCACTGGGCACCCGACCTGGTCGACTGCGACGCCCAGATCCGGCCTGCGGTGCACCGGGCGCTGCGGGACGTGGTGCTGGTGGAGGATCTGTCCGCCGCAGCCGAGGTGGTCACCGACAATCCCGAACTGCGGGCGGTCACCCGGGAGGGTGACGTGGTCGGCGCGTACGCGGCGGCCGGTGGGTCGGCCAAGGCACCCAGCTACATCGAGGTGCAGGCGGCGGTCGAGGAGGCCCGGGCCAACCGGCTGACGGCCGAGCGGACCAGCGCCGAACTGCGGGACCAGCTGGTCGAGGCGCGCGCCGAGGTGGCCACCGCCAAGGAGGCGGTGCAGCACGCGGCGGCGGCCAAGCGGGAGGCGGAGAGCCACCGCAACGCCGCGGCGCGGCGGCTGGCCGAGCTGGGTGCCGCCGCGCGGTCGGCGAAGGCGGAGACCGACCGGCTCGGCGAGTCCCGGTCGCGCGCCGAGGCTGCCCGGGAACGGGACCTGACCAGCCTCGCCGAACTTGAGGAACGGTTGCGGTTGGCCGAGGCCACGCCGATCGACGCGGAACCCTCCACGGAGGAACGCGACCAGCTCGCCGCCATGGTGCCGCAGGCGCGGCAGAACGAGATGGAGGTCCGGCTCGCGGTGCGTACCGCCGAGGAGCGGGTCGCCTCGATCGCCGGCCGGGCCGACTCGCTGCGCCGGCAGGCCGGTGCCGAGCGGGCGGCCCGGGAGCGGGCGGCGGCCCGGCGCGCGGCGCGGACCCGGGGCGCCGCCATCGCCCGCGCGGTGGCCGGTGGCGCGCGGGCGGCGTTGACCCAGCTCACCAGCAGCATCGCCCGGGCTGAGGAGCACCGCGACGCGGTGGCGCGGGAACGGGCCACCCGCGAGGCGGAGCTGCAGGAGGTGCGGGCCGCCGCGAAGCGGTTCGGTGCGGAACTGGAACGGCTGACCAGCCAGGTGCACCGGGACGAGGTCGCCCGCGCCGAGCAGCGGCTGCGCATCGAGCAACTGGAGGCCAAGGCCGCCGAGGACTTCGGGCTGACGGTCGAGACCCTGATCGCCGAGTACGGCCCGAGCCAGCCGGTGCCGCCCACCGAGGCCGAGGTGGCCGCCGCCGAGCGGGACGGCCTGGCGGTGCCCGAGCCGGTCCGCTACGAGCGCCCGGTGCAGGAGAAGCGGGCCGCCAAGGCCGAACGGGAACTGGCCCTGCTCGGCAAGGTCAACCCGCTCGCGCTTGAGGAGTTCGCGGCGCTCGAGGAGCGGTACAAGTTCCTCTCCGAGCAGTTGGAGGACCTCAAGGCGACCCGGCGTGATCTGCTCACCGTGGTCAAGGATGTCGACGACCGGATCCTGGAGGTCTTCGCCAGCGCCTTCGCCGACACCGCCCGCGAGTTCGAACAGGTCTTCACCGTGCTGTTCCCCGGTGGTGAGGGCCGGTTGATCCTCACCGACCCGGAGGACATGCTGACCACAGGCGTCGAGGTGGAGGCCCGCCCGCCGGGCAAGAAGATCAAGCGGCTGTCCCTGCTCTCCGGCGGCGAGCGGTCGTTGACCGCGGTGGCGATGCTGGTGGCGATCTTCCGCGCCCGGCCCAGCCCGTTCTACATTATGGACGAGGTGGAGGCGGCCCTCGACGACGTGAATCTGGGCCGGCTTATCACCCTGCTGGCCCAACTGCGGGAGAAGAGCCAGCTGATCGTCATCACCCACCAGAAGCGGACGATGGAGATCGCCGACGCGCTCTACGGTGTGACCATGCGCGGCGGGGTCACCCAGGTGATCAGTCAACGGCTCAACAGGTCCGACGGGGAAGACGAGCGGCGAAGCCGCGGCGAGGAGAACGGGTAGTGGCTCGGGAACGCGCGACGGCGCTCCTGCTGGATTTCGACGGCGTGCTGCGGCGCTGGGACCCGGCGGTGGCCGCCGGTGTCGAGCGGGAGTACGGCCTCTCCGCAGGTGTGCTCGGCGAGATCGCCATGCAGTGGGGGCGGTTGCAGCCCGTGCTCACCGGTCAGGTAAGCCACGCCGACTGGATGACGAGCGTGGCCGACGCGCTCACCCCGTCCGTCGGGGACGCCGAGCGGGCCCGTGCGGCGGTGGCGCAGTGGCAACGCTATCGCGGTGAGGTCGATCCGGAGGTGCTGGCGTTCGTCCGTGAGGTGAGGGCCGCCGGCATCCGGGTCGGGCTGGGCACCAATGCCACCGACCTGCTCGACGCCGACCTGGCCGCGTTGGGGCTCACCGACGAGTTGGACGTGGTGGTCAACTCCTCGGCCATCGGGGTGCACAAGCCGGCGCCCGAATACTTTCAGGCCGCCTGCGCGGCGCTGGAGACGCCGCCGGCCCGGGTGCTCTTCGTCGACGACGAGGACCGGGCGATAAGCGGTGCCCGGGCGGCCGGGCTGTCGGCGTACCGCTGGAACGGTCCGGCTGATCTTCGCTACCTGCGCGCCGTGCTGGCCGCCTGAAGCGCCGTCGGCCCGGCTCACGGCTCGCGTGCCGGTCTCCGACGCCCGGCTTGCGGCATGTCGCGGCCTCCCGCTGGCGGTTTACCGCGACGTGCCGCAACCGGTGTCGACCAGTCGCGTGTTCCGTCACTCGCCGACGACACCGTCGATGCGTTCGCGGATCAGGTCGGCGTGCCCGTTGTGCCGGGCGTACTCCTCGATCATGTGGACGTAGACCCAGCGCAGGTTGAAGGTCCGCTGTTTCGGGCCGACCTCCCTGAACGTCTCGTCGAGCGACCGGCCGACGGCGGCGGCGCGGGCCAGCGCCACCTGTCGGTGGTAGGTGGCGAAGTCCGCCTCGGCGTCGGCGGTGCTGACGTCGAGGTCGGCGTCCGGATCGTCTTCCGTGTAGTACGGGTAGTCGACAGGCTCGCCCGCGAAGTTCTCCCGGAACCACCAGGCTTCCACCTCCGCCAGGTGCCGGACCAGCCCGAGCAGGGTGAGGCCGGACGGCGCCACGCTGGCGGTGCGCAACTGCTCGGCGGTGAGGCCCGCGCACTTGAGCAGCAGGGTCTGCCGGTGATAGTCCAGCCAGCCCTCCAGCATGGTGCGCTCGTCACCGACATAGGGCTCGGGGGTCCGGTCGATCTCCGGTGCTATCCAGGTCATCCGGCGATTCTGGCCTGGATGCCTGACAACCGGCGACAGGTTTGCGGTTGGTTCAGCGGCCGTCGGTGAGCCGGTGCCGGGCGACCTCGTGCAGGTGACCGTCACCTGTGGTGCCCTCGATGACCACCTCGGCGCCACGGCCGGCGTGGGTGAGCGTCGCCACCGCGTTGCCGAAGTAGGGACCGGCCAGCTTGCGCCACTTCACCAGGGGCCTACGGACCCCGGCCGTACGGGCCAGGGCGCGGGCCGCCCCGGCCGGGCCGCGCGCCCAACCGAGCCGCATCAACGGGCGCATGCCGGCCGGCACCTGGTTGTGGATCGGCGAGCAGGTGAGCTGGTGCACCGGGGTGTGCACAGCGGGGTCGGCGAACCGCACCCGCGCCACGTACGAGTGGTGCACGTCGCCGGAGAGCACACTTATCGACGCCGGTGGGGGATACGCCGGCCCGGCGCCCTTCCGGTCGTCGGGCGCACCTGGCGCACCGGCGCCGATGCGGGCGAACAGCTCGGCGAGCGCGTCGAACGAGCGGCGGAACGCGGCCCAGTGCTCCAGGTCCAGCGCGCGGCGCAGCCGTTCGCCCAGCCCGGCCACCCACGCACGGGGTGAGTCGGCCAGCTTCTCGTTCCACGTCTCGACGTGGTGGATGCCGGGCGGCAGCAGCCAGGGCAGCGAGGAGCCGACCACCAGGTGGTCGTAGCCGCCGTGGGCGCGGTCGACGAACCACGACCACTCTCCCGGCGGCAGCATCGCCCGCCGGCCCGGGAGCAGCACCCGGCTGCACCTGTTGTCCAGCATCACCAGGCGGGTGCGCCCCAGGTCGAGCGCGTAGCTCCACTGGTACTGCACCGCCCGCCAGCGCTCGGTGTCGTGGGCCAGGTCGGCCTCGGTGTCCACCCGCGCCCCGAACTCCCGCAGCACCCCGGTGGCGTCCTCCGCCGCGCTCACCTTGGCGAAGACCGGATCGGCCGCGATCTCGTCCGGGGAGAGGTTGCCCAGGTGCTGGTAGACCCAGTAGGAGGCCAGCCCGCTGGCGATCCGCTCGGCCCACCACGGCTGTTCGCGCATCTCGGCCCGCCAGGAGGCCGAGGTGTTCCAGTCGTCGATGATCTCGTGGTCGTCGAAGATCATCACGCTTGGCACGGTGGCGAGGAGCCAGCGGATCTCCGGGTCGCTCCACGACTCCAGATAGAGCTTCGTGTACTCGTCGAAGCTGACCACCTGGTCGCTCGGGGCACCCGCCGGACGCCGCCGCCGACGGCGCAGCAGCCGCTTCACAGTGGGCGAGGTCTCGTCGGCGTAGACCTGGTCACCGAGCAGCACCACCAGGTCGGGCAGGGCCGCCGGGTCGGGGTCGGCCATCACCCGCCGGGCGTACGCGTCGAGCGCGTCCGGCGGCAGCTTCCGGGTGGTCGCGTGCTGGGTGGTCTCCCGACAGGAGCCGAAGAGCAGGCGGACCGGCTGGTCCCGGTCGTCGTCGGCCCTGGTGCGGATGACACTTGGTGGGAAGCGACTCTCCGGCAGCGGCCAGACCACCTCGTCGTCGACAAGCACCTCGTACCGGGTGGTGCTGTCCGGCGTCAGCCCCTCGACCACCACCAGCGCGTAATGGTGGTCGTACGCGCTGAAGGTGGGTGCGGTGCCGGTGGCGCCGTCGTCCGCGCGGACGGTGACCACCGCCGGCGCGGTGGTCTCGACCCAGACGGTGGCCCGAGTGCCGACGACCCGGCGCAACAAGGGGCCGATGAGCAGCTCGGCGGGCATAACGGACCTCCAGACGAAAGAACTTCATCCTTTACTACCCGGCCGGCGGCGCACCACTGCCAACTGTGGCCGAGACTACCGCCGCCTCCTGGACCGTTCCCGGGAGCGGACCGACGTCGGGAACGGCCGAGCCCGGCGGGAGCGGTGGCTGAGACGCGGTCGCCGGCATCTGACAGGATTCCGGCATGACGGAATACCTCCTCATCGCTCTCGCCCTGCTCGGTGTGCTGATCCTCGGCGGCATCGGGCTGGTCGTGCCGCGGCTGCGCCGACGGCCACAGCCGCCGCTGCCGCGTACGGAGGTCGACACCCGGGCGGAGGAGGATCTCGCCGGCCCGCCGGTGCAGGCACCTGAGGCCGATCTGTCCACAGGTGTCCTGGTCGAGCCGCCGGTCGTCGAGGCACCGGCGCCGACAGTCGAGGTGCCCGAGCCCACCGCCGGACGGCTGGTGCGGCTGCGGTCCCGACTGTCGCGCTCGCAGAACGTCTTCGGCAAGGGTCTGCTCGGCCTGCTCAGCCGTGACCGGCTCGACGAGGACGTCTGGGAGGAGATCGAGGACAGTCTGATCACCGCTGACGTGGGCGTCGACGCCACCCGGGACATCGTCGACCGGCTGCGGGAGCGTACCCGGGTGCTGGGTACCCGGTCGGTCGCCGAGCTGCGTGCCCTGCTCGCGGCCGAGCTGGTGAACGCGCTCGACCCGGGACTGGACCGGTCGCTGCACACCGCGCCGAAGGAGGGCGTACCGGCGGTGCTGCTGGTGGTCGGCGTCAACGGTGCGGGCAAGACCACCACCTGCGGCAAGATCGCCCGGGTGCTCATCGCCGACGGCCGCAGCGTGCTGCTCGGCGCCGCCGACACCTTCCGGGCGGCAGCCGCCGACCAGTTGCAGACCTGGGCCGGGCGGGTCGGTGCCGAGACCGTCCGCGGCCCCGAGGGCGCTGACCCGGCGAGCGTCGCCTTCGACGCGGTCAAGCGGGGCATCGAGACCGGAGTCGACACGGTCCTCGTCGACACCGCCGGCCGCCTTCAGAACAAGATCGGCCTGATGGACGAGCTGGGCAAGGTCAAGCGGGTGGTGGAGAAGCACGGCCCGATCGACGAGACACTGCTGGTGCTCGACGCCACCACCGGCCAGAACGGGCTGGAGCAGGCGCGCGTCTTCACCGAGGTGGTGAACGTCACCGGTGTGGTGCTCACCAAGCTCGATGGCACGGCGAAGGGCGGCATCGTCATCGCCGTGCAGCGCAAGCTCGGCATTCCGGTGAAGCTCGTCGGCCTCGGCGAGGGCCCGGACGACCTGGCACCGTTCGACCCGGCGCAGTTCGTCGACGCGTTGCTGGGTACCGAGACCACCGGTCAGACCGCGTAACCTCGGGTGACCAGAGACGACCGCGCGTACGCGGGCTGGCGCGACCCGAGCCACCCGTCGCAGCGCCTCGGGAGACCGTACGTGACTTCGCAGGAGATCCCGCTGCACGGCGGGAACGTGAGCACCGTGGTGCGGGTCGGTGACACGGTGCGGCGCAACGCCGGACCGTGGACCCCCTCGGTGCACGCCCTGCTGCGTCACCTGGAGTACGTCGGGTTCACCGGTGCGCCCCGTGCCCTCGGCATGGACGAGCGCAACCGTGAGGTGCTGTCGTATCTGGAGGGGGAGTGCGGCGAGTACCCGTTGGCGCCGCACTGGGTCACCGACGAGGCCCTGGTGACCGTCGCCACCATGCTGCGGATGTTCCACGACGCCCAGTACGGCTTCGTGCCGCCGCCGCAGGCGGTGTGGCGCTCGTTCGGCCCGCCGCCACCGGACACCGAGGTCATCTGTCATCACGACGCGGCACCGCACAACGTGATCTGGCGACCGGACGGCACCCTCGGGCTCATCGACTTCGACCTCGCCTCGCCCGGTGCCCGGATCTACGACGTGGCGTACGCCGCCTGGACCTGGGTGCCGATCTTCTCCGACCGGGACTCCATCACGCTCGGCTGGAAGCATCCCGACCGGCCCCGCCGGCTGCGGCTCTTCGCCGACGCGTACGGGCTCATTCCGCGTGACCGGCACCGGCTGATCCGGACCATCCGCAAGCGCATCGTGGACCACGTCGAGGGCATCCGCCGGATGGCCGCGGCGGGGGAGCCGGCCTTCGTCCGGATCGTGCACAAGGGTCACCTGCGCCGGCCGATGCGGGATCTGCGGTTGCTCGACTACGAGCGACACGCCCTCGAGCACGCGCTGCGCTGAGAGATCGTTGGCGTCTGCCGACCATCGGGGGATAGACCGGCACCAAATGGCCGATCCACAGCCGTCGAAGCGCTGAGGTGTGCGGCTTTCTTCACACGTCCGAAACAACCCGTCACGGTTCGGAAACCAGCCGGGGTCCCTGTGTGAAACAGCGGACCACCAGGCTTCCGCGCAACCGGCGTACGGGCGATGCTGCGCGATGCCGGGAGGGAGGGAAAACAACCCGAGAGGAGGCAGCGTGCCGGAGCTAGATTCTGGTGCCACCGCCTGGATTTTGACTTCAGCCGCCCTGGTGTTGCTCATGACGCCCGGTCTGGCGCTTTTCTACGGCGGCATGACGCGTTCCAAGTCCGTACTCAACATGATGATGATGAGCTTCGGGGCGATCGGCCTGGTCAGCCTGTTGTGGGTGTTCTACGGCTACAGCATCGCCTTCGGTGACGACATCGGCGGGATCACCGGCGATCTCTCCGCTGCCGGTCTTCGCGGCATGCTGGAGAGCGGCACCGAGGGCGGCATCCCCGACCTGCTCTTCGCCGGCTTCCAGCTGATGTTCGCCGTCATCACGGTCGCGCTGATCAGCGGCGCGATCGCCGACCGGGCCAGGTTCGGCCCGTGGCTGCTCTTCGCCGGCCTGTGGGCCACCCTTGTCTACTTCCCGGTCGCGCACTGGGTGTGGGGCGGTGGCTGGATCTTCGAGCTGGGCGTGCTCGACTTCGCCGGTGGCACTGCGGTGCACATCAACGCCGGTGCCGCGGCCCTCGCCCTGGCACTGGTGCTCGGCCGCCGGGTCGGCTGGCCGAAGGACAGCTTCAAGCCGCACAACCTGCCGATGGTGCTGCTCGGTGCCGGCCTGCTGTGGTTCGGCTGGTTCGGCTTCAACGCCGGATCGGCGCTCGCCGCCAACGGCACCGCCGCTGTCGCCTTCATCAACACCCAGGTCGCCACCGCAGCCGCGGTGCTCGGCTGGCTGCTTGTGGAGAAGCTGCGGGACGGCAAGCCCACCACCCTCGGTGCGGCGTCCGGCGCCATCGCCGGCCTGGTCGCCATCACCCCGGCCTGTGCCTTCCTGGAGCCGCTCGGTGCCATCGCGCTCGGCGTCATCGCCGGTGTCGTCTGCGCGCTGGCCGTCGGCCTCAAGTACCGCCTCAAGTACGACGACTCGCTCGACGTGGTCGCCGTGCACATGGTCGGCGGCATCATCGGCTCGCTGCTCATCGGCTTCCTGGCGATGGAGGTGCTGGCCGGTGAGGGCAACGACGGTCTGCTCTACGGTGGCGGCGTGACGCTGCTGGGCAAGCAGGCGCTCGGTTCGGTGGCCGTGCTGGCGTACTCGTTCGTGGTCGCCTACCTCATCGGCTTCGTGATCGACAAGACGATCGGCTTCCGCGCCAGCGCCGACGCCGAGGTCGAGGGCATCGACAACGCCGAGCACGCGGAGAGCGCGTACGAGTTCAGCTCCACGGGTGGCGGCGGTGGCGCGTTCGCCGCCGCGGGCATCGGTACCTCGGTCGCGCCGAAGACCGAGCCCACCGAACCGGTAAGCGAAAAGGTCGCCGGCTAACGTTCTGCGAATGGAGGGGTTGGACATGAAGCTGGTGACCGCGGTCATCAAGCCGCACCAGTTGGACGCCGTCAAGGAGGCCCTGCACACGCTGGGCGTGGCCGGGTTGACGGTGAGTGAGGTCCAGGGCTACGGCCGGCAGAAGGGCCACACCGAGGTCTACCGGGGCGCCGAGTACACCGTCGAGTTCCTGCCCAAGATCCGGGTGGAGGTGCTCACCGACGAGATCGACGTCGACAAGATCGTCGACGCGGTCGTGTCGGCCGCCCGGACGGGCAAGATCGGTGACGGCAAGGTCTGGGTGACCGCCGTCGAGGAGGTCGTCCGGGTCCGTACCGGCGAGCGCGGCCTGGACGCACTGTAGGACGGAGCATCGATGACCTCGTTGACCAGTAGGACAGCCTCGGAACCCCCGGGTAGCGCTGACCTTCTGGTCAACGAGGTCGTCGGCGTACCGGCCGGGGTCGGCGCGGCGGCGCGCCGGGCCCGGGCCGACGCGTACGACGCCTGGCTGGCCCGGCTGCTGCCGGCCCGGCCGGGCGTCGCGCTGCTCGCGGTCGGCGGGTTGGGTCGGCGGCAGTGCGCCCCCTACGGCG
Organism: Micromonospora andamanensis; assembly: GCF_016863495.1. Classification (GTDB taxonomy): domain Bacteria; phylum Actinomycetota; class Actinomycetes; order Mycobacteriales; family Micromonosporaceae; genus Micromonospora; species Micromonospora andamanensis. The sequence goes on from NZ_BOOZ01000002.1 coordinate 262,048, forward strand.
ACCTCGACCTGGTGCTTGTGCACGCCGGGGTGCCCGGCATCGACGAACTGGCCGCCGCCCTGTGGTACCCGATCTGGGACGCCGGGCTGCGGCTGGACCATTCGGTCCGCACCGTCGCCGAGGCGCTGTCGGTCGCCCAGGACGACGTCAAGGTGGCCCTCGGGCTGCTCGACGCCCGGCTCGTCGCCGGTGACCCGGATCTTGCCGACACGCTTGTCAGCAGCGCGGCCGACCACTGGCGGCGGACCGCCGTCCGCCAACTCGCGCCGCTGCGGGAAAGCAGCGCCGCCCGCTGGCAGGCCCATGGCGAACTGGCCCACCTGCTGGAGGGCGACCTCAAGGAGGCGGCCGGGGGCCTGCGCGACGTGGGCATCCTGCGGGCCATCGCCACCGCCGGGATCACCGACGCGCTACGACCCGCCGTGCACGCCGCACACCTGCGGCTGCTGGACACCCGCGACGCGTTGCACCAGCAGGTCGGCCGGCGCATCGACAGGCTGCTCGCCCAGGAACGCGACGGGGTGGCCGCCCTGCTCGGCCTGCGCCGGACACCGTCCGGGACCGCCGAGGGCGGCCCGTCGGGCGCGGTGCCGCCGCAGCCTGCCGGCACGTCACCCGAGGCGCGTGCCGAGGACGGGGACGGCGACACCCTGCTGCGCCGGGTCGCGGGCGACGCCCGGACCGTCAGCCACGCCCTGGACGACGCCTTCCGCGCCGCCGACCGGCTCCGATCAGGTCGCCGTCGGGGCGCCGACGGACGTCCACTGCGCCGCCCGGTCGCCCGGGACGTGGTCGAGCACGACGGCGAACTGGTACTGGCCCGTACCGCCATCGGTGCCCGCCCCGACGCCAGCCTGTCGCTGCGGGTGGCCGCGGCGGCGGCGACCACCGGGCTGCCGATCGCGCGGGCCACCTGCGAATGGCTTGCCGCGTACTGCCCGCCGCTGCCGACGCCGTGGCCGGCCGAGGCCCGCGCCGCCCTGACCACGCTGCTCGGTGCCGGCGCCGGCATGATCCCGGCCTGGGAGACCTGCGACAGGTACGGACTTGTCGACAGATGGTTGCCGGAGTGGACCCGGCTGCGCAGCCTGCCCCAGCACAACCCGGTGCACCGGTTCACCCTGGACCGGCACCTGGTGCAGACGGCCGCCGAGGCCAGCCGGCACACCCGCGACGTGGATCGTCCCGACCTGCTGCTGCTCGGCGCGCTGCTGCACGACGTCGGCAAGGGGCTCCCCGGTGACCACAGTGTGGTGGGCGCACCGATAGCCCAGGGGATCGCCACCCGGATCGGCCTGCCGCCGGCCGAGGCGGCGCTGATCGGCACGCTGGTCCGGCTGCACCTGGTGCTGCCCGAGGTGGCCACCCGGCGGGACCTGTCCGACCCGGTCACCATCGCCCGGGTGGCCGAGTCGGTAGGCGACGTGACCACCCTCGACCTGCTGTACGCGCTGGTCCGCGCCGACGCCGCGGCAACCGGCCCGGCCGCCTGGTCGGACTGGAAGGGCCGGTTGGTGGCCGAGCTGGTCGCCCGGGTCCGCACCACCCTCGACACGGGCGACGTACCCGCCCCGCCGGCACCGGACCCGGCGCTGGTGGCCGGGCCGCTGCCGGTCGTACACCTGACCGGAGACCGGGTGGCGGTGGCCGCGGCGGACCGGCGCGGCCTGCTCGCGACCGTCGCCGGTTGCCTGGCCCTGCACCGGCTGGAGGTGCTCGCCGCCGACGCCTCGACAGTGGACGGGCGGGCCCTGGTGCAGTGCCGGGTGCAGCCGCGCTACGGCCTGGCCCCGGATCCGGTGGCGCTGAGCGCTGACCTGCGCCGCGCGGTGCGTGGCGACGTGTCGGTGACCCAGCGGCTACGCGGTCGGGCCCTGGCCGCACGGGGGGCCGGGGCCCAACCGCGGGTGGTCTGGCACCGCGACGCCGCCACCGACGCGGTACTGCTGGAACTGCGTGCCGCCGATGCCGCCGGCCTGCTCTACCGGGTGACAAGTGCGCTGGACGCGGCCGGCGCCCAGGTCCGGGCGGCCCGGATCGCCACCCTCGGCGGCGACGTCGTCGACGCCTTCTACCTGGTCGGCGGCTGGCCACCGGAGGACGAACGGGCCCGGCTCGAAGCAGCGGTCCTCGCCGCCGTCTGAGCCCGCACGAAGGATCTGTGGCAGTGACGGTGTCAACCGGGCGGCGTGTCGGCGACCGTAACTGCCACAGTTCGCGGCACCCCTGCCCCAGGGGTGGGGTGGCCGGCCGGGAGCGGGGGTGTGGGTGGCGGGCTACCCTAGCGGTGGTCGGACAGCTCTCCCGGCCTCGTTCGTGCTCGCCGGAACACTGACAAACGGGATGTTCGCGTGTTTGACACCTTGAGTGACCGCCTCTCCGGGATCTTCACCAAGCTCCGCGGCAAGGGACGTCTCACCGACGCCGACATCGACGCCACCGCGCGCGAGATCCGCCTCGCGCTGCTGGAGGCGGACGTCGCGCTGCCGGTGGTCAAGGGCTTCATCGCGAACGTCAAGGAGCGGGCGCGCAGCGCGGAGGTCTCCCAGGCGCTCAACCCGGCCCAGCAGATCATCAAGATCGTCAACGAGGAACTGATCGCCGTACTGGGCGGCGAGGGTCGGCGCCTCCAGTTCGCCAAGCAGCCGCCTACAGTGATCATGCTGGCCGGCCTCCAGGGCTCCGGTAAGACTACGCTCGCCGGCAAGCTGGCCCGCTGGCTCAAGGCCCAGGGTCACCAGCCGCTGCTTGTCGCCGCCGACCTGCAACGTCCCAACGCCGTCGGGCAGCTCCAGGTGCTCGGTGGCCGCGCCGGCGTCGAGGTGTACGCCCCGGAGCCCGGCAACGGCGTCGGCGACCCGGTGCAGGTGGCCAAGTCCTCCATCGAGCACGCCCGGCGGGCCGCCCGGGACGTCGTCATCGTCGACACCGCCGGCCGGCTCGGCATCGACGCGGAGATGATGCAGCAGGCCGCCGACATCCGCGACGCGGTCGACCCCGACGAGGTCATCTTCGTTATCGACGCGATGGTCGGCCAGGACGCGGTGCGGACGGCCGAGGCGTTCCGCGACGGCGTCGGCATCACCGGCGTGGTCCTCTCCAAGCTCGACGGCGACGCCCGTGGTGGTGCCGCGCTGTCGGTCCGTGAGGTGACCGGGCAACCGATCCTCTTCGCCTCCACCGGCGAGAAGCTGGAGGACTTCGACGTCTTCCACCCCGACCGGATGGCGAGCCGGATCCTCGGCATGGGCGACGTTCTCACTCTGATCGAGCAGGCCGAGGCGGCCTTCGACACCGATCAGAAGGAGAAGATGACCGCCAAGCTGATGGGCGGCGAGCAGTTCACCCTGGAGGACTTCCTCGACCAGCTCATCGCGGTACGCCGGATGGGGCCGATCGCCAACGTGCTGGCCATGATGCCGGGCATGGGGCAGGTGAAGGACCAGCTCGCCGAGCTGGACGACAAGCACTTCGACCGGATCACCGCGATCATCAGGTCGATGACCCCGGCCGAGCGGACCAATCCGAAGATCATCAATGGTTCCCGGCGGGCCCGGATCGCCAACGGCTCCGGCGTGACGGTGATGGACGTGAACCAGCTGCTCAACCGCTTCACCGACGCGCAGAAGATGATGAAGCAGATGGGCGGCATGATGGGCCTGCCCGGCGCCGGCCGGCGCAAGGCGACCAAGTCGCCGAAGAACAAGCGCAAGGGCACCAAGGGCGGCAACCGGCCGCGCAGCGGCGCCGGCACCCGGGGCGTGCAGGGCGGGCTCCCGGGCGGCTTCCCGGGCGGCATGCCGCAGCTCCCGCCGGGGATGAACCCGGACGACCTGGCCGCCGGTCAGGGCCTGCCGCCCGGCTTCAAGCTGCCGAAGATCGACTTCAACAAGCTCGGCAAGGACGGCAAGCCACCGCGCTGAGCGTGTCGGTGACGGCGGGTGGCGCGACCAGCACCTAGGGTGATGCTGCCCCTGGAAGGAGGAGTCATGACCGTGGCCCCCATGCTGCCCATCCCACCCGAGCGCTCGGAGTGGACGGTCGACGACCTCGGCGAGCTGCCGGAGGACCTTCCGTACGAACTGGTCAACGGAAGGTTGATCGTGCCGTCGCCGACCGCGCTGCATCAGGACCTCTGTGTCGAGCTGCTGCTCGCGCTCAGAGTCAACTGCCCACCCGACTACCTGGTCAGCATCGACCTGTCGATGCGGATCGACAGGCGCAACGAACCCCGACCCGACGTGGTCGCCATCCGCCGCGAGCACGCCAACCGCTCGCCCGTCCCGGTCGAGGACGCGCTGCTCGCCGTCGAGGTCATCTCGCCCACCTCGACCTTCCGCGACCTGTACGACAAGGCCAAGGTCTACGCCCACGCCGGGGTCCGCACCTACTGGGTGGTGGACCCGCTGCACGAGAAGATGACGCTCACCGAGTACGCCCTCAGCGCGTCCGGAGACTACGAGGTCGCGACCCACACCGAGGACCTTTTCGTGAGTGAGCGACCCTGGAAGGTGTCGGTGGATCTGCCCGCGCTTACCGTGCGGCGGGCCGGGCTTCTGGCGCGCGACGGGGAGTGATCGGGTAGGACTGTGCGCATGGCTCTGCATGTGCGCGGTGTGCTCCTGCCGGACGACGAGGTACGCGATCTGTGGCTGGTCGGCGATCGGGTGACCTTCGACCCGGTGCCGGGCGCGGAGACGGTCGCGGACGGCGGTTTCATCCTGCCCGGCCTGGTGGACGCGCACTGCCACATCGGCATCGCCCGGGGTGGCGCACCGATCACCTCGCTGGACCAGGCACGCACCCTGGCCCGAATCGACCGGGACGCCGGGGTGCTGGCCCTGCGGGACGCGGGCTCGCCCTTCCCGTACCCGGAACTGGATGACGAACCCGACCTGCCCCGGCTGGTCCGGGCCGGCCGGCACGTGGCACCGCCCAAGCGGTACCTGCGCGACATCGGCGTGGAGGTCGGTGCCGCCGAGGTGGCCGCGACCGTGGCGGAACAGGCCGCCGCCGGCAACGGGTGGGTGAAGCTGGTCGGGGACTGGATCGACAGGGGCGTCGGTGACCTGGCGCCGGCCTGGGACGCCGACACGATGACCGCCGCTGTCGCCGCCGCCCACGCCGCAGGGGTACGCGCGGCCGTGCACACCTTCAGTGAGTCGGCGGTGGAGATCATGGTGCGGGCCGGGGTGGACTCGGTCGAGCACGGCACCGGGCTCAGTCTCGACCTGATCGACCTGATGGCACGGCAGGGCACCGCGTTGATCCCCACGATGATCAACATCCGTACCTTCGGTCACATCGCCGACCAGGCGCGGGCCAAGTTCCCCGGGTACGCCGAACACATGCTCGCCCTGCGCGACCGCTTCCCGCAGGTGGTACGGGCCGCGTACGAGGCAGGCGTGCCGATCTACGTCGGCACCGACGCCGGCGGTGGCATCGACCACGGCCTCGCCGTCGAGGAGATGCTCCTGCTGCACGAACAGGCCGGCATGTCCAGGCTGGACGTCCTCGCCGCCGCCTCCTGGTCCGCCCGCGAATGGCTGGGCCTCCCCGGCCTGGTCGAAGGCGGCCTGGCCGACCTCTCCATCTACCCCGAAGACCCCCGCGCCGACCTCAACACCCTCCGCACCCCCACCCACCTCATCCTCCGCGGCCACCCCCTCCCCTGATCCCCGGCCCCCGACCACCCCGTTGACCATGAAGTTGTTGTCGCGACACGCGGGACGGAGCGGCAACAACTTCATGATCAAAGCTGAGAGAGGCGGGGCAGAGGGTGCGGGAATGGGTGGGCGCATAGGATGTGCGGTCATGGCGCGTGTGCTTACTCCCCGGGCTGAGGACTTCCCTCGGTGGTACCAGGACCTGATCGCTAAGGCGAAGCTGGCCGACAACGGGCCGGTACGGGGGACCATGGTGATCCGACCGGCCGGCTATGCCATCTGGGAGCGCATGCAGGCCGAGATGGACGACCGGATCAAGGCCGCCGGGGCGGAGAACGCGTACTTCCCGCTGTTCATCCCGGAGAGCTACCTCAAGCGCGAGGCCGAGCACGTCGAGGGCTTCTCGCCCGAGCTGGCGGTGGTCACCCACGGTGGCGGCAAGCAGCTCGCCGAACCGGTCGTGGTGCGGCCCACCAGCGAGACGGTCATCGGCGAGTTCATGGCCAAGTGGATCGACTCGTACCGGGACCTGCCGCTGCTGCTCAACCAGTGGGCCAACGTGGTCCGCTGGGAGCTGCGCCCCCGGGTGTTCCTGCGGACCAGTGAGTTCCTCTGGCAGGAGGGGCACACCGCGCACGCCACCCGCGAGGACGCCCGTGCCTACGCCCGCAAGATCCTGCACGAGGCGTACGAGGACCTGATGGTGAGCGTGCTCGGCATCCCGGTGGTGGTCGGGCTCAAGACCGCTCGCGAACGCTTCGCCGGGGCGACCGCCACCTACACCTGCGAAGGCATGATGGGCGACGGTAAGGCGCTCCAGCTCGGCACCAGCCACGAGCTGGGCCAGAACTTCGCCAAGGCGTTCGACATCAGCTACTCCTCGGCTGAAGGTGGCCGGGAGCACGCCTGGACGACCTCCTGGGGCACCTCGACCCGGATGCTGGGCGGCCTGATCATGTGCCACGGCGACGACAACGGGCTGCGGGTGCCGCCGAAGCTGGCGCCGACCCAGGCGTACGTCATGGTGGTCAAGGACGGTGACGGCGTCTCCGAGGCGGCGGCCAAGCTGCGCGACGCGCTGCGGGACGCCGGCGTCCGGGTCACGCTCGACGACCGCACCGACACCCCGTTCGGCCGCCGGGCCGTCGACGCCGAGCTGCGCGGCTATCCGGTACGCGTCGAGGTCGGTCCCCGCGACCTGGCCGCCGGCAACGCGGTGGTGGTCCGCCGTACGGACGGCTCGAAGGCGCCCACGCCGGTGGCGGACGTGGTCGGTGCGGTGCTCGCCGCCCTGGACGCCGACCAGCGGGCGCTGCACGACCAGGCGCTGGCCTTCCGCGAGTCGCGCACTGTCGACGTGGCGACGCTCGACGAGGCACTGGAGGCAGCAACCACCGGCTGGGCCCGCGTCCCGTGGTCCGTCGTCGGCACCGACGGCGAGGCGAAGGCCAACGCCCAGGGCGTCACCGTCCGCTGCCTGGTCCGCGCCGACAACTCCGTCCCCGACACCGAGGACGAGCCCGACCTCCGCGCCATCCTCGCCCGCGCCTACTAACCCGCCCCACCCCACCCCCACCCCGCGCCTGTTTGATCATGAGGTTAACGGCGAAGTTGATCTCTTGAACTGCCGCTAACCTCATGGTCAACAGGGGTTGGGCGGGTGGGGCGGTAGGGTCGGGGGCGTGAGGTTCGAGCCGGGTCGGTTGGTCGTGCACCGCAATGTGCGGCGGGGGCGGATCGGCTGGGTGCGGCCGGCCCGGGTGGTCAGCGACGACGAGCGGGGGCTGCTGCTCTGGGTGGCCGAGGGCACCCCGGTGGCCGGCGAGGTCAACGAGGCCGGGCTGGGTATGCGGGCGGTGCCCTTCCAGGAGTGGCTGACTCCGACCTTCCGGCTGGCGCAGGGCCACTGGAACGGCCCGCCGCTGTTGAAGTTCCTGCCCATCGGGGCGGCCCACTCCGTCTGGTGGTTCCGCGACGTGCGGGGCCGCTTCGCCGGCTGGTACGTCAACCTGGAGGAACCCGGCGTCCGGTGGGACGACGGCGAGCTGGGCGGCGTCGACATCGTCGACCAGGATCTCGACGTGTGGGTCCGCCCGGACCGCAGTTGGGAGTGGAAGGACGAGGACGAGTTCGTCGAGCGGCTCGCCTTCCCGGAGCACTACTGGGTGACCGACGAAGCGGCGGTGCGGGCCGAGGGTAAACGGGTGATCGCGCTGGCCGAGGCCGGGGTCTTCCCCTTCGACGGCACCTGGTGCGACTTCACCCCGCCAGCGCATTGGACGGTGCCGGACGGCCTGCCCGCAGGCTGGGACCGCCCTCCGGTCCGCTGACCTCGACGCGTGTGTTCCTCGTCACGTCCGGCCTGCCTCGGGTGACCCCTGGCCGGTGCGGTGTCAGTGTTCCGGACGGGATCTGGCAGAATGGGTTGCTGGTATCCGGCGCGTGTCCGGCGCCCTCTAACCCGGGCGCGTCGCCAGTCCACCCGAGCGGTCTCCGGCCCAACCCCACTGTGCCGGTTGGCGCTCACCCATGCACACCGCCCGTACGGGTCGGTGAGATCGCAACAGGAGCGAAACAACCGTGGCCGTAAAGATCCGGCTCCTGCGGATGGGCAAGATCCGCAACCCGCAGTACCGCATCGTCATCGCCGACTCGCGCACCAAGCGCGACGGCCGGGCGATCGAGTTCGTCGGCATCTACCAGCCGAAGGAAGACCCTTCGGTCATCGAGGTCAAGTCGGAGCGGGTCCAGTACTGGCTGTCCGTCGGCGCTCAGCCCAGCGAGGCGGTGCAGCGGCTGCTGGAGCTGACCGGTGACTGGCAGAAGTTCAAGGGCCTGCCGGCCCCGCCGCCGCTGAAGGTCGCTCCCGAGCGGGCCGACCGCAAGGCGGCCTACGAGGCCGAGGCGAAGGCCGCCGCAGGCGTGGCCGACACGCCGGCCAAGCCGGCGAAGAAGGCCACCAAGGCCGCTGAGGCACCGAAGGCCGCTGAGGCACCGAAGGCCGAGGAGACTCCGAAGGCCGAGGAGAAGCCCGCCGCGGACTCCGGCGAGCAGGCCTGACATGGCGTTGCGGCCGGCGTTGGAGCACCTGGTCAAGGGCATCGTCGACCACCCTGACGACGTGCGTGTCCGGATGGTCGACTCCCGTCGGGGCAAGCGGCTGGAGGTCCGGGTGCATCCCGAGGACCTGGGCACCGTGATCGGGCGGTCCGGCCGGACCGCCAAGGCGCTGCGCCAGGTGATCGGCTCCATCGGTGGGCGCGGCGTACGCGTCGACATCGTCGACTCGTACTGATGCAGCTCATCGTCGGCAGGATCGGGAAGCCGCACGGCATCCGCGGTGAGGTCACCGTGGAGGTGCGGACCGACGAGCCCGAGACGCGGTTCGCCCCCGGCATGGTGTTGGTCACCGTGCCGGGGGCGAACGCCGCGAATGCAGCCGCCGCCCAGCCCGCGCCGGACGGCCCGGGTGTGCCGTTCCGGGTGCCCGACGAGTTGACCGTCGAGTCCGCGCGCTGGCACCAGGGCCGGTTGCTCGTCGCCTTCGGCGGGGTGCTGGACCGCGACGTCGCCGAGGCGCTGCGGGGCACCCTGCTCGCCGTGGACAGCGCCGACGTGGACCCGCCGGAGGATCCGGAGGAGTTCAACGACCACCAGTTGGTCGGGTTGGCAGTGGTCACCCCGACCGGCGAACGGTTGGGTGAGGTGGCCCGGATCGATCACGCTCCCGCATCCGATCTGCTGGTGCTGCGGCGTCCCGAGGGGCGCACGGCGTTGATCCCGTTTGTCAAGGAGATCGTCCCCGAGGTCGATCTCGCCGGTGGTCGCGTCGTGGTGGACCCGCCCAGCGGCCTGCTCGATCTCTGACCGGCGGAGCACCCCCTGATGCGCGTCGACATCGTGTCGATCTTCCCGGAGTACTTCGCCCCGCTCGACCTGTCACTGATCGGCAGGGCCCGCGCCAACGGGACGCTGCGGTTGGCCGTACACGATCTGCGTGGCTGGACCCACGACGTGCACCGGACCGTCGACGACACCCCGTACGGCGGCGGACCGGGCATGGTGATGCGGCCCGAGCCGTGGGGCGAGGCGTTGGACGCCCTGGCACCGGCGGAGCTGACCCCGCCACGGCTGCTGGTGCCGTCGCCGGCCGGCGTGCCCTTCACCCAGGCGATGGCCCACGAGCTGGCGGCCGAGCCGCACCTGCTGTTCGCCTGCGGCCGGTACGAGGGCATCGACCAGCGGGTCCTCGACCACGCCGCGACGCGGATGCCGGTCACCGAGGTCAGTCTCGGTGACTACGTGCTCTTCGGTGGTGAGGTGGCGGTGCTGGTGATCCTGGAGGCGGTGACCCGGCTGCTGCCGGGAGTCCTCGGCAACGCCGGTTCGCTGGCCGAGGAGTCCCACGCGCACGGGTTGCTGGAAGCGCCGATGTACACCAAGCCGGCGACCTGGCGCGGGCTGCCGGTGCCGGAGGTGCTCCGCTCCGGCGACCACGGCCGGATCGCCCGCTGGCGACGCGACGAGGCGCTCGTCCGGACCGGTCGTCGCCGGCCGGACATGCTCACCGGGCTGGACCCGCAGAGCCTGGACAAACGGGACGTGGCGGCGTTGGACCGGGCCGGATTTCAGGTGCCCGGACCGGATGTGGCAAAGTAGAGGGGTTGCCGCAGTCGTCTGCGCCCGTGGGCGGCTGCGAGGATCTCCGACCGGGGTCGGTTAGCGCCGGCCACCACCCGGGGATCAGTATCACCCATCCGCGCGCCGATTGACGGTGCGCCGTGAGCCTCACGAGGACGCAGCGATGAACATCCTGGACGCCCTTGACGCCCAGTCGAAGCGCACCGACCTGCCCGACTTCCGTGCCGGTGACACCGTGAAGGTGCACGCCCGGGTGGTCGAGGGAGCCCGGTCCCGGGTCCAGATCTTCCAGGGCGTCGTCATCCGCCGCCAGGGTGCTGGGCTGCGCGAGACCTTCACCGTCCGCAAGCTCAGCTTCGGCGTCGGCGTCGAGCGGACCTACCCGATCAACAGCCCGGCGATCGACCGGATCGAGGTCGTGGTCCGGGGTGACGTCCGTCGCGCCAAGCTCTACTACCTGCGTGAGCTGCGCGGCAAGAAGGCCAAGATCAAGGAGCTGCGCGAGAAGCAGCCGAGCTGACGTCGCGCTGCGCCACGCCGCCCGAGCTGCGCGTATGCCGTACTGGCCAGTCCGCACTACCCTGGTCGTACGGGCGCAGCGCGGCGGTACCCGCCTCGTGTGGCGGGTGACCTCCACTACCGCCCGGGGAGCCTCGACGAGGTTCCCGGGCGGTAGTCGTTTCTGCGGACCGGGGAGTGGGCGTGGTACAGGCGCTTGACGACAGCGGTGCGGCCGATCCCTGGCGCCGACGCACCCGGCGCGGTAAACGGCAGATGCCGCTCTGGCAGGAGCTGCCGCTGCTGCTGATCGTCGCCTTCTGCCTGGCTGTGCTGATCCGTACGTTTCTCCTCCAGGCGTTCTTCATCCCCTCCGGGTCGATGGAGGACACCCTGCTCGTCGGTGACCGGGTGGTGGTCAACAAGGTCGTCTACAACGTCCGGAACCCGCAGCGCGGCGAGGTGGTGGTCTTCCGGGGCACCGACCAGTGGGTGCCGCAGGTGGATGCCCAACCGCCCACCGGCTTCGCCGACAAGCTGGGCCGCACCGTCGGTGACCTGATCGGCGTCGGTCGTCCGGGCGAGAAGGACTTCATCAAACGCGTCATCGCGCTCCCCGGGGACCGGGTGAGCTGCTGTGACGACCAGGGGCGGGTGCTTGTCAACGGCACCCCGTTGGACGAGTCGGCGTACGTGCTGCGGGACTCGCCGCTGGAGTTGCCGCCGAACCCGCAGGAGTGCCGTTCCCGGCGGTTCGAGGAAATCGTCGTGCCGCCCGGCCAGATGTTCGTCCTCGGCGACCATCGGCAGGTCTCGCAGGACGCACGCTGCCAGGGCACGGTGCCGATCGACAACGTGGTGGGCCGGGCGTTCGCGGTGGTCTGGCCGTCCGACAGGTGGCACTCGCTGCCGATCCCGGAGACGTTCGGCACCGTCGCCCCGCCGCCCACCGCGACCGACGGTGCGGCCCCGGTGCGCCCCACCTCCGACGGGGGTGTGGTGCTACTCCTCCCGATTGCGGCCACACTATCCGTTCTCGCGCGTTCCGGACGGTGGCGCTCGGTCGGGCAACGTAGGCTCCTCCCGTGATTGACGAGCAGACCGACAAGCCGCGCCACTCCTTCTGGAAGGAACTGCCCATCCTCCTCGGGGTGGCGATCCTGGTGGCGGTCCTGGTACGTGCCTTCGTACTGCAGACCTTCTTCATCCCGTCGCCGTCCATGGAGAACACTCTCAAGATCGACGATCGGGTGCTTGTCAACAAGCTCGTCTACCACACCCGCTCGCCGCATCGCGGCGAGGTGATCGTCTTCAAGGCGCCGCTGGAGTGGAGTGGCAACCCGGCGGGGGAGGACTTCATCAAGCGGGTCATCGGCGTCGGCGGCGACCGGGTGGTCTGCTGCGACGACCAGGACCGCCTGGTGATCAACGGCACGCCGTTGGACGAGCCGTACATCTTCTCGGTGGACGGCCAGCGGGACAAGCCGGCGGACCAGGAGTTCGACGTGCAGGTGCCCGAGGGGCGGCTGTGGGTGATGGGTGACCACCGGTCCGCCTCCGGGGACTCGCTGGAGCACTACCAGCAGTCCGGGCAGAACATCCAGTCGGCCACCATCCCCGAGGACGACGTGGTGGGGCGGGCCTTCACGATTTTCTGGCCGTTCGACCGGGCCACCATTCTGACCGTGCCGGACGAGTTCGACGCGATTCCGAAGTCCTGACCAGGGCCGGCCCGCTGCTCCGCCGACGACGGGCAGCGCCGGTAGCGCCGGGGCGTGGGCGACGTCGCAGGCGTCTGGCAGTCTGGTGCGGTGACCGTCTACACCCCGAGGTGTGCCGCTCGCGTCCTGCTTGTCGACGCGACCGGCCGGTTGCTGCTGTTCCGCGGCTTCGACCCCGCCCGCCCGGAACGCGGACGGTGGTGGTTCACCCCCGGCGGGGGCCTGGACCCGGGGGAGACGTACGCCGAGGGTGCCGTCCGCGAGCTGGCCGAGGAGACCGGGCTGCGGCTGACCGTGGCCGAGGTCGGCCAGCCGGTGCACGCCGACGTCATCGAGTTCTCCTTCGACGGCGTGTGGTACCGGCAGGAGCAGCAGTTCTTTCTGGTGCGGGTGGCGGCACACGAGGTCGACACGGCGGGTTTCAGCGAGGTGGAGCGGGGCAGCGTCGACGCTCACCGGTGGTGGTCGGCGGACGAGTTGCGCGACACCGGGGAGCGTTGCTTCCCGGTTGACCTCGCAGCGGTGCTGGCCCGCGCGTTGACAGGTACGACGGCAGTCATCGAGGGACGGGCATGCTGACTCCACCACGCACCGTGATACGCCGGGAGGCCGGCCTCTACGCCCTGGAGCGGGCCCTGCAACGGCGCGGTTTCCGGTACGTCGCCGGTGCTGACGAGGCTGGTCGCGGTGCCTGCGCGGGCCCGTTGGTCGCCGCCGCCGTGGTGCTGCCGGAGGGCCGGCGTGGTGAGATCGACGGGCTGGCCGACTCCAAGTTGCTGACCCCGGCCAGCCGGGAACGGATCCACGACGAGGTGGTGGAGCGGGCGCTGGCGTACGCCGTGGTGGTCATCCCGGCCGACGAGGTCGACGCCCGGGGGTTGCACGTGTGCAATCTGGCCGCGATGCGGCGGGCGCTGGCCCTGCTGACGGTTCGGCCGGAGTACGTGTTGACCGACGGGTTCGGTGTCGACGGCCTGGGCGTTCCCGGGCTCGCGGTGTGGAAGGGTGACCGGGTGGCCGCCTGCGTGGCGGCGGCGAGCGTGCTGGCGAAGGTCACCCGGGACCGGATCATGGTGGATCTGGACGCCGAGCATCCCGGCTACGGGTTCGCCGAGCACAAGGGGTACATCACCGCCGAGCACACCGCCGCCCTGCGCGAGCATGGGCCGTGCCGGGAGCACCGTTTCTCGTACGTGAACGTGGCAGCTGTCTCCGGGCTCGAAGGCCGGCCACCCCGCTCCCGGCGACCGCTCGGCGCAAGTCGGGAAGAGCCGATGGAGCGCTCGGGCGCCGCAGGGGGTACCGTCGGCGTGGCGTTGGGCGAGCAGCCTCGGCCTTCGGCGCCGGTGGGGGAAGATGTGGTCATGGAAGGCGGAGTGCGATGAGCGCGGAAGATCTCGAGAAGTACGAGACCGAGATGGAGCTCCAGCTCTACCGGGAGTACCGCGACATCGTCCGCCAGTTCTCCTACGTGGTGGAGACCGAGCGCCGGTTCTACCTGGCCAACCAGGTCGACCTGCACGTGCGCAACTCCGACGGCGAGGTCTACTTCGAGGTCGAGATGCACGACGCCTGGGTCTGGGACATGTACCGTCCCGCCCGGTTCGTGAAGAATGTCCGGGTAATGACTTTCAAGGATGTGAACGTCGAGGAGTTGGAGAAGCCGGACATCTCCCTGCCGGCCGACTCCGGTTTCGGCGGCTGAACCGCGTACCCCTGAGGGCGGCGACGGCGGGCCCCCCACCCGCTGCGATCGTCCGTACCGCTTCGTCCACAGTGCACCGGCCGTAACCGTCGCCAGCCACGCGCTGAGGTACCCGGCCACCGCTCATAGCAGATCGTCCCGCTCGATGTGGACTGTCCACAGGACGTCCCGTCGTCCACAGGTGTGGCGTCCGGGGCGGTGGCAGCCGGCGGAACCGTCCAGGCTCGACCGCATGCGACAAATGTCGATACTCGCCGGGCTCACCACGCTCCTGCTGCTGGCACCACCCGCACCGGAGGGTGGGGCGAGCGGATGGTCGCCGTCTCCGGCCATGCCGAGCGGGCTGTCGTTCCCGCCCGCCGCGCCGCAGGCGGGTGGTACGACCGACATCGGCGGCGTCGCGCCGTCGTGGGGGCCTGTCGACAGCGCGAAGCAGACCGCCGACGCCGGCTTGTTCCGCTGGCCGGTCGACGGAAAGCCGCAGCCGGTACGCAGATTCGACCCGCCGCCCCGGCCGTGGCTACCCGGCCACCGGGGGGTCGACCTGCTCGCCCCCGCGGCCGCCACGATCCGGGCGGCCGGCGCCGGCACCATCCTCTTCGCCGGCATGGTGGCCGACCGGCCGGTGGTCACCGTCGGGCACGCCGACGGCCTACGGACCACCTACGAACCGGTCCAACCGGCCGTCACGGCAGGCACGACGGTGCCGACCGGAGCGCCCCTGGGCACCCTGCTGCCCGGGCACCCCGGCTGTCCCGGCACCGCGTGCCTGCACTGGGGTCTGCGCCGAGGAGACGACTATCTCGACCCGCTGGCCCTGCTCGGCCTCGGCCGGGTCCGGCTCCTGCCGCTCGACGAGCACGCCGCCGGTCGGGTGCGTCCGCTCAACGCTGGGCGAGCAGGCCGGGCAGCCGCACGGCGAGGCGCTGGTACTCCTCGGGCGCGTTGTAGACCTGACCGCACAGCCGCAACCACCCTCGGCCGTCCCACGCCATGATCGCGACCTGGGTGGCGAGCCGCTCGGCGATGCGGGTCTGCAACGCGCGGGCACCGTCGAGGGTCGTGGCGAGCCCCGCCGGCAACGGGACGAGTCGCATGGCGACCGCCGGTCCGCCGGGGTCGGGCAGGTCGGTCGGTGGCACGCCGAGCGCGTCCCCCACCACCCGTTGCCCGTACGCGGCCAGTCCGGCGTTGTGCGCGCGTACCCGGTCGACGCCGAGACTGCGCAACGTGTAGAGACCCGCCGGGGCACTCAACCAGGCCGTGTAGTCCGACGTGCCCTGCCACTCCAGGCGAGCCGGGAACCCCGACTCCTGCTCCCAGGAGACCACGAGCGGCTCGATCCGGTCCCGCCATCGCGGTGTCACCACGAGCACCGCCGTGCCACGCGGGGCGTACCCCCACTTGTGCAGGTTGCCGACCCAGAAGTCGGCTCCGATGCTGCTTACCGACGCCGGCAGCATCCCCGGCGCGTGTGCGGCGTCGACAAGCACCGGCACGCCGTGCTCCCCGGCCACGCCGACGATCGCAGCGACCGGGAACAGTCGGGCCGTTGCCGAGGTGATCTGGTCCACCACCAGCAGGCGGGTACGGCCCGGACGCAGCCCGTCCCGCACGATCTGCACCACCTGCTCGTCGGTGGCGGTCAACGGCACCCGCAGGGCCCGGTGCGTCGCCCCGGTGCGACGGCACTCCCGGCGGATCGAGAGGTCGACCGCACCGTAGCCGTGGTCGGTGGTGAGCACCTCGTCACCGGCACGCAGCCCCAGCGACTGGAGCACCACCGCGACGCCGGTGGTGGTGTTCGTGGTCAGGGTGGTGCCGTCGGGATCGGCGCCGAGGAAGTTGGCCAGATGCCGGCGGGTGTGCGCGACCCGGTCGGCCAGGCCCTGCGTGAAAAACCGGAGCGGGTCGGCCTCCATCTCGTCGCGCAGCCGCTGCTGGGCCCGCTGCGCCACGATCGGCACCGCCCCGAAGGCACCGTGGTTGAGGTGACTGACCGCCGGGTCGAGGGAGAAGAGCAGGCGGGCGCCCGTGATCGGTTCGGGCGGCGGCGGGACGCTCACCTGATGATCGTAACCGCCGTGCCCGGCGTGGCCGGCGTGGCCGGCGGAGCTTGCCCCCCGTCACCGGTCAGGCCCCGTGCCGGTTCCTCAGGCACCTCTCCGGGGCAGGTCAGGCGCGGGGGTGGGCCTGACGGTAGGCGGCCCGGAGTCGTTCCACCGAGACATGGG
The DNA here is from genome assembly GCF_016863495.1 of Micromonospora andamanensis. Classification (GTDB taxonomy): domain Bacteria; phylum Actinomycetota; class Actinomycetes; order Mycobacteriales; family Micromonosporaceae; genus Micromonospora; species Micromonospora andamanensis. The sequence goes on from NZ_BOOZ01000002.1 coordinate 278,513, forward strand.
TGTAGATCTGGGTGCTGGCGAGCGAGGAGTGCCCCAGCAGCTCCTGCACCGCCCGGAGGTCCGCCCCGCCTTCGAGCAGGTGGGTGGCGGCAGAGTGGCGCAGCGCGTGCGGACTGGTCCGGGACAACCCGGCCGCCTCGGCCCAGTCGCCGACGATCCGGCGGGCCGTGGTCGGATGCAGCCGGCCGCCGCGGGCACCGAGCAACAGCGCATCAGGGGAATCGGGGACCGCCAGCACCGGCCGCCCGTGCCGCAGCCAGTCATCGAGGGCCCGTTGCGCGGGCAGCCCGTACGGCACCGTCCGCTCCCGCCCACCCTTACCGTGTACCCGGACCACCCGCCGATTCTGGTCGACGTCGGCAGTGTCGATTCCGCACGCCTCGCTGACCCGTACCCCGGTGCCGTAGAGCAGTTCGAGCAGCATCCGGTCGCGCAGTCGTACCGCCTCCCCGGTGCGGTCGGACGCACCGGTCACCGGTGAGCCTTCGGCGGTCGCCGAATCGGTGCCCGCTGCGGACCCGGCAGGTGTCGGCCCGATCGGTGAGGGCGTGGCCGGACGGCGTGCGGGCTTCTCGACGAGCAGTGCCGCCTGCTCGGGACGGAGCACCGTGGGCAGCGTCCGGCGCGGCCGAGGGCTGGCCAGCGTGGCGGCGACGTCGGTGGGCAGCAACCCCGTCCGGTGGGCCCAGGTGCTGAAGGTCCGGGCCGTGGCCGCCCGGCGGGCCAGCGAGGTGCGGGCGGCACCTGTCGTGCGTTGCCGGGCCAACCAGCTGCGTACCGTGTCGAGGCTCAGCTCGGCCACCTCGGTGCAGCCCATCCGTCGAGCATGATCCAACAGCGACACCGCATCGGCGACGTACGCCCGCACCGTGTGCGCCGAGCGGTTACGGACCGAGGCGAGGTACTCCGCGAACTCGTCCACCGCGTCCCGCAGCGGCGCCGGCAGCGCGTCGTGCGTCGCCCGGGTGCTGCTGGCGGCCCGCCCCTGCCCGCCGATGCTGCCCACGGGAACCACCCTACGATCGCGACGCCCGGACGGCGAACAGGCGGCATGTCCTACGCCGACCGCCGATCAGGCGGGTGATGCGGATGCGCGCCGAGCAGGCCCTGGTGGCGTCAGGTCAGCGCCGATCCGACTGCTCGCCGGCATGACCGGGGCGGACCGGTGCCCTCCGCCGGCTCGGCGTGACCAGGGCGTAGCCGTCGTCGCGGCGCACCACGAGCGTCAACTCCTCCAGCAGCGGCAGCTTGCGCAGCACCGTGCGGACGGCGAGGCCGGCCCGCGCGGCGAGGGCGTCCACACCCACCCGACCGCGTCGCGGCATCGCCTCCACGATCGACCGGGCGTCGTCGTCGAGCAGATCGGTGGGTCGTTCGGGCCCACGCGGCACCGGGGCGAGCTCGCCGATCCGGCCCACTTCCTCCAGCACCTGGGCGAGGCCGGTCACCAGCCGCGCATTCGGATCTACCCGAAGCACCTCGTGGGCACCCACCGACATCGCCGAGGTGACCGGGCCCGGTACCACCATCGCCGGTCGGCCCAGGGCGAGGGCGCGTCGGGTGGTCTGCGTCGCGCCGCTTCGGGCCGCCGCCTCGACGAGCACGGTGCCCCGGGTGCCCGCCGCGATCACCCGGTTGCGGATGAGAAAGCGGGGACGCAGCGGCTCCGCACCCGGCGGCCATTCGCTGACCAGCAGACCGGTGTCGGCGATCCGGTCGAACAGGGCGGCGTTTCCCATCGGGTAGGCACGGTCCACACCGCAGGCGAGCACCGCGACGGTGAGCCCGCCGGCGGTCAGCGCCCCGCGGTGCGCGGCGGCATCGATGCCGAACGCGCCGCCGGAGACGACAGTCCAGTCCCGGTCCGCCAGTCCGTAGCCCAGATCCGTGGCGATGTGGGTGCCGTACGCGGTGGCGGCGCGTGCCCCCACCACCGCCACGGACCGGTCCAGCGCCTCGGCCAGCGGCCACGACCCGCGTACCCAGAAACAGAGCGGCGGCGCGGTCTCGGTGTCCACCCGGCGGCGGGCGTCGGACAGGCGGAGCGTGCGCAGTTGCTCCACTGTCCCGGGCCACTCGTCGTCGCCGGGGATGACGACCCGGACACCGAGCCGGTCGGCACGGTGCAGCGCCTCGGCGGCGACCACCCTGGCGTCGCCGGCCCGGCTGCGGGCCGCCACCGACTCGCGCAGCGCCTGCTGGGGTGCCCCGCCGTCGAGCAGCAGGTCCAGCGTGGCCACCGGGCCGAACTCGTCGACAAGGCCGTACACCGACCGCGTGCCCGGTTCGGCCAGCCAGGTCAACGCCACCCGCGCCAGAATCAACTCGTCGTGCGTGCTCACGTGCCCTCTCCCGTCCTGAGCGTGATGGCCTCGGCGACGTCGCCCGTGTCCGGCCGGGCCCGCCCGTCGAGGTCGGCGATCGTCCAGGCGAGTCGGACGACGCGGTCGAAGCCGCGGGCGGAGAGCGACCCGGAGTCGAGCCGGGACCGCAGCTCGACGGTGACCCGGCCGGGTAGCCGCCACGGCGTCCGACGTAGGTCCGGCCCGGGTATCTCGGCGTTGAGCCGCCGGCCCAGCGGTGCCCAGCGCTCGGCCGCCGCGGCCCGTGCCGCCGCCACCCGACGGGCTACCACGGCGGAGGACTCGTGGCTGCCTGTCTCCATCAGCTCGGCCGCGCGCATCGGCGACAGCCGTACCTGGAGGTCGATCCGGTCGAGCAGCGGACCGGAGAGTCGGCTGAGGTAACGACGACGGGCAAGCGGGGGACACTCGCAGCGGTCGTCGCCGGCCGGATTCGCACACGGGCACGGATTGGCGGCGAGGACCAGTTGGGCGCGGGCGGGGTACTCGGCACTGCCCCGGCTACGGGTGAGCAGTACCCGGCCATGCTCCAGCGGCTGACGCAACGCCTCAAGCGCCGCCTTGCTGAACTCGGGTGCCTCGTCCATCAGCAGCACCCCACGGTGGGCAAGTGAGATCGCACCGGGGCGGGCGAGCCCCGAGCCGCCGCCGACGATCGAGGGAACCGTCGCGGTGTGGTGCGGTGCCTGGAACGGTGGACGTCGGATCAACCGACCGCCCGGCGGCAACAGCCCGGCGATCGAGTGCAGCGCGGTGACCTCCAGGGCGGCCTCGTCGTCCAGCTCCGGCAGGATCGACGGCAGACGCTCGGCGAGCATCGTCTTGCCGGCTCCCGGTGGGCCGATGAGTGCCAGGTGGTGCCCACCGGCGGCGGCGACCTCCACGGCCCGCCGGCCCAGGCTCTGCCCGGCGACCTCGGCCAGGTCGGGACCGGGTGCGGCCGGCGGCGGAGCGTCGAGCGGCGGTTCGATCAGCGGGGTGCCGTCGCGGACGAAGGCGACCAGCCGGTGCAGGGTGTCCACGCCGCGTACCAGCAAACCGGGGACGACCGCCGCCTCGGCGGTGTTGCCGGCCGGGACGATCACCCGTTGGACGCCGGCCTGCGCCGCCGCGGCGACCATCGGCAGTACGCCCCGGACCGGTCGCACGGTCCCGTCCAGGCCCAACTCCCCGAGGACCGCCACGCCGTCCAGCGGCAGCAGCGGAAGCTCGCCGGAGCCGCCGAGCAGGGCCACCGCGATCGCCAGGTCGAACGCCGAACCGAACTTGGGCAGGGTGGCCGGCAGCAGGTTGAGGGTGATCCGGCGGTTCGGCCACCGTTGACCGGAGTTGACCACTGCTGCCCGGACCCGGTCGCGCGCTTCGTGCAGGGCGGTGTCGGGCAACCCGGAGATCACCACGCCGGGCAGGCCGGCCGCCAGGTCCACCTCCACCTCGACCAGATGCCCGGTCACCCCGACCAGTCCGACGCAGAGCACCCGGGCGTAGCTCATCGCGCCACCTCGCCGGGCACGGTGCCGCTGCCGGGCGCCCTGGCCGGGAGCCGGAGGTCGCGCCCGCTCACCGGAACGCGTCCTTGACGTGCTCGACGCGTGCCCGGCCGCTGCGGGGCACCAGCACCGAGATGACGTCGAAGCGGACCTCCTCGGCGGTGGTACCTGTGGTGGCCAGCCAGGCGGCGGCGAGCCTGCGAAGCCGACGCGCCTTGCGGGGCACCACCGCCTCGGCCGGGCTGCCGAAGGCCGTGGTGCGTCGCGTCTTCACCTCGCAGAAGGCGAGCACCGCCCCGTCCCAGGCGATGATGTCGATCTCTCCGGTGGGGCAGCGCCAGTTGCGGGCCACCGGACGCAACCCCGCCTCGATCAGGTGTCGTACGGCGCAGCGTTCCCCGTACCCGCCGACCGCCTGGTTCCGCTTGGTCATGACCGGCACCCTGCTCGCTGACGAGGACGCGCGGCGACCCCGTCACGAGCGCCTGTGGACAACCGAGGCTGTTGTGGACGAGCGGACGATCAAGCCCTGGATGTGCTATTGGTGGCGTTCCTGGGCTGGTCAGGGGGCCCGGCCAGATGGCGCACGAGCCGTCGGTCGCATACGGTGCCGGCGTGGACGGACGACGCAGCTTCCCCGACGACCAGGAGTCGCGGTGGTACCCGGGTGATCATGACCGCGGCTACGCCGACCCGCAGTGGCGCCCGGCCGGAGACGGGCAGTACCCCGGTGACGAGCTGCGCGCCGTACCCGAGCAACGTGGTGACGACGACAGGTACGGCTCGCCCCGACGCCCCGCGCTGGCCGACCCGCTCGGGGACGTCGCGACGGAGACCGAGCGCTACCGGGCGTCGCGGTCCCGCCGGGCGGAACCGGCGGACCCGGAGATCTCCGGTGAGTTGCCTGCCGATCGCCCGGGCCGGCGTGCCGCGCGCGAGGTGGGGCCGACCAGCGGCGGTACGCCGTTGTCGGCGGATCCGACCCGCGTCGCGCTGGCCGGGTACCCGATCGTCGAGGCCAAGCGGGGGCCCGAGGTGACCAATCCGCTGGAGCAGCCGACCGGCCCGGTGCCCTCGGTGGCACCCCGGGGGGAACCTCCGGTGGGCGAGGTGCCGCCCGGGCCCGCCGCCGGGCCCGGTCATCCGACGGCCGGCCATCTGGCACCCGGCTACCAGACGAGCGGTGTTCCGGCGGCTGGCATCCAGCCCGGTGGCATCCCGGCGGGTGGCGTCCAGCCGGGCGTGCCGGCCGGGGACGGCGTCTACCGGACGCGACGACCAGTGCTCGCGGTGATCTTCGCCGTGCTGGTCGTGATCTTCGAGTTGCCCGCGGTGCGGGTGCTGCTGCACGGCGCGACCGCCGACCCGGTCGACGCCGGGGACGTGCTTGCCGGAACGTTCCTGGTCTGTGGTTTGCCGATCTTCGCGGCCGGCCTCTACGGGCTGCGGACGACCGGGTTCTCGCTCACCGACGGCGCGCGGGGGTGGCTGCGACCGCCGACCGCGTACCTGACGGTCGGTTTGGCGCTCTTCCTGGTGGCCGCGCTCGCCGCCGGCTGAGCGGGGTTGGCACCACCGCGCTGAGCTGGTTCGCGCCACCGCGCTGAGCGGGACGTGGCCGTCGGCTGCGGGGGTCTCGCCGCACCCGGGCGTGGATCGGCCGGGCGGGCGCGTACACTGGTCAACCGGCGACCGCCTCGTGCGGTCGACCTCGCGTGCCCTCCTCACGAGTCGTCGTGTGGCGGCGGCCTCCCTGGTCCCGACCCGGTCGGGCCCATCATGGTCGACGACCGGGCACCAGGACGCCCGGCCGCCGGCCGGGCGGGACAACCAGGGACCGCAAGGAGTACGAATCATGGCCGTCGTGACCATGCGTCAGCTGCTGGAGAGCGGTGTTCACTTCGGGCACCAGACCCGGCGCTGGAACCCGAAGATGAAGCGCTTCATCTTCACCGAGCGTAACGGCATCTACATCATCGACCTCCGCCAGACTCTCGACTACATCGAGAAGGCGTACGAGTTTGTGCGCAACACGGTGGCCGAGGGTGGCAGCATCCTCTTCGTCGGCACCAAGAAGCAGGCCCAGGAGGCGATCGCCGAGCAGGCGACGCGGGTCGGTCAGCCGTACGTCAACCACCGCTGGCTCGGTGGCATGCTGACCAACTTCCAGACGGTGTACAAGCGGCTGCAGCGGATGAAGGAGCTGGAGGCCCTCGGTGACCTCAGCGGCACCGCCGCCGGTTACACCAAGAAGGAGACCCTGCAGCTCTCCCGCGAGAAGATCAAGCTGACCCGTACCCTGGGCGGCCTGCGGGACATGCAGAAGCTTCCGGCCGCGGTCTGGGTGGTCGACACCAAGAAGGAGCACATCGCCGTCGACGAGGCCCGCAAGCTGGGCATCCCGGTGATCGCCGTGCTCGACACCAACTGCGATCCGGACGAGGTCGACTTCCCGATCCCGGGCAACGACGACGCGATCCGCTCGGCCGAGCTGCTGACCAGGGTCGTCGCCGCCGCCGTGGCCGACGGTCTGATCGCCCGCTCCGGTCGTCGTCGGGGTGGCGACGAGAAGCCCGAGGCGGGTGTCGCCACCGACGAGCCGCTGGCCGAGTGGGAGCGCGAGCTGCTCGAGGAGCCGAAGAAGGCCGACGAGCAGCCCGCGGCCGAGCAGCCGGCGACCGAGCAGCCCGCCGCCGAGCAGCCGGCCGCCGAGCAGCCGGCCGCCGTCTCCGGTCAGTGATCGTGCCGCCGTCCGGTCACCGTCCGTTCCGCTGACGGTGACCGGCGGCGGGTAGACCGGGCACGAACCTCTCGGAACCGGGTAATCGTCACCGCAGACCATTCCACGCAGTCTCAACACCGAAGAGAGAGCCATGTCCCAGATCACCGCCGCGGACGTCAAGAAGCTCCGCGACCTGACCGGCGCCGGCATGATGGACAGCAAGAAGGCGCTGACCGAGGCCGAGGGCGACTTCGACAAGGCCGTCGAGATCCTGCGCGTCAAGGGCGCCAAGGACGTCGGCAAGCGGGCCGGCCGGACCGCCGCGAACGGTCTGATCGCGCACTCCGGCAAGGCGCTGCTCGAACTCAACTGCGAGACCGACTTCGTCGCCAAGAACGATGCCTTCATCGCGCTGGCGCAGCAGCTGGTCGAGCACGGCGAGCGCTCCGGCGCGAGCAGCGCCGAGGAACTGCTGGCCAGCGAGATCGACGGTCGTCCCGTCGCCGACCTGGTCCAGGAGCAGTCCGCCAAGATCGGCGAGAAGCTGGTGCTCAACCGGTTCGCCAAGCTCGACGGCACCGTCGCTGTCTACCTGCACCGCAAGGCGCAGGACCTGCCCCCGGCGGTCGGCGTGCTCGTGCAGTACGCCGGCAAGACCGACGAGGCGGGCGACGCCGACGCGCGCGGCGCGGCGATGCAGATCGCCGCGATGCGGCCGCAGTACCTCACCCGCGATGAGGTGCCGGCCGAGGTCGTCGAGTCCGAGCGGCGCATCGCCGAGCAGACCGCCCGCGAGGAGAACAAGCCCGAGGCCGCGCTGCCGAAGATCGTCGAGGGCCGGGTCAACTCCTTCTTCAAGGACTTCGTCCTGCTGGAGCAGTCCTCGGTCACCGACAACAAGAAGACGGTGAAGCAGGTGCTGGCCGAGGCCGGCATCGAGGTCACCGGCTTCGTGCGGTTCGAGGTCGGCCAGGCCTGAGCCGGCTCGGGCGCACCGCGCCCGTGGGCTGGGAGCAACGACTAGACGAGGAGGCCGCCGGTGTACGCGACACACACCGCGGCCTCCTCGTCCCATAAGGTCGGCAGCGGCAGGTACGCGCACCTGAGCGCGCCAGTGGGGGAAGGACGGGCGGATGACGCAGGTTGTGAGTGACCGGACGTTGGCGGCGGACGATCCGACGGCACCACCGCCCGGCCGGGCCCGGCGGGTGGTGTTGAAGCTGTCCGGCGAGGTGTTCGGCGGCGGCGCGATCGGCGTCGACCCGGACGTGGTGCAGGCCATCGCCCGGCAGATCGCCACAGTGGTACGCCGTGGTGTGCAGGTCTCAGTGGTGGTCGGCGGCGGCAACTTCTTCCGCGGCGCGGAGTTGCAGAAGCGGGGCATGGACCGCGCCCGGGCGGACTACATGGGCATGCTCGGCACGGTGATGAACTGCCTGGCCCTCCAGGACTTCCTGGAGAAGGAGGGCATCGAGACCCGCGTACAGAGCGCCATCACGATGGCCCAGGTGGCTGAGCCGTACATCCCGTTGCGGGCGATCCGGCACCTGGAGAAGGGTCGGGTGGTCATCTTCGGCGCCGGCGCGGGCATGCCGTACTTCTCCACCGACACGGTGGCCGCCCAGCGCGCGCTGGAGATCCACGCGGACGTCGTGCTGATGAGCAAGAACGGGGTGGACGGCGTCTACACGGCCGACCCCCGGATCGATCCGACCGCCAGCAAGTTCGACTCGATCACCTTCTCCGAGGTGCTGCGCCGCAACCTCCGGGTCGCCGACGCGGCCGCCTTCAGCCTCTGCATGGAGAACGGCCTGCCGATGCTGGTCTTCGGCGCGCAGGGCGACGACACAATCGTCCGGGCCGTGGGTGGCGACAAGATCGGCACGCTGATCACCACCTGAGCGCGACCGCCGACGGTGATCCCGGCGGTCCCGGTGACCCGACAAGCCCACGACGAGCACAAGAAGGAGGCGAGGAGACAGGTGATCGACGACACCCTCCTCGAGGCCGAGGAGAAGATGGAGCGTGCGGTCGAGCACGCCAAGGAGGAGTTCGGCGCCATCCGCACCGGCCGCGCGACTCCGGCCATGTTCTCCAAGATCATCATCGACTACTACGGCAGCCCGACCCCGCTGACGCAGATGGCGTCGGTGGCCGTCCCCGAGCCCCGGATGGCCATCATCAAGCCGTACGACAACTCGCAGATCAACGCCATGGAGAAGGCGATCCGCGACTCGGACCTCGGGGTCAACCCGAACAACGAGGGCAACCAACTGCGCATCCTGCTCCCGCAGATGACCGAGGAGCGCCGCCGCGACATGATCAAGGTGGCCCGGCACAAGGGTGAGGAGGGGAAGGTCGCCATCCGCAACATCCGCCGCAAGGGCAAGGAGGAGCTGGACCGGCTCGTCAAGGACGGCGAGGTCGGCGAGGACGAGGGTCGGCGCGCGGAGAAGGAACTGGACGACCTGACCCAGCGCTACGTGGCCCACGTCGACGAGCTGGTCAAGCACAAGGAGTCCGAACTCCTGGAAGTCTGATGCCCAGGTCATCGCCTGCTTGATCATGAAGTTGCCGCCGCCGCCACCGGCGTGGCGTGGTGACAACTTCATGATCAAGGTGGCGGGGGCGGGCACCGGTACGTCCCTCCGGGCGGGTGGGTGCAGTAGGCTCGGCACGATTCCCGGTGACCCGACGGTGAACGGTGGGGATCGGCCAGCCGACAGGCCGGCACATCAGACGGAGCGCCTCGCGCGGGTAGGGGATGGTAGTGGTTGTGCGTCAAGTGGTGGATCTCGTACCGCTCCCCCCTGGTGCGTGATGTCCCACCTCGACCCCTACGGCGGCGCCGAGGCCCGTGACTGGGATCGCCCGGACCGCCCCACCTCGCTGCCCTGGCCGGACCCGGACGTCGAGCCCGGTCCGTGGGGCCGCGGCCGGTACGTCGGCGACCGGCCCGCCCAGGAAGGCCGGAACGGACACCCACCTGCCGGCTGGGACCAGCCGCCGAACGGGCGCAACGGAGCCCGCGACCTGGAGCACGGCGACGCACCCACCGCCCAGATCGCGCCGGTTCGGGTCGGTGACGGTCGGGACCACGACGACGCCCCCACCACCCAGCTGACGCCGGTACGGGTCGGACCCGGCCTGGAGCACGGCGACGCACCCACCACCCAGCTCGCCGCAGTGCCGCCCGGCGACGCGGACCCTGAGGCGGCACCGGCCGACGCGACGGACGCGCCGGGTCGACGCCACCGTGGCCGGCGTCGGGCCGGTGCCGGCCGCCCGGCCACCCAGCAGAGCGCGAGCCGGGCCGGGCGGAACCTGCCGGCGGCCATCTCGGTCGGGGTCGGCCTGGGTGCGGTGGTCCTGCTGCCGCTGTTCCTGTACACCCCGGCGTTCCTGCTGGTGCTCGTCGCCGCGTTCGGCGTCGGCATCTGGGAGATGTCCCGCGCGGTACGCCGTGGCGGCGCCGAGGTGCCGCTGGTGCCCCTCGTCGCCGGCGGAGTACTCACCGTCACCCTTGCCTGGTTCGCCGGGCTGGACGCGCTCCTGCTCGGTCTCCTGGTCACCGTCGCGGGCACCCTGGTCTGGCGGCTCGGCGACGGTACGGCCAACCTCCGGCGCGACATGACAGCGGTGACCCTGATCTCGGTGTACGTGCCGTTCCTCGGTGGTTTCGCCGCCCTGCTCGCGTCCTCGCCCGGTGACGGGGCGCTGCGGGTACTGGTGACGCTGGTGGCGGTGGTGCTCTCCGACACCGGCGGGTACGCGGCCGGCGCCAACTTCGGCAAGCGCCCGATGGCCCCGACGATCAGCCCCAAGAAGTCCTGGGAGGGCTTCGCCGGCTCGGTAGGTGCCGCGGCGCTGGGCAGTGCCGTGCTGCTCTGGGCGCTGTTCGACGTCGCGCCCTGGTGGGGTGCCGTCTTCGGGGTGGCGGTCTCGGGCGCCGCGGTCCTCGGCGACCTCGCCGAATCTATGATCAAGCGCGATCTCGGCGTGAAGGACATGAGCAACCTGCTACCCGGCCACGGCGGCCTGATGGACCGGCTCGATTCCGTCCTGTTCGCGGTGCCGACGGCGTACCTGTTGCTCGTGGTGCTCGTTCCGGCGGTGAACTGAGGCATGGCCCACGCCGGCGGAACCGGGGCGCGGACGAGGCGGGAGCGGATCCGGCACCTCCGCACAGGTGCGTTCCGGGCCGGGCGTGCCAGACTGGACGTGCCATGACGAGTCTTCCCCTGATCCCGGTCGACCCGGACGCGCCAGGTGCGCGCCGGGCGGCAATGCCACCGCAGCACCTCGCCGACCTCGACCTGGCCGGCCGCAAGGACCTGGTCACGACGTTGGGCGAGTCCGCGTTCCGGGCCCGGCAGATCTCCACCCACTACTTCGGCCGGCTGGTGCGCGACCCCGCGCTGATGACCGATCTGCCGGCGTCGTCCCGCGAGCGCCTCGCCGACCAGCTGCTGCCCCGGCTGCTCACCCCGGTACGCGAGCTGGCCTGCGACGACGGCGCCACCCGCAAGGCGCTGTGGCGGTTGCACGACGGGTCGCTGGTGGAGAGCGTGCTGATGGGCTACCCGGACCGGGTCACCGTCTGCATCTCCAGCCAGGCCGGCTGCGGCATGGCCTGCCCGTTCTGCGCGACGGGCCAGGCCGGCCTGACCCGTAACCTCTCCACCGCCGAGATCGTCGACCAGGCGGTCTACCTGGCCGGCGTGGCCGCCTCCGGCAAGGTAGCGGGGTCACCGCCGAGGCTGTCGCACGTGGTCTTCATGGGCATGGGCGAGCCCCTGGCGAACTACAACAGGGTGATCGCGGCGATCCGCCGCCTGGTCGCGCCGGCACCCGAGGGTCTCGGCCTGTCACAGCGGCACATCACCGTTTCCACGGTCGGGCTGGTGCCGGCCATCCACCGACTGGCCAGCGAAGACCTCTCCGTGACTCTTGCGTTGTCGCTGCACGCCCCCGATGATGAGCTGCGCGACGAACTCGTGCCGGTCAACCAGCGCTGGAAGGTGTCCGAGGTGCTGGACGCAGCCTGGGCCTACGCGGCCCGTACGGGCCGTCGTGTGTCGATCGAGTACGCGATGATCAAGGACGTGAACGACCAGCCGTGGCGAGCTGACCTGCTCGGCCGGCTGCTGGCCGGCAAGCTGGCCCACGTGAACCTGATCCCGCTCAACCCGACTCCGGGCAGCCGCTGGGACGCGAGCCCGAAGCCGGTCGAGCGGGAGTTCGTCCGGCGGTTGCGCGACGCCGGGGTGTCCACCACGGTGCGGGACACCCGAGGTCGCGAGATCGACGGAGCATGTGGGCAGCTGGCCGCCGCGGAGGACAGTGGCACTGACCCGGCCGGGGAGATGACGGCGTGACCGGGCGTGGCGAACGAGACCAGGAGACATAGTGGCGAGTCAGGGTCAGCGTTTCCGGCGTAAGGCGCTCCGCCGGGGATACAAGGTTGACGAGGTGGACGCCTTCCTGGACCGGGTCGAGGCGACACTCGCCGGCCAGCCGGTCGGAGCGCCGGTGGCCTCGCAGGAGGTCCATGACGTCGTCTTCCGGGTTCGCTTCAACGGCTACGACGAGTGGCAGGTCGACCTGCACCTCGACCGGGTCGAGCGGCAGCTGGCGGAGCTGGAGGAGCGCGGCGGCGTGGCCGGCCGTGGCGATGGCCGGATGGGGCCGCTGGAGCGGATGGGTCCCGGCATGCGCGAGGACCGTGGCATGTCCCCGGTGCCGCAGCCGCCGATGCCGCCCCGGGCGATGCCGGCACAGGCCGGGCCGCCCTACGGCCGCTACGACGAGCCGACAGGTGCCTTCGCCGGTGGGTACGACAATGCTCCCCGGGGTGGTTATGACGGCCCGCGCGGTGCCGCCGCCCCGATGGGTCCGGGTGCGCCGATGGGTCCTCCCGGCGGCATGGGCCACGGCGGGCCCCCGCCGCGTGGTCTGCCTGCCGGCCCCGGCGGCTACGGCCCGCCGGACGGCCCGGGCGGTTACGGCCCGCCCGACGGCCCCGGTGGTTACGGACCCCCGGACGCTCCCGGCGGTTACGGTCCGCCGGACGAGCAGCGCTTCGACGGGTTCGAGGCGGGTCGGCACGGCCGCACCGACATGACCGCCGAGATCCGGCTGCCGGACCGGGACCCGCGCCGTGGCCCGGCCGGGCCTCCCGGCATGCCGCAGCAGGCGCTTGGCGGGCCCCCGATGGGCGGCCCTCCGGCGATGGCCGGACCGTCGATGGGTGGGCCGCCGATGGCCGGCCCACCCGGCAGCGACCTCTACCGGGTGGACCAGATCCGGCGCAGCTTCCAGGTCCGTCGTTTCGGCAGCGGGTACGACCCTGACCAGGTGGACCGGTTCTTCGAGTCGCTGCTCGGCGGGATGGCCGGGCGCAACCAGATGCCGGTGAACCCGAAGGACCTGGACACGCTGCGCTTCGGCCTGGTGCAGGGTGGCTACTTCGAGGCCGAGGTCGACGCCGCACTGAAGAACGTGCAGGACATCCTCTTCGGCCGCTGACGATTCGGCGCTGACAGACATCGACGCGCGAGGGCCCGCCGCCGGCTACCGGGGCGGGCCCTCGCGCGTCGTCGTCCAGGTGGGTGCGACGGCGGGTCGACAGGTCGACGCGGGGCCCGGTCCCTCAGGTGCGCAGGCCGTCGCGCGGCGACAGGTGCGTCAGGAGCGCAGGCCGTTGCGGCGCAGCACCGCGTCACCGATCACGATGAGCAGCAGCAACGCGGCCAGACCGATCAGCCAGAGGTTCTCGACCCTGCCCTCGTGGTTGCCGCAGAGCATGGCCAGCAGCGCGAACGCGGTGAGCACCGCGCCGATCCGCCCGGCCTTACGATGCCCGGGCTTGTGCTGGTCTGGCGACGTTACCGGCTCGCTTCCTGCCACTGTCGGTCCTTCCTCGGGAACGGATCTCCGGCTAGTCTGGCACGTCCCCCGCGAAGGTTTCCGGCCAGGGCCGATGGGCCCCGCTCAGGTGGGTGGAAGGGCACTACCGGCGTCGCGGGGCGAGGACCAGACTGCCTCCGGTAGCGTTCTGGGGCGTACACCTTGATTGTCTTTTTGAGGGGGAACTGCGGTGCGAGTGACCGGTACGGGGCACGCGAGCATGCGGATCGACACGGCCGCGGGCAGCATCCTGTGCGACCCGTGGGTCAATCCGGCCTACTTCGCCTCGTGGTTCCCGTTCCCCGACAACTCCCAGCTCGACTGGGAGGCCCTCGGTGACGTCGACTACCTGTACATCTCCCACCTGCACCGGGACCATTTCGACGCGGCTCACCTCAAGCGGTACGTGTCGAAGAAGGCCACAGTGCTGCTGCCCGAGTTCCCCACCTCGGAGATGGAGGACGAGTTCCGCGCGCTGGGTTTCACGAACTTCCTGAAGACCCGCAACGAGGAGGTCGTCGAGCTGGACGGCGGCCTCAAGGTGATGATCCAGGCGCTGACCAGCCCCACCGACGGCCCGATCGGTGACTCCTCGCTCTGGGTGGAGTACGACGGCGTCCGGCTGCTCAACCAGAACGACGCCCGTCCGACCGACCTGAGCACCTTCGCCGAGTTGGGCCACGTGCACGCGCACCTGCTCCAGTTCTCCGGTGCGATCTGGTACCCGATGGTCTACGAACTGCCGAACGCGGCGAAGACCGCCTTCGGCAAGCAGAAGCGGGACCGGCAGTTCGACCGTACCTGGCGCTACATCGACGACCTCAAGGCCGACCACGTCTTCCCGATCGCCGGCCCGCCGTGCTTCCTGGACGACGAGCTGTGGCAGTTCAACGACATCTTCGGCGACGAGGGGAACATCTTCCCCGACCAGTCGGTGTTCCTGGCCGAGTACGCGAAGGTCGGCGGCACCAACGGCATCGTGCTGCTGCCCGGCAGCGTCACCGAGGTCACCACCTCCGGCGCGACGACCACCCATCCGCAGCCGGTGGAGGAGTTCTTCGCCAACAAGGTCGCCCACCTGGAGGAGATGCGCGAGCGTAAGCGGCCCATCATCGAGGCGGAGAAGGCGTCCTGGCGGCACCCCGAGGTGGACGTGCTCAAGGAGCTGAAGCGGCGCATCGAGCCGCTGCTCGACGAGTCGATCTACCTGGCCAAGGGGGTCGGCGGCCCGGTCCGCTTCGACCTGGTCGGCTATGACGGTGAGAGCGTCGAGTCGATAGTTGTGGACTTCCCCGGCAAGCAGGTGCGGCCGTACGCCGACGAGAAGGTGCGCTACCGGTTCCGTACCGAGCGGGCCCTCGTGGAGCACCTGCTGCACATCGGCGAGGTGGACTGGGTCAACTCGCTCTTCCTGTCCTGCCGGTTCTCCGCCGCCCGGATCGGGCAGTACAACGAGTTCGTCTACGCCTTCTTCAAGTGTCTGTCCACCGAGCGTCTCCAGTACGCCGAGGGCTGGTACGACGAGCACGAGCGGGCTGTGGACGCCGAGGACATCACCCTCGGCGACTGGGTGGTGCAGCGGCGCTGCCCGCACCTGAAGGCGGACCTGAGCCGGTTCGGCATCGTCGACGGCGACCAGCTCACCTGCCAGCTGCACGGCTGGCGGTTCGACCTGCCCAGCGGGCGGTGCCTGACAAGCGTCGGCCACAAGGTCCGCGCCCACCGGGTCGGCGAAGAGGCTCCCGCCTCAACGACCTAGGTCGGCGAGGATGCGCTGGGCGGCGTTGTGGCCGGCGGCACCGATGACGCTGCCGGCCGGGTGACAGCCGGCGCTACCGGCGTACACCCCGTCGACGCCTGTGGCGTAGGGCATCCGGTCGGCGAACGAGACGGTGTTGTCGACGTGGTGGATGTGGCCGCCGGTGATGCCGAAGTGCGCCTCGATGCCGGGCGGCGGCAGGGGCACCGCGTCGGCGATCAGGTCGCCGGTGCCGGGGGCGTAGCGCTCGCAGATGCCGACAAGCTTGTCGACGTAACCGGGCAGTGCCGCGTCCCAGGTGGTGCCGGCCAGCTCGTACGGCACCGACTGGACGAAGAGCGCCGACGAGTGGTGCCCGGCCGGGTCGGCGAGCGACGGGTCCACTGTGGTGTGCAGGTACCACTCGATTGTCGGCTCGTCGGGCAGCAGACCGGCCTGCACGTCGGCCCACATGGCGCGCAGCGCGGCCATCGGTGACTCGCCAGCGCCGCCGCTCAGTGACGCCGAGCCGGGCAACAGGTGGATTGTCGAGCCGAACGGGCTCGGCGCACCCTCGGGCAGGCAGGAGAAGCGGGGCAGGCCACGCAGCGCCAGGTTCAGCTTGAGGGTGCTGCCGGTGCGCCGGACGGCGGCCATCCGTCCGCTGAGCGTGGTCGGCAGCGCGCCGTCGGGCAGCAGCTCCATCAGGCGGTACGGGTCGCAGGCCCCGAGCACCACCTCTGCGCCGATCTGGCGTCCGTCGGCGAGCACCACGCCGCTGGCGGCGCCACCGTCGAGGGTGATCGCGGTGACCGCCGCTCCGGTGACGATCCGGGCGCCGGAGGCTCGGGCCGCGTCGGCGAAGATCCGCGACACGGTACCCATGCCGCCCTCGGCGATCATCCAGGTGCCGCCGGATCCGGGCAGCCGGCACATGTTGTGGACCAGGAAGTTGTGCCCGGTGCCGGGGTCGTCGGGGCCGGCGTTGAGCCCGGACAGGCCGTCGGTGACCGCGTACATGCTGACCAGCAGCTCGGAGCGGAAGTCGAACCGGGCCAGGTAGTCGGCGACGGAGCCGCGTACCAGATTGACGAAGGTCTGGCGAAGCTCGGGACGGACGTACCGGTCGGCGGTCTCCTCGACGCTCAGCGGCTCGGCCAGCCAGGCCGGGGCGAGATCCTCGCGCAACGCGGCCAACTCGGCCTGCAACGCCGCGTCGGCGGCGGCGTCGGCGGGGGAGAAGAATTCGGCGAGCTGCGCCCGGGTGGCCACCGTGTCGGTGCCGAAGAGTAGGTACGGCGAGCCGACCCCGCCGGGGGTGGGTAGAAAATAGTGCGGGTCGCGGCGCAGCACCGGGATCCGGACGTCGAGCGCGGCCAGCAGCTCCGGCGGCATCAGCCCGAGCAGGTAGGACCCGGTGGAGTGGCGCAGTTCGAGCACCTTCGGGAACGGGTTCTCGGTCCGCGTCGCCCCGCCGATCACGTCGGCGGCCTCCAGCACCAGCACGTCCAACCCGGTCCGGGCCAGCAGAATCGCCGACACCAACCCGTTGTGCCCCGACCCGACGATCACCACGTCAGCCCGCCCCGGCACCCCAGCACCCCTCATCCCCGCACCCTAACCCCTACCCGCCCCTTACCGCCCG
Organism: Micromonospora andamanensis; assembly: GCF_016863495.1. Lineage (GTDB taxonomy): Bacteria > Actinomycetota > Actinomycetes > Mycobacteriales > Micromonosporaceae > Micromonospora > Micromonospora andamanensis. The sequence continues at coordinate 295,380 of NZ_BOOZ01000002.1, forward strand.
CTCCTGCCCCTGACCTCGTCGATCATGAGGTTAGCGGCGGTCTTGATCTACTTTGGTGCCGCTAACCTCATGATCGACAGGGTTGGCGCGGCGGGTGCGCCAGGAGGAGAGGGCGAGGGTGGCGGAGTAGCCAGCCAGCACGATCACGTGGAAGAGGTAGAGCCAGAGCAGGATCGCCACGGCGGCACCTACCTCGACCAGGCCGCCGAAGGGCACGCCCAGGTCGAGTGGCAACGAGGCGAAGAGTACGAAACCGTGCAGGAAGCCGGACAGGTTCGCGGCGGTGAAGGACCCCAGCGCCAGCGTGGAGAGCCAGTCCGGCGAGGCCGGTCCGACCACTCGGAACACCCACATCAGCACCGGCGTGAGCACCAGCCACACCGCCAGGAACGACAGCACCACACCGAGCGCGCCTGCCCAGCCGCCGCGCCGGACCAGCCCGGTGGTGGTCGGCAGGGCCAGCAGGATCGACAGCAACAACGCCGGAGCCGGGGCCAGCAGCGGCAGCAGCAGCAACCGGCCCCGCCAGCCGACCAGATGCTCGTCGGAGCGGGGCGCGGCGACCGAGACGAACGCCCGGCGCAGCCCTTCGCCGTACAGCGAGGCCGGCAGCAGCGCGGCCAGCGCCAGCCACGGCGTCAGGCCCACCCCGGCCTCGACGAGCGCGGCCACCGCGTGCGGCGCACCTATCGCGTCCGGCAGGGCCTCCACGGCGTACCCGGTGAGTCGCCGTACCTGGGACGCTCCCACCAGCAGTGAGGTGAGCCAGATCGCCAGCAGAGCCACCGGCACCACGGCGATCGCCCCGTAGAACGTGATCGAGGCGGCGTGCAGCGACAGATCCCGACCACGCACCGGGCGGAACGCCGCCCGGGTGATCCGCTGCGTCCGATCCCACGCTCCGCCCATCGCGCTCCATTTCCCCGTCCGTTGCCCCGGCAACCGTTTCTGTTATCAGCGCCGCACGGGTCGAGCCGAGACGTGCGTCCGGACCGCGTCGGCGTCCCTTCCGGCGTGCGGTGCACCGGGACGGCCCCGGTCGGTGCCGCGCCGCTCCGCCGGCCGGGTCGACACGAGAACCCGTAGCTGTTGTTGGTCGGCGCTGTCGAGCTGAGCGCGTCAACGGATCGTGGCCGCTACCGCCATCCCGCCGGCCATCGGTCGTAAGCTCACGCCTCATGACGATCGCCCCTGCCGGCCGGCCGCTGTCCGACGATGAGCTGGCGGTGATCGACGAACTGTCCGCGGCGGCGACGCCCGGGCCGTGGTTCGTGCGGGTGCTGGATGACGAGCATGCGATGAGCCTGGTGGCGGTGAGTGTGGTGGCGGACGACGGTCGCGGCGCGAGATGGCCCGACTTCGCTGCCCGGGAGATCGTCGCCGCGACCCTGGTACAGCAGCCCCGCTATGTCGACGTGGGCGACGAACGCTGGGACGAGAACGCCGCGTTCATCGCGATGGCACGGGACGCCGTACCGCGTCTGGTGACCGAGATACGGCGGCTGCGGGCGTGCCTCACCGATGGAGAATCGGCCGGTGGCGAGCGGGCGGGGACGGCGTGACGTCGTCCGGCCTTCGACGGCGAGTCGGTGCCGGGCGCGGAATCCGTGGCGGAGGCGGAGCGGATCCAGCAGGCGCTGCGGCAGAGCCTCGTCCTGGACGACTGCCTGCCCGCCGCGCCCACGCTGGTGGCCGGCGTGGACGTGTCGTACGACAAGGTGTCGCCTCGGATCACCGCCGCCGCCGTCGTCGTCGACCTGACGACCGGCGTGGAGGTGGAGTCGGTAGTGGTGCCCGGCGAGGTGAGCTTCCCGTACCTGCCCGGACTGCTGGCCTTCCGGGAGGTGCCGCTCGTGCTGGCGGCGCTGGACCGGCTCGGTCATCGACCTGACGTGGTGGTCTGTGACGGGTACGGCGTCGCGCATCCCCGACGGTTCGGCTTGGCCTGCCACCTCGGCGTGGTGACCGGCCTGCCGACCTTCGGAGTGGCCAAGACGCCCTTCGTCGGTTCCTTCGACGAGCCGGGCGTACGGCGGGGCGACTGGTCGGCCCTACGCGACGATGACGAGGTGCTGGGCCGGGTGCTGCGTACCCAGACCGGCGTCAAGCCGGTGTTCGTGTCGGTCGGTCACCGCACCAGCCTCGACCGGGCGACCACGCTGACTCTCGACCTGAGCGCGCGTTACCGCCTGCCGGAGGTGATCCGTCGGGCCGACTTCCTCTCCCGCGAAGCGCTCCGCTGACCGATCCGACCGGCTCGGCACAGCCCGCTGCGCTATCGGGCGACCGGAAGACCGAGCTGTTGAGCGACGCCCTGTCGCTCGCCCGGTGCGTGGATCGTGGGCCCGCCGCCCGGCGGCGAGATTCCGGGCCGTTGTATCCAGCAGCTAAGCCAGGTTGTCACAGCCGACCGGTCACCGAGACGGTGGGCCTTGGTCGACGTCGTTCGCCCCGGCTGCGTCGGACACCTTGTGCGATGGCGTGCGGTACGGGCTGTGCTGGCTAGGCTGAGTTGAGCAAGATGTTCCGCTGAGGGGGTGAGCCCGATGGCCCAGGCTGCGTACGCGCCCGAGCCCGCGCCGGACGCTGGTGCCGACGACCGGCCCACCGGGCCGTCGTTCGACGTGCTGCGGTGGCACGACGAGCCGTGGACCGCCCAGCTCGCCCTCGACCTGTTGCCGGAGACCAACGGCCCCAAGGTTGAGGTCCTGAGCGGAAGCGTGATCGTGACACCCCACGCCGGATATGACCACCAGGATGCCGAGCTTGACCTCGCGTATCTGTTGAAGCAGGCTGCCCGGAAGGCCAAGCTGTGGCTCTACGCGGAGGCGAACGTCGTCTCCGGACAGGATCTGTTCATCCCCGACCTCGTCGTGCTGCGCGTTCCCGGCGGGGGGCGCACGACGATGGACATCAGGCATGCCGTTCTGCTTGGCGAGGTCGTGTCGCCCGGCAACCGGCGTAAGGACATCATCGATCGTCCGCGCGAGTACGGTACGGCCGGCGTACCGTTCTTCCTCCGGGTCGACCTGCGTAACCGAGTCCCCACCATCGCACTGTTCGAGCTGACCGACGGCGAGTACCGACCAGTGGCCGCCGCTGCGGCCGGAAGCACCTTCGTGATGCGGGAGCCGTTCGAGTTCTCGGTCGATCCGGGTGACCTGCTCGGCGAGGAAGCTCCGATGGAGGACGAAGATGCTCCGCTCGGGGAGAGCTGACGGTAGCTGCTTCCTGCCAGCACAGGGCCCCTGCTCTACCAGAGGTATTAAACAAGGTGCCCTGCCTTGCACTCAGCGGTAGTGCGTAACAATGGGCGGCGTGACGTCCCCCCGTGATCTTGTGCTGCTGGGCTGTACCGGGTCGATCGGTACCCAGGCCATCGACATCGTGCGGCGTAACCCGGAGCGGTTCCGGGTGGTGGCGCTCGGTGCCGGTGGCGGCAACATCGGGCTGCTCGCCGCCCAGGCGCTCGAACTCGGTGTCGACGTGGTCGGGGTGGCCAAGGCGTCCGCCGCGCAGGATCTCCAGCTGGCGTTCTACGCCGAGGCGAGCCGGCGGGGCTGGGCGAGCGGGGAGTTCAAGCTGCCCAAGATCGTGGCCGGGCCGGAGGCGATGACCGAGCTGGCGCAGTGGCCGTGTGACGTCGTACTCAACGGGGTGGTGGGGTCGCTCGGGCTGGCGCCGACCCTGGCGGCGCTGCGCGCCGGGCGTACGCTCGCGCTTGCCAACAAGGAGTCGCTGGTGGCCGGCGGCTCGCTGGTCAAGGGCGCGGTGACGCGGCCGGAGCAGATCGTCCCGGTGGACTCGGAGCACTCGGCGTTGGCCCAGTGCCTGCGCGGCGGCACCCGGGGTGAGGTGCGTCGGCTGGTGGTGACCGCCAGTGGCGGCCCGTTCCGGGGGCGGCGGCGCGACGAGTTGACGGCTGTCACGCCGGAGCAGGCGCTCGCCCACCCGACCTGGAACATGGGACCGGTCGTCACGATCAACTCGGCGACCATGGTCAACAAGGCGCTGGAAGTGATCGAGGCGCACGAGCTGTTCGACGTGCCGTACGCCGACATCACAGTGATGGTGCACCCCCAGTCGGTGATCCACTCGATGGTCGAGTTCGTCGACGGGTCGACGTTGGCGCAGGCCAGCCCGCCGGACATGCGGTTGCCGATCGCCCTCGGGTTGGGCTGGCCGGACCGGGTGCCCGAGGCCGCCGCCGCCGTCGACTGGACCACGGCGCACACCTGGGAGTTCGCACCGCTCAACGACGAGGCGTTCCCGGCGGTGGCGCTGGCCAAGGCGGCCGGGGAGGCCGGTCGGTGCCGGCCGGCGATCTACAACGCGGCGAACGAGGAGTGCGTGGCGGCGTTCGTCGCCGGGCAGCTGCCGTTCCTCGGCATCGTCGACACGTTGCGGCGCGTGTTGGAGGACGCTCCCGATTTCGGTGAACCGGGTACCGTCGAGGACGTACTCGAAGCCGAGTCGTGGGCGCGCGCACACGCGCAGGAGATCATCGCTGCTGCGGTGGAAGGAGCTTGATGTCGTTCGCGTTCGGGGTGGTTCTCTTCGCCCTCGGCATCCTCGTCTCGGTGAGCCTGCACGAGGCCGGGCACATGCTCACCGCCAAGGCCTTCGGCATGAAGGTCACCCGCTACTTCGTCGGCTTCGGCCCCACCATCTTCTCGTTCAAGCGGGGCGAGACCGAGTACGGCCTCAAGGGCATCCCGCTCGGTGGCTTCTGCAAGATCGTCGGCATGACGCCGCAGGACGACGACGTCGAGCCCGGTGACGAGAAGCGCGCCATGTGGCGCTACCCGGTGTGGAAGCGCACCATCGTGATGTCCGCCGGGTCGGTGACCCACTTCGGGTTGGCGATCTTCGCCGCCTGGCTGGCCGCGATGACCTTCGGCCTGCCCAACCCGGACCGCGTGACCACCGAGGCGCAGGTCCGCGCCGAGCCCGCGGTGATCGCCCTCCAGGACTGCGTCCTGCCGGACACCACCTTCCGCGAGTGCACCGCGAGCGACGCGGCCAGCCCGGCCGCCGCCGCCGGGCTCCGCGACGGCGACCGGATCACCTCGTTCAACGGCACGCCGGTCAACAACTACGGCGACCTGCTCACCGCCCTGCGGACCGCCAGCCCGGGCGCCACCGCCGCCATCGGCTACGAGCGCGACGGCCAGGCCGGCAACGTCGAGGCCGTGCTGGGCACCACAAAGCGTCCCCCGATCGACAACCCGGACGGGCCGGTCACCGACGTTCCCGCGCTCGGCATCGGGCTGATCATCAGCACCCCCGGCCTGGTCACCTACGGCCCGGTGGAGGCGGTCGGCGCGACAAGCACCTTCATCGGCGACATGGCGGTGGCCACCGCGCAGGCGTTGCAGCGGCTGCCGGAGAAGATCCCCGCGCTGTGGCGCGCCATCACCGGCGGCGAGCGGGACATCGACACCCCGATCAGCGTGGTCGGCGCCAGCGTCCTCGGTGGTGAGGCGGTGGCCAACAACGCCTGGGAAATCTTCGTCATGCTGTTCATCTCGCTGAACTTCTTCATCGGGGTGTTCAACCTGCTGCCGCTGCTGCCGTTGGACGGCGGCCACATCGCCATCGCCTGGTTCGAACGGGCCCGTTCCTGGGTGTACGCGCGGCTGCGCAAGCCCGACCCGGGCCGGGTGGACTACTTCAAGCTGATGCCCTTCACGTACGTGGTGATCCTGATCGGTGGGGTGTTCACACTGCTCACCATCACCGCGGACGTGGTCAACCCGATCACCCTCTTCCCAAAGTGAGTGCCTGAAGTGACAGCTGTCAGTCTCGGTATGCCGCCCGTACCGCCGCCGCCGCTAGCGCCCCGCCGGGCCAGCCGCCAGATCATGGTCGGGTCCGTGCCGGTCGGCGGTGGCGCGCCGGTGTCCGTCCAGTCGATGACCACCACGTTGACCGCTGACATCAACGCCACGCTCCAGCAGATCGCGGAGTTGACGGCGTCCGGGTGCCAGATCGTCCGGGTCGCGGTGCCCAGCCAGGACGATGTGGAGGCGCTGCCGGCTATCGCGAAGAAGTCGCAGATCCCGGTGATCGCCGACATCCACTTCCAGCCGAAGTACGTCTTCGCCGCGATCGACGCCGGGTGCGCGGCGGTCCGGGTCAACCCGGGCAACATCCGCCAGTTCGACGACAAGGTGAAGGAGATCGCGGCGGCGGCCTCCGCCGCCGGTACGCCGATCCGGATCGGCGTCAACGCCGGCTCGCTGGACAAGCGGCTGCTGGCCAAGTACGGCAGGGCCACGGCGGAGGCGCTCGTCGAGTCGGCGTTGTGGGAGTGCTCGCTGTTCGAGGAGCACGGCTTCCGGGACATCAAGATCTCGGTGAAGCACAACGACCCGGTGGTGATGATCCGGGCGTACCGGCTGCTCGCCGAGCAGTGTGACTACCCGCTGCACCTGGGGGTGACCGAGGCGGGCCCGGCGTTCCAGGGCACCATCAAGTCGGCTGTCGCCTTCGGGGCGCTACTGGCCGAGGGGATCGGGGACACCATCCGGGTGTCGCTGTCCGCGCCGCCGGTCGAGGAGATCAAGGTCGGCAACCAGATCCTGGAGTCGCTCGGGCTGCGCGAGCGTGGCCTGGAGATCGTCTCCTGCCCGTCCTGCGGGCGGGCCCAGGTGGACGTCTACAAGCTGGCCGAGGAGGTCACCGCCGGCCTGGAAGGGCTGCCGGTGCCGCTGCGGGTCGCCGTGATGGGCTGTGTGGTGAACGGTCCCGGTGAGGCCCGTGAGGCCGACCTCGGCGTGGCCTCCGGCAACGGCAAGGGCCAGATCTTCGTCAAGGGCCAGGTCATCAAGACCGTGCCCGAGGGGCAGATCGTGGAGACCCTGATCGAGGAGGCGCTGCGTCTCGCCGACGAGATGGGCGCCGAACTGCCCGAGGAACTACGCGACCTGGTTCCCGGTGCCACCGTCACCGTGCACTGACGCATCAACCCCCTGTTGATCAGGAAGTTCTCGTCGGTACTCGAGCATTGTTCCCGACCGGAACTACTTGATCGACAGGGGTGTGCGGGTGGTCCGTCCGGGTCTGTCCGGTTGGGGTGTCCTGGGGGTTGAGCGGTGGTTACCGTCAGCCAACACGCGGTGAACGGATCTGGCAGGCTGGTAACCGTGCTGACGGCGCCGGTGCGGCAACTCGGGGAATCGGAACGGCGCGCGGTCGAGCGGTTGCTCGACCTGGACCCGTTCGCGAGCGCTCAGGTCGCGGAGCGGGTCGCCGCGCGCGGGCTGGCGTGGTGGCGGGCCGAGGGCCGGGTCCTGGGGTACGGCTCCCGCCGTCACCTCGAATCGGTCTGTTGGCTCGGTGGAAACCTCACCCCGGTGCTGGCCGGCCCGCAGGCCATCGCCGCCTTCGCCGACCTGCTCGCCGGCGAGGAACGGCTCTGTTCCTCGATCGTCGGGCGCGCCGACGCCGTGCTGCAACTGTGGGACCGCCTCTCCGACACCTGGGGCCCGGCCCGCGACGTACGCCCCAACCAGCCGTTGCTGGTCACCGACGCGCTGCCCCTGGTCCCGGTCGACCCGCAGGTACGCCGGGTGCGTAGCGGCGAGATCGACAAGCTCTTCCCGGCGGCCGTGGCGATGTACACCGAGGAGGTCGGCGTCTCGCCGCTCGTCGACGACGGCGGGCGCGGGTACCGGCGCCGGGTCACCGACATGATCCGCTCCGGTCGGGCGTACGCCCGCTTCGTCGACGGCCAGGTGGTCTTCAAGGCCGAGCTGGCGGTCGTCACCCGGCGCACCGCGCAGGTCCAGGGGGTGTGGGTGGCACCCGAGTGGCGAGGGCGGGGGATCGCCACCGCCGCGATGGCCGCGGTGGTCAGTGACGCGCTGGCCCGGATCGCCCCGACGGTCAGCCTGTACGTCAACGACTTCAACCTGCCCGCCCGGCGCGTCTACGAGCGCTGCGGTTTCCGCCCGGTCGGCACCCTGGCGACAGTGCTGTTCTGACCTGCCCGGCGGTTCTTCGCCGGCTGTCTGCTGTCCGTGAAAATGCGTTGAGCCAGGCCGCCTGGCGAAGCAGGCTGGAAACTCCGCCACCAGACCGGAGGAACCGACCCATGCGCCTGCTCCGTGATCTGTGGGTCACCTCTTCGCGCCGGATGACCCTGGTGGCCGTCCTGATAATGCTCGGCGGCATCGGCCAGGCGGCCACCGCCGCGCTCGCCGGGCCGGTGCTGCTGCATCGCTCCGTCGGATTCTTCGTGCTGCTGTCGGTGGCACTTGTCGCGGCGGTGTTCAGCGACCTGGTGGTCAGCCTGGTGATGGCCGGGTTGACCGCGGACTGGTCCGCTGACCTGCGTCGCCGACTGTGCCGGGTGGCGATGGGGCAGCCGGTGCCCGCCCTGGAGACGACACCGGTGGGGGAGATGCTCGACCGGATCGACGGCGATGTGTATGACGTTGCGTCGGGGGTGCGCGGCCCCGGGGTACGGCTGGCCCAGGCGCTGGCCGTCGGCCTGCTGTCCACGCTCGTCGCGCTCACCGTCTGGTGGCCGGCCGGGCTCGGCATGCTGCTGCTCTGCGTTCTGCTCGCGTTCACGTTGCGCCGTCCCGCCGCCCGGATCGCCCCGGCCCGGATGTACGAGGAGGCGGCCTGGTCGGACCTCGCGGCGGTGATGGAGGAGTCGATCCACGGCCAGGACGACGTACGCACCAGTCTGGCCCGGCCGTACGTGCTGCGGCTGTACGCCCGCCGGGCCGCCGAGGTGCTGCGCCGGGGCCACCGGGTGTGGCAGATGTCGGCGCAGGTGAACACGGTCGCGGCCGGGGTGACCCGGGCCGGGGTGGCACTCGTCGTGCTCGGCGGGGTCTGGGCGCTCACCACCGGCCGGGTCGACGCCACCCGGATGACCGCGATCTGGCTGCTCGCACTCTCCCTCGGCATGACAGTCGAACACGTCAGCCGGATGGTGCCGGAGGTGCAGTACGCACTCGGCGCGTGGGGGCGGGTGCAACTGCTCGCCGCCGCCGCGCAGGAACCCAGCGGCGGCGCCGCCCCCAGCGACGGCGACCTGGTCATCCGCGACCTGACCTACCGCTACCCGAGCACCGGGCCGGACGCCGAGCGTGGTCCCGCGTTGCGCGACATCGACCTGACCTTCGTACGGGGCCGCTCGTACGCCCTGGTCGGCCGGACCGGGTCGGGTAAGTCCACACTGGCCAAGGTGCTCACCCGGGCGGTCGACGTGCCGGCGGGGACGGTTAGGCTCGGCGGGCGCGACGTGCTCGACCTCGACGTGGAGCAGTTGCGCCAGTGGATCGCCGTGGTGCCGCAGCGTACCGAGATCCTCGCCGGCACCCTCGCCGAGAATGTGGCGCTGTTCGACCCGGCGCTGCTCGACGCCGCCGCCCGGGCCCTCGATGAGCTGGGGCTGGCCAACTGGATCGCCGAGCTGCCGGCCGGCCTGGACACCCGCCTCGGCGAGGGCGGTCACGTGCTCTCCGCCGGTCAGGAACAGCTTGTCGCCTTCGCCCGGATCCTGGTGCGTGATCCGCACGTGGTGATCCTCGACGAGGCCACCGCCCGACTCGACCCGGTCACCGAGACGCGGGTACAACAGGCCACCGAGCGCCTGCTGCGCGACCGGATCGGCATCGTCATCGCCCACCGGCTGTCGTCGGTGAGCCGCTGCGACGAGGTGGTGGTGCTGGCCGACGGCGCGGTGGTCGAGGCCGCCCCGCTGGCCGAGTCGCGTCGCTTCGCCGAACTCCTCGCCGCCAGTCACGCGGGCGGTGTGACCGGCGACGCCGGGCTCGACCTGCTGGCCGGGGCGGACTGGCCGCGACCGGAACCGGTACTTGTCGGGGCCCTCTCGGCGGAGGCGACGATCGCCGCCGACAGAGGTGACCCGACCGGCCCGGTCGTCGAGGGCATCCGGGCCGCCGGCCCGCCGGACGGTACCGATTCGCGTGCCGACGCCGCCCCACCGGACCCACCGACCCGGTCCGTCGTCGGTGATCCCGCACCAGTGGTCGGACCCGAGCCGGTGGAACCGGCCGAGGGTCGGGAGACCGGTGGACACGAGGTGGGCGGACGTGACCTCGGGCGGTCGACGATCGACGCGCCACCCGGCGGTACGGATGATCAGCGGCAGGCGTCCCGGGCCCGGACCCTGCGGGAGATCGGCCGGCTCTGCCTCAACGACCCCCGGTACGGTGCCGCGGCGGTGGGCATCTTCGCCGTGCTGGCGATCCTCGGCCTGGACGGGCCGGTGCTCGCCTGGCTCTGGGCCGACGTGGTCGACGGCACCGGCGACCCCTGGCTGCCCGCCGTGGGTATCGCGGCCGGGCTGATCCTCGCCATCCCGGCGCACTACTGGACCCACCTGTGGTTCCCGGCCTGGTGGGTCCGGCAGATGCTGCGGATCAGCGCGCGACTCGTGCACGGCCAGACCGGCCCGCGCCGGGTCAGCCGGCACACCCCGGCCGAGGTGGTCGCCCAGGGCGGTGACACCGAGCGGGTGGTCCAGCTCGCCGACAACGTGCTCGACCAGACCGTCGGTCTGATCCTGCTTGTCGCCATGACCCTGATCACCGACAGTGTGGTACCGGGACTGTTCTTCCTCGGCACGATGGTGCTCTCCGGGCTGGCCGCCACCGCGTTCGGGCCGAGACTGGAACGGGCGGCCCGGGACACCGTCGCCGCCCGGGCTGCCTTCGCCACCGCGCTGGTCTCCACACTGTCGGCGGCCCGCACGGTGAAGCTGGCCGGCGCCACCCGGCCGGTGCTGGCCCACCTCGCCAACCTCGACACCGTACGCAGCGAACGGCAGCGCCGGGAGATCGCCGTGCAGGTCTGGGCGCGCTCCACGCCGGCGGTGGCCAGCGGGCTGTTCCCGATCGGCGTGTGGGCGCTGTTCCTGGCCGGCGGACTCTCCACCGGAGCGGCGCTGGTCGCGGTCGCCACGCTGGGCGCGGCACGCTGGTTCGCGTGGACCACCGCGTCGTTGATCTCGCAGGTGCCGTCGGCGCGGGTCTGGACCCGGCGGACGGCGGAGATGACCGGGATCGAGGCGTACTCGGCGCGGGTGCCGGGAGTCGACCTGGCCGCCGGCACCGCCCCCGCCCCGACGGTGCCACCGCGTACCGCGCTGCGGCGGCTGGAACTTGTCGGCTTCGGCGTCCGGCACACCGACGGCACCACAGCCGTACGCGACGTGGACCTGACAGTGGAACGCGGCCAACTGGTCCTCGTGGTCGGACCGGTCGGCTCGGGCAAGTCGTCGCTGCTGCGGGCCCTCGCGGGAATCGCCCCGCACACCGGGCTGCTGGCCTGGAACGGCGAGCCGGTGACCGAACCGGAGCTGTTCCTGCGCCCCAACCAGGTCGGCTACGTCGGGCAGCTGCCCCGGGTGCTGTCCGGCACGGTCGCCGACAACATCACCCTCGGGCATCAGGTGGACGCCGCGCACGCGGTAAGCACCGCCCAGCTGGAGCACGACCTGGCCGCCACCGGTAGCGGGCTCGGCCTGCTCATCGGGCACAAGGGCACCCGGCTCTCCGGTGGACAGCTGCAACGGCTGGCGCTGGCCCGGGCGCTGGCTCCGCGTACCGAGCTGCTGGTGGCCGACGACGTTTCCTCAGCGCTCGACGTCACCACCGAACTGGCGCTGTGGCAGGCGTTGCGGGACCGGGGCGTCACGGTCGTCGGCTCCACCTCGAAGCGGGCCGCGCTGGTGCGGGCCGACCACGTGGTGGTGCTCATCGCCGGTACGGTGGCCGCCCAGGGTCCGTGGCGTGACCTGGACCGGCGCTGGGGTCACTTGGCCGGCTGAGAGCGGGTCTGAGATCCGCAGATCCGGCTGCCCTCGGCCGTCACCGGGCAGCCGGACCCGCCGGTCAGGCCGCCCGCAGGTACGGGGCCGGCCAGTTGGGCGCGGCGCCCAGCTTGGCCGCCGCCTGGTGCGGCCAGTACGGATTGCGCAGCAGTTCCCGGCCGAGCAGCACCATGTCGGCCTCGCCGTCGGCGATGATCGCCTCGGCCTGCTCCGGTTCGACGATCAGGCCGACCGCGCCGGTCGGCACCTGAGCCTCGCGGCGGACCTGAGCGGCAAGCGGCACCTGGTAGCCGCGCCCGACCGGGACCTTCGCGGATGGCGACGCCCCGCCGGAGGAGCAGTCGATCAGGTCCACCCCGGCGGCGGCGAGTTCGGCGGCGAGGGCCACGCTGTCCTCGACCGTCCAGCCGCCCGACACCCAGTCGGTGGCCGAAATCCGGGCCAGTACCGGCACGTCCTCACCGACAGCGGCGCGCACCGCCCGAGCCACCTCCAGCGTCAGCCGCATCCGCCCGGCCCGCTCACCGCCCCAGCCGTCGGCCCGATTGTTTGTCAGCGGGGAGAGGAACTCGTGCAGCAGATAGCCGTGTGCAGCGTGGATCTCCACGGCGGCGAAGCCGGCCGCCACCGCCCGCGTGGCGGACTCGGCGAATGCCGCGACGACATCGGCGATCCCGGTCTCGTCCAGGGCCGACGGCACCCGGTACTCCGGCACGAACGGTTCACCGGTGGGGCCGACCGGAGTCCAGCCGCCCTCGGCGTCCGGCACGCCACCCTGGCGCGGCTCCCACGGCCGGTACGTCGACGCCTTGAACCCGGCATGCGCGAGCTGCACCACGGGCACCGCGCCGTGCGCGGCCACCATCCTGGTCACCGGCCGCCAGGCGTCGACATGGCGGCCGGACCACAACCCGGTGTCCTGCGGGCTGATCCGGCCCTCCGGCAGCACGGCGGTCGCCTCGGTCATCACCAGGCCCGCGCCACCGATCGCCCGGGTGCCGAGATGCACCAGGTGCCAGTCGGTGGGCAGGCCGTCGGGACCGGCGCTGTACTGGCACATCGGTGCCAGCGCGATCCGGTTGGGCAGGGTGACCGTCCGCAGCGTCAGCGGCGTGAACAACGAACTCATTGGGCCATCCTCTCCCGGTTGCGCGACCTCAGCGCCGACGGCGAGCTGTGGGCTCGCGCACGGTCGGTGTCCGGTGGTCCTGCGCCGCCACCGTTGTGGGGTCGCGTACCGCCAACGCTCCGGCGGTGGCCAGGGCCCAGCCGACGGCAACCGTCAGCAGCAGCCGCTCCAGCACCCCGACCAGCGGACTCCGGCCGACCAGGAGCATCGCCAGACCGACAGCGCCCGCGAGTGGCAGCGACACCGCTGCCGCGACGACGCCCGTGCGCCGCAGCCGGCGGCGCGCCACCGGCGAGAAGGCGACCGCCAGCATCGCGAAGACCACAGCCGCCGTCGCGGCGACACTTGCCGCACCGTGCACCAGATCCGCCACGGTGGCCCGTTCGAACGGCGGCAGTGGGCAGCCCGCGCTGCACGTCACCGCTCCGGACAGGACCGTGCACAGACTCGCCGCCACGAGTAGCGTCACGGCGACCCGAAGGGCCGCGTCGCCGCAGCGCGGCGCACCGACCCGTAGCGCGACGGCGAGCAGCAGCAGCGCCCCGGCCAGGGCGAACACTCCGATCCGGTAGGTCCAGGCGTAGTCGCTGTCGACGACACCTGCCTCACTCACGTACCCGGTCAGGCCCGGTCCTGGGCCGGCGACCACGGCGAGTGTCACCGCAGCCGCGCCAGCCAGGGCGCAGAGCGCGGCGACAAGCGCGGCGCCGCGCCGCACCGACCGGCGGACCGACGCCGGCGGCTCAGCCACGCCCGTGCGGCGTCGTCCAGCCGAGCAGATCCGGACCGAGTGGAACGATGCCTGTCGGGTTGATCTCGCCATGGGTGGCGTAGTAGTGCCGCTTGTTGTGGTCGAAGTCGACTGTCTCCCCGAGGCCGGGCGTCTGGAACAGGTCCCGGGCGTACGCCCACAGCACCGGCATCTCGGTGAGTTTCTGCCTGTTGCACTTGAAGTGCCCGTGGTACGCCACGTCGAAGCGAACCAGGGTGGTGAACAGGCGCACGTCCGCCTCGGTGATCGAGTCACCCATCAGGTAACGCCGGCCGGCCAGCCGCTCCGACAGCGCGTCCAACCGGATGAACAGGGCCTCGAACGCCTCGTCGTACGCCTGCTGGGTGGTGGCGAAGCCACATCGGTAGACGCCGTTGTTGACGTCCCGGTGGATCTCGGCCATCAGCGCGTCCAGCTCCGGGCGCAGCTCGACCGGGTAGAGGTCCGGCGCGCCGGGAGCGTGCAACTGCCGCCACTCGGTGGACAGGTCCAGGGTCAGTTGCGGGTAGTCGTTTGTGACCACCCGGCCGGTACGGGTGTCGACAAGCGCCGGCACTGTCACCCGGCCGGTGTAGTCCGGATCGGTGGCCAGGTACGCCTCGGAGAGGAAACCGATGCCCAGCACCGGGTCGAAACCGTCCTGGTCGAGGGCGAACCGCCAGCCGCGATCGTCCCGGATCGGGTCGACGGTGCCCAGCGAGATGGCGTCGGTCAGCCCGAGCAGGTTACGCACGATCAGCGCGCGGTGCGCCCACGGGCAGGCCCGGCACCAGATCAGCCGGTAGCGGCCCGGCTCCAGCGGCCAGCGGTCCTGCTCGTCCGGCCCACCACCCGGCGGCGCGGTCGAATGCGGGGTCACCCGACCGGTGAACCTGTTGGGTTGGCGGACGAACGCGCCGCCGCCGCTGGTTTCCGCGCTGAACTGGGCCCGTGCCATGCCCCCAACCTATCGGCAGCCACCGGGGATATCCTGGCCGTCGGTGAGCCCGTGGACCCGTGGACGCACCGTTCCGCCCTTCCCACCCCCGAAGGACTCGCGATGACCGTGGCATATCTGGTGGCAGGTGTCCGTACCCCGATCGGCCGGTACGCGGGCGCGCTGGCCGGCGTACGCCCCGACGATCTGGCCGCCCACGTGATCCGCGAGCTGGTCGCGCGGCATCCGTCGGTGGACTGGACGCGTACCGACGACGTGGTGCTGGGCTGCGCCAACCAGGCCGGCGAGGACAACCGCAACGTGGCCCGGATGGCGGCGCTGCTCGGCGGGTTGCCCGAGCAGGTGCCGGGCAGCACTGTCAACCGGCTCTGCGGCTCCGGCCTGGACGCGCTGGCCACCGCCGCCCGCTCGATAGTCGCCGGCGAGGCGGACCTGGTCGTCGCGGGTGGGGTGGAGAGCATGAGCCGGGCGCCGTTCGTCATGCCGAAGGCGACCACCGCCTTCTCCCGATCCGCCGAGGTGTACGACACCACTATCGGTTGGCGGCTGGTCAACCCGTTGATGGAGCGGGGCTGGGGCATCGACTCGATGCCCGAGACGGCGGAGAACGTGGCCGCCGAGTACGGCGTGGACCGGGCGGCGCAGGACGAGTTCGCGTACCGCTCGCAGTTGCGGGCCGCCAAGGCCCAGGCCGACGGCCGGCTGGCCGAGGAGATCGTGCCGGTGACCGTGCCGGCGGGGCGGCGGGAGACCCGGCTGGTCGAGGTCGACGAGCACCCCCGGCAGACCTCGCTGGAGAAGCTTGCCGCGCTGCCCACCCCGTTCCGTGACGGCGGCACGGTGACCGCGGGCAACTCCTCGGGTGTCAACGACGGCGCGGTGGCCCTGCTTGTCGCCTCGGAGGCGGCTGTCGCGGCGTACGGCCTCACGCCGCTGGCCCGGGTGACCGGCACGGCGGCGGCCGGTGTGGCGCCCCGGGTCATGGGCATCGGTCCGGTTCCGGCGACCCGGCGGCTGCTTGACAGGCGTGGTGTGGCGCTTGCCGACATCGACGTCATCGAGTTGAACGAGGCGTTCGCGGCCCAGTCCGTGGCGGTGCTGCGGGAGCTCGGCCTGCCCGAGGACGCGGAGCACGTCAATCCCAACGGGGGCGCCATCGCGCTTGGCCACCCGCTCGGTGCCAGTGGTGCCCGGCTCGCGCTGACCGCCGCGCTGGAGCTGCGCCGACGTGGCGGGCGGCGGGCGCTGGCCACCATGTGCATCGGGGTGGGGCAGGGCATCGCGTTGCTGCTGGAGGCCGTCTGATCCGCAGGCACCGGCGGGAGATCGGGAAAAGAGCCTTGTGGATCTCCCCCCGCGCGACGGACCCGCCTAGAGTGGTCAGCATCACACGACCCACGGCGACGACGTGAGGTGCAACCAGTGCAGCAGCCGGACGGACTTCCCGCCGAGATCGACCTCTCCCGGCCCAGCGCGGCGCGGGTCTACGACTACTTTCTCGGCGGTGCCCACAACTTTGAGATCGACAGGCAACTGGCCGAGCAGATCGCGGCCATGACGCCGAACCTGCCGGCGACCATGCGGGCCGGACGGGAGTTCCTCCGCCGGGCCGTACGCGTCCTGCTCGACGCCGGCATCGACCAGTTCCTGGACATCGGCTCCGGCATCCCCACCGTCGGCAACGTGCACGAGGTCGCCCAGGCCGCGAACCCGAAGGCCCGGGTGGTCTACGTCGACATCGACCCGGTGGCTGTGGCACACAGCCGGGAACTGCTCGCCGGCAACGAGTTGACCAGTGCCATCCACGGCGACCTGCGGGATCCGGAGCGGATCCTGGCCGAGGCCGGTGCGCTGGACCTGCTCGACTTCGGTCGGCCGTTGGGCATCCTGCTCGCCGGGGTGGTGCACTTCGTCCCGGACGCCGACAGTCCCGGTGCCATCCTGGCCACCCTGCGCGAGGCCGCCGCCCCCGGCAGTCACCTGGTGATCTCGCACTCGACATTCGAGGATCAGCCGCAGGAGATGCTTGACGCGCAACGGCTGTCGGCGCGTACCGCCACCGAGATAACGCTCCGCTCGCGGGCCGAGATCACCGGGTTCTTCGGGGACTGGACCATTGTGGAGCCGGGCGTCGTGCACATGGAGCTGTGGCGTCCCGATTCGTCGTCCGAGACGACCGCCGACGGGCAGCGCTTCGGTGCCTTCGGTGGTGTCGCCCGGAATGACCGGTCTGCCGGCTGATCCCATGGCCGCCGTGGGGGCCTCCGGCGGGAACACCGTCGATCCGGCGGGTGCCAGACGGTACGCCGCCGACTGGGCGCGGGCCGTGCACCGGTTCGGCTTCGTGCCGCTGACCGCGGCCGAGACCGAGCAGCTGCTGCTCGGGCACACCGTCCGGTTGGCGGAGGCGCTGCTCTCCGCCGAGCCGCCGGCCCGGGTGGCGGAGGAGATCGGACGGTCCCTTGTCGACGCGCACCTCGCCGAGCCGGGGGTGGTCGAGTGGTCGGTGCGTACGCTCAGCGGGCGGTTCCGCGCCGAGGTGCTCGCCGACGCCGCCGGGCGGCCGGGGCTCGACGAACGGATCGCGGCGACGCAGGCCGCGTTGGCGGCCGGCTTCGCCCGCGCGCTGCGTCAGCGGACCTTCGTCCAGCAGGAGGGCATCGCCCGCGCCATGTGGCAGGCGCGGGACGACGCCGAGCAGGCGCTGCGCGACAGCGAGGCCCGGTTCCGGGCGGTCTTCGACGGCGCCGCCATCGGTATCGGCATCGCCGGGGTCGACGGGACGATCATCGACGTCAACCACACCTTCGCCGACATGCTCGGCTACCCCGTCGAGGAACTGCGGCAGCTGAACGTGGCGTCACTCTTCCACGCCGACGACGCGGCCGGCATGTGGGAGCTGTACCAGGAACTGATCGAGGGCAAGCACGACGCGGTCCGGGTCGAGAAGCGTTACTACCGCAAGGACGGCAGCGCCGTCTGGACGGACCTGGCCGTCTCGCTCATCCGTCACGACGACGGCCGACCCCGGTTCACCGTGGCCGTGGTCGAGGACATCACCGAACGGTACGAACTCCAGCAGCGGCTGCGTTTCCAGGCGCTGCACGACCCGCTCACCGGCCTGCCCAACCGGACGCTGTTCTTCGACACGTTGGCCGGCCTGGTGGAGCAGCCCGACGCGCCTGGCCGGGTCGGTGTCTGCTTCCTCGACCTGGACGGGTTCAAGGCGATAAACGACAGTCTCGGGCACGCCCTCGGTGACCGGCTGCTCGTGATGATCGCCCGGCGGTTGGCCGACTGCGTGGCCGAACAGGGCTACCTGGTCGCCCGGATGGGTGGTGACGAGTTCGTCATCCTGGTCGACGGGGTGGCCGCCGTCGAGGACGTGATCGCCGTGGCCGAGTCGGCGTTGGCCGCCGTCTCCGCGCCGGTATGTGTCGGTGACCAGCAACTCGCCATCTCGGCAAGCATCGGCATCGTCGACTCGGCGGTAGCCGGCACCAGCGTCGTGGAGCTGATGAAGGCCGCCGACGCCACGCTCTACTGGGCCAAGGCGGAGGGTCGTGACAGGTGGGCGGTCTACGATCCCGAACGCAGCGCCCGGGACAGCGCCCGGTCGGCGCTGGCCGCCGGGCTGCCGGTGGCCCTGGACCGGGGCGAGTTCGTGCTGCACTACCAGCCGATCGTGTCCCTGCTCGACGGTCGCATGCTGGCCGTCGAGGCGCTCGTCCGCTGGCAGCACCCGCACCTGGGGCTGATCGGCCCGGACCGGTTCATCGGGCTCGCCGAGGAGACCGGTCTGATCGTCCGGCTCGGCGAGTGGGTGCTGCGGCAGGCGTGCCGCGACGCCCAGCTGTGGCACACCGAATTTCCCGACGCCAGGCTGGTGGTGAGCGTCAACCTGGCCGCCCGCCAGGCCGACCGACCGGCGATCGTCGACACCGTGGCCGACGCGCTGGCCAGCAGCGGACTGCCGGCCGAACTGCTGCAACTGGAGCTGACCGAGAGTGCGGTGATGGGGTCCGCGGGGGAGCCGTTGCGGACGCTGCACCGGCTCGCCGCGCTCGGCGTACGGCTGGCCGTGGACGACTTCGGCACCGGGTACTCGAATCTGGCGTACCTGCGCCGGTTGCCGATCACCTGCCTGAAGCTGGCCGGCCCGTTCGTCGAGGGGATCCGGGGCACCGAGCCGGCCGACGCCGATCACCGCGACGAACGCATCGTCGACGCGCTGGTGCGGCTGGCCCACGCGTTGGAGCTGTGGGTCACCGCGGAGGCGGTGGAGACCGAGGCGCAGGCGGAGCGGCTGCGGGCGTTGCGGTGCGACACCGCGCAGGGGCGGTTGTTCGCCCCGCCGGGTCCGGCTGAGACGGTGGTGGCCCGCTTGCGTGGCGACCGGCCGTCATGATCAGAACGTGACGTTTCCGGGTACAGACACGGCTAGCGCATCAGGGTCGGACCGAGCGGATGGAGAGTCGACGTGGGGCTGACGGAGACCGGAGCTGTGGTGTCGGTCGTCGCCGCGCTCGCCATCCTGGCCGGGCTGGCCGGGGTGGTGGTGCCCGGTCTGCCGGCGTTGCCGTTGTGCTGGGGCGGCGTCCTGGTGTGGGCCCTGTTCGGCGACGCCGGAGCCGGCCGGTGGCTGGTACTCGCCGCCGCGACGCTCGTCGCCGTCGCCGGCACCGTGGTCAAGTACGCCTGGCCCGGTCGTAACCTCAAGCGGGCCGGGGTGCCCACCACGTCGCTGCTGGCCGGTGCGGTGCTCGGCCTGGTCGGCTTCTTCGTCATCCCGGTGGTCGGGCTGGTCATCGGCTTCGTCGGCGGCATCTTCGTGATGGAGCGGCTGCGGCTGGGAGACACCCGGCTGGCCTGGCCGGCGACGAAGCAGGCGGTGGCCGCCGCCGGGCTGTCGATGCTCGTGGAGTTCCTCTCCGGCATGGTGATCGGCGCCCTCTGGGTGGCCGGTCTGGTGATGGCCTGACCGAGCTGGGCGCTGGTGCTGACCGAAGCGGCGCGGGGGCGGAGTCAGGGCAGGGCGTGACGCCGTACCCGAGAGAGAGGTGACGCTTCCCCGCGCCGCCGCGGCGGCCGGGCCGTTCCGAGGGCCCGGTGGTCGGCCCGTCGCGATCGGGCCTGGTCACACGCCTAAGGATGGGCTACGCCGGCCCGGTCGGCAACGCAATTGCGCGGCCGGCGGTCGGGTCACCGTCCGGCTGCGTCGTGCCGTCGGCGCACCATCTCGGTGATCCAGATCGGGGCGTACGGGGACGTGCAGTTCGGGGGCGTCGGGTAGTTCTTGAGGACTTCGAGACGCTCACCTATGTCAAGGGCGCGGTCGCGGTGCTCGGCATGCTCGATCCCGATCTGAGCGAGGCAGTGGTTCATCGCCCACTGCAGCCGGTCCGGGGCAGCTTTCATCTCCGCCTCGATGACGTCGAGCAGTCCGGCGAGGCTGAGGCCCTGGGCGTTCTTCGCCACGCGTTCGGTGGTCAGTGCCCAGCCGGCACTCGCGACAGCTGGATCCGGATCGGCGGACCAGGCCAGGCGCAACGCCTCGGCGTGCGGGCTGTTCTTCACCACGTAGTTCACGAGCCAGTCCTGCACCTTGGGGGTGCGCGCCTCGCGCAACATGACGTCCAACTCGTCACGCGGGAACGCCTTGGGGCGGCAGATCAGGACAGCCAGCAGTCTCGCTGCGGTGTCCCCCGTCTTCCAGAGCTCCCGGGCGAGTTCCTGTTGCGTCTTGAGGCGTTTCGCGAGCGCGCGCAGCAGGCTGAGTTTCACACCGTGATCGTCACCGTGTTTCTCGTTCACCTCGCGCGTCTTCGGGTCCTCATACGTGGCCAGTTCGGTCATCACCTCGGCCACTGTCGGTTCGGTCATCCAGCCTCCTGCCTCTCACGTGGATCACTCGCGCCGCGGGCACATCCGGTCGTCAGTGGGTGTGGTCGGTCTGCGGGGAGAAGTGTTGTACCGCGAAGGCGACGGTCGCGGCGGTGTCGTCGTCGCTGGTTCCCGGGCAGCATAGGTTGAGATTGTCGGTTCATCCGGGGCACGCGACGCGATCAGGTGGCGGAGCCGAACCACCGGGACAACCGGGTGAGCAGATCCTGCTGGTCGTCGCCGACCCAGGCCACGTGACCGTCCGGTCGCAGCAGCACAGCGGGTACGTCCAACTCCTGGCTGACGTCGACGACCTGGTCGACCCGGTCCGCCCAGCCGTCGACCGAGAGTTTGCCGGTCTGGTCGAGCAGCAGACCGCGCCCGGCGTGCGTCAGCTCGTAGAGACGGCCACGCGTGAGCCGTACGTCCCGCATCCGGCGACCGAGCAGGTCATGTCCCGGGCCGAAGTCGTAGCGGACCCCGATCGCGGTGACCTTCTCGACCAGGTACCTGTTCACCTCCTCGAAGTCCATGAGTTCCGCCACCAGTCGGCGTACCGCCAGGGGGCCCGGCTCGGTGGCGAGCAGTTCCATCTGTGCGCGGGTGTTGTTCAGCACGTCGTCGGCGACCGGGTGCCGTTCGGCGTGGTAGCTGTCCAGCAGCCCGTCCGGCGCCCAGCCGGCCACCTCGGCGGCCAGCTTCCAGCCGAGGTTGAACGCGTCCTGGAGGCCGAGGTTGAGGCCCTGCCCACCGGTCGGCGGGTGGATGTGGGCCGCGTCACCGGCCAGCAGCACCCGGCCGGTCCGGTACCGCTCGACCAGCCGGGTGGCGTCGCCGAAGCGGGACAGCCAGCGCGGTGAGTGCACACCGAAGTCGGTGCCCGCGTGCGCCCGCAGCTGTTGTGTGAACTCCGCAAGGGTCGGCGGGACCGAGCGGTCGGCGGCCAGCCCGTCGGCGGGCACGACGACCCGGTACCCGCCGTCGCCGAGGGGCCCGAGCCCGAACCGCTTCTGGGTCCTGCGGACCTCGGCCACCACGGCGGCCACCGTCTCCGGCGGTACGCCCACCTCCATCTCACCCAGCAGCGTCTCGACCCGGCTCGGCTCGCCGGGGAAAGCCACCCCGAGCAGCTTGCGTACGGTGCTGCGGCCGCCGTCGCAGCCGACCAGGTAGCGGCCGGCCAACCGACTGCCGTCCGCCAGTTCGACTGTCACCCCGTGCTCGTCCTGGCTCAGCCCGACCAGCTCGCAGCCGCGCCGGATCTCCGCGCCGACCTCGGCGGCCCGCTCGGCCAGCAGCCGATCGGTGACCGGCTGCGGGATGCCCAGCACGTAGGGGTGGGCGGTGTCCAGCCGGTCCGGTGCGGGCTTGTCCACGGCGGCGAAGAAGCCGCCGACCGGGTGCCGCTGGCCGAGCGCGAGGAACCGGTCCAACAGGCCGCGCTGGTCCAGCAGCTCGACGCTGCGTACGTGCAAACCGAGCGCGCGGACGAACGAGGTCGGCTCGGTCTCCTTCTCCAGCACCAGAGTGCGTACCCCGTGCAGCCGCAACTCGCCGGCCAGCAGCAGACCGGTCGGCCCACCCCCGGCGATGATCACGTCGAACATCCGTACCCCCAACTGGTGTTCGGCCAGCTGCCGCGCGGTCCGGCGCGTGCCGTGCGGATCTCTGTTTCCGCAGGTCCTGGCCCCGGCCGCAGATTCTGCGGCATCACCCGGGTCTTGCGGCAAGACCCCAGACGCGATATACGTTAGGAGTGGCAGGGAGATCCTTCTTCCTGCCTTCTGTCTTGTGTGGGCTGCTGGCCGCGGTGCGCCGAGCCCAGCTCAGCCCCGATCGCGTCCCGGCGCGGCGTCCCGAGCGGCGGTGAGGCGGGTCGGGTCCAGCACGACGATGGTGCCGGGCTCGACGCGGATGGCGCCCGCGCCGACGAGTACCTGGAGCGCACGGTTGACTGTCACCCGGGACAGACCGATCTCCTCGCCGAGCCCCTGCTGCGCCCCCGGCAGGGTGATCCGGGTGCCCTGCGTACGCATCGATTCGGCGACCCAGGCGGCGATCCGCGCGACGGGCTCCGGCGCGGCGCGGCGGACCTGGGCCCGGCGGTCGCGGTGCACCTGGTCGGACAGGTGGCGTAGGACGTGGTCGCGGAGCGCCGGCACCTGGTCGATGAGATCTCGTAGGAGGTCCGCCGGCAGCAGGCGGATCCGGCAGGCGGTCGACGCGGTCCAGGTCGCCGTGTGCGATCCGCCGCCGAACACGGCTGCCTTGTCGATCACGCACGGGCCGGTCACCGTCGCGAATCGGACCCGTGCGCCGTGGCTGGTGTCGTAGCCGGCGGAGAGCGTCCCGCGGATCAGCACGACGAGGTGCCGGGCCGGCTCGCCGACGCGTGCGGCGGTGGCGCCCCGGGCCAGGTCGCGGGGCGGACACTCGGTGCCGAGCCACGCCAGGCGTGCCTCGTCGAGCATCGAGAACAGCGGCACCGCCGCCAGTTCCACCCGGTCCATCTCGCGGAGCGTATCGCGGGATACAGCCGTACGACCGCCGGCTCCTTACCCTCCCAGCCATGATCTGCGTGGAACTCTCCTTCACCGACGAGCCTGCCCGGCTGGTGGCCCGTCCGGCGCACCGGGACCGGCTACGGGCGTTGCACGAGCAGGGCGCGCTGCTTGTCGCCGGCCCCTGGGACGGCGACTCCGGAGCGATGCTTGTCTTCACCGGCGACCGGGCGGAGGTCGATCGGCTGATGGCCGCGGATCCCTACTTCACCACCGCCGGTGTGCGCGTCGTGGCGGTGCGCGGATGGCGACCCGTCGTCGGTCCCTGACGGTTTGCCGGGGGAGCGGATGAGGGTACCGGCGGAGCGTCCTGTTGACGGTGATCGGCTTGGCCGGTAGACCTTGGTGATGGAGGCTGGCGGATGAGGAAACCACCGCTCACGCTCGAACAGTTGCGGGTCGCCGTCGCCGAGGGCGAGATCGACACGGTGGTGCTGGCCCTTGTCGACATGCAGGGCCGGTTGCAGGGCAAGCGGTTCCACGCCCCGTACTTCCTCGACCAGGTCGTCGCGCACGGCAGCGAGGGGTGCAACTATCTGCTCGCCGTCGACGTCGACATGAACACCGTCGACGGGTACGCCATGTCGAGCTGGGAACGCGGCTACGGCGACTTCGCGATGAAGCCGGACTTCGACACCCTGCGCCGGGTGCCCTGGCAGCCCGGCACCGCCCTGCTCCTGGCCGACCTGGAGTGGCTTGACGGTGCCGGCCCGGTGATCGCCTCGCCGCGGCAGATCCTGCGCCGGCAGTTGGACCGGCTGGCCGCGTACGGGCTGACCGCGTACGCCGGCACCGAGCTTGAGTTCGTGCTGTTCCGTGACTCGTACGAGCAGGCGTGGCGGCGCGGCTACCGGGAGCTGACCCCGGCCAACCAGTACAACGTGGACTATTCCCTGCTCGGTACCGCCCGGGTGGAGCCACTGCTGCGGCGGATCCGTACCGAGATGGCCGGCGCGGGTCTGGTTCCGGAGAGCGCGAAGGGGGAGTGCAACCTCGGCCAGCACGAGATCGCCTTCCGTTACGACGAGGCGGTGGCCTGCGCCGACCATCACGTGATCTACAAGAACGGGGCGAAGGAGATCGCCGCCCAGGAGGGCATGTCGATCACCTTCATGGCGAAGCCGAACGAGCGGGAGGGCAACTCCTGCCACATCCACTTCTCGCTGCGGGACGCCTCCGGCGGCTCGGCGATGCTGGGTGACGGGCCGGCGCACCTGAGCCCGACCGGGCAGCGGGTGCTCGCCGGGCTGCTCGCCACCATGCGGGAGCTGAGCCTGCTCTTCGCGCCGAACATCAACTCGTACAAGCGTTACCAGCCGGGCTCGTTCGCCCCTACCGCACTGCGGTGGGGCACGGACAACCGCACCTGCGCGCTGCGGGTGGTGGGGCACGGGCAGGGGATGCGGGTGGAGAACCGGGTGCCGGGCGCCGACGTCAACCCGTACCTGGCCATCGCGGCCCTGGTGGCGGGCGCGCTGCACGGCATCGAGAACGAGTTGGAACTCGGCCAGGAGTGCGCCGGCAACGCGTACGACGACGCGAGCGCCGAACGCGTCCCCGGCACCCTCCGCGACGCCCTCACCCTCTGGGAAGGCTCGACGGTGGCCCGCGACGCCTTCGGCGAGGAGGTGGTCGCCCACTACGCCAACATGGCCCGCGTCGAGCTGGCCGCCTTCGACGCCGCCGTCACCGACTGGGAACTGACCCGTGGCTTCGAACGCCTCTGACCCCCAGTTCTCCGGCCCCGGCCCGGCCCACCGCGATCATGCAGTTGTGGCGCCCGAAGACGGCAGTAAGCGGCTTTTCTCCCGTGCCACAACTGCATGATCGGCGAAGAGTGGGTGGGGTGAGGGTGGGTGGGTGAGGTATGGGATCCGGCTCGTGGGGTGGTTTTGCGGGAGGTTGGGGAGAGCTCCGTCGGGGACGTGGACTGGGCGGTGGGGCGGGCCGCCACGGCGTTCGAGCGGTGGCGGGGGGTCAGTGCGGGGGAGCGCGGGCGGTTGTTGCGGCGCTTCGCGGCGGTGGTGGACGAGCACCTGGAGGAGTTGGCGCGGCTGGAGGTCGCCAACGCGGGGCACACCATCGGAAACGCGCGGTGGGAGGCGGGCAACGTCCGGGACGTGCTCGACTACTACGCGGGTGCGCCGGAGCGACTCACCGGGCGGCAGATCCCGGTGCCCGGCGGACTGGACGTCACCTTCCACGAACCGCTCGGCGTGGTCGGGGTGATCGTTCCGTGGAACTTTCCCATGCCCATCGCCGCCTGGGGTTTCGCCCCCGCGCTCGCCGCCGGCAACACGGTGGTGCTCAAGCCTGCCGAGTTGACCCCGTTGACAGCGATGCGGCTGGCCGAGTTGGCGGACCAGGCGGGTCTGCCCGAGGGGGTGTTCACCGTACTGCCCGGGCGGGGCGAGGTGGTCGGTGAACGATTCGTCAGCCACCCGGCCGTCCGCAAGATCTGCTTCACCGGCTCGACCGAGGTCGGCACCCGGATCATGGCCGGCTGTGCCCGCCAGGTGAAGCGGTTGACCCTGGAACTGGGCGGCAAGTCTGCGAACATCGTCTTCGCCGACGCCGACCTGGACCGCGCCGCCGCGGGCGCGCCGTACGCCGTCTTCGACAATGCCGGCCAGGACTGCTGCGCCCGGTCCCGGCTGCTGGTGCAGCGTTCGGTGTACGACCGCTTCCTGGAACTTCTCGAACCGGCGGTACGCGCCTTCCGGGTCGGTGACCCGGCCGACGAGAGCACCGAGATGGGACCGCTGATCTCGGCCGGGCAGCGGGACCGGGTCGCCGGGTACGTCGACGGCTCCCGGGTGGCGTTCACCGGCTCGCGGCCCGACGGCTCCGGATACTGGTACCCCCCGACAGTGCTGCTCGCCGACTCACCCGGGGACCGTCACTGGCGGGAGGAGATCTTCGGTCCGGTCGTCTCGGTGCTCCCGTTCGACGACGAGGATGACGCCGTCCGGTTGGCGAACGACACCGAGTACGGTCTCTCCGGCTCGATCTGGACCCGCGACGTGGGCCGGGCGCTGCGGATGGCCCGGGCCGTGGAAGCCGGCAACCTGAGCGTCAACTCGCACTCCTCGGTGCGGTACTGGACGCCGTTCGGCGGGATGAAGCGCTCCGGCCTGGGCCGGGAGTTGGGGCCCGACGCCCTGCACGCGTTCACCGACGTGAAGAACGTCTTCGTCAGCACCGAGGAGTGAGCATGCAGGGACGGTTGCAGGACCGGGTGGCAGTGGTGACCGGGGCGGCCAGCGGTATCGGACTGGCCACCGTGCGACGGTTCGCCGCCGAGGGTGCCCGGGTGGTCTGCGTCGACGTCGACGCCGAGGCCGGACAGCGGGCGGCCGACGAGGTCGGTGGGAGTTTCGTCGCGGCCGACGTGGCCGACGAGCCGGCGGTACGCGACCTCTTCGACGGGGTGGTCGAGCGGTACGGGCGGGTGGACATCGCGTTCAACAACGCCGGGATCTCTCCGCCGGACGACGACTCCATCCTGGAGACCGGGCTGGATGCCTGGGAACGGGTGTTGCGGGTCAACACCACGAGCGTCTACCTCTGCTGCAAGCACGTCATCCCGCACATGCGCAGGCAGGGCCGGGGCTCGATCATCAACACCGCCTCGTTCGTGGCGCTGATGGGCGCGGCGACGTCCCAGATCGCATACACCGCGAGCAAGGGCGGGGTGTTGGCGCTCACCCGGGAACTGGGCGTGCAGTTCGCCCGGGAGGGCATCCGGGTCAACGCCCTCTGCCCGGGGCCGGTGGCCACGCCGCTGCTGCGGGAGCTGTTCGCGGCCGATCCGGAACGGGCCGCCCGTCGGCTGGTGCACGTGCCGATGGGACGGTTCGGTGAACCGACCGAGATCGCCGCCGCGGTGGCCTTCCTGGCCAGCGATGACGCCTCGTTCATGACCGCCGCGCAGTTCGTGGTCGACGGCGGCATCACCGGCGCGTACGTCACCCCCCTGTGATCTCGCTTACCCGGAGGGTGGGCAACAGCGGTCAGCCGAGTGGACACCTGTGCTCGTCCGGAGCTGAACAGCGTCTGATCAGTCGTATGCGTTACGTTGCTGATCCCTCTGGGTAGAAGGCGGGTCAGGGCATTCAATGATCGGGCGCGGTGCGGACACGGCCGGGGAGGCTGCATGAACTCGGCCCAGGGGGGCGTGGACGGTGGTCAGCCGTCCGCTGCGGAAGAGGGAATGTCTCCGCTGCTCGCGGCGGCATTCGCGGGTGGCGGAGAGATGGGGGCGCTGCTGCGCGATCGTGACTGGTCGGCCAACCCGCTCGGTCCCCCGGAGCGCTGGCCCACCTCACTGGGCAACGCCATCAGCACGATGCTCGCCTCCAAGGCGCAGATCGCCATGTTCTGGGGCGAGGACCTGCGCGCCTTCTACAACGACGCGTACCGACCCACGATCGGTGACAAGCATCCGGCAGTGCTTGGCGAACCCGCCCGGGACCACTGGACGGAGACGTGGGACGTGTTGGGGCCGTTGCTGACCGGGGTGCTGCGCGGCGGTGAGTCGTACCAGGCCCCGGACCGTCACTTTCTGCTCAACCGGCACGGCTTCGTGGAGGACGTCTACTTCGACGTCTCGTACGACCCGATCCGTGACGTCGACGGAACGATCAGCGGGGTGCTCTGTATCTGTAGCGAGACCACCGGGCGGGTGCTCAGCGAACGCCGGCTCCGCGTACTTGCCGAACTCGGCTCGGAGCTGGCCGATCCGGTCGGCAGCGACGAACTCGGCCAGGTCGCGGCGACGGTGCTCGACAGGTACCGGGCCGATGTGCCGTTCGCGCTGCTCTACCTGCGGGACAGCGAGGGCTTCCTGCGCCTGACCGGGGTCAGCGGCGCCGGGACCAGCGCGGGCGATCCGCCCGCGCGGCTGATCGAGGTGGCCGCGACCGGGGTCGGTGAGGTGCTGGCCACCGCCGACCTGCTCGGCCAGGTGCCGGCCGATGCCGCCGACGAGGCGATGGTGCTGCCGATCAGCGCGACGAACGATCCGGTCGGCGTGCTGGTGCTGGGAGTGGCCCGGCGGCTGCCCCTCACCGAGGACTACCGCACGTTCTTCGAGCTGGTCGCCGCACAGATCTCCCGGGCGGTCGGCAAGCAGCGGGCGTACGAGCAGGAACGGGCCCGCGCCGCGGAGCTGGCCGCCCTGGACCTGGCCAAGACCAACTTCTTCGCCAACGTGAGTCACGAGTTCCGCACCCCGCTGACCCTGGTGCTGGGCCCGTTGGAGGACCTGCTCGCCGACCCGTCGCTCAGCGAGGACTACACACAGCGGTTGACGGTCATGCACCGCAACGCGTTGCGACTGCTGAAGCTGGTCAACACGGTGCTCGACTTCTCCCGGCTGGAGTCCGGGCGGCTGGTGGCCCACTACGAGCCCACCGACCTGGCCGACTACACCTCGCGGGTGGCCAGCACGTTCCGCTCCGCCACCGAGCGTGCCGGGTTGCGGTTCGTGGTGGACTGTCCGCCCCTGGCGGAGCCGGTGTTCGTCGATCCGGACATGTGGGAGAAGATCGTCCTCAATCTGATCTCCAACGCTCTGAAGTTCACCTTCGAGGGTGAGATCAGCATCCGGGTCCGTGCTGTTGACGGTATGGCTCGGCTGGAGGTGTCCGACACCGGGGTGGGCATCGACGCGGGCGAGCTACCGCACGTGTTCGAGCGGTTCCACCGGGTGCCGGGGGTCCGTTCGCGCAGCCACGAGGGCACCGGGATCGGTCTGGCCCTGGTCCGCGAGCTTGTCGAGATGCACGGCGGCCGGGTCAGCGCCACGAGCCGGCTCGACGCCGGCAGCACCTTCGTGGTCACCATCCCGTTCGGTGCCGCGCACCTGCCGGCCGAACGGGTGGCCGACACCGATCACACAGTGCGGGAGCCGCGGCAGGCGCCGTTCTTCGTCGCCGAGACCGCGCAGTGGACCGCCGGCCCGGTCGCGGCCGTGTCCCACCCGACGGACGCCCCGACCATGCCGGGCGTCGACTCCCCGACGGAGTCCGTGCCGCAGCTCCCCACCGCCGCGCCCGCCGGCCGCGTCCTTGTCGTCGACGACAACCCTGATCTGCGCGAACACGTCAACCGACTGCTCGTGCCCACCTGGGAGGTGAGTACCGCCGCCGATGGGGTGGAGGCGCTGCGGCTGGCCACCGAGGAGGCGTTCGACCTGGTGCTGACCGACGTGATGATGCCGCGTCTGGACGGCTTCGGGCTGGTCGCCGCGCTGCGCGCGGACCCGCGTACCCGGTACGTGCCGATCGTGCTGCTCTCCGCCCGCGCCGGTTCGGCCGAGGAGGTCGCCGGGTTGTCGGTGGGTGCCGACGACTACCTCACCAAACCCTTCTCCGGGCAGGAGCTGATCGCCCGGGTCCGCGCCAACATGGCCCTCGGTCAACTGCGCAACCAGATCATCCGGCGGCTGCGGGCGCTCGCGGACGCCGCGGTCGCGGTCAACACCGCCCGCTCCACCGCCGACGTGCTCCAGGTCGCCGCCCGCCACGCGTTGAGTCTCGCCGAAGCTGTCCGGGTGGTGGTCTCCGCCGGTGGGGCGCGCTACGAGGCCGACGCCGGTGGGGCCAGCAGCGTCGAGCCGTCGTTCGTCCTGCCGTTGACCGGGGTGGCCGACCAGCCGCTCGGTGAGCTGCGGGTGTGGCATCCGGCCGCCGAGAGCGCCGACGCCGACGAGGCCGCGTTGACGCAGCTCGCCCGCCTGGTCGGGGTGCGCATGGAGAACGCCCAGCTCTACGAGGTCGAGCACCGGATCGCCACCACCCTCCAGCACAGCCTGCTGCCTCGCACCCTGCCCCAGTTGCCCGGAGCCGTGGTGGCCAGCCGTTACCTGCCGGGTAGCGCGGACGTCGAGGTGGGCGGCGACTGGTACGACGTGGTGGCCCGGGACGACGACGAACTCGTGCTTGTCATCGGCGACGTGGTCGGCAAGGGGGTGCCGGCGGCGGCGGCCATGGGCCAGCTACGCAACGCGCTGCGCGCGTACGTGCTGGAGGGCTTCGACCCCGGCGAGTCGCTGACCCGGCTGAACCGGCTGGTGGGCTCCACCGAGTCACGCTCGTTCGCGACTGTCTTCTGCCTGTGGTTCAGTCCCCGCACGGGTCGGCTGCGCTACGCCAGCGCCGGGCACCCGTCGCCCCTGGTGATCCGGGGAGACGACGTCGCGTTCCTGCACGGCCGGGCGCTCGGGCCGCCGGTCGGCGCCATCGCCGGCACCGAGTACGAGACCGTCTCGGGCGAGCTGCGGGCCGGAGATCGGTTGCTGCTCTACACCGACGGCCTGATCGAGGACCGGGAGGTCGGCATCGACGACTCGCTGGCCCTGCTGCGTGCCGACGCGGCCCGGTCGGGTGAGCACGTGGCCGACCTGATCGACGCGGTGGTGGCGCGGGTCGCCGGCCGGCTCCGACGGGACGACGTGGCGGTTCTCGCCCTGGAGGCGGTCGAACTCAACCGCTTCGAGCTGCGGCTGCCCGCCGACCCGACCCGGCTGAGCGTGCTGCGCAAGCGGCTGGAGGACTTCCTCGTCGCGCACCGGGTGGGCGAGACGGACCTGTTCGACCTGACCGTGGCGGTCTCCGAGGCGGCGGCGAACGCCATCGAACACCCGGTCGACCCGGTGGAGCCGGTGGTCGAGGTCGAGGTGCGGGTGGAGGACCGCACCGTGGTGGCGACGGTGTGCGACAGCGGACGGTGGCGCGAGTCGACAGGTTCGGGCTTCCGGGGTCGTGGGCTGTCGCTGATCCGGGCACTCGGGGATCTTTCGGTCGAGCACACCCCGCAGGGGACGCGGGTCACCCTGCGCCGGGAGCTGAGCGCGTAGTCGGGCGCCGGTCGGTCCGAGCCGGCCGGCGCCGGACGCGACAGGCGCGGATCAGGCCGGATGGAGCCAGGGTTGACTGCCCAGGCCGGCGATCTCCAGTACCCGACTGACCTGCCGGGACGGCAGCACCGTCAACGTGTCCGGGTAATGGCCGGCGAGCCGGACCACCGCATGGATGGCCGCCGAGTCGAAGAAGGTGACCGCCCGCAGGTCGAGGGTCACCCGGCCGGCCGGCTCACCGAGCACGGTCTGGAGCATGGTGTCGGCGGTGGCCATGTCGACCTCGCCGGTGACCACCACGCTCAGATGATCACCATTGGTCTCCGCGCTGGCGGAGAAAATGGGAGGTGCGCCCCCTTGATCCACGCAGACACCTTGACACAGTGCTTGTGGCAGGGCAACAACCGCTCGCAGCGGCCGGTGGTGGGGGTCACTACGGGGGCGGCGATAGGCT
The DNA here is from genome assembly GCF_016863495.1 of Micromonospora andamanensis. Taxonomy (GTDB): domain Bacteria; phylum Actinomycetota; class Actinomycetes; order Mycobacteriales; family Micromonosporaceae; genus Micromonospora; species Micromonospora andamanensis. Next base: position 326,795 of record NZ_BOOZ01000002.1, read on the forward strand.
TGTGTCATGACCGTCCGTGCGCCGCTGACCCCCGGCACGCTCTCCCCGTGGCGGCCGGTACCCGCCCACATCACCCGGCCGGAGTACGTCGGCAAGAAGGCCCCCCGACCCTGGCAGGGGTCGCACGTCCAGACGCCGGAGACCATCGAGAAGATGCGACTGGCGGGCCGGATCGCTGCCCAGGCGGTGCAGTTGGCGGGGGAGCACTGCAAACCCGGCGTGACCACTGACGAGATCGACCAGGTGGTGCACGACTTCCTCATCGACAACGGCGCCTACCCGTCGACGCTTGGCTACCGGGGCTTCCCGAAGTCCTGCTGCACCAGCCTCAACGAGGTGATCTGCCACGGCATCCCCGACACGACAACGCTCGCCGACGGCGACATCATCAACGTCGACGTCACCGCGTACATCGGTGGGGTGCACGGCGACACGGACGCGACGTTCTGCGTCGGCGAGGTCAGCGAGGAGAACCGACTGCTCGTCGAGCGGACCCACGAGGCGATGATGCGGGGGATCCGGGCGGTCGCCCCGGGTCGGCAGATCAACGTGATCGGCCGGGTCATCGAGTCGTACGCGAAGCGTTTCGGCTACGGCGTCGTCCGCGACTTCACCGGGCACGGCATCGGCGAGGCGTTCCACAGCGGGCTCTACGTACCGCACTACGACAGTCCGCGCCCCACCGACGTGATGGAGCCGGGAATGACCTTCACCATCGAGCCGATGATCACGCTCGGCACCTACCAGTACGACCTCTGGGACGACGGCTGGACGGTGGTCACCAAGGACCGGAAGTGGACCGCCCAGTTCGAGCACACAGTGCTGGTGACCGAGGACGGCCACGAGATCCTGACGCTGCCATGACCGAGACCCCGGCGGCGCTGCGCGAGCACCACCACGCCGACGTGTCCGGCGGCTGGCTGCGCCCGGCTGTGTTCGGTGCGATGGACGGCCTGGTCACCAACATCGCCCTGATCGCCGGGGTGGGTGGCGGTGGCGTCTCGCCCCACACCATCGTGCTCACCGGCACCGCCGGCCTGGTCGCCGGCGCCATCTCGATGGCGCTCGGTGAATACACGAGCGTGCGGTCCGCCAACGAGCAGATCGCCGCCGAGGTGGCCAAGGAGCGACAGGAACTGGAGCGTCACCCGGAGGCCGAGGCCCGGGAACTCGCCGACATGTGGGTCGCGCGGGGCCTGCCGGAGGACCTCGCCATCCAGGTCGCCGAGGCGGTACGCAGCCAACCGGAGCAGGCGCTGCGGATGCACGTGCAGGAGGAACTGGGCGTCAACCCGGACGAACAACCCGATCCGTGGAAGGCGGCGCTCTCGTCGTTCCTCTGCTTCTCCGTCGGGGCGCTGGTGCCGCTGCTGCCGTACCTGTTCGGGGCGACAAGCCTGGTGCTGGCCCTGGCGATCGGCGGGCTCGGGCTCTTCGTCGCCGGTGCCGTCGTCTCCCGGTTCACCAACCGCCGGTGGTGGTCGGGCGGGTTGCGCCAATTGCTGCTCGGCGCCGCCGCCGCGGTGGCGACATACCTGATCGGCACGCTCATCGGGGTGCAGGGCGGCCTCGGCTGAGTCAGCCGTCGAGCAGGTCGTCGATGGTGCCGTCGACGGGGCGGCCCCGGGCGGTGAGTTCCGCCGACTGGCGGGCCAGCACGGCACCCACCTCGGTCATGTCCGCGCCGGCCAGCCCGGTCCGCCGCACCGCGTCGCCCGGATCCCGGAAGTAGGTACGGCTGAGCAGCCCGCTGACCGTGGCCGCGCCGAGCCGGGCCTCGCCGAGCATCAGCAGAGCCTGGTCCGTCTCGTACCACTCGGCCAGTCGGGCGGCCCGGGCATGTGCGGCGCTGCCCCGGTACCACGCCCTGCGGGCGGCCGAGGTGAACTCGGCCGGGCGGGCCCGGGCCAGCCGGCCGAGGTGCTCGTCGCGCAGCGTGGCCAACCATCCGGTCGGGTCGTGCAGCGCCCGCGTGGTCACGTACCGGTCGGCGGTCAGCGGCCACCGGCTGGTCAGCTGCCGGGCCTGACGCAGCCGCTCCTCGGCGGCGACCACTGTCAGGTCGACGAGCACGCCGTCCACCCGGCGGGTCGCCGGCGGTGGTCCGGTGCCCGGCCGGTAGGTGGCCACCAGCAGCCCCACCTCGCCGTCGCCACCGCCGTCATCGTCGCCGTGGGCCAACGGACCGTGGACCGCGACCGCGAGCACGTCGGCCGGAAAGCGCCGCCGGATGGCCACGGCGACCCGCTCGGCCACGTCCCACCGGGGATCGTCCCGGTGTTCCTGAACACCGTCCACGTCGACCACCCCGCGATCGCGCACCCACACCGTCGCCGACAGCGACGTCCCGGTCACCGCACACCCTAAGCCCTGCGCCGGCCCGGGACGCTCAGCGTGATGTCAGATCATGTTCGTGGTTCGTCGGGCACCAGGCGGAAGATCCGGATCTCCCGGCCGCCGGCTCGCTCCACGTACGTTTCGTAGGCCGGCCACTCGTCGACCAGGAGCCGCCACAGTCGGTCGCGTTCGGCGCCCGTGGCCACCTCGGCGCGAACCGGGATCCGACGTCCCTTGACGTCCACCTCGGCTCTCGGTTCGGCGAGCAGGTTCAGCGACCACGCCGGCTGATGAGCCTGGCCCCAGTTCGAGCCGACCACCACGTAACAGTCCCCGTCGGGCACGTAGAGCAGCGGGTTGCTGCGCGGTAGACCGGACCTGCGGCCGGTTGTGGTGATCACCAGGGACGGTACGAGCCCGAGGGCGACCACCCGTCCCCGGGTCAGTCGTCCGACGGCCCGGTCGACAGGTACCAGCAGCCGGATGGTGGCACCGAACCAGCGGTGCCGACCGACCCGGCGGGTGAGGCTTCCCAGAACGGACATCCGCACAGTCTGGGGTGCCGGGTGCCGGTCAGTCCAGGCGGCGTTCCACAGGTAGCCGGGAGCGGGTGAACAGCGCCGCGCCGAGCATCGCCACAAGTGGTACCGCGACCAGCACGCCGAGGGTGAGCCAGGGCATCACCAGCGGGTAGGGCGGTTCGATCGGCCAGCGGTCGGCGTAGCGCTGGTTGGTGAAGGTCAGCACGATCAGGGCCGAGGCGAGGCCGGCGACGATGCCCAGCGTGGAGCCGAGCACCGCGATCAGACCGGCCTGGCAGAGCGACAGCAACCGGCGTACGCCCGGGCCCGCACCGACCGCGGCGAGGGTGGACAGGTCGGCCCGTCCCTCGGCGGCGGCCAGACCGGTGGCGATGCCGGCGGCGCCGACGGTGACCACCGCGGAGACCGCCGCCAGCAACAGCAGCAGCGGGCGGGTGTCATCGTCGTAGTCCTGGTTCCGCTCCAGCGCGATTCCCAGGGAGCGGAGCGCGGCGTCGAGTTCGTCCTGTCGCTGCCCGTCCGGAGGCCGCGTGACGTCAAGTGCCCAGCCGATCTGCCGGGTCGTGAGCCCGAGGCGGTCGGCGGCGGTGGGGGAGAGCAGCAGCCAGTGCTCGCCGAGCCCGGTGTGCACCGCGTGCCCGGGCACCGTGGCGGTGTCCGCCGGCCGTGTCTCGCTGCCGTGGTCGACCCGGAGATCCAGCCGGTCGTCCCGCACGAGGCGGGCGTCGGTGACCACGGCGCCACCGGACCGCAGCGTCGCGGTGGCGGCTGCGGCGTCGGCCGGGGCTACGCCGGTCAGCAGCCGCAGCGCGGTGCCGTCGTCCACGGCGACCCGAAGGTACGGGCCGTGCGGGGTGTCGTCGGCGTGCTGGCAGCGGGGGTCGGCGCGGGCCTCCAGTTGGTCGGCCGCACTGAGCGGCTCGTACGGCTGCCAGGGGCAGGCCCGCTCGGGCGGAATGGTCGCGGTGACCGTGCAGGCGTAGAAGTCGGGCGAGCACCCGGCGGACTTCAGCGGGGCGATCGTGCCGGCGCCGAGCAGTTCCCGGGCCGGGCCGCTGATCTCGTCGAGGGTTGGCGGGCGGTCCGAGATGGGATCCCCACTGGTGGTCGCCAGCACCGTGTGTTCCGGAAGCAGTGCCCGGTTCTGCTGGTCGCCCCGGGCCTCTTCGCTGGCCAGGAAGAGACCGAGGGCGACACTGCCGGCGACGGCCGCCATCACGGCGGAGATCGCTGGTGCGGCCGAGGCACGGTTGCGGCTGGCGTCGCGTACCGCGATCCGGGGTGCCAGCGGGAGGAACCGGCCGAGTCGGGCCAGCAGTCCCACAAGTGTCGGGGTGGCGAACACCAGCCCCAGTTCGCCCAGGACCAGCCCGGCGAGGATCACCGCCTGCGAGGTGACGACCGCACCGATCGCGGCCACCACGGTCCCGCCGGCGGCCAGCGCGATGCCGATGGTCAGCCACCGGCGGCGGTGCACGGGCGGGGAACGCCGTCCGGCGAGTCCGGCCACCACGTCCTGCCGGGCGGCCGTCCACGCCGGTGCCAGAGCGGCCAGCACCCCGGCCAGCACCGCGACAAGCGCGATCACGACAAGTGCCGCAGGCCAGACACGGTAGCCGCCGAACCGCTGCTGGAAGATGAACTGTTCGACAAGGGGCCGCCCGGCGAAGGCGGCGGCCACCCCGAGCGCGATCCCGGTCACCGCACCGACCCCGCCCAGCACCACGCCGTCGGCGAGCACCACCCGGCGCAGGTGGGCGGCGTCACCACCGGCCACCGCCACCAGGGCCAGTTCCCGCCGCCGGCGGCGGACCCCGACGGCGAACGCCGGCCCGACCAGCAGCACCACCTCGAGCAGGCCGAGCCCGCCGACAAGTACGCCGGTGCTGACCTCCTCCAACGTCATCCCGCCGTCCGGCGGGTCGAGGTGCTGGAGCCGTACTCCGGGCGGCGCGGGCGTCCGGGCGGCGACCACGATGCCGTTGCGGTTGAGGTGCCGGAAGATGTCGTCGGTGATCGGGCCGGGCAGGTCGACCAGGAACACCTCATCGGGGTGGGTCTGCGCAGGTGCCCCGGCGGGATGCAGGACGACCATCGGGGTCAGTTGCTCGGGTAGTTCGGCGACGCCGACGACCGTCCAGGTGCGGGTGCCGTCCCCGGCGGCGACCCGGTCCCCGAGGTCGACACCGAGGCTGCGGCGGGCGGCCAGGTTCACCGCGATCTCGTCGGCGTTGGCCGGCACCCGGCCCCGGTGGATCCGGGCGAAGCCGTGCCCGAGGGGGTCGGTCAGGTCGATCGCGGTCGCGGCGACGTCGTCCCGGAAGCGGCCGTCCTGCCAGGCGCTGAACGGTACCCAGCGACGTATCGGCAGCACCCGGCTGCCCTCGGGGAGCAGCGCGGCGACGTGATCCGCGGTGACCGGCGCGGTGAGCGGCCGGTCCTCGCTCCCGGAGGTCCAGCCAGTGCCGTCGGCGTTCTGTTCCACAGGCGTGCGGCCCACCACCTGCAGTTCCGCGTCGGCGCTGCCGAGTCGGCGGTCCATCCGCTCGGCCGGAGTCAGCCGGGCCATGTCCACGCTCACCGCGATGAAGCTCAACGCCAGCACCGGCAGGATGATCATCGCCAGCACCAGCGTGGTCCGGCCACGGGCCCGCTTCGCCTCACGTCTGGCGATGCGCAGCGCGGCCCGCCACGAGCCGAGCAGCTCGGCCAGCCGGGCGCCGCTGGTCAGCCGGGGTGTTCGCCAGCTCACCGGCCGCTGCCGCTGAGCAGGGCCTCCACGCCGGCGAGCGGGGTTGTCGAGTCGACAGCCACACCGTCGCGCAGGAAGACGACCCGGTCCGCCCAAGCGGCGTGGCGCGCCTCGTGGGTCACCAGCACCCCGGCCGCCCCGGCGTCCACCCGGCGGCGCAGCAGCCGCAGCACCGCCTCGCCGGTCTGTGAGTCCAGCGCCCCGGTCGGCTCGTCGGCCAACACCAGCCGCCGCTGCCCGACAAGCGCCCGCGCGATGGCGACGCGCTGCTGCTGACCACCGGAGAGCTGGTCGGGGAACCGGTCACCCAGCTCGGACAGACCCACCTCGGTCAACGCGTCGAGCGCCAGCCGACGGGCCGCGCGTACCCCGGAGCCGTCCAGTTCGAGGGGGAGGGCGACGTTCTCCGCCGCGGTCAGGCTGCCGATGAGGTTCAGGTTCTGGAAGATGTAGCCGATGCGGCGGCGGCGCAGCCGGGCCAGCCCGCGCCGGTCCAGGGCATGCAGCGGCTGCCCCTCGACGTGCACCTCACCGGCGGTCGGGCTGTCCAACCCGCCGGCCAGGGTGAGCAGGGTGGACTTGCCGGAGCCGGAGGGGCCCATCACGGCGACCAGTTCGCCGGGGCGTACGGCCAGGCTCACCCCGCGCAGGGCGTGTACCGCGGCCGGGCCGCTGCCGTGCGTGCGATGTACGTCACGCAGGTCCAGCACGGCGTCGCCGGGCGGACCGTGGGCTGCCGGGTCGGCGGTCGCCGCGGCATCGGACGCCGCTCGTGGATCGGGGGCGGCCGGCATCCGCCCGCCGGCGGTGCTCACCGTCGCGCCTCCTCACCACTGTGGCCCACCGCCTCGGAGAGGGGCGCTGGGCCGGCGACCGGGGGGCGGTGCCGCACCAGGCTGCTCTCGCAGTGGTCGAGCCAGCGCACCTCGGCCTCGGCCTGGAACACCATGGCGTCCAGCACCAGCCGCCACGGCAGATCCGCCGGGCTGTCGCTGGAGTACTTCAACCGGGTCAACTCCTGCAACGTGCGCATGGTGGCGGTCCGTTGCGTCTGCACCACCGAGCGGACGTCCACGCCGGGGGTGGTCAACGCCAGCGCCAGCTTGATCGCCAGCTCGTCCCGGGGGCGGTCGGTACGGCTGATCGGGGTGGCGAACCACAGGGCCAGGTCCGCCCGCCCGGCGTCGGTGATCTCGTACGGACGCTGGCCGGCCTCGCTCTCCGGCAGCGACCTCACCAGGCCGTCCCGCTCCAGCCGGGACAGCGTGGTGTAGACCTGCCCGATGTTCAGCGGCCAGGTGGAGCCGGTCGACTCCTCGAAGGCGGCCCTGAGCTGGTAGCCGTACATCTGCCCGCGTTCGAGCAGGGCGAGCAGGCCGTGGCGGATGGACATGGACCGGAGTATGCATACCTGGTATGCCGTCCGCAACCGGCGCGGGAGTGAGCTCGCCTACGCCCGGTGCGTCAGGCCGCTCGACTCACGCCGGGCGGCCCGGAAACGGCACTGTCAACGGGGTGATGCCGGCGCTGCGCCGCCAGCGGGTCGCCCGCACCGCGTACTCCACCAGGGCGGCCAGGGCGCGATCCCGGTCGGCGCCGGTGCTGACCGGCAGCGCCGCGCGCCAGAAGGCCGCTGTGCGTTCCTCCACCTGCACGGCGAGGCGCAGTGCGCTGGCCCGGTCGGTCACCGGGAAGGGCAGCGCGTATCCGGCCCGGTCCGGCGGGACGGTGCCACCGGCGGTGCTCAACTGCATCACCAGGGCGTCCCGGCGGGCCCGGTGTGCGGCCTCCGCAGCCACCGCCGCCTTGCGTTCGGCGTCGCTGAGCCGTACCCCGATGGGGCCGTACGCCCAGATCGCCGCGTACTCGGCGGTGAGGGCACCGGCGAGCGCCTCGAACGTCTCGCTCATGACGGCACTCCGCTTCGCTCGCCGCGCTCGTTCATCGCAGCGCCTCCAGGTGGGTGGCGCGTGCCGCGGCGACCGAGCCGAGCAGGGCGGCGCGCTCGGCGGGGGCGTCGGCGCAGGCCCGGATCGCCGACTCGCGGCCGGCGCGTTCGGACTTTCGTAGGGCGGCCAGCGCGGCGGTGCGATCGGCGGGCAACGGACCGGACGGGGAGGCCGCAGGCGTGGCGGAGGCGATCGTGACGCCTGTCAGCCGGGCCAGTTCCGCCGCGTGGGCCTCGTGTGACTCGGCGAGTGGGAGCAGCCGGGTGGCCAGGTCGGGGTGGACGGTCGCGGCGGCCCGCAGACCCCCGGCCAGCCGCAGCGACTCCTCCAGCAGCGGTGCCAGCGGATCGGGCCGCGGCGGCTGTTCGTCGCGGTCGAGCAGGCCGCAACCGGTGAGCGGTGCGGTGGCCCCGCCGAGGGCCAGCAGCGCACCGGCCCGCAGTACCGCCCGTCGGGAAAGCTCGGACGATCCGTCCTGCCGAGTCGTTATGCCCATCGCCACCGGACAAGTCAACACCATCGTCGTGACCCGTGTCCGGCGGTGGCGTCGGTGCGCCGCCGGGGCCGTCGTCCCGGCGGCGCGTTACGCTCTGCGCAGCCACCGGCGCGTCCGCACCGGTGGCGTGCCGGCATGGCGTCGGCGAGCAGCGGAAGGGTTCTTCGGATGACGCAGCGTGGCCGTGCCACCAGGACGACGGGGCGACCCCGCGGTGGCCAGGCTGCACGCGCGGGTCAGCCCTCCCGCGGTGACCTCGCCACCCGCCGCGACCGGCTGCGCTCGGTGATCGCGCCGGTGGTGCAGGACGCCGGCTACGACCTGGAGGATCTCACCGTCTCCCGCGCCGGCCGCCGGCACGTGGTGCGGGTGATCGTCGACGCCGACGGCGGCATCAACCTGGACGCGGTGGCCGACGTGTCGCGCGCCGTCTCCGCCGCCCTCGACGCGGCGGAGGAGACTGCCGGCGACATCGTCGCCGGCGAATACCAGCTCGAGGTCAGTTCGCCCGGGGTGGACCGCCCGCTGACGCTGCCCCGGCACTGGCGCCGCAACGTGGGGCGACTGGTCCGGGTGACCGTGCGCGGCGCTGCGCCCGACGGGCAGCCGGGGGTCGACCGGCAGGTCACCGGCCGGGTGGTCGACGCCGACGCCGAGCGGGTGGTGCTGGAGACCGACGCGGACCGCGCGGAGTGGGCCTACGCCGATCTCGGGCCGGGCCGGGTGCAGGTCGAGTTCACCCGCCTCGACGAGTTGGCCGAATCAGAAGACGTCGACGACGATGACGATGTGGAGGACGAGGAGAGGTGAACATCGACCTCGCGGCGCTGCGCGCACTGGAGCGCGAGCGGGAGATCCCGTTCGACACGATCCTCGCGGCGATCGAGACCGCGCTACTGACCGCGTACCGGCACACCGAGGGCGCCGAATCGCACGCCCGGGTGGAGATCGACAGGAAGACCGGCGCGGCACTTGTCTACGCCCAGGAGCTGAGCACCGAGGGCACCGTGGAGCGGGAGTGGGACGACACCCCGCACGACTTCGGCCGGATCGCGGCCATGACCGCCAAGCAGGTGATCCTCCAGCGGCTGCGGGAGGCCACCGACGAGGTGCACTTCGGTGAGTACGTCGGCCGCGACGGCGACCTGGTCACCGGGGTGGTGCAGGCGCACGAGGCGCGGGCCGAGAAGGGCATCGTCACCGTCGACCTGGGCAAGCTGGAGGGGGTGCTGCCGCAGTCGGAGCAGGTGCCCGGCGAGCGGTACACCCACGGCGAGCGGATCCGGTGCGTGGTGGTGCACGTGGCCAAGGGAATGCGTGGCCCGCAGATCACGTTGTCCCGCACGCACCCGAACCTGGTGAAGAAGCTCTTCGCCCTGGAGGTGCCGGAGATCGCCGACGGCACCGTCGAGATCGGCGCGATCGCCCGTGAGGCGGGTCACCGTACGAAGATCGCGGTGCGTTCCACCGCCGCCGGAGTCAACGCCAAGGGTGCCTGCATCGGCCCGATGGGCCAGCGGGTCCGCGCGGTGATGAGCGAGCTGCACGGCGAGAAGATCGACATCATCGACTGGTCGGACGACCCGGCGACCTTCGTCGGTAACGCGCTCTCCCCGGCCAAGGCGCTGCGTGTCGAGGTGGTCGACCTGGCCAACCGGGCCGCGCGGGTGACCGTTCCGGATTTCCAGCTGTCGCTCGCGATCGGGCGGGAGGGGCAGAATGCCCGGCTTGCTGCCCGACTGACCGGTTGGCGGATCGACATCCGCTCCGACGCCGAGCAGACCGACCCCCCTGGGCGGTCCGGCGCTGATCACGTCCGGGAACCGGGCGGAGCGGTGTCGGGTAGCTAGGGGTAGACTTCCACCAGTGGCACGACGCGCGCTGCCGGAGCGCACCTGTGTGGGTTGCCGACGGCGCGCACCGGCCAGTGAATTACTGCGGATCGTCGCGATTGGCGACGAGGCTGGTCTCAGCCTCCGACCCGATCCGGCCCGCAGGCTGCCGGGTCGGGGAGCGAACATGCACCCGGATCCGGCCTGCTTCGCGCAGGCAGTGCGGCGTCGTGCCTTCGGGCGCGCGCTGCGCCTCGCCGGGGTCCCGGATGACGGGGCCCTCGCGGAGTACCTGACGCGTCAACCACCACGTCCGGTCACCCGACCGGACGAGGGCCGCTAGCAAGGTAGGACGACCGACATGAGCACACGATGAAGTCCCAGAAATGATCAGGCTTCAAGTGCACGAGTGAGGTCGCTGCGGGTGCTGCCCGCACGACCTCGGAGTGAGGAGTGCAGTGGCAGGTAAGGCCCGCGTACACGAGCTTGCAAAAGAGCTCGGGGTCGAAAGCAAGACCGTACTCGCCAAGCTCAAGGAGATGGGCGAGTTCGTCAAGTCCGCGTCGAGCACTGTCGAGGCGCCTGTCGCCCGACGGCTGCGCAGCGCGTTCGTCGCCTCGGGTGGCCCTGGTGCCCCGTCGGCCGCGCCGTCGGCCGCACCGGTTCCGACGGCGGCACCGACCCCGTCGCCGACCTCCGGCGAGCCTCGGGTCACCGCCAAGCCGACGCCACCACGGCGTCCGGCGGTGCCCGGGCCGAAGCCGAAGGGCCCGGTGCCCGGTCCGCCGCCACCGGCGGCCCCGGTCGCCAAGCCGGCGAGCGCTCACGACATCGAGGTGGCCGCCGCGGAGGCGCGTGCCGCCGCGCTGAAGGCTGAGCAGGAGGCCGCGGTCAAGGCCGCACAGGCCGCCCGCCAGCAGCAGCGGGAGAACGTCCGCCGGGAGCCCCCGGCCGACGGTGGTTCCCGTCCGGGTCCGGGTCCCCGACCCGGTCCTGGCACCATGCCGCCCCGCCCGGGTTCTCCGGCCGCGGGTCGTCCCGGTGCGACAAACCCGGGTCCGGGTGGCCGGCAGGGTCGCCCGCCGGCGCGCGGCGCCGGTAACAACCCCTTCGGTATCCAGGGCAGCCAGCAGCAACGTCCGCCGGCCGCCGGTGCCGGTGGTTCCCGCCCCAGCCCGGCTTCGATGCCGCCGCGGCCCAGCCCGGCTTCGATGCCGCCGCGGCCGAGTCCGGCTTCGATGCCGAGCCAGCGGCCAGGTCGTCCGGGTGGTCCGGGTGCCGGTCGTCCCGGTGGGGGCGCCGGTCGTCCGGGTGGCGGCGGCGGTGGCGGTGGCTACCGTGGCGGTCCCGGTGGCGGCGGTGGCTACCGTGGCGGTCCCGGTGGTGGTGCCGGTGGCGGCGGTGGCGGTGGCTACCGTGGCGGTCCCGGTGGTGGTGCCGGTGGCGGTGGATTCCGCCCGGGTGCGCCGGCCGGTGGCGGCGGTCGCCCAGGTGGCGGCGGTCGTGGCCGGGGCGGTGGAGCCGCCGGTGCCTTCGGGCGTCCGGGTGGCAAGCCCACCCGTGGCCGCAAGTCCAAGAAGCAGCGCAGACAGGAGTTCGACAACCTGTCGGCCCCGACCATGAGCTCGGGTGCCCCCCGGGGTCAGGGTCAGGTGGTCCGGCTCTCCCGGGGCGCCTCGCTGTCGGACTTCGCCGACAAGATCAACGCTAACCCCGGCTCGCTGGTCCAGGAGATGTTCAACCTGGGCGAGATGGTCACGGCGACCCAGTCGTGCTCCGACGACACGCTGCTGCTGTTGGGTGAGCACCTCGGCTTCAACGTGCAGATCGTCAGCCCGGAGGACGAGGATCGCGAGCTGCTCGCGCAGTTCAACATCGATCTCGACGCCGAGGTCGCGGAGGACCGCCTGGTCAGCCGGGCCCCGGTGGTGACCGTCATGGGCCACGTCGACCACGGTAAGACCAAGCTGCTCGACGCGATCCGCAAGGCGAACGTCGTCGCCGGTGAGGCCGGAGGCATCACCCAGCACATCGGTGCCTACCAGGTCCACGTGCCGCACGAGGGCGAGGACCGCGCGGTGACGTTCATCGACACTCCGGGTCACGAGGCGTTCACCGCCATGCGTGCCCGTGGTGCCCAGGTGACGGACATCGTGATCCTGGTGGTCGCGGCCGACGACGGTGTCATGCCGCAGACCATCGAGGCGCTGAACCACGCCAAGGCGGCCGAGGTGCCGATCGTGGTGGCGGTCAACAAGGTCGACAAGCCGGAGGCGAACCCGGACAAGGTCCGCCAGCAGCTGACCGAGTACGGCCTGGTCGCCGAGGAGTACGGCGGCGACACCATGTTCGTCAACGTGGCCGCGAAGCCCGGCATCGGCATCGAGGATCTGCTCGAAGCGGTGCTGCTCACCGCTGACGCGTCGCTGGAGCTGACCGCTCCGATCGACGGGCCGGCGCAGGGTGTGGCCATCGAGGCGCACCTGGACAAGGGCCGTGGTGCGGTGGCGACGGTGCTGGTGCAGAAGGGCACCCTGCGGGCGGGCGACTCGATCGTCGCCGGTGGGGCGCACGGCCGGGTCCGGGCGATGCTCGACGAGAACGGCAACCAGGTCAACGAGGCGGGTCCGGCGCGTCCGGTCATGGTCCTCGGCCTGACCGCGGTGCCGGGAGCGGGCGACACCTTCCTCGCCGCGGCGGACGACCGCACGGTGCGGCAGATCGCCGAGCAGCGGCAGGCGCGGCGGCGGGCGGCGGCATTCGCGAACTCCCGTGGTCGGGCCACTCTTGAGACGCTCATGGAGCAGCTCAAGGAGGGCGAGAAGACGTCGCTCAACCTCATCCTCAAGGGTGACGTCTCCGGTTCGGTGGAGGCCCTGGAGGACGCGCTGTTCAACCTCGACATCCCCGAGGAGGTCCAGCTCAAGGTCCTCGACCGGGGTGTCGGCGCGATCACCGAGAGCAACGTCATGCTGGCGAGCGCGTCGTCCGAGCCGGTCACGATCATCGGCTTCAACGTGCGGGCCTCCAACAAGGTCCGCGAGATGGCCGACCGCGAGGGCGTGGAGATCCGGTACTACACCGTCATCTACCAGGCCATCGAGGAGATCGAGGCGGCGCTCAAGGGCCTGCTCAAGCCGGAGTACGAGGAGGTCGAGCTGGGCTCCGCGGAGATCCGCGACGTGTTCCGCTCGTCCAAGATCGGCAACATCTCCGGTTGCATCGTCCGATCGGGTGTCATCCGACGGAACGCGAAGGCGCGCCTGCTGCGCGACGGCACGGTCGTGGCGGACAACCTCACGATCAGCTCGCTCAAGCGGTTCAAGGACGACGCGACGGAGGTCCGCGAGGGCTTCGAGTGCGGTCTGACCCTGGGTGGTTACAACAACGTCCAGGTCGGCGACGTGATCGAGACCTTCGAGATGCGGGAGAAGGTTCGCGCCTGATCCTGCGGTGACGCACTGATCAAGGGGTTTACGCCGCGCGGCGTAAACCCCTTGATCATGTGGGGTGGGGTGCGGGTAGTGTCCCGAGACGATGTACACCGAAACCGCAGTATTCGACCTGCTGCTGCCGGGGGACTCCCGCTCGCTGAAGGCCAAGAGGTCGTACGTACGGCCGATCGTCGCGGCACTTCGCCGGTTCGACGTGTCGGCCGCCGAGGTGGGGGCGCTCGACCTGCACGGGCGAGCTGAGATAGGAGTGGCGGTGGTGGCCGCCGAGGCGGCACACGCCCGCGAGGTGCTCGACTCGTGCGAGCGGTTGGTCGCGAGCCGTCCGGAGGTCGAACTGCTGTCGGTACGCCGCCGGTTGCACGGCGACGACGACTGAGCCGTTGGCCGCCGCCCCGCACGCCGGGGCGGACGGCGCGGGTAGGGTTCGAGTGTTGGGGTCGGTCCGGGCTCCGGTGACGCCGGCGTCACTGGTCCCGGCCGGTAGCGGGACGCCGTGGAGGTGGCGGAGATGACGGATGCGGCCAAGGTACGCCGGCACGCGGAGCGGGTGCGCGAACTGGTCGCGTCGGTGGTGCGGAGTCAGATCAAGGACCCTCGACTCGGCATGATCACCATCACCGACGCCCGGATCACGGCCGACCTGCGCGACGCCACTGTCTTCTACACGGTGCTCGGCGACGCGGCAGCCCAGGCGGGCACCGCAGCCGCGCTGGACAGTGCCAAGGGCATGCTGCGCAGCACGGTCGGCAAAGCCCTCGGCCTGCGGCACTCGCCGACGCTGACCTTCGTTCTGGACGACGTCCAGGATCAGGTCAAGCACATCGACGACCTGCTCGCCGCCGCCCGCAACGCCGACGCCGAGGTGCAGCGCCTCGCCGCTCGGGCCCAGTACGCAGGTGAGCCGCAGCCGTACCGGCTGGACGCGGACGAGGACGAGGCCGACGAGGCCGACGAGGGCGAGACCGCCGAGGCGGGCACTGACGAGGCCAGGGGCGGGGAACGGCGGTGACCGCTCCCTCCGGTGGTGCCCTCACCGACTCGGACCCGGCCGTCCTGCGGCAGGCTGGCCCCGGCCGGTCCGGTCCGGCGGGCGCCGCCGGACCGGCGGTCCAGGCTGCTGGCGGGGCGGTCTCCGCCGGCCCCACCGAGGCCGACTGGGACGCCGCGGTGGCAGCGGTACGCCAGCTACCGGCTGACGGTCGGGTGCTGCTGATCTGTCACGTCAATCCGGACGGCGACGCGCTGGGCAGCATGCTCGGTTTCGCGCTCGGCTTGCGGCGGCTCGGCGTACGCCTGTTGCAGGCCACCTTCCCCGGCCCGCTCGAGGTGCCCGAGCCGTTGAGCGGCCTGCCCGGTCTGGATCTGCTGGTGCCCGAGTCGGCGGTGGAGACCGAGCCGGACCTGGTCATCTGCTTCGACGCGGCGAGCGAGTCGCGGCTCGGTGACCTGGCCGACCGGCTGGCCGGGAAGGGCACCGCGCTGGTGCTCGACCACCACGCCTCGAACAGCGGTTTCGGCGACGTCAACCTGGTCGACCCGGACGCGGCGGCCACGTCGGTGGTCGCGGAGGAACTGCTGGCCCGGCTCGGCGTACCGCTGGACGCCGGTATCGCCGAGTGCCTGTACGTGGCGTTGAGCACCGACACCGGCTCGTTCCGGTTCGACGCGACCACCCCGGCCGTGCACGAGATGGCCGCCCGCCTGCTGGCCACCGGCATCCGGCCGGGGGAAATCTCCCGGCAGGTGTTCGACAGCCGGCCGTTCGGCGCGGTGCGGCTCTTCGGCGAGGTGCTCGGGCGGGCCAGGCTGGAGCCTGCGGAGGCCGGCGGACAGGGCCTGGTGTGGACCTACGCGACCCTGGACGACCTGGCCCGGCACGAGCAGCGGCCGTACGTGCTGGAGGCACTCATCGATCCGGTGCGCTGCACCGCCGAGGCCGACGTGAGCTGTGTGATCAAGCAGACCGCGCCGGGCGTGTGGGCTGTCTCGCTGCGCAGTAAGGGTGGTACGGACGTGAGCCGGGTGGCGGTCGCGCTCGGTGGTGGTGGCCACCGGCTGGCCGCCGGTTTCACCGCCCATGGCACCGTGGACGAGGTCATCGAGCGGATCCGGACGCAGTTGAGGACGTACGCCCCGGAGAGCGGTGCCGACCAGCAGGGGTGATTTCAGGGTCAGCTCCGGGGCGTCGGCGCTTCGGCACCTGGACAGGACGGGGAGAATCGGATGATGGAGCAGCCCCACGATCTCACCGTCGACGCCCCGCGCACCTGGGAGCGGCCGGTTGTCTGCGTACCGGTGCTTGTCGCCCTCTCGCTTGTCGGCGGCCGCTTCCCGTCCTTCTCGACCGAGGCGAACGTCTATGTGTTCGGGGCCGGCGGGGTGCTGATCTGGCTCGGCCTGACCAAGCGGGTGCAGGCGCGGCCGGCGCCCGAGCGATTGCGGTCCGGCGCGGTCTGGTGGGCGCTGCCGGTGGTGGTCTTCGGGATCTTCGAGGGTGCCACCTTCGTCGCGGCGGCCGGTGACGATTTCCCCACCTTCTCCCGGCTGGCCGACCCGCTGCTGGAGGACCGCCTGGTCCGTTCGGCGGCCTGGTTGGTGTGGTTGTCGGCGTTCTGGGGACTGGTGCGGCGATGATGCGGGTCCTGGCGATCGGCGGTTTCCTGGTCGGGCTGGCGTTGTTCGGGCTCGTCGAGTGGCTGGCCCGGCGGGAGGGCTCGAAGATCCCGACGCTCGGCGAACTCTGCGGTTACGTCATGCGGTACGAGGTGGGTCCGGTGCCGGTGGGCCGGATCGGGCTGTTCGGCTTCTGGTGGTGGATCGGCTGGCACTTCCTGGCCCGGTGACCGGAGCCAACCTGTCCAGATCGCGGGAACAGCGCGCACCATGTGGACCTGAACGATAACTTGGGAAACGGTCAGCGCCGCTTCGGCGCAGGTCAGGGGGCGGAGCCATACCCGGTGCCGCCTCGTTTCAGGGTCGACCGACCCGGGCCACCAGGCCGCCCATCCGCCGCCCCGGCGACCCCGGAACCGGCTTCGGGCGACAGTCGTAGCACCGCCCTGACGCGCCGCCGCGCTCGGTGACGCGTGCCCTGGAAGGAAGCCACAATGGCCGCCAAGCCCAAGCCCGAAACCACCGACGAGGCCCGTGAGCAGGCCCGTCGCGCCCTCCAGACCTCCATGGACACCCGGCAGTGACGCTGTCCGACCGGCGGTGACGCCGAGCCGCCGACGCGTACGACGGCACCGCCGGTCCGGTCGTCCCTCCGGGTGGCCGGGCTGGACCGGCGCAGCCCCGAGGGAGCGCTCGCCGGGGTAAGTGGTCTACAGCCTTGCTCCCCTTACGTATCCCGTGCCACCATCGGCGGCGATGAGCCAGTCCACAGCCGCCGCCGGCCGGGTCGCTTCGCCGCGCCGGATCGCCGCGCTCGCCCTGCCCGCCCTCGTGGTGCTCGCCGCCGAACCTCTCTACGTGCTCGTCGACACCGCGGTCGTCGGCCATCTGGGCCGGGTGCCGCTGGCGGCGGTCGCCGTCGGCGGGACCGTGATGACCCTCACCGCCTGGATCGGGACCGTCGTCGCGTACGGCACGACCGGCCGCGCCGCCCGCCGGTTCGGCGCCGGCGACCGCGCCGCCGCGGTGGCCGAGGGCGTCCAGGCGTCCTGGTCGGCACTTGGCGCGGGGCTGGCGGTCGTGGTCGGCATGCAGTTCGGCGGTGGCGCCCTGGCGGGGGCCCTGGCCGGCGGCGGTGAGGTGGGCGTCGCCGCGGCGGAGTGGCTGCGGATCGCCGCGTTCGGTGCCCCGGGGCTGCTGCTCGCCGCCGCCGGTAACGGCTGGCTGCGGGGAGTGCAGGACACCCGCCGGCCGCTGCTCTTCGTGGTCGGCCCCAACCTGCTCTCCGCGGTGCTCTGCCCGGTGCTCGTCTACCCGGTCGGCATGGGGCTGAACGGCTCGGCGGTGGCGAACGTGATCGCGCAGACCCTCTCCGGTGCTCTCTTCGCCGCCGCCCTGGTGGCCGAGCGGGTGGCACTGCGCCCGCGCCCCCGGGTGATCGGCCAGCAACTGGTGCTCAGCCGGGACCTGCTGGTCCGGGGCGTGGCCTTCCAGGCCAGCTTCCTGTCCGCCACGGCGGTGGCCGCCCGGTTCGGTGCCGCCACGGTGGGTGCCCACCAGATCGCCGTACAGCTCTGGTTCTTCGCGGCGCTGGTGCTCGACGCGCTTGCCATCGCCGCGCAGGCGCTTGTCGGAGCGGCGCTCGGTGGCGGTGACGACG
Source organism: Micromonospora andamanensis (assembly GCF_016863495.1). Classification (GTDB taxonomy): domain Bacteria; phylum Actinomycetota; class Actinomycetes; order Mycobacteriales; family Micromonosporaceae; genus Micromonospora; species Micromonospora andamanensis. Next base: position 344,431 of record NZ_BOOZ01000002.1, read on the forward strand.
CGACAGCCCGGGCGCTGGCCCGACGGATCAGCCGACTCGGAGCGATCTGCGGTACGGCGTTCGCCGTGCTCGCGGCGGCCGGCGCGGGTGTGGTGCCCACCTGGTTCAGCTCCGATCCGGCGGTACACGACCAGGCGCTGGTGGCCTGGCCCTGGTTCGCCGCGATGCTGCCGTTGGCCGGGGTGGTGTTCGCCCTCGACGGCGTGCTGATCGGCGCGGGTGACATCCGCTACCTGCGCAACCTCACGGTGGCCGGTGCGCTCGGCGGTTTCCTGCCGGCGATCTGGCTGGCGTACGCCCTTGATCTGGGCCTCGGTGGCATCTGGGCCGGGCTGATGCTGTTCACCGTGATCCGCCTGGTCGGGCTGCTGCTGCGGCTGCGCAGCGGTGCCTGGGCGGTGACCGGCGCGGTCCGCGGCGCCGCCTGATCAGACCTGGCTGAAGAGCGCGTAGGCGAAGAGCACCAGGGCCAGGCTCGCCGCGAAGGAGACGAGCATGGCGATGACCTTCACGGTGTTCGGGTAGCGATCGCGCAGGCGCTGTCGTCCCTGCCAGGCCCACCAGCGACGCCGGACCGCCCCGGCGCCGGGCAGGGCGGCCACGCCCTCGGCGATCCGGACGCCGAGCGTGCGTCTCGGCGGCGGGGGGTCCAGCATCCAGTCCGGCAGGACGGTGGGCTGGTCGGGCGTACGCAGGCGGACCGGATCGCCGGGCTGGCGCGTTCGATCTGGACCTCGGTCGGTGGTCATCTCGTGCTCCCCGTGGTCTGCTGGCGCGGCGCTCACCGTCGCCGATACGTCAATCGTGTCAGGGATACACCAGCCCGGACATCCCGTTTTCGACTCCCTGTCCGGTGCTCAGGCCCGCCGGTCGGTCTGGCAGGCTTGCACGTCGTGAGCACAGACGGCCTGATCGTGGTGGACAAGCCCGGCGGTATGACCTCGCACGACGTGGTGGCCCGGATCCGCCGGCTGGCCCGGACCCGGCGCGTCGGTCACGGCGGCACGCTCGACCCGATGGCCACCGGGGTGCTGGTGATCGGGGTGGGCCGGGCCACCAGGTTGCTGACGTACGTGATCGGCGCGGACAAGAGCTACACGGCGACCATCCGGCTCGGTCAGGCCACGGTCACCGACGACGCGGAGGGCGACGTGATCGCGACCACGCCCGCCGGGACGCTCACCGACGAGGCGGTCCGCGAGGTGCTGGCCGGGCTGACCGGGGAGATCGACCAGGTGCCGAGCGCGGTGAGCGCCATCAAGATCAATGGGCAGCGGGCGTACAAGCGGGTCCGCGAGGGGGAGAGCGTCGACCTGCCGGCCCGGCGGGTCACCGTGTCCCGGCTCGACGTGCTGGCGATCCGACGAGATCGGCCCGACGTGGTCGACGTCGACGTCGACGTGGCCTGCTCGACCGGGACGTACATCCGGGCGATCGCCCGCGACGCGGGCCTGGCCCTGGCGGTCGGCGGCCACCTGACCGCACTGCGGCGTACCGCGGTGGGCGGGTTCACCCTGGCGGAGGCCGCCACCCTCGACGAGCTGGAGCGCCGGGCGCCGGACGTGGTGGGCCTGCCGCTCGCGGTCGCGGCCGAGCGGTTCTTCCCCCGCCGGGACGCCACCGCCGAGGAGGCGAAGGTGCTCTCCCATGGCGGTCCGCTCGACCCGGTCGGCCACACCGGGCCGTACGCGGTCTTCGATCCGGCCGGCGGGCTGATCGCTATCGTCAGCGAGCGGGCGGGCCGGGCCCGGGCGGAAATCGTGCTGGCCCCGGCCTGACGCCGCCCGGCCGAGCGCCGACGGTAGGGCTCAACGACAGCGGAGGAGCAGCATGCAGCGGTGGCGGGGGTACGACGCGGCACCCGGTGGCTGGGGACGGTCGGTCGTCACCATCGGCGTCTTCGACGGCGTGCACAAGGGGCACCAGGCGACGATCGGGCACGCCGTGGCGCGGGCCGGTGAACTGGGCGTGCAGTCGGTGGTGGTCACCTTCGACCCGCACCCGGCCGAGGTCGTGCGACCCGGCTCCCACCCGGCGGTGCTGACCGAGCCGTCCCGCAAGGCGGAGCTGATCGAGGCCCTCGGGGCGGACGTGCTCTGTGTGATGCCGTTCACGCCGGAGGTCTCCCGGCTGTCGGCCGAGGCGTTCGTGCACGACGTGCTTGTCGAGCACCTGCACGCCGCACTCGTCGTGGTGGGCGACAACTTCCGGTTCGGCCATCGGGCCGCCGGTGACGTGGCGCTGCTGGAGCGGCTCGGCCGCACGTTCGGCTTCGCCGTCGAGGCGCCACCGCTGGTGGCCGAGTCCGGCACGGTCTTCTCCTCGACGTACATCCGATCGTGCGTCGACGCGGGCGACGTGACAGCGGCGGCCAACGCGCTGGGCCGCCCGCACCGGCTGGAGGGGGTGGTCGTCCGCGGCGACCAGCGCGGGCGGGAACTCGGCTACCCGACCGCGAACCTGCTCTGCCACAGGTACGCGGCGGTACCCGCCGACGGCGTCTACGCCGCCCGGATGGTCCGTCGGGGCCAGCGGGAGCCGCTGGCCGCCGCCGTGTCGATAGGCACGAACCCGACCTTCTCCGGCCGGGAACGCCGGGTCGAGGCGTACGCGCTGGACTTCGACGGCGACCTCTACGGCGAGCGGCTGGCGCTGGACTTCGTGGCGCATCTGCGGGGGCAGGTCCGCTTCGATGCGATCGAGCCGCTGATCGCCCAGATCGCCGAGGACGTCGAGCGGACCCGCCGGGTGCTGGGCTGATCCGTCGTCGACCCGCCAGTGGCCCTTGACCGGCCGCTTCGACCGGGGGCTGGTAGGCTGGCGGAGACGTCGGCTGACCGACGTGGGGCCTCGCCTGCCTGCTCGACGCCGCGGGTGCGAGGACCGTCCGTCACCGGTGCCGTAGCCCGGCCCGACGGACAGCATCGAGACAACCCACCAGAACAGGGAGAACATGGCGCTCGACCAGCAGTCAAAGGCCAAGATTCGCGAGGAGTACGCGACCGCCGAGGGTGACACCGGGTCGCCGGAGGTGCAGGTCGCGGTCCTCACCAAGCGGATCGCCGATCTCACCGAGCACCTGAAGGTGCACAAGCACGACCACCACAGCCGCCGTGGGCTGCTGCTGCTGGTCGGCCGTCGCCGCCGGTTGCTCAACTACGTACAGAAGAAGGACATCAACCGCTACCGGTCGCTCATCGAGCGGCTCGGCCTGCGCCGGTGACGTGACGGGGGAGTGGCCCACCAGGTCACTCCCCCGTCGGCGTCCCAACCGAGAAACGGGCCACGACCACCCAGACAAGGGAGCGTCGGCGTACCGGTCTCCGGTAGTGGCCTCCGGGCACCCCGGCATCCCGCCGGTGGTCCCGGGCGCTTCGATCGAAGACCGGCCGTCCGTACAGCTCCCGCGTCGTGGCCCCCGATGCGAAGGAGCATTGAAGCAGCATGACCGAGACCAAACTCGGCACCGAAATCCGCACCGCCGTGATCGACAACGGGTCGTTCGGCACCCGCGAGATCACCTTCTCGACCGGCCGGCTGGCCCGACAGGCCGCCGGCTCCGTCATCGCCCAGCTCGGCGAGACGGTCGTCCTCTCCGCCACCACCGCCGGCAAGCAGCCGAAGGAGCAGTTCGACTTCTTCCCGCTGACCGTCGACGTGGAGGAGCGGATGTACGCCGCGGGCCGGATCCCCGGCTCGTTCTTCCGTCGTGAGGGCCGGCCCAGCGAGGACGCCATCCTCACCTGCCGCCTGATCGACCGCCCGCTGCGTCCCTCGTTCGTCAAGGGCCTGCGCAACGAGGTCCAGGTCGTCGAGACGATCCTCGCGCTCGACCCGCAGCACCCGTACGACGTCGTCGCGATCAACGCCGCGTCGATGTCGACGAAGCTGTCCGGCCTGCCGTTCTCCGGCCCGATCGGGGCCACCCGGATGGCCCACGTGGACGGCCAGTGGGTCGCCTTCCCGACCCACGAGGAACTGGCTCGGGCGACCTTCGACATGGTGGTTGCCGGCCGCGCCCTGGCCGACGGCGACGTCGCGATCATGATGGTCGAGGCGGAGGCCACCGAGCACACCGTGAAGCTGGTCGCCGGTGGGGCGCCCGCACCGACCGAGGAGGTCGTGGCCAGCGGCCTGGAGGCCGCCAAGCCCGCCATCCGCGAGCTGTGCCGGGCGCAGAGCGAGCTGGCCGAGGTCGCTGCCAAGCCGGTCGCCGAGTTCCCGGTCTTCCTGGACTACCAGGACGACGCGTACGACGCGGTCGCCGACCTGGCCCGCGCCGACGTCGCCGAGGCCCTGCAGATCGCCGGCAAGGCGGACCGCGAGGAGGCCCTGGACGCGATCAAGCTGCGGGTGCACGAGGAACTCGGCGCCCGCTTCGAGGGCCGCGAGAAGGAGCTCTCCGCCGCCTTCCGTTCGCTCACCAAGTCCGAGGTGCGTAACCGGGTGCTGCGCGAGCAGGTCCGCATCGACGGCCGGGGTCCGCGCGACATCCGGCCGCTGAACGCCGAGGTGGGCGTACTGCCCCGGGTGCACGGCTCGGCGCTGTTCGAGCGCGGCGAGACCCAGATCCTCGGCGTCACCACGCTCAACATGCTGCGCATGGAGCAGGCGCTGGACACCCTCTCCCCGGAGAAGTCCAAGCGCTACATGCACAACTACAACTTCCCGCCGTACTCCACGGGTGAGACCGGCCGGGTCGGCTCGCCGAAGCGCCGCGAGATCGGGCACGGCGCGTTGGCGGAGCGGGCGCTGATCCCGGTGCTGCCCTCGCGCGAGGAGTTCCCGTACGCCATCCGGCAGGTCTCCGAGGCGCTCGGCTCCAACGGCTCCACCTCGATGGGCTCGGTCTGCGCCTCGACGCTGGGCCTGCTCAGCGCCGGTGTGCCGCTGAAGGCGCCGGTCGCCGGCATCGCCATGGGCCTCATCTCCGACGAGGTCGACGGCAAGACCCAGTACGTGACGCTCACCGACATCCTCGGTGCCGAGGACGCCTTCGGTGACATGGACTTCAAGGTCGCCGGTACCCGCGACTTCGTCACCGCGCTCCAGCTCGACACCAAGCTCGACGGCATCCCGTCCGACGTGCTGGCCGCCGCGCTCCAGCAGGCCCACGAGGCCCGGCAGACCATCCTCGACGTGATGCAGCGGGCGATCGAGGCTCCGGCCGAGATGTCCGACTACGCGCCGCGGGTCACCACGGTCAAGATCCCGGTCGACAAGATCGGCATGGTGATCGGCCCGAAGGGCCAGACCATCAACGCCATCCAGGACGAGACCGGCGCCGAGATCTCCATCGAGGACGACGGCACCATCTACGTCGGCGCGACGAACGGTCCGTCGGCGCAGGCCGCGGTCGAGCGGATCAACGCGATCGCCAACCCGACGCTGCCCAAGGTCGGCGACCGGTTCCTCGGCACCGTGGTGAAGACCGCCCCGTTCGGCGCGTTCGTCTCGCTGCTGCCCGGCCGCGACGGCCTGCTGCACATCTCGAAGGTGGGCGACGGCAAGCGGGTCGAGAAGGTCGAGGACTTCCTCAACGTCGGTGACCGGGTCGAGGTCGAGATCGCGGACATCGACCAGCGCGGCAAGATCTACCTGGACAAGGTCCGCCCGGAGGGCGCCGAGGCACCGGCTCCGGCCGAGGCGGACGGCGAGCGGCCGGCCGGCCGTGACCGGGGTGGCGACCGGGGTCCGCGGGACCGGGGCGACCGGGACCGTGGTGGCGACCGGGGCGGCCGTGGCCCCGAGGGCGGCGAGGGTGGCGGCGACAACCGTCCCCGACGCCGCACCCGGCACAGCTGACACGTGAACCGCTGACCGGCCGGGCGACACCGTCGCCCGGCCGGTTCGTCAACTCCTCCACCACCTCGTCGTACTGGAAGCAGGTTGCCGTGAGCCGCACCCGGCGTTCGTCTCTCCCCGCGATCACGACCGGGGTGACACCGCCAGGTGCCGGCCGGCACGCCACCGCGACCGCTCGGGCCGCCGGTGGATCGACCCGGGCGGTGACCCGGACCCTGAGCGACGACCCGCTGGGCGGCACGGTGCGTCGCACGGTGCTGCCGAACGGCCTGCGCGTGCTCACCGAGGCGATTCCGGCGATGCGCAGCGTCTCGTTCGGCATCTGGGTGGCGGTCGGCTCGCGGGACGAGACCGGCCCGCAGGCCGGTGCCGCCCACTTCCTGGAACACCTGCTGTTCAAGGGCACCCACAAGCGCAACGCGCTGGAGATCTCCTCGGCGATCGAGGCGGTGGGTGGCGAGACGAACGCCTTCACCACGAAGGAGTACACCTGCTACTACGCCCGGGTGCTGGACGAGGACCTGCCCCTGGCCATCGACGTCATGTGCGACCTGGTCGCCGACTCGGTGCTGGAGCCGGCCGACGTGGAGACCGAGCGCGGCGTGATCCTCGAAGAGATCGCCATGCACGACGACGAGCCCGGCGACGAGGTGCACGACCTGTTCGCCCAGGCCGTCTACGGTGACCACCCGCTGGGCCGGCTGATCTCCGGCACCACCGACACCGTCACCCCGATGACCCGGCGGCAGATCCAGAGCTTCTACCGGCGACGCTACGTGGCGCCGCAGATCGTCATCGCCGCCGCCGGCAACCTCGACCACGCCGCCGTGGTGCGGCTGGTCCGCCAGGCGCTGCGGGGCACCCCGCTGGACACCGACCCGGCGGTGCCCGCTCCGCACCGGCCGGCCACTCCCGGCGTACGGACCCGGGCCGCCGCCACAGTGGTGGAGGTCAAGGAGACCGAGCAGGCGCACGTCGTGCTGGGCTGCCCGGGCATCGACCGGCTCGACGAGCGCCGCTTCGCCCTCGGCGTGCTGAACAACGTGCTCGGCGGCGGCATGTCCAGCCGGCTGTTCCAGGAGATCCGGGAGCGTCGTGGCCTCGCCTACTCCGTCTACTCCTACGCCAGCCAGTACGCCGACAGCGGCCTGTTCGGCGTCTACGCCGGCTGCGCCCCGAGTCGGGTCGACGAGGTGCTGGAGCTGACCCGGGCCGAGTTGGCCCGTACCGCCGCGGACGGCATCACCGACGCGGAGCTGGCCCGGGGCAAGGGAATGAGCAAGGGGTCCTTCGTGCTCGGCCTGGAGGATACCGGCTCCCGGATGAGCCGGCTGGCCAAGGGCGAGTTGCTCTACGGCGACCTGGTGCCGGTCAACGAGCTGCTCGACCGGGTCGACGCGGTCACCCTCGACGACGTCAACTCCCTCGCCGCCGAGCTGCTGAGCCGGCCGATGTCCCTCGCGGTCGTCGGCCCGTTCGCCGGCCGGCAGTTCACCGGCTGATCCGCCCGTACGTTCGGTGGTCGGTGGTGATCGGCACGGCCGACATCGCCGATACGGAGTGGATCACGCGACGCGACCCCTCCCCGTTGGGATAGGTTGTGCCGCGTGACTGACGAGCAGCAGAAGAGCACGCCCGGGTTGATCAAGGTTGGCGTGCTCGGTGCCGGTGGCCGGATGGGTGCCGAGGTGTGCCGGGCCGTCGAGACGTCCGCCGACATGCGACTCGTGGCGACAGTCGACCAGGACGACTGGCTGGTCAGCGCCGCGGAGGCCGGGGCGGAGGTGCTCGTCGACTTCACCACCCCCGACGTCGTGCTGGACAACCTGCGCTGGTGCATCGACCAGGGCATCCACGCGGTGGTCGGCACCAGCGGCTTCACCGAGCAGCGGATCGAGCAGGTACGCGGCTGGCTGGCCGGCCGCCCCGACGTGGGCGTGGTGATCGCCCCCAACTTCGGTCTCGGCGCGGTGCTGATGATGCAGTTCGCCGCCCGCGCCGCCCGCTACTACGAGTCGGTCGAGATCGTCGAGCAGCACCATCCACGCAAGCTCGACGCGCCAAGCGGTACCGCCATGCACACCGCGCGCCTGGTCGCGGCGGCGCGCGCCGAAGCCGGTCTCGGTCCGGTGCCGGACGCCACGAAGGACGACCTGGGCGGGGCCCGCGGCGCCGACATCGACGGGGTACGCGTACACGCCGTGCGGGCCACCGGACTTGTCGCGCACCAGGAGGTGCTCTTCGGCACCACGGGTGAGACGCTCACCATCCGGCACGACTCGTACGACCGGGTCTCGTTCATGCCCGGCGTGCTGCTCGCGGTACGCGCGGTGCGGAACCGACCGGGCCTGACCCTCGGCCTGGACGCCCTGCTCGACTGAACGCGTGCTCGTGCAGGCCAGGCCCGAAATGACGTCGACCCGCAGCCGGGGCACCCATAGGCTGCGCCGATGATCGACTCTGGCCTGACCGACCGGCGCGGACGCCGGATCACCCTTCGCCCGGTGGACGACGACAACTGGCGGGCGGTCGCCGACGTGGCCCCGCGCGACGACCAGCGTGACTGGGTGCCCGCGCTGGCCGCCCGGTACCTGCTGCTGACCGAGCGGTCCGAGGTGTGGAACTCGCTTGCCGCCTACGCCGACGACACGGTGGTCGGGCACGTCATGTGGGGTGTCGACGAGGACGGGTCGCGGTGGATCGGCGGCATGCTCATCGACGCCGCGCAGCAGGGCTGTGGGGTCGGCCGGGCGGTGGTCCGGACCCTCTGCGACTGGTTGGCCGCCCAGGGCCGCCCGGTGCGCCTGTCGTACCACCCGGAGAACAGCTCGGCGGCGCGGCTGTACGCCAGTCTCGGCTTCGCGCCCACGGGCGTCTGGGAGGACGACGAACTCGTCGCGGAGCTGGCCGAACCCCGGGGTTGACGCGGCCCGCCCGGTCAGCTCGCCCGGGGCGGTTCGGTGGGGACGGCGACGTGCAGGCGCAGCTGGGGGACCAGCATGTCGTCGACGTCAAGCGCGCGTCCCGCGCCGTCGGGCTCCCAGCCGGCGGTGCTGAGGAACTTGCGGGACGCCTGGTCGCCCTCGAACACCCACGCCACCGCGCGGTCGAAGCCGGACTCCCGCCACAGGTCGACGCTGGCGGCGAGCAGCCGGGAACCGTGCCCGCGTCGGCCCCACCGAGGTTCGACGAGCAGGTCGGTCACGGCCACCACGTCCGCGCCGAGCGCCTCGGCCGGTTCGTTCGGGGCCAGCGCCTCGGCGTCGGCCGGACCGGAGGCGGCGAAGCCCACCAGATACGATTGTTCGGCCTGTTCGACGGCGACAAGCACCCGGTGGGTGTCGCCGGGTGGCCTGCGCACCGAGGCGTCCCAGCGTTCGGCGAGCGATGCCTCGTCGAGGCCGTCCAGCACGTCCCGGGGCAGCAGCCGCCGGTAGGCGACCCGCCAGGTCGCGAGCTGGATGCGGGCGATCTCGGCGGCGTCCTCCGGACGCGCCGGGCGGACGTACCCGAGACTCATGGCACGACAGCCTACGCAGGGCGAGGGAGACGACTGTGGCGCAGGGTGCCAGGCGGACGGCCGGACAGGTCGCCGCGGTGATCGTGCTCGCCGTCGCGGTGGCCGGGTTCCTGTCCGTGGCGGCGGTCCGGCACGGCTTCTTCGACCTGCACGTCTACCGGGGCGCTCTGGTCTGGTGGGTGCACGATGGCGGGGAGATCTACGACTACCTCAAGCCCGGCACCCAGTACGGCTTCACCTACCCGCCGTTCGCCGCGCTTGTGATGCTGCCGATGGCGTACCTGTCCTGGCACGCGGCGATAGTGGTGAGCGTGGCCGCCGGCGTGGTGACCACCGCGGTGCTGATCTGGTGGCTGCTGGATCCGGTCGCCCGGCGCGCCGGTTGGACCCGCTGGTTCACCTTCGCGGTGGCGCTGTGCCTGGTCGCCGCCTTCGAGCCGATGCGCGAGACCATCAATTTCGGCCAGGTCAACACGCTGCTGCTCTTCCTGGTCGCGGTGGACCTGCTCCGGCTGTTGCCGGGCGGCAGCCGATGGGCCGGGATCGGCATCGGCCTGGCCACCGCGATCAAGCTCACCCCGGGCATCTTCATCGTCTACCTGCTGGTGACCCGACGGTGGCGTGCGGCGGTGACCGCGTCGGGCGCCGCGACCGCCGCGACAGTTGTCGCCGCGGCGCTGTTCCCGGACGCCTCGCGGGAGTTCTGGACCAGCGCGCTGTGGAACACCGCGCGGGTCGGTGAGCTGGCCTTCGTCTCCAACCAGTCCCTGCGTGGCGTGGTGGCCCGGCTCGACCCGCAGAGTCCCAGCACGCTGGCCTGGCTGCTGCTGGTCGCCGCGACGCTCGTGCTCTGGGCGTGGCGGTCCCGGGTCGCCGCGTCCGTCGGCGACGAGGCCACCGGCCTGGCCCTGACCGGCGCGGTGATGTGCCTGGTCAGCCCGGTCACCTGGGTACATCACCTGGTCTGGCTGCTGCCGGGCCTGCTGCTCCTGCTGGACCGGGGCATGGCCGCGCCGCCGGGCGGTCGCCGACGCCGGGTCCTGCTGGCCTGCGTGGGCATCGGGTACGCGTTCCTGATCAGCCGGATCGTCTGGGCGTGGGAGGAGGACTTCTCCGGCCTCGACGGTTTCCTGTTCAGCAACACCTACGTCTGGATCAGCCTGGCGCTGCTGGCCTTCCTGCCGGTGCGCCGCCCCGCCGTAGCCTGGTCTTCGGGGGATTCAACAGCCGTCGAGCCGGCCGCTGTACCGCAGCTCGACAAGCCCGATCGCCGGTCGCCCGCCGGACAACGGCACCGGATAGGTCGACCGCTCACCGTCCGGTGACAACCCGGCCCGCTCGTAGAACCGGCGGGCCCGGTCGTTGTCGGCCAGCACCCAGAGCCGGTACTCCGTCCAGCCGAGCTGCCGCAGGCCCGCCCGCGCCGCCGCGAACAGGGCCCGCGCGGTGCCGTCACCCCAGTGGTCGGGCGTGACGTAGAGGCTGACCACCTCGCCGTACGCCGGGTCGAGGTCGCCACGGTCCTGGTTGTTGCGGTACGGCCCGAAGGTGGTGAACCCGACGGGCGTGCCGTCCTCCTCGGCGAGCAGGGTGGTGAACGGGTGGTCCGGGTCGGCCGTGCCGAGGGCCCGGCGGCGCTGCGCCCAGGCGACGGGGTTGAGCAGGTTCAGCACCTCGTCCGGCATGATCCCGGCGTAGCCGGCCTGCCAGCCGCGTACGTGCACCCGGGCGACCGCCTCGGCGTCGTCGGGCTCCTCGCGGCGGATGCTGGGCATGGAAGTAGTTCTAGGCGGCCCGGGGCGGCAGGTCCAGCGTCCGCACCGATGTCGTACGCCTGTCGTAGCCTGCCTGCGATGGCCGCACCGGAATCGCTCTCGCTCGCCCAGGCCCGCCGCGTCGCGTTGGCCGCTCAGGGCTTCGCCGATCCGACCCCTACCGGGGCGCCCACCCGCCGGCACCTGCGTCGGGTGCTCGACCGGGTCGGGTTGATCCAGATGGATTCGGTGAACGTGCTGCAACGGGCGCACTACCTGCCGCTCTACAGCCGGCTCGGGCCCTACCCGACCACCCTGCTCGACGCCGCCGCCTACCGCCGGCCCCGCGAGCTGTTCGAATACTGGGGCCACGAGGCGTCGCTGGTGCCGGTCGCCAGGCATCCGGCGCTGCGCTGGCGGATGGCCCGGGCACACTCCGACGCCTGGGGTGGGATGCGCCGCATCGCCGCCGAGCAACCCGCCCTGGTCGCCTGGGTACGCGACGAGGTGGCCGCCCGTGGCCCGCTGACGGTGGCCGAGATCGAGCACGACGTACCCCGTCAGACCGGCAACTGGGGGTGGAACTGGTCGGCGGTGAAGCAGGCCCTGGAATACCTCTTCTGGGCTGGCGAGGTGTGTGCGGCAGAGCGCACCACCTCGTTCGCCCGCCGCTACGACCTGCCGGAACGGGTGCTGCCGGCGGAAGTGCTGGACGCGCCGACGCCTACCGACGCGGAGGCGTACCGCACCCTGGTGGGCATCGCCGCCCGGTCGCTCGGGGTGGCCGGGGAGCTGGAGCTGCGGGACTACTTCCGGCTGCCGGTGGCCGGTGCGCGGCAGGCCATTTCCGAGCTGGTCGAGGCGGGAGAGTTGCGGCCCGTCACCGTGCCGGGCTGGCGGCAGCCGGCCTGGTTGCACGCCGAGGCCCGGCTGCCCCGCTGGGTGCGCGGCAACGGCCTGGTGAGCCCCTTCGATCCGCTGGTCTGGGAGCGCACCCGCACCGAGCGGCTGTTCGGCTTCAGCTACCGCATCGAGATCTACGTGCCCGCACCGCAACGCGTGTACGGCTACTACGTGCTGCCGTTCCGTCAGGGCGAACGCTTCACCGCCCGGGTCGACCTCAAGGCGGACCGCAAGACCGGGGTGCTGCTGGTGCCGGCCGCCTGGGTGGAGCCGGGCGTCGACCCGGGAGAGACGGCGATCGCCCTCGCCGCCGAGCTGTACCGCCTGGCCGGCTGGCTCGGCCTGGACGCGGTGGCACCACCTGCCGCAGGTGACCTCGCGGCTGCGCTGGCCGCCGCGTTGGTGGGCGTGGCCGGTGTACGGTGAGGCACGTGACGAGCGTTGACCGATCGGACGCTGCCCAGCCGCATCCCGCCATGGAGTCGACAGCTCCCGGCGGCACACCGGTTCCGGCCGGCCCCCCGCACGGCGCGCCGACGGATGGGGCGGTGCCGGGCGACTGGGCGGCTGCCTACCCCGCCGGCTACCCGGTGGTCGAGTCCGACCGGCTCACCCGTTTCGTGCAGCGGGCCCACGCCCGCACGCCGCGCTGGGTGGTGCCGTTGGCCGCCGTCGGCTGTGTCGCCGCCGGCATCGGCTACACGCTGCTCAGCGACCCCACCCGGTCGGCGCCCGACGCGCTGCCGACCTGCCTGCTCAAGCTGACCACCGGGCTGGACTGCCCGGGTTGTGGCGGCACCCGCGCCCTCTGGTACGTGCTGCACGCCGACCTGCCGGCCGCCGCCCGCCACCACTTCCTCTTCGTCTTCGCGCTGCCCTTCCTGGCGTACCTCTTCGTCGCCTGGGCGGGGCGGCAGGCGTTCGGTTGGCGGCTTCCCGAGCTGCGCATCGGCCCGAAGCTGATCGGCGGCTTCCTCGCCGCCTGGCTGGCCTTCTCGGTGGTCCGCAACCTCCCCTGGCCCCCCTTCACCGCTCTCTACGTGTAGCGCCCGGACCGGCGTTTTCTGGTCGTCAGAGGGTGTCGGCTACAGTCCCAGGAATGCCGGAGATGGTGCAGCCCCAGGTCAAGCTGATCGCGTGGACCCAGTTCGAGTCGCCGGAGGACGTGCCCTGGTCGACCGATGCCGACGGGGGGCAGGCGCTCGCGGAGTTCGCCGGGCGGGCCTGCTACCAGAGCTGGAAGAAGCCGAATCCGGCGACGGCCACGAATGCCGGCTACCTGGCGCACATCCTGGAGGTCGGCCACCTCTCGGTGCTGGAGCACGGCTCGGTGAGCTTCTACTTCACCGGCGTGTCCCGCTCGTTCACCCACGAGCTGATCCGGCACCGGCACTTCTCGTACTCGCAGCTGTCGCAGCGGTACGTGCCGGAGCGGGACGCCGCGATGGTCGAGCCGACGGTGATCGCCGAGGACCCGGAGCTGCACAAGCGGTTCGTCGAGGCCGCCGAGGCGAGCGTACGGGCCTACAACGACCTGCTGGAGGGGCTCGAACGTCGCTTCGCCGACGTGACGAACCCGACTCTGCGCCGCAAGCAGGCCCGCCAGGCGGCCAGGGCGGTGCTGCCGAACGCCACCGAGACCCGCATCGTGGTGACCGGCAACTACCGGGCCTGGCGGCACTTCATCGGCATGCGCGCCACCGAGCACGCCGACGTGGAGATCCGTGAGCTGGCGGTGGAGTGCCTCCGACAGTTGCAGCGGGTCGCCCCCAACGTCTTCGCCGACTTCACCATCTCCACGCTGCCCGACGGCACCGAGGTGGCCCAGAGCCCGCACGCCCAGGGGTCCTGAACGGTCCTCGGACCGCACGCCCGGGGGTGGTGAGCCCTTCCCCGGTGGCCGGCCGTGGGCCGTCCGATAGGTTGTCACCATGACGCACGACCACCTTGACGCTCCGGTCCGGACGGCCTCCCGCCCGTTCGGCCGGGTGCTCACGGCCATGGTGACCCCGTTCACCGCCGACGGGGCGCTCGACCTCGACGGCGCGGCGCGGTTGGCGGATCATCTGGTCACCGAGCAGGGCAACGACGCGTTGGTGGTAAACGGCACCACCGGTGAGTCACCGACCACCACCGACGCGGAGAAGGAGCGCCTGATCCGGGTCGTGGTGGAGGCGGTCGGTGACCGGGCCCGGGTGGTGGCGGGGGTCGGCACCAACGACACCCGACACACCATCGAGCTGGCGACCTCGGCGGAGAAGGCCGGCGCGCACGGGCTGCTGGTGGTCACGCCGTACTACAACAAGCCGCCGCAGGCAGGTCTGCTGCGCCACTTCACCGCGGTGGCCGACGCCACCGGGCTGCCGGTGATGCTCTACGACATCCCGCACCGCTCCGGTGTGGCGATCGAGACCGAGACCCTGGTCCAGCTCGCCGAGCACGGCCGGATCGTCGCGGTGAAGGACGCCAAGGGCGACCTGACGGCGACGAGCTGGGTGACCAGTCGGGCGGAGCTGGCGTACTACAGCGGCGAGGACTCGCTCACCCTGCCCGCCCTGGCCGTCGGCTGCGTCGGTGTGGTGGGCACCTCCACGCACTTCACCGGCGCCGAGACCAAGCGGATGATCGAGGCGTACGACACGGGGGACACGGCAACCGCACTGGCGCTGCACCGCCGCCTGCTGCCGCTGTTCACGGGGATCTTCCGTTCCCAGGGCGTCATCCTGGTCAAGGCGGGCCTGGCGGTGCAGGGCCTGCCGGGCGGGCCGGTCCGACCGCCGTTGGTGGATGCCACCGACGGCGAGCTCGCCCAGCTGCGCGCCGACTGCGCGGCGGCGGGCCTGCCGCTCCCTGAATGATCAAACGACACGACGGACGCCGGGTGACGGCGTCGCAGAATGAGGTGAACGCGTGACCGAGGCGCACAACGAGGAGGGCCAACTTCCACCGCCGCTGCCGGAGGGCGGACTGCGGATCATACCGCTCGGCGGGCTCGGCGCCATCGGCCGGAACATGACCGTCTTCGAGTACGACGGCAAGCTGCTCGTCGTCGACTGCGGTGTGCTCTTCCCGGACGTGGAACAGCCAGGTGTCGACCTGATCCTGCCGGACTTCGGGCCGATCCTCGACCGGCTCGACGACATCCAGGCGATCGTGCTCACGCACGGCCATGAGGACCACATCGGCGCGGTGCCGTACCTGCTCGCACACAAGCCCGACATCCCGCTTGTCGGCTCGCAGTTCACCCTCGCGCTGGTGGAGGCGAAGCTGGCCGAACGGCGCATCCAGCCGTACACGCTCACCGTACGGGAGGGCGGCCGGGAGCGGCTCGGTCCGTTCGAGTGTGAGTTCTTCGCCGTGAACCACTCGATCCCCGACGCGCTCGCGGTGGCCATCCGGACCCCGGCCGGGCTGGTGCTGCACACCGGCGACTTCAAGATGGACCAGCTGCCGCTGGACGGCCGGATCACCGACCTGGCCGGCTTCGCCCGGCTCGGCGCCGAGGGCGTGGACCTGCTGCTGTCGGACTCCACGAACGCGGAGATCCCGGGCTTCGTCACGCCCGAGCGGGAGATCGGCCCGGTCCTCGACGCGATCTTCGCGAAGGCCAAGGGCCGGATCATCGTCGCGTCGTTCGCCTCGCACGTGCACCGGGTGCAGCAGGTCTTCGACTCGGCGCTGGAACACGGCCGTAAGGTCGCCCTGATCGGCCGGTCGATGGTCCGCAACATGGGCATCGCGCGCGATCTGGGCCTGCTGAACATCCCGGCCGGCCTGGTCGTCGGGCTGGACGAGGCGACCTCGATGCCGCCCGAGCAGATCGTGCTGATGTCCACCGGGTCGCAGGGCGAGCCGATGAGCGCCCTGGGCCGGATGGCCAGCGGCGACCACCGGCACATCACCATCGCACCCGGTGACACGGTGGTGCTCGCCTCGTCGCTGGTCCCGGGGAACGAAACCTCCGTCTACCGGGTGATCAACCGACTGGCCCGGGCCGGTGCGGTGGTCGTGCACAAGGACGTGGCGAAGGTGCACGTCTCCGGACACGCACCGGCCGGGGAACTGCTCTATCTGCTCAACGTGGTCCGGCCCAGCAACCTGATGCCGGTGCACGGCGAGTGGCGGCACCTGCGTGCGCACGCCCGGCTCGGCATCGAGTCCGGCGTGGCGGCCGACCGGGTGGTGCTCTGCGAGGACGGCGACGTGGTCGACCTGGTGGAAGGGCGGGCCAGCCTGGTGGGTCACGTCAAGAGCCGGTACGTCTACGTCGACGGCCTGGCTGTCGGCGACGTCAGCGAGTCGCTGCTCACCGAGCGGCGCATCCTCGGCGACGGTGGCTTCATCGCCGCGACAGTGGTGGTGGACTCGGTCACCGGCAAGGTCGTCGCCGGCCCGACCGTCTCGGCCAAGGGCTTCTCCGAGGACCCGGGCGCGTTCAACGCGGTGGTCCCGCTGGTGACCGAGGCGCTCAACCGGGCGGCGGCGGACGGGATCAGTGATCCGCACCAGCTCCAGCAGATCGTCCGGCGGACCGTGGGCCGCTGGGTCAACGACGCGTACCGGCGTCGCCCGATGATCGTTCCAACAGTCGTCGAGGTCTGACCACCGGGAGTACCTGACCGGTTTCGATGGGCCACCGCACCCGCCGGGTGGTGGCCCATCGGCGTCAGCAAATCGATTGGTCGGCGTGCGAGTTCAACCGTTCGAGCCTTTTGCCCGTACTCCGAGCCGGCAGGCGTAACCGCGCCAGCCGGGAGGAGCATGGCGGATGGACCGCAGACGATTGACAGCCATCGGTGTCGTGGTGGCGGCCCTGGGCGCGGCGGCGGCCGTAGCCCTGCCGTCGTTCGCCGGTGACGGTGGCGCGCCGGTCGGCGCACCGACCAGCGGGGCGGTGGCGGGCGCCGACCCGGACGTGGTCGAGGCGATGCGACGGGACCTGCGGCTGAACGAGTCGCAGGTGGCCGCGCGACTGAAGACCGAACGCTGGGCCTCCGGGGTGGTCGACCAGCTCCGGGCGGACCTCGGTGCGGCCTACGGCGGAAGCTGGCTCAGCGCCGACGGCGACGAACTCAACGTCGCGGTCGCCGACGAGGGGCAGGCGCAGCGGGTGCGGGCCGCCGGGGCGGTGCCGAAGGTGGTCGAGCGCGGGGTGGGCCAGCTCGACACCCTCAAGACTCGGATGGACCGTACCGCCGCCCGCGCCCAGCAGGTCTCCGGCTGGTACGTCGACGTCGCCTCGAACACGGTAGTGGTGCTGGCGGAGCCCGGTGCGGAAGCGGCGGGGTGGCGGTTCGTGGCCCGTGCCGGCGTGCCGCGAACCGCGGTGCGGATGGCCACTGAGGAACAGCCGCGCCTCTTCGCCGACGTACGCGGCGGCGAGCCGTTCTTCATCGGCAGCGGCCGTTGCTCGGTCGGCTTCGCGGTGACCGGTGGCTTCGTGACCGCAGGGCACTGCGGGCGGGTCGGCGACCGCACCACCGGCGCGGACCGGGCGCCGCAGGGTGTCTTCCGAGCCTCCTCGTTCCCCGGTGACGACTGGGCCTTCGTACAGGTGAACAACAACACCAGGATGCTTCCGGAGGTTACCGACTTCCGGGGCGGGGTGGCCCGGGTGGCCGGTTCGCAGGAGGTGCCGGTCGGCTCGTCGATCTGCCGCTCCGGCTCCACCACAGGCGTCAGCTGCGGCACGGTGCAGGCCCGCAACGCCACGGTCCGTTACCCGGAAGGGCTGGTCAGTGGGCTGGTACGGACGAACGTCTGCGCCGAGCCCGGTGACTCCGGTGGCTCGTGGATCTCGGGCAACCAGGCGCAGGGCGTGACCTCCGGTGGATCCGGCGACTGCGTCCGCGGTGGGACCACGTTCTACCAGCCGGTCAACGAGATCCTCCAGCGCAACAACCTGACCCTGCTCACCACGCAGAACTTCCGCGCCCTGAGCGGCCGGCGCTGATCCGCCTTCCCGGCCGGGTCGCTGTCCGGACCCGGCCGGGAACGTGTGGTGTCAGGGCAGGGCGGCGACCGCCTCCGCGTACCCGACGCCGGTGCGGACCGCCGCGTCGACAAGCACCGTGACCTGAGCCGGGGCCACTCCGTACGCCAGATCGGTGGTCACCTCGCCGGCCAGCACCAGCTCGCCGTCGTCCGGCTCGTGGACGTACGCCTTGGGCAGCAGCCGGTCCCGATTCCAGGCGTTGCAGAAGGCGTACGCCTCGGCACGCCGGGTCGCCGCCAGTCGACGCCCAGCCACCACCCGGGCGTGCAGGATGTCGTGGCGTTCGCCGGCCCGCCGGAACTGGATCACCGCGTCGCCCCACCGCCCGAGCACCGTGCCGGCGGCGTCGACGGTGTAGTCGTCACCCCGCTCGTCCAACGCCTTCGTGATCATGGCCACGGTCAACGCGCCGATGTCGTCCACCGGCACCCCGGCGATCCCGCCGTCCGGCTCCGGCGGATCGCCGGGCCCGGGCTCCCCGTCCACCCCGAACTCGTCGTCCGGCTCGCACTCCTCGTCGGCGGGCAGCGGCACCGCCGGGGCGAGCGGACGCTCGGCCAGCCAGGCGGCCATCCGGCCGGACTGGTGCCCGGTGCCGTTGCGGGCGTCGAAGCTGCCGGCCAGTGTGGTCGCGACGGCGAGCAGTTCGGCGCCGAGCTTGCCCACGGTGACCTCGGCGGCCGGTCGCCCACCGTACGCCGGCCGGCGCACCACCCGGTCGGCGACCGTCTCGCCCACCAGCGCGCAGACCAGCGCCCCCGCCGCCGCGAACTCCATCACGGACAGATCCTCGTGCGGTTGATCCAGCCGCGGCAGCTGCTCGACGACGATCTCCACGCCGCGCTCCAGGTACCCACCCAGGGCGCAGAAGCGCAGGTGGGTGGCGAGGTAACCGAACCCGCCGGGCTCCGCCCGGTGCCGCCGGTACGCCCGTACGTGGGCGCGGCCCGCCCGCTGCGGGTGGCCCGCGCGCAGCCACGGCAGCAGCGCCGCGGCCAGGGCGGCCTCCGGCTGGGCGGTGCAGCCGGCCGGCGCGTCGAGCAGGGGGTCGAGCAGGTCGAGCGCGGCGGCCCAGTCGCCCCACCCGGCGAACAGTTCCGCCTGCCGGACGGGCAGGCAGTCGGGGCAACCGGCGGCCGGATCGGGTGCACCGTCCCGCCACCGGGCCAACCAGCGCCGGGCGGCCGGCTCATCGCCCACATGATCGGCGATCCGGCACCGCAGCTGCGCCACAAGCGTCGCGTTCACCTCGTCGGCGAGGCCGTCCAACACGCCGCGCGCCTGGTCCAGTCCGATGCGAGGGGTGCCGAGCAGCGCTTCGACGGCGTACCGCAGGTAGCGGCGCCGGGTGTCGTCGTCCAGGCCCGTTGTGGCCAGGCACCGCTGGACGGGCTCGAACAGCCGCCACCGCTCGCCACCGCGCAGGTGCGTCTCGACCAGTTCGGACCAGGCGTCCAGTGCGGTCCGTCGATCGCCGTCCGCCTCGGCGAGCGCGGCGACCCGGGCCAGTTCGCCGACGCGTACCTCGCCGTCGGGCATGTCCCGGGCATCGTTGAGGGCGGCGGCGGGCCGCCGGGCTGCGCGTCCCCTGTCGCCCGCTCGGCCACTGACGCGTGCCCGGGCGGGGCCCCGGTCACCGCCGGTCACCGGCGTCCCGTCCCCGCGAGCCGACCCACCTCGTCGGCCAGCCGGCAGCCGGCCGAGATGCCCCGGTTCAGCAGCAGATCCAGCTGGTGCGGCGTGACGCCCCGTTCCAGGTCGGTGATCACCTCGCCGTAGACCCGGGCCCGGCCGGCGTCGTCGACGTGCACGAACGCCTTCGGCCAGAACCGGTCGCGGTTCCACGTGTTGCAGAAGTCGTGCAGCCGCGGCACGTCCTCGACAGTGAAGGCGTGGGTGGCGACGGTGCGCACCTGGAGCAGTTCCCCGGCGTCACCGGCGCGGAGGAACCAGATGTGTCCCTGTGCCCACCTGCCCACCAGCGCGCCGTCGCCGTCACCGGCCACCGCGCAACCGCGGTGGGCCAGCACGGCGGCGAGGAGATCACCTGTCAACGGCCGCAGCGTCGACGGATGACCCGCCAACGGGTCGCCGGTACGGTCCTCGAACTCCGGCGACCCCATCGGACACTCCCTCGCGAGGCGAATATCACGGCAGGCGGCGGGGACCGCGCTGCGACACGCGGAGCGACCAGGATGACCGGCCAATCACCCGGCCCGCCGTTACGGTGATGCTATGGCGGGCCGTACCCCTCAGGCGAGTCGGCGGCGCGGCGCGTCGCCGCGTGGCAGCACGAACAGCCGTGCCCGCCAGCCGGCCAAGAAGACCCGTACGCCGGTACGGCGCCGTACCTCGACGAGGGGTCCGGGCCCGGCAGCGTACGTCGGTCGGGCGATCCAGGCACTGTGGATGGGGCTGGCCCACGGGGTCGGCTGGGCGGTGCGCGCCGCCGGGCGCCAGGCGGCCTCGGCCCGCGACCTCGACCCGGAGCACCGCCGCGACGGCGCCGGCCTGCTGTTCATCGGTCTCGCCCTGCTCGGTGCCGGCGCGATCTGGTTCTCGGCAGCCGGTCCGGTCGGTGCCCGACTGGCCGACACGGTGCGGCTCTTCCTCGGGGCGATCTCCATAGTGGTGCCGGTGCTGCTGGGCATCGGCGCGTGGCGGCTGATGCGCCAGCCCGGCGATCCGGAGCACCGGGGGCGAGGGCTGGTCGGCTGGGGTTCGATGCTGATCTCCACCGCCGCGCTGCTGCACATCGGTCAGCAGCCGGTCGACCCGCGCGAGCGGGACTTCGCCGGTGGCCTGATCGGCGCGGGCGTGGGCAGCGTGCTGGAACGCGCGGTCACCGCGTGGGTGGCGGTGCCACTGCTGGTCCTGCTACTGGTATTCGGGTTGCTGGTGGTCACCGCGACGCCGATCAACAAGATCCCCGAGCGGCTCGGTCTGCTGGCCGGCGGCATGGTCGGGCAGGACGAGACGGAGTCGACGGAGGCACCCGCCACGCCGACGCGGCGGCGCCCCACCAAACGGGCGGTGCCGCCGGTCGACCCGGACGAGTTCGACGACCTGGACGGCGCGGACCTCCAGGAGACGATGGTCCTGCCGCGCAAGACGCCGTCCCGGGTGCCGGCCAGCCGCAAACCCGCCGAGCCGCCGGAGCACTCGCCCGCGCCGACCCGCGCCGAGCAGCTCGCGCTCACCGGCCTGGCCGGCGACTACACGCTGCCCCCGTCGAACATGCTCGGCAGCGGGGCCGCTCCGAAGACCCGCAGCAAGGCCAACGACGAGGTGATCGCCGCCCTCACCGGTGTCTTCGACCAGTTCGACGTGGACGCGGCGGTGACCGGCTTCACCCGGGGGCCGACGGTGACCCGGTACGAGGTCGAGCTGGGCCACGGTGTCAAGGTCGAGCGGATCACCCAGCTCTCCCGCAACATCGCGTACGCGGTGAAGTCGCCGGACGTCCGCATCCTGAGCCCGATCCCGGGCAAGAGCGCTGTGGGTGTGGAGATCCCGAACACCGACCCGGAGAACGTGGCCCTCGGTGACGTGCTGCGGTCGCGCGCCGCCACCAGCGACCACCATCCGATGGTGGTCGCCCTCGGCAAGGACATCGAGGGCGGCTACGTGGTGGCGAACCTGGCGAAGATGCCGCACATCCTGATCGCGGGGGCCACCGGCGCGGGCAAGTCGAGCTGCCTGAACAGCCTGCTCATGTCCATCCTGACCCGGGCCACGCCGGACGAGGTGCGGCTGCTGCTGATCGACCCGAAGCGGGTCGAGATGACCGGCTACGAGGGCATCCCGCACCTGGTCACGCCGATCGTGACGAACGCCAAGAAGGCGGCCGACTCGTTGGAGTGGGTCGTCCGTGAGATGGACATGCGGTACGACGACCTCGCCGCGAACGGGGTCCGGCACATCGACGACTTCAACCGGAAGGTGCGCAACGGCGAGATCAAGGCGCCACCGGGCAGCGAGCGTGAGATGCGCCCGTACCCGTACCTGCTGGTGATCGTGGACGAGTTGGCCGACCTCATGATGGTGGCCCCGCGCGACGTCGAGGACTCGATCGTGCGGATCACCCAGCTCGCCCGGGCCGCCGGCATCCACCTGGTACTCGCCACCCAACGCCCCTCGGTCGACGTGGTGACTGGCCTGATCAAGGCCAACGTGCCGTCCCGGCTGGCGTTCGCCACCTCGTCGCTCGCCGACTCCCGGGTCATCCTCGACCAGCCGGGCGCGGAGAAGCTGCTCGGCCGGGGTGACGGGCTGTTCCTGCCGATGGGCGCCTCGAAGCCGGTGCGGATCCAGGGTGCCTGGGTCACCGAGCGCGAGATCAACGACGTGGTGAAGTTCTGCAAGGACCAGCGTGAGCCGGAGTTCCGCCCGGACGTACTGGCCCCCGCGCAGGACAGCAAGAAGAAGATCGACGAGGACATCGGCGACGACCTGGACCTGCTGGTGCAGGCGGTCGAGCTGGTGGTCACCTCGCAGTTCGGCTCGACCTCGATGCTCCAGCGCAAGTTGCGGGTGGGCTTCGCGAAGGCCGGCCGGCTGATGGACCTGATGGAGACCCGGGGCGTGGTCGGCCCGTCGGAGGGCTCCAAGGCGCGCGACGTGCTGGTCAAGCCGGATGAGTTGGAAGAGGTGCTTGAGGGTCTGCGGGGCGGCGATGGCTGAGCCGGCGGCACTGGCCAGCGAGCTGTTCCCGATCATCACGGCCGCCGACCTGGACGCCGCACTGCGCTTCGGTGACGGCCAGTTGGGCATCGGGCGGCAGGAGGCCGGCGAGCAGCCCGCCGGCCCGGCGACCCTCTGGGTGTACGTCGCGGACTGCGCCGCGGCACTGGCCCGGCTGGCCGGGGCGGGCGTCGAGGTACTCGCCGAGCCGCAGACGCAGCCGTGGGGCGAGCGGATGGCGATCGTCCGTGACCCGGACGGCAACCGGGTCCTGGTCGCCGACCGCGGCTGACAGGTCCCTCCGTCACACCTGGTGATTCCCGGCCCGGAGCCGCCCCACCCTCCCGCGCCCTTTGCTCTGCTTCACCATACGCAACGGTTACCGAAGGTCACGTTCAGTGTTCGGGGCGCCGCCGGCCGGCACGCTATCGCCGCAGCTCAGGAACTGGTGCGTGGGTTGAAGCAGAGCAAAGCGGCGGAGGGGGAGTGGAGGATGGTGGCGGCCAACGCTACGCATCGTCACCGGCGGGAAGAATGCTGTCCGTAACCGTGCTCGGCCGTGCGTCGTACGGCGGACAAGCCATGTGGGGACGAGGGTGGGAAGGGCCCATGCGCAGACGGCCCGCCGCGTGACGCGGCGGGCCGTCGAGTCGCGAAGAGATCAGAGCGAGCTGAGGATCAGCATGCTCAGCAGCATGGCGACCACGTTGGCCGCGGCGGCGTACCAGCCGAGCGGCTTGTCACCGAGCACCGCGCCGACGACGCCGAGGACCAGACCGATGACTCCGAAGAGGATCGGGTTGAGCAGCAGCGCGAGGACCGCGCACACGAAGCCCACGATGGTGCAGATGCGGGCGGCGCTGGTCGAGCGGACGGTGCTGGTGGCCATGTCTTCCTCCAGTGGGTGAGTCTCATGTCTGCCGTCCGGTCTCTACCCACTACGGACGATCGCCACGCACACCCGCCCACGCATCAGTGGAACAGCCTCAGCCCGATCACGCCGGCCACCACCAGTAGCAGGCTGAGCAGGCGGGGCAGGTTGGCCGGCTCGCCGAGCGCCACCATGCCGACGAGGGCGGTGCCGACCGCCCCGATGCCGACCCACACCGCGTAGCCGGTGCCGACCGGAATCTCCCGCAGCGCGTATGCCAGCCCGGCCATGCTCAGCACCAGCGTGATCACGAAGACCACCGAGGCGACGGGTCGGGTGAAGCCGGCGGAGCGGTCCAGGGCGATCGCCCAGGCCGTTTCGAGCAGTCCGGAGAGCACAAGCACGATCCAGGCCATCGGGTCACCTCTTCAGCAGGGGCCCGGCCACCGGGGCCGGGACGAGTCGGGTCCAGCACGCGGGGCGTCTTGGCCTGACCGGGTACGCCCACGACTCGTCCGGGGCGGCCACGCGGGCCGCCGGAACCGACCGTAGCACCGGGTCGTGGGGTGCCGGGGTGAGACGGATCACCCGGGGTGGACCTCAAGCTTGCTTCAAGCTGCACCATTGATCCGTGACCGTGCTCATCTCCGATCCGGAGGTCGCCGCCGCGCTTGACGCAGCGACCTCGGTCGACGCGATGCGTCAGGCTCTGCTCGCGGCTCATGACGGGCGGCTCGTCGCCCCGCCCCGGGCCGCCGCGTCGCTCGGCGCCGGCCGGATGGTGCTCACCGCCGGGCACCTGGTCGGACAGTGGTACGGATACCGGGCGTACGACACGTTCGGGCACCCGGAGACCGAGCAGGTGGTGGTGCTGCACGACGGGCAGACCGGCGCGGTGCGGGCGGTGGCCGTGGGGGATGAACTGGGCTCTCGGCGTACCGGCGCGCTGGGCGGGGTGGCTGTCGACGCGTTGGCCCGTCCGGACGCGGCCACCGTCGGCGTGATCGGATCCGGCGGGCAGGCATGGACCCAGGTCTGGGCCGCCGCCGCCGTGCGACGCCTGCGCCAGGTGACAGTGCACAGCCGGTCGACAGCCCGTCGGGAGGCGTTCGCCGCCCGGGTCCGGGCCGAACTCGGGATTCCGGCCCGCGCGGTGGAGACCGCTCAGGAGGCGGTACGCGACCGGGACCTGGTGGTGCTGGCCACCACCAGCCCGACACCGGTGCTGAGCGCCGCCGACCTGCGCCCCGGTACCCACGTCAACGCGGTCGGTTTCAAACAGGTGGACCGCGCGGAGTTCGGCACCGACCTGCTCGACGCCGCCGCCGTGCTGGTCAGCGACTCGGTGGCACAGGCCACGTCGTACGCTCCGCCGATGCTCGCCGCCCAGCCGCCGTACGCCTCCCGGCTGCGTGACCTGGGCGCGGTGCTGGCCGGCGCGGCACCCGGCCGCACCGGTGCGGACCAGATCTCGGTCTTCTGCTCGGTCGGCCTGGCCGGCACGGAGGTCTTTCTGCTCGACCGCGTGGTCCGGATCCTCGCCACGGCGGTCTGAGGCCGCCCGCCCCGTACCGCCGTCGCCGGTGCGGGCACCGCCGCCCGGTACCCTCGGATGGTGTCTGCCACCTCCTCGCCTTCCCCCGACGGTCGCCGGGTCGCGCTGCTGACCCTGGGCTGTGCCCGCAACGAGGTCGACTCGGAGGAGCTGGCCGCCCGCCTGCACGCCGACGGCTGGCAGGTGACCACCG
Source organism: Micromonospora andamanensis (assembly GCF_016863495.1). GTDB lineage: Bacteria > Actinomycetota > Actinomycetes > Mycobacteriales > Micromonosporaceae > Micromonospora > Micromonospora andamanensis. The sequence goes on from NZ_BOOZ01000002.1 coordinate 369,710, forward strand.
ACGGCGAGGGCGCCGACGTGGTGGTCGTCAACACCTGCGGCTTCGTGGAGAAAGCCAAGCAGGACTCCATCCAGACCCTGCTGGCCGCCGCCGACACCGGCGCGAAGGTGGTCGCCGCGGGCTGCATGGCCGAGCGTTACGGCCGGGAACTCGCCGACAGCCTCCCCGAGGCGCAGGCGGTGCTCAGCTTCGACGATTACCCGGACATCGCCGCTCGGCTGGACGCGGTGGTTGCCGGTCGGGAGGTCGCCGCGCACACCCCACGCGACAGGCGTGAACTGCTGCCGCTGACCCCGATCGCCCGGCGCGACAGCGCGGTGTCCCTGCCCGGGCACGGCCGGGGCGCCGACGTCGACGAGCACACCCCGGCCCACCTGCGTACGGTGCTGCGTCGCCGGTTGGACAGCGGCCCGGTGGCCTCGCTCAAGCTGGCCAGCGGATGTGACAGGCGTTGCGCGTTCTGCGCCATTCCCGCCTTCCGGGGCGCCTTCGTCTCCCGCACCCCTGACGAGCTGCTCGCCGAGGCCGAGTGGCTGGCCAAGAGCGGCGTCCGGGAACTCGTGCTGGTCAGCGAGAACTCGACCTCCTACGGCAAGGACCTGGGCGACCCGCGTGCGCTGGAGAAGCTGCTGCCGCAGCTCGCCGCCGTCGACGGCATCGTCCGGGTACGGGCCAGCTACCTCCAGCCGGCCGAGACCCGGCCGGGGCTGATCGAGGCCATCGCCAGCACGCCGGGAGTCGCGCCCTACTTCGACCTGTCGTTCCAACACTCGAGTGAGCCGGTGCTGCGCCGGATGCGTCGTTTCGGCTCCACCGACCGTTTCCTCGAGCTGCTCGCCGCCGCGCGGCAGCTGGCACCGGAGGCCGGCGCGCGCAGCAACTTCATCGTCGGCTTCCCGGGCGAGACCCGGGGCGACGTCGACGAGCTGGTGCGGTTCCTCACCGAGGCCCGGCTCGACGCGATAGGCGTCTTCGACTACAGCGACGAGGACGGCACCGAAGCCGCCGGACTACCGGGCAAGGTTTCCGCGGCCACCATCAAACGGCGGTACGACAAGCTCAGCGCGCTCGCCGACGAGCTGTGCTCGCAGCGGGCCGAGGACCGCCTCGGTTCGACAGTGGAGGTGCTCGTCGATTCGGTCGACGGCGGGATCGTCGAGGGAAGGGCGGCGCACCAGGCGCCGGAGGTGGACGGGTCGACAACGCTCGTCGCCCCGGACGGTGGCGGCGTCGACCTGACCGCGCTACGCCCCGGTGACCTGGTCCGCGCCACGGTGACCGGCACCGAGGGAGTGGACCTGCTCGCCGTACCGGATGAGATGATCTCCGCCGCGCCCGGCGCGGCGCGGTGACGGTGGGCCGGGACGAGGCGGAGGAGGCACGAGGTGCGGTGCCGGGTGTGCCAGCCGAGCGGGGCGATGCCGTGACGGGGGCGACGGAGTCACCACCGGTGCCGGTGGTGGCGGTGCCCGTGGTCAACGCCGCAAACGCCCTGACCGCGCTACGGCTGGTGCTCGTACCGGTCTTCGCGGCCTCGGTGGTCATGTCGGGGATGACGCACGCCGGATGGCAGGTCATCGCCTGCGTGATCTTCGCCGTGGCTTCGGTCACGGACCTGGTCGACGGGTGGATCGCCCGGCGGTTCGCGCTTGTCACGGCCGTGGGCAAGGTGGCCGATCCGATCGCCGACAAGGCGCTCACCGGCGCCGCCCTGCTGCTGCTCTCCTGGTACGACCGGCTGCCGTGGTGGGTGACCACGATCATCCTGGCCCGGGAACTGGGCATCACCGCGCTGAGATTCTGGGTGATCAGGCGCGGCGTGATCGCCGCCAGCCGGGGCGGGAAGATCAAGACGGCGCTTCAGATACTGGCCATCACCTGGTACCTGTGGCCGATGCCGGCGGCACTCACCCCGATCGGGCCCTGGATCATGGGCGCGGCGGTCGCGGTCACCCTCGTCACCGGGCTGGACTACATCGCCCAGGCCACCCGGCTGCGTCGCACTCAGACGTGAGCGCCTCTCGACGGCGTTGCGACGCGTAGACCACGTCGGGGCCGGGAAGGATGCAGATCATGGGTGTGCGAGAGGCTGAGGGTGCGATGGGCGCCGTGGCGGCGGGGGTGGTGCACCGTCTCACCGAGCGGCGGGAGACGTTCGCCACCGTCGAGTCGCTCACCGGCGGTCTGCTGGCCGCCACGGTCGTGGAGATCGCCGGGGCGAGCGCCGTCTACCGCGGCGGACTTGTGGTCTACGCCACCGAGCTGAAGGAGCGGCTGGCCGACGTACCGGCGGCACTGCTGGCCGAGCGCGGCCCGGTCGATGCCGACGTGGCCAAGGCGCTCGCCGAGGGTGGGCGGCGACGCTGCGGGGCCGACTGGGGCGTGGCCACCACCGGGGTGGCCGGGCCGGAGCCCCAGGGCGGCAAGCCGGTCGGGCTGGTCTTCGTCGCGGTCGCCGGCCCGGACGGCACCGAGGTACGCCAACTCGACCTGGACGGCGGCCGTGACCGCATCCGGGGTGCCGCGGTGACCGAGGCGTTGCGCCTGATTGCCGAGCACATCCAGGCCCCCGACCCGACCTGAGCCGCTGGCGGTCTGCACGCCGTCGGGCTTGTCGTGCTGGGGGTCGCCCCGGGCCCGCCAGCCGGTCAGTGGCATTCCAGATGCTGGTGTCCCGGCGTGTCGGACACCTGGACTGCCACAGGTCGGTGGCGCGGTCGGTGGCGGCCAGTGGGATGACCGGGCGGGGCGGGATGTCGCGGCGGCGCGCAGCGGGTACGGTTGCGGGAAAGCTCCGACAGCCGGTGCTCCCACAGGCCGGTCGGCCGGGCGAACTGTGTCCCTCAGGGGAGGTGCGATGGTCCTGCTACGCCGGGTGATCGGTGACGCACTACGGGCGCGCCGGCAGGGGCAGCACCGCACGCTGCGCGAGGTCTCGTCCGCAGCCAACGTCAGCCTGGGCTACCTGTCGGAGATCGAACGCGGTCAGAAGGAACCCTCGAGCGAGCTGCTCGCGGCGATCTGCGACGCGCTGGGCGCCCGTCTCTCCGAGCTGTTGCGCGAAGTCAGCGACACGGTGGCGCTCGCCGAGCAGATGCCGGGCGTGCTGGTGCCGGTGCAGGACGAGCCGACCGAGTCGACGCCTGTCGCCGCCGCGTCGGTGCACAAGGCCACCGGTCGGGGCGTACGCCAGGTCACCTCCGACGGTAACGTCGCCGTCTCCGTGCGGCAGGACTCCCCGCTCAAGGCCACGCTGCGTACCGCCCGGGTCCGGCCCGCCGACCGCAGCGACCGGGACGTGGTCTGCGCCGCCTGAGCCTCGCGGCCGATGGTCGCGGTAGCTCCCGCCGCGTAGGGTTGATCGCGGACGTCCGCTCTCGCCGGTACGGATGCCGTGTTGGCGCCCGGCTGGGACGATGGATCCACCATCGCCGGTAGCCGGGCCGGTCACCGGGGGTGGGGCAGGCACAGCGACGTGATTGAGGGGATACCGCGGAGATGGCGAACCCGTTCGTCAAGGGGTGGAAGTACCTGATGGCGCTCTTCGGCGCCCGCATCGACGAGCACGCCGACCCGAAGGTGCAGCTCCAGCAGGCCATCGACGAGGCGCACCGGCAGCATCAGGCCCTCGTCCAGCAGGCCGCCGCGGTGATCGGCAACCAGCGGCAGCTGGAGATGAAGCTGTCCCGGCAGATGTCCGACGTCGAGCGGTTGCAGGCCAACGCCCGCCAGGCGCTGGTCCTGGCTGATCAGGCCCGGGCCAAGGGTGACGAGGCCGAGGCCGGGCGGTACGAGCAGTCCGCACAGACCCTGGCCACCCAGCTCGTCTCCGCCGAGCAGTCCGCCGAGGACCTGAAGACCCTCCACGACCAGGCGCTGGCCGCCGCCGGGCAGGCCCGCCGGGCGGTGGAGAACAATTCCATGATCCTCCAGCAGAAGCTCGCCGAGCGCGCCAAGCTGCTCAGCCAGCTGGAGCAGGCGAAGATGCAGGAGAGCGTCGCCGCGTCGCTGGAGTCGATGTCGGCGCTCACCGCTCCCGGCAGCACCCCCACGCTCGACGAGGTACGCGACCGCATCGAGCGCCGTTACGCAAACGCCATGGGCCGCGCCGAGTTGGCCAGCAACTCGACCGAGGGCCGGATGCTGGAAATCCAGAAGGCGACCCTGGACACCGCCGGTTCCGCCCGGCTGGACCAGATCCGCGCCAGCATGGCCGGCGATCAGCTCGGCGCGGGCGCTGACCGGGGCTCCGTCGCCGATCAGCCGGCCACGGCCGACCCGGCGGTGGCCCGGCTCGACGAGATTCGCGCCAGCATGAGCCGTGAGCGCGGCACCGGCGACACCACGGCCGCCGGCTGAGCGGGGAAATCGAGGAGGCCACGGTGGCAGCGGACGAGCGCACCCGGTACTTCCGCAGGCTGAGCAGGCTACGCGGCTCGGCCCGGCGGTGGAGCGTGCTGGCCGGCGGGCTCGGCGGCGCGACAGTTGTGCTGACCCCGTACGCCGGGATCGGTCTGGCCGACGCGGCCTGGGCCGCCGCCGCGGGCGCGGCCACCGCGCTGGCCGGCTGGCGCTGGGTGGACCTGCGTGCCCTCGCCGCCCAACCCGCTCCGCCACCGCTGGACCCGGCCCAGGTGGCCGCCCGCAACCGGGCCCGCCTGGTGGCCGCCGTGGAACGGCTCCCCGCCGGTGCCGGCGTGCTGGCCGAGGTGCGTCGGGTCCGCTCCCGTACCGCGCTGCGTGGCACCGCCGCCGCCCAGCCGTGGGAGCGGCTGGACCGGGCCGCCGCGACGATGGCATCCATGGCGGGCCGGCTGACCGGCCTCGCCGAACCGGCAGTCGGTGAAGCCTCCGCCGCCGAACAGTCGCTGCGTGAACTGGCCAACCGGGTCGCCAGTGTGGAACGCGCGGTCCGTCTCGCTCCCGCCGACGCGAAGCCACCACTTGCCGAGGCGCACCGCGCGCTCACCGGGCAACTGGAGGCGGGTGTGGCGGCGTACGAGCGCCTGGTGGTCGCCGCCGCAGGCTACCTGGCCGAGGAGTACCGCCCGGAAACCGAGCACCCCGCCGCCGCCCGCCTCACCGAGGCCACCGACCTCCTCCAGGGCTTCGCCTCAGCCCTGTCGGAGCTACGCGCCGTCTCGCACCCCGCCCCGTCGCGTTGATCCCGTACGGAGCCACCGCCGGGGCCGGGAACGAGGACTGTCACTCGGGGGTGGTGACCGGGATGGGGCCGGTGTACGGGGAGGCGCCCACCACGTTGAACGAGCGCACCCGGTAGTGGTAGGTGACGCCTCGGGCCAGGCCGGTGTTGGTAAAGCCGCGACCGGTGACGGTGAAGGTGGCCAGCTCGCGGCTGAACTGCGGATCCAGGGCCCGTTCCACGGTGAAGCCGGCACCCTGGCCGGCGGGCGTGCTGGCGGACCAGCCCAGCACCACTGTGGCGGTGTCCGGGCCGGGGGCGGTGGTGGCCACGCTTACCGAGGTCGGCGTGCCGGGCGCGGGCGGGGTGGTCACCGTCGCCACAGTTGACCAGGGCGAGGCGGCACCCAGGTAGGTGGTGCGGACCCGGTAGTAGTAGGTGGTGTCGGGCGCGACCGCCGGGTCCAGGTGGTTGTCCCCGACACTTATCGCGGTGGTGCCGGGCCCGCTGGTGAACGTCGGGTTGGTGGCGCGCTGCACGTCGATGCCGGTGGCGAACGAGTGGTTGGCCCAGCGCAACGCGACCCGCAGCGGTGCGGCGGGGGGAATTGCCGCGGTCAGCTTGGCCGGCGCGGTGAGCTGCACCGACGCGGGAACGCTGTTCGACCAGGTGGAGCAGCTCGCCGCGTTCTCCGCCCGGATGCGGTAGTGGTAGGTGACGCCGGGGGTGACTGTGGCGTCGGTGTAGCGGGTCGCCGTGGCCGCCACGGTGATTGTCGTCAGACCGTTCGTGAACGTCACGTCGGTGGCCCGTTGCAGCAGGTGGCTGGTGGCCGGTGGGCGGCTGCCGTTCCCGGTCCAGGCGAGGGTGATCGCCGGCAGCGCGGTCGCCGAACCGGGGGCCGGTGCGGCGGTGAGCCCGGTCGGCGCCCGCGGCGAGACCCGCACCACAAGCGGGCGGCTCATGCCCTGGTCCCGCAGGCCCGCCGCCGCACTGCCCCAGCGACACTCCCAGCCCAGGTTGACAAGGTGGTTGACCACCGACGCCTGTCGCCCGTCGACCGGGCTGATCGGGGTGGCGTCGAGCCGGGCACCGGCCGGTCGGGCCGGGTCGAGCAGCCGGACGCTGTCGCCGATCTTGAACGGCAGCGACGGTGCCTCCGGACGCAGCGCGAGCAGCACGTCCTCTCCCGGATCGACCCGCACCACCTGCTTCCAGCCGAGTTCGCCGGGATGCGGTGGCCGGATCGCGCCGTCCCGGCCGACCCGGCCGATCACCTGAACGTCGAGGCCGTCGAACCGCACCGGATGGCTCTGCCGCCCGCAGCCACGTACCCGCCAGAGCTGGCTGCCGTCACCAGGGGTGCCGACCGCCAGCGCCGGGTCGCTGGCGTGCACCACCTCGGTCGCCGGTTCGGTGGGACCGAGCGGCAGGGTGGCCTCACCCCGTGGTCCGCCGTGCGGATGGGCCACGCCGAGGCGGCCGGTGAGGCGGCCGTACTCGGGCTCGAAGACCTGCCGCACGGAGGTGACGGCCAGCGGCAGGTTCACCGGTGCGCCGCCGGGCGGGGTGAACTCGACTGTGGTGGCGTGCACCGGAATCCGGGTCGCCGCGCTCGTGGTGCCGAAGCAGGCATCGTAGGCCGGGTGCGGGACCACCGGGGGGCGTTGGCTGGCCGCGTACGCGCCGGGCAGGCGCTCCCGCAGTCGGTCGAGGTCGTACGGCGTGGCCCGGGTGCCGGTCACCCGTAGCTGCATCAGGGTGCGGGTGTTCGGGCCGTACCCGGGCACCGTCGGCGGCGCGCCGCCCTCGGCGGTGCGGTCGGGCCCGCCGGTGTGGTGGTCGTAGCGGGGATCGAAGCAGGGCAGCGGGGCCGGGCAGTCGTTGTAGAGGATCAGGGTGGTGCCGGGTTCGACGGTGGCGAGATCCACGAGCACGTCGGCCCGCTCGCCGGGGGCGAGCAGCAGCGCGTGACCGTCGACGTTCAGCACTGTCGGGTCGCGTCGGTCGTAACGGAAGCCGATCGGCCGGTTCGGCACGACCACGGGCGCCGGCAGCAGGCCGCCCTCGTTGCCGATCCGGATCATCTCCGGGCCGGCCGCCGCCGGGTCCGGCACGCCGCCGGCACGCCCGTCGGTGGGCCAGTCCGCCTGTCGGTCCGGGGCGCGTACCGCTTCGACCATCGGCACCTCACCGGCGGCGGCGTCGGCGAGCTGACCCTCCGGCGTCCACATCGGCGCGTCCGAGGCGGCCCGGTACAACTGGAGGTTCAGCCAACGGTCGGTGCAGGCGTTCAGGATGCGCCACCTGTGGAGCTTCGGCTGCACCTCCAGGTACGGGTACGCGGAACCGTTGACCAGGACCGTGTCGCCGTACGCCGCCGGCACCGCGCTCGGGTGCGGTACACCTGGGGCTTCCGGCGGCTCGTTCGGGTCGGTGACCGGGTCGTGGTGCGGGTTGGCCACGGTTGCGGCGGACGCGTCGGCACCGGCGGCGGTGACGGTACGCGACCAGGGCCCGTAGTCCCACCGGCCGGTCGGGTTGACGCCGTCGCGGCGGTACGGGTTCTGGCGGGACTGGTAGACGTGCGGGTGCCAGAGGGAACCCCGGGTCCCCCAGCGGTCCCGGTCCCAGGTCGGGTCCTGCGCGGCGAGTTGGGCGTCGTCCGGCACGAACGTCTTGTCCTCGAAGACCAGCGGCAACTGCTCGGCCGGCAGCGTCCCGTCGGCGATCAACCGCTCCTGCGCGTCGTCGGTGAGCAGGTAGAGCGCGAGCTGACCGGAGTAGACGGTCAGCCGGGACAGCCCGACGGTGTTGTCGTGGAACCAGAGCAGGCGACCGCTCTGGTCGTTGGGGTAGTAGAGGGTGGTGGCGCCCTGCCCCGGGTGGGCCATGTCCGGCACGTGGGCCAGGCTGACACCTGTGGGGTAGGGGGTGATCTCGCCCGCCGGAGTGATCCACTGCCACGGGTTCCCGGCGCTGATCCAGCCGGTGAGCGCGCCGCACAGATGCAGCACCGCCCGGTTCTGCGGGTAGGGTGCCGGCCCGTCGAGGGGCCCCGGGCCGGCACCGGGCACCGTCGGGTCGACAGGCAGGAAGAGGTCACCGGTGGGCAGTTGGTTTATGAACTTGATGCGTACCGGCCGGCCGCGTCGGGCGAGCACGACCGGACCGAGGTGCCAGGGTCGTCGTGGCGGGGCGACAGTGTTGTGCCCGTCCGGGTCAGTGCCCAGGTTGAGTTGGCGGTAGCCGCGCAGCCGGGTGGCCGGCAGGTCCCGGTGCAGCCGTTGGGTGTACTCCTGGAGTCCGATCTCGTAGTAGTCGCATCCCGGATGAGTGATCGTGTCGGGTACCGCGACCGGCAGGTGCGCGCCGAGCGGAGTGCGACCCAGCGGGCCGAGGCCGGGCAGCGGGTCGAGAAACTTGCGCATCCCGGTGCCGGTGACCACCTGTCCGTCCTCGTCGTGGGCGGGCAACGGACTGTAGGCGTGGTTGGGCACCGGACCGAAGCAGCGGGGCGTCGCCGCCGGATCGAGAGTGGCAGGTGTCGGCGGCGCGGCTGCCACCTGGTGCGGCAACGCGGGCGGTGCGGTTGCTCGCGACGCGGCGGTCGGGGCGCTGTCGTTCTCCGCGTCCGGGCCGGGTCGGGCAGCAGGGACGGCGCTCGGCGGGCCCGGCTTGTCGGTGCGGGCGGCGCGGTCCAGCCAGGTCGACCGGAGTCTGCGGAACACGGCCATGGCTCTCCCGGTGATCGGGGCGCGGCGGCCACCACCCCGACGTGGCGGCGCGGACGCGCGTGCTGACGTTCCGTGAGCCCTCAACCGCAGCATGCGACGCGCGGTGGTCGGTTAGGAAGTCCCCTTTCGTGCCAATCTGCCGAGCTGCCGGCGTGTCGCCGCCGCCACTCCGCGCCTGTCGCGTGACCGGCCGTCCACCGGCTCCGACCTGCCCAGACCGCCGCGTGGAAGATGCACGGCGGCAGCCCAGACCGCCGCGTGGAAGATGCGCGGCAGCCCAGATCGCGGTGTGGAAGATGCCCGCCGGCACCAGCCGGTTCGCGGCAGGCACGGCGGGCTCAGGTCGGATCGCCCGGCTGGCAGGTGGGGCACCAGTAGGTGACCCGTTCGCCCAGGTCCTCCTTGCGGATGGCGGTGCCGCAGCGCCGGCACGGCTGCGCCCGCCGGCCGTACACGTAGCTGGTCCGGCCACGTGCCAGCGAGCCGGTGGTGCTCTGCGTCCAGCGCCCCCGGTTGGCGGCCAGCAACTTCTGCGCCAGGGTCACCAGGCCGAGGAGGTCGGGCACCTCCCGCACGGGGGTACGCGGGTGGATGCCGCGCAGGAACAGCACCTCGCACTTGTAGAGGTTGCCCACTCCGGCCAGCAGGCGCTGGTCGAGCACCGCCACGCCGACCGGGGTGTCCGGGTGGGCGGCGATTCGACGGGCCGCCTCGGCCGGATCCCAGTCGGCGCCGAGCAGGTCGGGGCCGAGGTGACCGACGAGGCGCGACTCGTCGGCGGTGGGCACCAGCGCCACCTCGTGCAGGTGGTAACCGACGGCTGTCGCGACCGGGGCGCGCAGCACCACCCGGATCAGGTGCGCCGGCCGGGCCGTCCACCGCTGCCCGGGGGCGTACGTCCGCCAGGTGCCATCCATCCGCAGGTGCGAGTGCAGCGTCCAGCGCGACTCGCCGGTGCCGGCGGGGGCGTCCAGCCGGAGCAGCAGGTGTTTGCCCCGGCTGGCGCTGTCGCGTACCGCCCAGCCGGCGAGATCGGTGGTGGCGAGCGAGGGCACCCGAAAGTCGCTGCCGGTCAGCCGGGCGCCGACAAGCGCGCGTTCCAGGACGCGGGCGGTGTTCCAGACGGTGTCACCTTCGGGCACGGCACCATTCTCCCTCACCCGAGCGCAATTCACATGTATCGCTATTTGTATGACGCTTCTATTCGATCTACGGATATAGGCACTATCGGGGAGTTCTGAGGAGAATGCTGATGAATCATCCCCGCAATTCCGTCCTGGCCGTCCTACTGGCCGCCGCCCTCGTCGTAGCTCTGCATCCGACCTCCGCCTCATCGGCCGCCCGCCCCGACCGGTGGACCGCCGACCTGTCGGTCGTCGACGCCGACGATGTCAACGTGCGACACACCCGCGCGGGCCTGCGACTGGCCGACGCCCGGCCACCAGGTGTGCCCGCCCGGCGCAGTGCGGTCGCCGAGGGCATGCTGGTGGCCTCACCGCGTGCCCTCAGTCGTTCCGCCAACCGGATCCGCGCCCAGGTCACCGTCGCCGCCAGGCCGGGTGCCACCGCGACCGTCCAGGTCCGTGGCTGGCGGACGACCGGCTGGACGGAATGGCGCGACGCCGCGCCGACGGCCGTCTTCGACCAGCCGGTCCGTCGGGTGCAGGCCCGGGTGGTGCTCACCGGCAGCCGTTCGGGCGCGAGCACCGAGGTCCGCGCCGTCCGGCTCACCGCCGACACCGTCGCCGCCACCACCGCCGCCACTCCCGGCCTGACCTACCGGGTGTACGCGACCCGGGTCGGACTGGTCGGCGAGGTGACCGCGAACGGCCACACGGTCCGCGCCCGGGACCATTTCGTGGCGTTGCCGTCCCGCCGGGGACTGTCCCCGCGCAACACAGGTGACTACACCGTGCGGGTCTGCACCGTCACCGGCAGCCGCTGCGAGTACGCCCCGGTCTGGGACGTGGGCCCGTGGAACACCCGCGACGACTACTGGAACCTCAGCGCCGTGCGGGAGAACTGGAAGGCCCTGCCGCAGGGCAGGCCGCAGGCGCAGGCCGCCTACCAGAACGGTTACAACGGCGGGCGGGACCAGTTCGGTCGGGTGGTGCTCAACCCGGCCGGCATCGACCTCGCCGACGGGACGTTCTGGGACGGGTTGCAGCTGACCACGAACGCCTGGGTCGACGTGGCGTACCTGTGGACCGGCAGCGGCCCCCGTGGGGTGGTCGGTGACGGACCGCTGACCGTGCGGGCCGGACCCGGCACCGGCTACCAGTCCCGGGGCCTGGCCGCCCAGCACGCGAACGTGCCGATCCAGTGTTACGTGGCCGGGCAGACAGTCGTCGGGCCGTACCGCACCACCAACCGGTGGAACCGCCTGGCCAGTGGGCAGTTCGTCAGTCACGCGTACATCTCGGCGGTCTGGGGTGGGTCGGTGCCGCTCTGTTGAGGCGGCACCCCGAGCCGGGCCGGTGTCCTCCCACGCCGGCCCGGCCCGCCGCGTCACCTGGTGCTCAGCAGCGCCCGGTCGGCCGGCTCAGGGCATCTCCTCCGGCCTCGGCGTCCGCACCAGTTCCTGGTACCGAGGGTGGCAGGCGCCGTAGACGGCGAAATTGAGGCGGGCGTGCGACAGGCTCAGGTCCCCGTTCGCCCCGCCACGGACGACGTCCGCGTCCGCGTCGGCCTGACCGTCATCTGTCCAGAAACAGACCGGGCAGGTGCCGCCGCCGGTCCGGTACGCGCAGCAGGGGCAAGCGGCGGGAACCCAGCGATCATCCACCTTGACAGCTTTCCACAGTAGACGGTTCATCCGTATTGTCCGGGGGCGTCCCCCACGACGCCGGAACCCCGGACCCGCAGCAGCGTACCCGGGACCACCGCGAGCAGTGCGGCGGCGTGTCCACCGTTGACGGAGAGTGCCACCCGGCCGGCCGAGTCGGCGTGCGCCACCAGGGCACCGACCGGGGCGTCGCCGAAGGTACGCCCGTGCACCGCTTCCCGCTCCCACCCGCCGATGCCCGCCGGGCTGTCCGCAGCGGCCGGATCGCCGGCCACCGGACCTACCCGGACCCGTGCCGGCAGCGGGTCGAGCAGTTCGGACCGGGCGGCCAACTGCACGTTGCCGAATCCGTCCACCGTCAGCACCTCGGCGACGAACCCGTCAGGCAACCGACGGACCAGCGGCTCCGGTAGCCGTACCAGCGACGCCGGATCGACAGCCCGGCCGGCCTCGGCCAGCGGGGCACCGAGGGCCAGCCGGGCCGCGACAGGCGCGAAGACGTCGCGTCCGTGGAAAGTGGCCGAGACCCGAGGGGTCAGCCAGCGCGGATTCGTCAGCTCCACCGCCCCGGTGATCCCGCCGAGCGCCCCGGCGGCGTCCAGCAGCAGGCCGTTGTCGGGGCCCACCAGCAGACCGGCGGGGGTATCCAGGGCGACACCCCGGCGGCGCGTGCCGACTCCCGGGTCGACCACCGCCACGTGCACCCCGAGCGGCAGGTGCGGCACGGTCTGGGCCAGTACCGCGCCGCCCCGACGAACGTCACCCGGCGGCACCAGGTGGGTCACGTCGATGATCCGCAGCGCGGGAGCGAGGCGGGCGATCACCCCGTGGCAGGCCGCCACGAACCCGTCGGCGAGCCCATAGTCAGTGGTCAGCGAGACGACCCCGGCCGGTGCTCGCGACTCGCGGGCGCTGCTGCTGCTGGTCACGGCACCGGATCGTACGCCCGGATCCTCCGTCACGGGTGACGACGGCGACGATGGGCGCGGCCGGTGCTTGCGGCGTCCCCCGGTGCTGTCGCTGTCGCGGGTACCGTCGGCGTCCCGTTGCCGGATAGCCGACAGCACGGCTGACCGACCGGCCACTGCCTGCGGGCCGCACCGGTTGGGCAGACTGCCGGGGTGAGCCACCGGATCCTGCCAGCCGTCGCCCTGATCATGATCACCGTCGCGGTCACCGCCTGTGGTGCGGAGGAGCCGGACAGGTCGCCCGCCGCCGCACCGACACCGACAGTCGCCGTACCGTCGGCGGACCCGGCCTCACCGACCGGCCCGGCTGCCGTGCCCGCCCCCACCGGCGAGGCAAGCCCCGCCGCGCCGGCCGCGCCGAGCAACGCCGCGCCCCGGCCGTCGGCGGCCGGTCCGGGGGCGGGTGGGACCACCGAGCGGCGGCCGCCGAGCCCGCCGCCTGTGGAGCTGCCGCCACGCCAGGCCGGCGCACCGACCGGCCGGGAGGTCGTGGCAGCGTTCCGGGCGGCCGGGCTCAAGGCGGCGAACGTCCGCGACCGTTCCGTTGACTGTGGACCTGACGGGTTGGGGCTGGGCTGTTCGGAGCTTGTCGTGACCGACAACGTGGCCGTCTACGTCTTCCCCGACGAGAGCAGCGCCGGCGACCTGGCCGAGCTGTGGAGTGGAGCCGCCTACCGCAGCGGCACTGTGGTGCTCAACTACCTTGAGGCACCGACCCCCCGCACCGACCGCCCCCGCTACGAAAAGGTCCTCGACACCCTCCGTTGACCCGGGCACTAGGCGCGGAGGCGGAGGCCGCGGGGGGTGGTGCGGAAGCCGGCGGCGGTCAGCGCGTCGCGCAGCGGCGACGAGCGTACGGATTCGCCGTCGGCACGTTCCACGGACATCGGGCCCAACGCGCCGGAGTGGACGGCGTCGGCAAGTGCCTTGCCGGCCGCGCCCAGCGCGTCCGCGTCGTCTGTGAAGGAGAGCAGCGTCCGCCCACCGCGTTCCACGTAGAGCGCCAGCTCACCCTCGACCAGCACGACAAGCGCCCCGGCCTTGCGACCCGCCCGGTGCCCGGTGGCCGGCGGCGAGGTCGCGTCGCCGGAGTCGACGACCCGCTCCGGCCAGGGCAGCGCCGCACCGTACGGGTTTGCGGGATCGGTGGCGGCCAGCACCACTGCGGCTCCGCCCCGGGGCCGTCCGCCGTCCAGCGGCTCGGCGCGGATCCGGTCCACCGCGCCGGGCACCGCGAACTGCGCCGCACCCAGCCCGTCGACGAAGTATCCCCGCCGGGCGGCGCCACGCTCCTCAAGCGCGGCGAGCACCGGGTAGACGGCGGCGAACCCGCCGATGACCTGCTCGGCCAGGACCGCGCCCCGGGTCAGCACACCGTGCCGTTCCAGCAGGACGTCGGCGAGTGCGGCGGCGCGGCGGGTCGGGTCGGTGTCCCGCGCCGGTAACCGCGACCAGCGTCCGGCCACGGTCGGTGGGCCGCCGCGACTCGGCAGTGCCACCCGCCCCGGGCGCCGGTAACGGCCCCGGGCGGCGGTCGGGCGGGCGCGATGCGCGCCGCCGACACCGAGGACGGCCCGCAACGGTGCCAGGGTGTCGTTGCTGAGGTGACCTGCCCAGACCAGGTCCCAGATGACGGCCGTCAACTCGGCGTCGTCGGTGGCGCCGACCCGGTCGGCGAGTGGCCGGAAGAACAGCGCCTGCCCGTCGTCGAGGGCGTCCAGCACGGCGTCGTGCAGGGGCGTCCGGGCGAGAGTCTCGTCCGGCGGCGGGAGCAGCAGCGCGGCCGAGTCGGCGTACGCCAGGCTGACCCAGCCGTCCCCACCGGAGATCGCCCCCGCGCCGGCCCACAGCACCTCGCCACTGGCGCACAGCTCGTCGAGCTGGGCGGGGGAGTAGTCGGCGACCCGGGCCGGCAGCACCAGCCGTTCCAAGGCCGACGCGGGCACCGAGACACCCTGCAACTGCTCGACGGTGGCCGCCACCGCCTCCACCCCCCGAGCCGAGGAGCCCACCTGCTGCCAGCGGGGCAGGAAGGTGGCCAGGGCCCGGGGCGGCACCGGCTCGATCTCCCGGCGTAGCGCGGCGAGGGAACGGCGGCGCAGCAGGCGCAGCACCTCGGCGTCGCACCACTGGGTGCCGGCCGTGTCCGGGGTGAACTCACCGGAGACCACCCGACCGGTGGCGGCCAGCCGACGCAGCGTCTGCTCGACCACGAAGACCCCGAGCCCGAACCGTGCCGCGCAGGCGGCTGCGGTGAACGGGGCGTGCGTGCGGGCGTACCGGGTCACCAGGTCGCCGAGCGGGTCGGCCACCGGTTCGAGGTACGCCTCGGCCACGCCGACCGGCAGGGCCACGCCGAGGGCGTCGCGCAACCGGCCGGCGTCCTCCACGCCGACCCAGCGTTCCTCCCCGGCGATGCGGACCCGTAGCACCCGCCGGGCGGCGGCCAGGTCGATCAGCCACGCCTCGGGCGCTCCGCGCTCGGCCAGCTCACCGGTGCTCAGGTCGCCGAGCTGGCGGAGCAGCTCGACCACGTCCTCCGCGTCGCGGGTACGGCGTTGGGTGGTGAGCCAACGCAGTTGCCGATCGGTCTCGGCGAGCACCGCCGGGTCGAGCAGCTCGCGCAGGTCGACCCGGCCGAGCAGTTCGCCGAGCAGCGCCGAATCCAGCGTGAGTGCCGCGGCCCGGCGCTCCGCCAGCGGGGCGTCGCCCTCGTAGAGGAAGGCACCGACGTAGCCGAAGAGCAGCGACCGGGCGAACGGGGACGGCCGGGCGCTCTCCACCTCGACCAGTCGCACCCGGCGGCCGGCCAGGTCACGCATCACCTCGGTCAGGGCGGGCAGATCGAAGACGTCCTGCAGGCACTCCCGTGCCGCCTCCAGGGTGACCGGGAAGTCGGCGTACTCGCGGGCCACGTCGAGCAGCTGGGCGGCGCGTTGCCGTTGTTGCCAGAGCGGCTGGCGGCGGCGCGGATCGCGGCGGGGCAACAGCAGCGACCGGGCGGCGCACTCCCGGAACCGGGCGGCGAACAGCGCCGAGGTGCCCACCGACTCCTCCACCAGCTGGGCGATCTCCTCCGGATCGAAGGCCACCACATCCGCGCCGGGCGGGGTGTCGGCGGTGTCCGGCAGTCGCACCACGATCCCGTCGTCGGCGGGCATCACCTGCGCGTCGACCCCGTACCGTTCGGCGAGCCGGCGACCGATGGCAAGCGCCCAGGGCGCGTTGACCCGGGCACCCAGCACGCTGTGCACGGCCAGCCGCCAGTCACCCAGCTCGTCGCGGAAACGTTCGACGACCACCGTCCGGTCGTCCGGTAGGGCCCGGGTCGCGGCCCGCTGCTCGTGCAGGTAGGTCAGGAGGTTTCCGGCGGCCCAGTCGTCCAGCCCGGTGGCCCGCAGCGCGGCGGTGGCCTGCTCGGTGTCCTGCCGCAGCAGGGCCCGCACCTGGGCACCTATCGCCCGGCCCAGTTCCACCGGCCGGCCCGGCTGGTCGCCCTTCCAGAACGGCATCTTCGCCGCCTGCCCGGGGGCGGGGGAGACCAGCACCCGGTCCGGCGTGATCTCCTCGATCCGCCAGGACGAGGAGCCGAGCAGGAAGACGTCACCGACGCGGGACTCGTAGACCATCTCCTCGTCCAGCTCGCCGACCCGGGCGGCCCGTTCCGCGCCGGCCAGGAAGACGCCGAACAGACCCCGGTCGGGGATGGTGCCGCCACTCGTCACCGCGAGCCGCTGGGCACCCGGACGACAGGTGAGCACGTCGGTGGCGCGGTCCCACACCAGTCGGGGCCGAAGCTCGGCGAAGGCGGTCGACGGGTAACGGCCGGAGAGCATGTCCAGTACGGCGTGCAGCGCGGAGTCGGGCAGCTCGGCGAAGGGCGCGGCCCGGCGGACCACACTCGCCAGGTCGCCGACCCGCCACTCGTCAAGCGCGACCATCGCGACGATCTGCTGGGCGAGCACGTCCAGCGGGTTGCGCGGATGGTGCAG
Source organism: Micromonospora andamanensis (assembly GCF_016863495.1). Lineage (GTDB taxonomy): Bacteria > Actinomycetota > Actinomycetes > Mycobacteriales > Micromonosporaceae > Micromonospora > Micromonospora andamanensis. The sequence goes on from NZ_BOOZ01000002.1 coordinate 386,335, forward strand.
CTCCTCGATGGCGGCCTCGCCCATCCGCTCGGCGACCACGGCACAGGAGAGCAGGTCGCCCCGGTGCTTGGGCAGGACCACCCCCCGCGACACCGCGCCGACCTGGTGCCCGGCCCGGCCCACCCGCTGGAGACCGGCGGCCACGCTCGGCGGTGCCTCGATCTGCACCACCAGGTCGACAGCGCCCATGTCGATGCCGAGTTCGAGGCTGGAGGTGGCCACCACCGCCGGCAGCCGGCCCGCCTTGAGCGCCTCCTCGATCTGCCGGCGTTCCTCCCGGGAGACGCTGCCGTGGTGCGCCCGGGCGATCACCGGCGGGGCCCCGGAGACCGCGCCGGCCTGGGCCATCATCTCGGCAGGTGTCCGGGCAGCCGGTGGTGCCACTGCTGTCTCGTCGGCGGCGAGTTCGTTGAGCCGGGCGCAGAGGCGTTCGGCGCTGCGGCGGGAGTTGGTGAAGACGATCGTCGAACGGTTCGCCCTGATCAGGGCGAAAACCCGTTCCTCCACAGCCGGCCAGATGGACGCCGTGCGAGGACCGGCGAGATCGTCTTCAGGCACCGCCTGCTCGTCGAGGCGGGTCATGTCCTCCACCGGCACCTGGACGCTGACCTCTATCGTCTTGGCGGTCACCGGGGCCACCACCTCGACCGGGCGGGCGCCGCCGAGGAAGCGGGCGCACTCGTCAAGCGGCCGGACGGTGGCGGAGAGGCCGATGCGCTGCGCCGGGGCGGGCAGCAACTCGTCGAGCCGTTCCAGGGAGAGGGCCAGGTGGGCGCCGCGCTTGGTGCCGGCGACCGCGTGCACCTCGTCGACGATCACGGTCTCCACGCCCCGCAGCGAATCCCGGGCGGCCGAGGTGAGCAGCAGGAACAGTGACTCCGGCGTGGTGATCAGGATGTCCGGCGGGGTACGCGCGAAGGCCCGCCGCTCGTCGGCGGGGGTGTCACCGGTGCGCATCCCGACGGTTATCTCCGGCGGGGGCAGGGCGAGCCGGGTGGCGGCCTGCCGGATGCCGGTGAGGGGGGCGCGCAGGTTGCGTTCGACGTCGACGGCGAGTGCCTTGAGCGGGCTGACGTAGAGCACCCGGCAGCGCCGCCGAGGATCGGTCGGGGCTGTCTCGCGGGACAGCCGGTCGAGGGACCACAGGAACGCGGCGAGGGTCTTGCCGGAGCCGGTGGGGGCCACGACCAGGGCGTGCCGGCCGGCGGCCACCGCGTTCCAGGCGCCGGCCTGCGCCGTCGTCGGCGCGGCGAACGCCGCACCGAACCACTCCCGGGTCGCCGGGCCGAACCGGGCGAGCACCTGCTCGCCGGGGGCCGTGCTGGAATCCGCCACGAACCCATCCTGCCCCCGGGTGCCGACATTCGTTCACCGCGAGCTGGGCGGGATATGTCTTGTTAAGGCGTTAAGAGTGACTTACGCTTAGAATCCGTTAAGTCTTACTTAACTGCTTGCTCTTGAGGGGCAACATAAAGTAACTTCACCCGCGTCGTGGCGAGCGGTGGAGGGAGTCGGATGGCCGTCGAGGAGCGGAGTTCCGGACCCGGCACCGACGTCCTGATCCGCAAGGTAGACAGCCATGTCACAGCCCTGCGCGCCGGGTTGCAGGGCCCCGATCTCGAGTTGGCCGAGCGGCTCGCCAGTTGCCTACGTGAGCTTGTCGTCTCCACCGCGCAGGCCAGCGCGGCCGACCGGGCCCAGGTGCGGGCCGCCGTGCACTACTTCGTGCTGCGTCGCGAGAGCCGTGGCCGGTTGTTGTCCGTCCGCTCCCTGGCCGCCGCCCAGCGACTTGTCAACAGGGCCGCGTTCCAGCTCGGTCGGCCGGACCTGGTCGTCGACGGGCGCCCGGGTCGTGCCGGCGGGAGCGCCGCGCCGGACGTCGCCGCGCACAACTGATTCGGTCGCTGCGCGCTTTCGGCCGCATTGACGGCGAAAGTGTGCTCATTTCGGAAAAAGCATCCATAGCGCGCCGAACTGTCGTCTGATCGCTCCTAGGTGCCCCAACCCCCGGGGGGCGTCTCGGCCACCTCGACCGGGAGCGCGCGTGCTCGTACTGCTGATCCTGCACCTGGTGGCGGCCGTGGTGGCGCCACTGCTGGTCCGCCGGTGGGGTCCGCGCGCCTGTTACCTGCTGGCCCTGGTGCCGGCCAGCGCCTTCGGCTGGGCGTTGGTTCGCACTCCCGAGGTGGCCCACGGCGGTGCGGTGGTCGAGACGTACCCGTGGATCTCGGAACTGGGGCTGGACCTGGCGCTGCGGATGACCACCCTGTCCTGGCTGATGACCCTGCTGGTCGGCGGCGTGGGCGCGCTGGTGCTCGGCTACAGCGCCCGGTACTTCCCGCCGGACGCGCTCGGCAACTCGCGGTACGCGGGCGTGATGGTCGCCTTCGCCGGGGCGATGCTCGGGCTGGTCCTCGCCGACGACCTGCTGCTGCTCTACGTGTGCTGGGAACTCACCACTGTCTTCTCGTACCTGCTGATCGGGCACAGCAGCGAGCGTCGGTCGAGCCGCTGGGCGGCGGCCCAGGCGCTCACCGTGACCACCCTCGGTGGCCTGGCCATGCTCATCGGGTTCCTGATGCTCGGCCACCACGCCGGCACCTACCGTTGGTCGGAACTCGGGCAGCAGCCGTTGCCCGGCGGGGCGTACCTGGTCGTCGCGGTGCTGCTGATCCTCCTCGGCGCGCTGTCCAAGTCGGCGGTGCTGCCGTTCACCTCGTGGCTGCCGGTGGCGATGGCCGCGCCGACACCTGTCAGCGCGTACCTGCACGCGGCGGCGATGGTGAAGGCCGGCGTCTATCTCCTGGGCCTGCTCACCCCGGTGCTCGCCGTGGTCGGGCCGTGGCGGCCGGTGGTGGTGATCGCCGGCCTGGCCACCATGCTGGTGGGCGGTTGGGCGGCGCTGCGGCAGACCGACCTCAAGTTGCTGCTGGCCCACGGCACGGTCAGCCAGCTCGGGCTGCTGACGGTGGTCGTCGGAGTGGGCACCGCGGACGCCGCGCTCGCCGGGGCCGCCATGTTGCTGGCCCACGCGCTGTTCAAGGCGGCGCTGTTCCTCGTGGTCGGCGTGATCGACCACGGCGCCGGGACCCGGGACCTGCGCGCGTTGTCCGGGCTGCGACGCACCGCGCCGGTGCTGACCGGGGTTGCCGTGCTCGCCGCGGCGTCGATGGCCGGACTGCCACCCCTGCTCGGCTTCGTCGCCAAGGAGGCCGTGTTCGCCGCCTTCGCCGATCAGCCGCTGGTGCTGGCGGTGCTCGTCGCCGGGACCGTGCTCACCGTCGCGTACAGCATCAGGTTCGTCTGGGGTGCGTTCGCCGACCGTTCCGGCGCCGTCGCCACCGATCTGGGCCGGATCGCGCCGTCGCTGTTGATCCCGCCGGCCCTGCTGGCCGTCGTCGGGCTCGTCACCGGGCCAGCCGCCGGAGCGTTGGATCACCTGCTCCGCCCGTACCCCGAACTCTTCGGTGCCGTCGGCCAGCACCTGGCCCTCTGGCACGGACTCACCCCGGCCCTCGGTCTGTCCGTACTCGCCCTGGCCGGAGGTACCGCACTGTTCGCCCTGCGGGGCCCGTTGGCCCCGGCGGTGGCCAGGCTGCGCTGGCCGGTCACCGGCCAACGGGGGTACGAGTGGATCACGCACCGCTTCGACCGGGTCGCGGTGGACGTCACAAGCGTCACCCAGCGGGGATCGCTGCCGCAGTACCTGGGTCTCATCCTGATCGTCCTGGCCGCCGTGCCGGGCGGGGCGGTGTTCCTCATCCGGCCCTGGGAGCAGTCACTGGACCTGTGGGCCACCCCGGCGCAGCCGGTGGTGCTGCTGGTGGTCTGCGTCGCCGCGCTGCTCGCCGTGGGGGCCAGCCGACGGTTGACAGCGATGCTCCTGGTCGGCATGACCGGCTACGGCACCGCGATGCTGTTCGTGCTCTACGGCGCGCCAGACCTGGCGCTCACCCAGTTCCTCGTGGAGACCATGACCATCGCGATCTTCGTGCTGGTGCTGCGTCGACTGCCCGAGCGGTTCTCGATGCGACCGCTGCGGCGTAGCCGCTGGATCCGGCGGACCATCGGGACGATCGTCGGTACGACTGTCGCCGCGCTGGCGGTCGGGGCCGCGGCGGCCCGGCAGGCGCGTTCCATCTCCGAGGAATTCCCGCACCTCGCGGTGGAGCAGGGGCACGGCCGCAACGTGGTGAACGTGACCCTTGTGGACATCCGCGCCTGGGACACCCTGGGGGAGGCCGCGGTGCTGGTGGCCGCCGCGACCGGGGTGGCGAGTCTGATCTTCCACCAGTCCCGCACCGGGCCCCGTCCCCGTCGACGGGAGATCGCCGAGGACGCGGAACCCGCGGGCCGCGAGGTCTGGTTACGCGGTGGAGCCACCCTGCACGAGCGGCAACGGTCGATCGTGCTGGAGGTGGTCACCCGGCTGATCTCGCACACCGCTGTGCTCTTCTCCCTCTACCTGCTCTTCTCCGGGCACAACGCGCCAGGTGGCGGCTTCGCCGGTGGACTGGTGGCCAGCCTGGCCCTGACCATGCGGTATCTCGCCGGTGGCCGCTACGAGTTGGTCGAGGCGGCGCCTATCGGTGCCGGCACGGTGCTCGGCGCCGGTCTGCTGCTCGCGGTCGGCAGCGCAGTGGTCTCCCTGGTCGTCGGCGGCACCGTGCTGGAGAGCACCACTGTCGACCTGTGGCTGCCCCTGATCGGCCACTTCTACCTGGTCACCTCCCTCTTCTTCGACGTCGGCGTGTATCTGGTGGTGATCGGTCTGGCGCTGGACGTGCTGCGCAGCCTCGGCGCCGAGGTGGACCGCCACATCGAGACGGCCGGTGGGGCCGGCGGCGGGCTGGCCGGTCGGCAAGGGGAGGCGCGGCCATGAGCGCGGGCGCCAACCTGGTCTCCTTCGTCACGATCGGAGTCCTCGTCGGCTGCGGGGTGACCTTGCTGCTGGAACGCAGCCTGAGCCGGGTCCTGCTCGGCGTCATCCTGATCGGCAACGGCGTCAACCTGCTCATCGTCTTCGGCGGCCGGGCCGGGGAGCCGCCCGTGGTCGGGGTCGGCGACGAGAGCGCGATGAGTGACGCGCTGCCCCAGGCCATGGTGCTCACCGCCATCGTCATCACCTTCGGCTTCACCGCCTTCCTGCTGGCCATCAGCTACCGCAGCTGGTATCTGACCGGCGACGACGAGGTCCCGGACGACATCGAGGACCGGGAGATCGTCCGGCGGGCGGCCCGGCGCGAGGTGTCCGCCGCCGACCTGGCCAGCGAACCCGCGGTCGCCGACCCGCAGCAGGTCGACGCGCCGGCCCCACCCCGTGAGGAGGACCGGGGATGAGCCGGTACGGGCGGTGGCGGCGATGAGCACGCTCGTGCCGCTGCCGGTGGTGCTGCCGCTGCTGGGCGCCGCGCTGACCCTGCTGCTGGGCAGCCGCCCGTGGACCCAGCGGACGGTGAGCGTGGGCTGTCTGAGCGCGAGCCTGGTGGTGGCGGTGGTGCTGCTGGTGCAGGCGTACCGGGAGGGGCCGCTGGTGATGCAGATCGGCGGCTGGCCGGCGCCGGTGGGCATCGTGCTTGTCGCCGATCAGTTGGCCGCGCTGATGCTCGTGGTGTCCTCGGCGGTGACGCTCTGCGTGCTGCTGTACTCGATCGGGCAGGGTCAGGCGGAGACCGGGGAGAGTTCCCCGGTGGTGATCTTCCACCCCACCTATCTGGTGCTGACCGCCGGTGTGTGCAACGCCTTCCTCGCCGGTGACCTGTTCAACCTCTTCGTCGGCTTCGAGATGCTGCTCGCCGCGAGCTTCGTGCTGATCACCCTCAACGGCACCGCGCCCCGCATCCGCACCGGCTCCACCTACGTCGTGGTCAACGTCCTGGCGTCGATGATCTTCCTGATCTCGGTGGGCCTGGTCTACGCGGCCACCGGCACGCTGAACCTGGCGCAGCTCACCGCGCGGCTCGACGCGTTGCCGGACGGCGTACGGCTGAGCCTTCAGCTGATGCTGCTGGTGGCCTTCGGCATCAAGGCGGCGGTCTTCCCGCTGTCGGCCTGGCTGCCGGACAGCTACCCGACGGCCCCCGCCCCGGTCACCGCGGTCTTCGCCGGCCTGCTCACCAAGGTCGGCGTGTACGCGATCATCCGGACCCAGACCCTGCTCTTCCCGGGGCAGCAGGCCGGGGAACTGCTGATGGTGGCGGCCGGCCTGACCATGCTCGTCGGCATCCTCGGCGCGGTGGCCCAGTCCGACATCAAGCGGCTGCTGTCGTTCACGCTTGTCAGCCACATCGGCTACATGATCTTCGGGGTGGGGCTGAGCACTGTCGCCGGGCTGGTCGGCGCCATCTTCTACGTGGTCCATCACATCACCATCCAGACCACCCTGTTCCTGATCTCCGGACTGGTCGAGCAGCGGGCCGGCAGCACCGACCTGCGCCGCCTCGGCGGGCTGGCCCGGCTGGCACCCATGGTGGGTGTGCTCTTCTTCGTCTCGGCGATGAACCTGGCCGGCATCCCGCCCTTCTCCGGTTTCCTGGGCAAGCTCGGCCTGCTCCAGGCCGGGGTGGCCGCCGGCGGGCCGCTGCCCTGGACGCTCGTCGCCGTGGGCACCGTGACCAGCCTGCTCACCCTCTACGTGGCGAGCCGGGTGTGGAACATCGCCTTCTGGCGCTCACCCTGCGAGACGGTCGCGCCTACCGCACGACTGCCCGCCTTGATGGTCGGTGCCACTGTCGCCCTGGTGGCGCTCGGGGTGGCGCTGACAGTGGTGGCGGGTCCGCTGTTCGAGTACACCGGGCGGGCCGCGACGGATCTGATCGAGCGCACCCCGTACGTGCGCGCCGTCCTGCCGGGCGAAGCGTCATGACCGCGCCGGGCGCCCTGCCGCCCGCGTCGGCGGACCGGCAGACCCGGATGGGTCGGTGGCGTGACCAGTTGATCGCCTACGGCTGGCTGGTGCTGGCCTGGAACCTGTTCTGGGGGGAGTTCACCTGGGGCAACCTGGTGGGCGGGCTGCTTGTCGCCGCCGTGGTGCTGCTCTTCTTCCCGCTGCCGCCGGTCACCTTCCACGGCCGGCTCCGGCCGTGGGGACTGCTGGTGTTCGGCGGCCGGTTCGTCGTCGAACTGGTCCGGGCCAGCGCCCACATCGCCCGGATCGCGGTGCAGCCCGGCTACACCCCCCGTTCGGCAATCATCGCGGTGCGGCTGCGCCTGCCCACCGACCTCAACCTGGCCCTCACCGCCGAGGTGCTCTCGCTGGTGCCCGGCACGTTGATCGTGGAGGTGGACCGGGACGCCGGAATCCTCTACGTGCACGTGCTCGACGTACGTGGCCCCGCCGACCTCGACGCCCACCGGGCCCAGGTCCGCGAGGTGGAGCGGCGGATCGTCGAGGCGGTCGGCTCGAACGCCGAACTGCGCCGGGTGCGTACCGGACCCGTCGACAAGGAGTCTCCGTGACCGTCTTCCTCGCCATCGTCCTCACCAGCCTGCTGTCGGTGGCCGCTCTGCTCGCCCTCGTCCGCCTCTACCGGGGTCCGTCGCTGCTGGATCGGGTCGTCGCCGCCGACATGCTGCTCGCCACGATGGTCGGCGCCGTGGGTGCGGAGGCGGCGGTCAACCGGCACGCCACCACCCTGCCGGTGCTCGTGGTGCTCGCCCTGCTCGGCTTCGTCGGCTCCGTCTCGCTTGTCCGCTTCGCCGTCCGGGACCGGGCGTGACACCGGGTGACGTCGCCGACTGGCTGGGCGCGGGCAGCCTGGTCGCCGGAGCGTTGCTGAGCCTGGCCGCGGCCATCGGGGTGCTGCGGTTCCCGGACACGCTGAGCCGGATGCACGCGGCCACCAAGCCGCAGGTGCTCGGTGTGCTGCTCCTGCTGCTGGGCCTGGGGCTGCGGCTGCGCAGCCCCGCCGATCTGGGCATGATCGTCCTGGTCGGGGTCTTTCAACTGGCCACCGCTCCGGTCGCCGCGCAGATGATCGGTCGGGCCGGGTACCGCGCCGGGCGGGTGGACCGGAACCTGCTCGACGCCGACGAACTGGCCGACCGCTGAACCGGCCGGGCGACCACAATGAGTACGCACTCCCGCCCGACCCGGACCCCGACGCCGGTAGAATGACCGCATGATCGACTCTTCTGCCCAGGAGGGCAGCAGTAGCCAGCCGGGTAGGCCCCGGCATCCCCACGGACCGACGACCCCGGGAGCCCTGAACCTCCCGTGTTGATCCTCGTCGGCCTTCTTCTGATCATCGTCTTGACCGTCGCGACGGGGTACTTCGTCGCGCAGGAGTTCGGCTACGTCGCGGTCGACCGCGGCAAGCTGAAGCAACGCGCCGCCGAGGGTGACCAGGCGTCCGCCCGCGCCCTGGAGGTCACCGGACGGCTGTCGTTCATGCTCTCCGGTGCCCAACTCGGCATCACCGTGACCGCCCTGCTCGTCGGTTACGCCGCCGAGCCGTACCTCGGTGCCGGCCTGGCCGAGCTGCTCGGCCTGGCCGGCGTCTCCACAGGCGTCAGCCTGCCGTTGTCCGTCGCGCTGGCCCTGGTCATCGCCACTGTGGTGCAGATGGTGGTGGGCGAGCTGGCCCCGAAGAACCTGGCCATCGCCCGTCCCGAACAGGTGGCCCGGGCGTTGTCCCGTTCCACCCTGGTCTACCTGGCCATCGCCGGCCCGCTGATCAAGCTCTTCGACAAGTCTGCGGTGCGGCTGCTGCGGCGGGTCGGCATCGAGCCCATCGAGGAGCTGCCCAGCGGCGCCACCCCGGAGGACCTGGAACAGATCATCGCCGAGTCCCGGCTGGAGGGGCACCTCGACGCCGACATGTCGACCCTGCTGGACCGGGGGCTCGACTTCCGGCAGCTGACCGCGGGTGAGGCCATGGTGCCCCGGGTGGACGTGCACACCGTGCGGGCACACGAGCCGGTCAGCCGGGTGGTCGAGCTGCTCGACACCGGCCGCTCCCGCTTCCCGGTACGCGGCACGGAGGGCGTCGACGACCTGGTCGGCGTGATCGGCATCGCCGACGTGCTCCAGGTGCCGCCGGCCGAGCGCGCCAGCACCCCGGTCAGCGCGGTGGCCGTACCCCCGCTGCTGGTGCCCGAGACGCTGCCGCTGCCCACCGTGCTGGACCGGCTCCGCTCGGGGCACCGCCAGCTCGCCTGCGTGGTGGACGAGTACGGCGGCTTCGCGGGCGTCATCACCCTCGAGGACATCGCCGAGGAACTGGTCGGCCCGATCCGCGACGAGGACGACCCGCCGGAGCGGGCCCCCGCGCGGCAGGACGACGGCTCCTGGGTGGTGCCCGCCCGCTGGCGTATCGACGAGGTCGCCGACAGCACCGGCATCGCCCTGCCCGAGGGCCCGGAGTACGACACCATCTCCGGCCTGGTCATGCGGGAACTGGGCCGGGTGCCGGAGGTCGGTGACCGGTTGGAGATCAACCTGCCGGCCGACGGCGACAACGGTCAGGTCCCGCCGCGTGCCCTGGTCGAGGTGCTCGCGGTGGACCGGCACGTGGCCGACTCGGTCCGCCTCCAACTCACCGACGGGCCCGCGGAGGTGACCGCATGAGCACCGGATTCGCGCTGATCACCTCGGTGGTGCTCCTGGGGCTCAACGGGTTCTTCGTCGCCGCCGAGTTCGCTCTGGTGGCGAGCAAGCGGTACCGCCTGGAACAGGCCGCGGCCAGCGGTGGCCGGGCGGCCCGGGCCGCCCTCGACGGCGTACGCGAGCTGTCACTGATGCTGGCCGGCGCCCAGCTCGGCATCACCCTGTGCACGCTGGGTCTCGGTGCCCTGGCCGAGCCGGCGATCGAACGGCTGCTCGGTCCGCTGCTGCACGCCGTCGGCCTGCCGTACGGCGCCAGCCATGTGATCGCGCTGATCTTCGCGCTGAGCCTGGTCACCTTCCTGCACCTGGTGGTCGGCGAGATGGCGCCGAAGTCCTGGGCGATCACCCACCCGGAGCGCTCCGCGCTGCTGCTGGCGCTGCCGTTCCGGGCCTTCGCCCGGGTGGCCCGTCCGGTGCTGTCGGTGCTCAACGCGGTGGCCAACGCGATGCTGCGGCTGGTGAAGGTCAACCCGCAGGACCAGTTGGCCCAGGTGCACGGCCCCGACGAGCTGCGGATGCTGCTGGAGCAGTCCCGGGAACACGGCCTGCTCGGCGCCGCCCAGCACGAACTGCTCACCAGCATGCTGGAGTTGCAGGGCACGACCGTGGCACAGGTGATGGAACCGTTCGACCAGATCGTGACCGTCCGCCGCGACGATCCGGTGGACCGCATCGAGCAGGTCAGCCGGGACAGCGGCAGGTCCCGGCTGGCGGTGCTGGACGCCGCCGGTCACGTCTGCGGCCTGGTGCACGTCCGGGAGGCGGTGCGGGCCACGGCCGGCCGACCCGACGCCATCGCGGCCGACCTGATGAATGACGCCATCACGATCCCCGACACCGCCACGGTGACCGAGGCGGTCGCCGTGATGCGGGCCCGGCAGTCGCAACTCGCGCTGGTCCGCAACGGCGGTGGTCCGACCCGGCCGGTCGGCTTCGTCGCCCTGGAGGACCTCCTGGAGGAGGTCATCGGGGAGTTCGACGACGAGACCGATCCGATTCCACGCGCGGTACGCCGGCTCAGATAGGGGGCACACGGGTGCGGCTGACGGGGGTGTCACCGGGGTCGGGCGGTACGGGCCTGACGGTGCAGACCGCGCTGGCCAACCCGAGCACCCGCCCCGGCCTGCGACTGCCGGGGCGGGTGAACCTCATCGCCGGTTCCGTCGACGTGCCGGTCCTGCACGTCCGGCTCGGCCTGGTCAGCGCGGCCGAGCCGGACGATCCGGAGGCTCCCCGCCGGCTGGTGCAGTTCCACCAGACGCAGGTGGCCGGCGCCCTGGTGCTGCGGGCCGGACGGGCCCGCTCGATTCCGTTCGAGTTCCCGGTGCCGTGGGAGACGCCGGTGACCACGCTGGGTGGAGTGCCGCTGCTCAGCCTGCGGATGGGACTGCGTACCGAGGTGGCGATCGAAGCCACGCTGGACCAGGGCGCGATGGTGCCGGTCTTCGTCCACCCACTGCCGACCCAGCAGCACGTGCTGGCCGCCCTGGACACGCTCGGCTTCAGCGTCCGCCAGTCCGGGCTCGTCGACGCTCGGCTGCCCGGCGTGGAGCAGGCCCTGCCGCTGCATCAGCGGTGGGGCTTCTGGGTCGGTCCGCTCTACGCCGGGCCGATCACCGAGTTGGAGGTGATCTTCGTGGCCAACTCCGCAGGACTGGAGGTGATCCTCTGGTGTGACAGGCGGTTGGCGCTGGCCGGGATCACCCACACCAGCATCAGCCGGTTCCGGATCTGGCACGTCGGTGCCGACAAGCGGGACTGGGTGAGCACCGTGGACGGGTGGCTGCGCGAGGCCATCAACAGGCACGCCGCCGCCGCGGCGCATGCCGACTGGTCGGCCCCTGTCTCCGAGTCGGCCCACGTCAGTCGTCCGCCCGACCGGCCGCTACCGCCCGGCCCGGAACCCGGGGGCGACGCGGGCGGCGCCGGTGTCGGTGGCGGCGAGGGCGGTGGCGGCGGTGGTGGCGGCGGCACCTGACACCGCCCGCGCCGGCACGCCCCCATCACTGGGAGTGCCGGCGCGGTTCGTCAGCCCTGGGCGAGTTTGAGGCCGAAGCCGAGGAAGAGGGCGCCCACCGCGCTTGTCGCACCGGCCGCCAGCCGGCGGCGTCGGCTGAACTGGGCGGCCAGGAAGGTGCCCGCGAAGATCAGCGCGGTCAGGTAGAGCGCGCTCGTCACCTGGGCGATCAGGCCGAGCAGCAGGAACGACAGCGCCGGCCAGGAGTAGGTCGGGTCGACGAACTGGATGAAGAACGAGACGAAGAAGAGGATCGCCTTCGGGTTGAGCAGGCTGATTACCAGCGCCTTGCGGAACGGACTGCGGGTCGCCGCCGGCTCCGCGGCGTCGATCAGCCGCGGCGTGCTCGGGTCGTTGCGGTCCCGCCAGCGCCGCCACGCGCCGCGCAGCATGGTCAACCCCACATAGCCCAGGTACGCGGCACCCGCGTACTTGATCACGAGGAAGATCGGCGGGTACGCCTTGAGCAGCGAGGCCACCCCGGCGGCGGAGAGGAACATCAGGATCGCGTCACCGACCCAGACGCCGCTCGCCGCCTGGTAGCCGACGCCGACCCCACGGCGGGCGGCGGTGGAGAGGACGAACAGCGAGTTGGGGCCGGGCAGCAGCACGATGGCCACGGTGCCCAGCACGTACGTCCACAGGTCGGTGATTCCCAGCACGTCCGACATCATCGGGCCGACGTGGCGTGAGAGCGAAGCCTTTCCCGCAGGCTGACCTGTGCTTTCGGCCACTCGTCGACGGTCATCGAATACTGCACGGTGTCCCGCCACGAGCCGTCGGGCCGCAACCGGTGCATCCGCAGCACACCCTCCCGGGTCGCGCCGAGTCGTTCGATGGCACGCTGCGAGCGCTCGTTGCGAATGTCGGTGTGCCAGACCACCCGCACCGCGTCGAGTTCCTCGAAGGCCCGGGTGAGCAGCAGCAGCTTCGCCTCGGTGTTGATCCCGGTGCGCCACCAGGGCCGGCCGAGCATGGTGTGCCCGATCGCCACCGACCGACGTTCCGGGTCGATCTCGTAGTACGAGGTGGTGCCGACAATCGCGCCGGTGACCGCGCAGCGCTGCGCCCAGGCGACCCGCTCCTGCCGGTGCTGTTCGGCGAGCGCTGCGACGATCACCTCACGCACCTGCTCCGGCCCGGTCGGCAGCGGTCGGCTCAGGTGCTGCCAGACCTCGGCGTCGTCGGTGGCGGCGTACAACTCGTCGGTGTGGGCCTCATCGAGCGGCTCCAGCAGCACATGGGCGCCGCGCAGCACCGCCGGCTCGTGCCAGGGCGAGCGGTCCGGCCGCAGGTACGCCGGCAGTGGTGCGGTGACCCCGACGTCGGGCTCCGGCAGGCCGGGGGTCAGCCGCAGCGGTACCACCCCGGCCCAGTGCGCCAGACCCAGGTCGGCCGGGTCGTCGCCTACCTGGCCGGTGCGGGTGCGCAGCGACACCTCCACAAGTGGCAGCGCCAGCACTGCGGTCTCGGCCAGCTCCCGCCGGCTCGGGGGGCGACTGTCCGCCGCGCGGCCGGTGCCGACCTTCTCCACCAGGGCGGTCAGCACGTCGGCCTTCTCATCCGGGTCGGTGACCAGGTGAGCGGTGCCGTGCGCGACCACCGACCGGTAGTTGGCGCTGTGGTGGAACTGGGAGCGACCGTAGACCAGCCCGTCGAGAAGGGTGACCGCGACGCAGACCGGCAGGCCGTCGGTACGGGCGGCGAGCAGCGGTCGACTGCCGGTGGAGCCGTGCAGGTAGAGCGTGTCGCCGACGCGCACGTGCAGCGTCGGCAGCACCCGGGGCTCGCCGTCCACGGTGAACCCCAGCGCGCAGTGGTACGCCTCGTCGAGCACGGCGTGCGCGGCGGTCCGGTCGTAGCTCATCCGGTCCCGGTAACGGCTGGCGGTGGTGCGGGTGGTGTGCGGGTACATGCTTCCACCTTTGTTCTAGTACAATCCCATATTTGTGTCAGCACGCTATCAGGTGACGGGTTCGACGGCTGTCGAGATTTCCGCGAGCATCGAGTCCGGCATCCGCGACGCCGCCCTCGCCCCCGGTGACCCACTGCCACCGGTCCGCGCCCTCGCCACCGCCCTGGCCGTCAGCCCGGCCACCGTGTCCCGCGCCTACGCCGAGCTGCGTCGGCGGGGGCTCATCGTCACCGCCGGTCGGCACGGCACCCGGGTACGCCCCCGACCGCCTGTCACCGCCCGCCGGGCGGCGCTACGCCCGCCACCCGCACCCGGGCTACGGGACCTGTCCCGAGGCGCACCCGACAGGCGACTGCTGCCACCGCTGGGTCGGCACCTGACCGCCCTCGCCGACGCCGCCGACGACCCGGTCGGCTATCCCGACGTCGGCGTACTCCCCGAGATGGCCGAGGTGGCCGGGGCCCGGCTGGCCGCCGACGGGGTGCCCGCCCCCGGACTGACCCTCACCGGCGGCGCGCTTGACGGCATCGAGCGCCTGCTCGGCGCGCACCTGCGGCACGGCGACGCGGTCGCCGTGGAAGACCCGGGTTGGGCCGGGCTGCTCGACCTGCTCGCCGCCCTCGGGCTGCGGCCGATCGGGATACCGATCGACGACGACGGGCCGATCGTCGCGGGAGTCGCCGCGGCCCTGGACGCCGGAGCGCGAGCGCTCATCGTGACCAGCCGGGCCCAGAACCCCACAGGCGCAGCGGTCTCCGCCGACCGGGCCAACGCCCTGCGCACTCTGCTCGCCGGACGTGCCGACCTGCTGCTGATCGAGGACGATCACGCTGCCGAACTGGCCCGCGTACCGCTGCACCCGCTCGCCGGGGCGACCACCCACTGGGCGTTCCTCCGCTCGGTGAGCAAGCCCTTCGGCCCCGACCTGCGACTGGCCGTGCTGGCCGGAGACGAGACCACTGTGGCGCGGGTGGCCGGCCGGATCCGGATCGGCGCCGGCTGGGTCTCCACAGTGCTGCAACGGCTCGTGCTGTCGCTCTGGGACGATCCGGAGGTGACCGCCCTGGTCGACGGGGCGGCGGAGAGCTACGAACGGCGACGGAACGCCCTGATCACCGCCCTGGCTGAGCGCGGCCTGCCCGCGCACGGCCGCACCGGGATCAACGTGTGGATACCCGTGGACGATGAGACAAGCGCGCTGACCACCCTGCGGGACGCCGGCTGGGCGGTCGCGCCGGGCGCGCTCTACCGCCTCGCCGGCCCGCCGGGGCTGCGCATCACCGTCAGCGACCTGCACGAGAAGGAGATCCCTCCGCTCGCCGACGCGGTCGCCCGCGCGGCCCGCCCCGCCCCCGCACCAGGCTTCACCGCCTGACCGACCCACCCACCACCCACCACCCACCACCCACCCCACACCCGGCGCAGACGTGCGACAGCACCATCCCCCGACGTTGCCGCCTGAGCTGGGGTTGCGGTGACAGTGCCCAGGATGTGTCGCCTGGATGGGTTCGAGGCAGCAACATCCCC
>NZ_BOOZ01000003.1 GCF_016863495.1 Micromonospora andamanensis
TACCCGAGCCCGCATCGGCGCCTCGTCGGTGTGGCGGTTCACGGCTGATCACCCCTCGGTGTGGACGGGCGCCGCTGCGGCGCGGACGGTCGAACCCGCCGATCCGGCGGCGGGGACGGAGGCCGTCCAGCGCGCACGGCGGACGGGTCCACCGGAGTCGCGCTGGTGGGTGCGGACGGCCACGCCAGACGAGGCGGGGACGGACGGGGTGGGGACGGTGCCGCCGACCGGCGATCGTCCGGGGACGGCTGGACGGACGGGGACTGCGCATGGGGACGGGGCGTGCCGGTCGCCGTCGCTCGCCGGGCGGCGGTGCTCGCCGCTGGTGGGGTTCGCGCGGGTGTGCCGCTGGCGGGTTGTGGGGTCGGGGTGACACGCCGCGCCGCTGTGGGCCGGGTAGCGGGCGTGGAGCCTCGTGGGGTGCCTCCCGGCGGCACCGACCCGGACCCTCGACGTCCGGTCCGAGTGCCGGTTGTGGGGGTGGCCTGGGCTGCGGAGAACACCGGTGTGACCGGGGCAGGTGGCCGGCGCGGCGCGCTCTGCGGCGCGGATGCGGTCGAGAACACCACCGCCGGTGCCGCACCGCTGCGCGCTGGTCTCGGTGTCGTCGTCCCGGTGTGGCTGAAGGCGACCCGGGCCGGTGGCGCGGCCGGGACTGGCGGGCTCGACTGGGACGGGGACGGGTGGGAGAACTGCACGGCCGGGACACCTGCGGACGGCGGGGACGGTGCCGTGGACGAGGCGGCCGGGTGGCTGAAGGTGGGCGCGGCGTTCGTCCCGGACGGCGCGGGCATCGGCGTGTGGACGGCCGGTGCGTGGCTGAACGCGGCCGGTCCCGGCGGGGACGGCGGGACCGGAGTCGGCCCCGGACGAGGCAGACGGGACGGGCGGGGCGGACGGGGGCCACCCGGCAGCGGACGGGGGCCGGACGGACGCGGTGCCGTCCGGGCGGCGGTCCGGGCGGTGCTCGCGCCGCCCAGGATGCCGGCCGCCGCGCCAATCGTTTTGATCATCAGGAAGGCGTGGACGAGTTGCCCGATCAGTCCCCGGCCGTTGCGCTGCCCGAGCGGGCCGAGGACGAACTGCCGCATCCAGCCCGGCAGTTTGATCAGCAGCCACAGCATCGTCAGGCACACCACGACGCCGAGGAGCCCGTGCCCAGTCGCCGGCACACCCATCACAGTCGGGCCGGCAGGGGTGAGGAACACCTTGATACTGGCCATCACGACGATGGCCTGGGCGATCTGCAAGCCAAGGCAGGCCAGGAAGCAGCGCCACCACAGGTGAGCCACACCCTCCGTGAGTGGACTGGCGTGGCAGATCAACGCCGCCGGGGCAACCCCGAGGAGGATGATCAGGGCGGCGAGCCGGAGCACGAAGGTGAACTCCAGGACGAGGCACATCACGATCACCACGATGACCAGCAACGCCAGCAAGAACCCCTGGCCTTGCAGGGCGTTGTCCACGACCTGCCGGATCGCCGTCGCCGCACTCGGGCCGTCGATCGTGTTACCAGCGATGGCCACGGTCAGCGCGTTGGTCAGCTCGATCGCCTTCTGCCCGAGGATCAAGCTGCAATTGGCCAGGACCACGCCGACGGCGATGCGGGGTAGCACCTGCTTGAGGCCGTACTGCGTTTGCA
Organism: Micromonospora andamanensis; assembly: GCF_016863495.1. Classification (GTDB taxonomy): domain Bacteria; phylum Actinomycetota; class Actinomycetes; order Mycobacteriales; family Micromonosporaceae; genus Micromonospora; species Micromonospora andamanensis. Next base: position 1,643 of record NZ_BOOZ01000003.1, read on the forward strand.
ACGTTTCCCGAGCGGTGACCAGGAACCCTCCGGCCACGATGAACAGCACGATGATGCCGTTGGCAACGATCAGACTGGTGGTCCAGATCGCCTTCACGTGCTCGTTCACGGTGAGATCAGGGGTCGACAGCCACGATGCGCCGAGGGCTTCCATCACCGGCTGGAGGGCCTGCTCAGCAGCCCACACGACCAGGTCCACGACGGCCTTGCGGATCTGCCCGCCGACGTCGTACCAAGCCGGATCGTCATCAACTCCCTGAGACGGCGGGCCGGGAGTCGGGGCCGGGCCGGGAGCGGGTGCCGGCGTCGACGGTGACGGCTCGGCTCCCGGCGGGCGGACGCCCGGGTCGGGCACACCCGGCGTCGGTGTGCTGGGAGGACCAGGGGCCGGGCTCGGCTGCGCGAGCGCCGGCCCAGCGAACACGAGAACCAGGCCGGCGAGAAGCATGACGCCGAGCCACAGCAGCACCACCCGCCGGACAACACGGTGAGGTCGGATCGAGAGAGCGCCCATCACGCCACCCACGCGCCGACGATGGTCACGAACAGCGGCGCAAGCAGCGCGAGGCCGTAACCGATGGCGGCGGACCGCAACGCGAGCTTGGCCTTCTCGACCTCGCCGGGATCACCGTTCGCGGCCAGGTAGCGCAGGCCACCGACGGTCAGGAACAGCGTGGCGACCGCGACGAGAATGCCGACGAGCCAGGCACGGATGTTGTTGGCAACCTGTTGGATCGACTCGGCGGCCAGCACCACCGAGGCGGGCTCGGCCGCGTAGGCGGCGACGGGCACAGCGGCGAGGGCCACCAACACGGCGGCGGCACCGAGCACCACCAGCCCGAGACGGACCGTTCGAAGAACGTATCGACGCAGGCGAGGAACGATCAGCCGTCCCCGCCTGCCCGCCCCGAGGCGGCGGGACGCCGCCACCTCGGGACGCGGGACAGGACGATGGTTCATGGGATCGGGCACCTCCAAGGACGCACGCCGAGGCAGCCCCAGGCAGGGGCGCGGGGTGTGCGAATGGGCTTGGCGAAGGCGGGACCGGGCGATGCGAGGTGACCTGCGGGTGCCGACCGGCGCGGCCGTCCTCCTCACCAGACGTGGCGACGGGGCGGGAGCCGTGCGGGGTGTCAGCGCCGTCAACGGGTCCGGTCGAAAACAAGGTCACCTGCGGAAAAGTCCCGCACTAGGGGATTACAAATCCGAGCCTCGGATTGGAAAACCGCAGCTCAGTCGCGCCGCTTCCAGGCGGCGGGACCGTCGAGGACCACCGTCGCGGTGGCCTCGTTGACCACGTCGGCGTACGGGTCGGACAGGGCGCCGGACTCGATCGCGGCCCGCAGCCGGGCGACAGCGGCGGTGCGCCGCTTGTAGAGGTTCCAGCGGGGCTGGCCGGTACGTTCGGCGTAGACGGTGAGGCTGACCTCTTCCAGGTAGGTCGCGCCGATCAGCTCGGCCTCCTGCGCGGTGATGACCTCGGCGGTGACCGCGCGGGCGAGGACGAGATCCGGGTGGCCGAACGGGGCCGGCGGCACCACCGAACTTGGGGCGTGGTTCGGCGCTCCGGACGAGGCGGGCTCCAGGTCCCGCAGCTCGGTGCGGGCCTTGGAGAACGCGGCGGACAGCAGGTTTCCGACCACGCCCGGCTTGGCTACATCGACCGTGGCGAGAGCGCGTAGGAAGTGCTCAACGATGGCGGCCTGCACGTCGCCGGTGAACAGCTTGGCCAGCAGGTACGCCTTGAACCGTAGGCCCGGCAGCGCGACGCCGACCGCACCGGCACGCCACGCCGGGTCTCCGGTACGAGCACGGCCGACCAGCAGCCGCCATGCCGCGTCCCGGGCGGCGTAGCCGCAGGACGGATGCATCAGAATCGCCGACAACTCCGGCAGAGCAATGGCCCGGCGAGGCAGGCCGTGACCGAGGCTGCGGCCGTCCACCGACAGCGGGCTCGGTCCCTGCCCCATCAGCCGGAACCGGTACTCGATGTCGTTGAGCAACGTCTCGCCACGCGGTCCGACAGCCGGGCCGGTGGTAGGGGTACGACGGTCCATGGTGGTGCTCCCTCGTGATGACCGTGTGCCGTCCGGCGGGAATGCCGGTCGGCGCTGTGCCACCACGCCACCAGGGCCTTTGAACAGATCATGAACACCCGTGATCTTGTTCAAGCGGGCTCGACACGTGTTCAACCCGGCTGTCACCGATGCCGTCGATGCGTCTCGGCGGGAGTCCGCCGGCACCCTGAGTCGAAGTGTTCAATCCGTGGTCAGGCTGTTCAAAGCCCTCCGCGCCGGCCGTAGCCGCTTCGAGGTGGCCGGCTTGAACACACCTACAACAGATCCGCCTATACGGATCGAGTCGGAGGGGCCTTGACGGCCACGGAAACACCTGGGGCGATCTTGTTCAAGGCCCCGAGGCGGTGAGCCCGGTCGTGTGCAAGCAGGCGAGGATCTTGTTCAACCCGGTTGACGATCTTGTTCAACCGGTCACGGCTTCGTCGCGCTCGCCTGCCGATCAGGTGACGCCAGTGGAGAGCGTCTCGATGGCCCTGACCTGGCTGTTCAACCCGTCGATGATCTTGTTCAACCGCTCCGCGTCGGGCAGAGTGCCGAGGCCGGCGCGCGACGGGGCTTCCAATCCGGGGTCTGGATTTGTAATCCCTTAGTGTCAGCGCTTGTCGGCGGACGTGGCCCACACGCCCATGCCGAAGCCCCGCTCCACCGCCCCCGGTGACCGGCCTCAGCCGGCGCCGGTCGGGCTGCTCCTGCCCCGCACCCGCGTCCCGCGCACGTCCCGTCCAGGTGTGCCGGACTGGCACGGGCTATCCCCGAGCCATCTCGCCTACCTCATCCGCCGCTACACCCACGTCGGGGACGTGGTGCTCGACCTCGACGCGCACCCCGCCGCCATCGCGGCGACCGCCTACCTGGACCGCGTACCGGCCCGGCTGTTCACCGGTCGTCGCGGCCTGCACGTGCGGCTCCTCACGTCGGCCCCCGAACGCCGGACGCGCCACACCACGCGACGCCCCGGCCCACGTGTCGACCTGATCTTGGCGACCCTGCCGCAGGGCGCACAGGGCCTTCCCCGAGACAGCATCGCCACAGCAATGAGCACCTGGCGGCCTCTGCTCCGCCCCGGCGGTTTCCTGCTGGTCGAACTCACCGCCTCGCCGCCTCAGGCGGGCGAGGTCAGCCACCGCGCCATGGTCATCGCCGCCGCCCGCGCCGCCGGATTCTTCTACCACCAGCACATCCCCGCAGTCCTCGTCCCGCTGCCCGAGCACGAGCCGCGCACCGCCCCGGAACACCCCGACGAGGCCGACGACGGGCGGCGTCTGCTCGCCGGCCGTCACCTTTCGACGTTCCGGGATCTGGTCGTACTCGGGACCACCGCCACCGGTGAGGAGAACGCCCGTGCCTGAGCCCCGTCTGCCATTCCACCCCGGCGACCCCCGCGACTCCGCATCGCCGTACCCCAGCGTGTCCGACCTGGCGGCACTGCTCGCCGAGGGCTACCTCGGCTCGGTCTGGCTCACCGGCCAACACCCATCCCGTGACCTGCGGCGCGGCCGATACACCCCGCAGTCGTTGACCCATCCCGGCAAGATGCTGCCGACCATCCCTCGGTATGCGATCCGCACCTACACCAACCCCGGTGACGTGGTGCTCGACCCGATGGCCGGCATCGGCACCACCGTCATCGAGGCCATGCACCTCGGCCGTGATGGGGTCGGCGTCGAGTACGAAGCGGAATGGGTGGCCAAGGCAGCCGACAACATCCGCCACGCCGTCCAGGCCGGGGCGCCGGGCCGGGGCGATATCTACCACGGCGACTCGACCGCGCTGCCGTCCCTGCTGCCGGCGAATCTGCACGGGCAGGTCTCGCTGGTGATCACCTCGCCGCCGTACGGGCCGTCCACCCACGGCCACGTCCGTACCCCCGGCCCGAGGCGTGGCAAGGTCCGCAAGATCAACCACAAGTACGGCGGCACGGACAACCTCGCCTACCGCAGCCACAGCCAGCTCGCTGACGGGTTCACCGCAATCCTCGCTGGCTGCCGCCAACTCCTGCGGCCCGGCGGACACGTCGTCGTTACCGCCCGGCCCTACCGCCGCCACGGCGAACTCATCGACATCCCCGGCATGGTCGTCGCGGCCGGCATCAACGCCGGCCTCGAACTAGTCGAGGAGTGCATCGCCCTCATCTGCGGCGTCCGCGACGGCGCAATCATCCCGCGCGCCTCGTTCTTCCAGCAGAAGAACACCCGCGACGCCATCGCCACCGGCGACCCGCAATGGCTCGTCCAGCACGAAGACGTGGTGGTCCTCCGCGCCCCACTGCCGCAGGACAACCGGCACGACTCGGCAACAAGCGGATACGCCCCGGCCACTACGCAAACCGGCCACAGGCTTGATGTCTTCACCCCCGCCAACGTGGATCGACGTCCACACGCGCACACCGTTAACGCCAGCCCCGACGGCCGTGCCACCGGCACCCGGTCCCAGCCGGGCCGGGACGTTGAAAGGACACCTGATCCGTGCCCGCCCTCATTACCCCCCATCCGGGGGGACGTACGATCCGACACCGCCGCCCGGCGGCCCACCGCCCCCACCAAACCCCACCCGCAGGACGGTTCGCCCGCCACAGCAGGCCGGCGATGAGCGCCCCGCCCGCCGCCGAATGGCGGCCCGACCCGCTCTTGACCATCGATGACGTTGCGCTCTGGTTGGGCAAACCGAAGAACACCCTCTACGCCTGGCACAGCCGAGGCAAAGGACCACGCGCCATCCGCGTCGGCAACACCCTGCGCTACCGGCGCAGCGAGGTCGAACGCTGGCTCGACGCCCACACCGACCCGGAGCGCTGAGCCATGGCCCGACCCCCACTCCCAGTCGGCACCTGGGGCACCATCCGAACCGAGAAGCTCGGCCCCAACCGGTACTGCGCCCGAGCCCGATTCCGTGACTACGACGGCAAGACCCGCGACGTCGAAGCCGCCGGCACCACCGGCCCTGCCGCCATCCGAGCACTGAAGGTCGCACTTCGTGACCGCGCTGCACCGAACGACGACGAGATCACCCGCGAGACCCACGTCAGCAGACTCGCCGAACTCTGGGTCGAAGAGATCATCGCTGAGGAACGGCTCGCGCTACAGACCATTCAGCGGTACCAGACCAGCCTGCGCACACGGATCGTGCCAGCTCTCGGCAGCCTACGGATCCGCGAGGCCAGCGTCGGGCGGCTCGACAAGTTCCTACGGGATATCGCCAAGGAACACCCGTCGGCGGCCAAAGGCGCGAAAGTTGTCCTCGGCCAGATGTTTGCCCTGGCGGTACGCCGGGGTGCGCTGACGGCCAACCCGGTGCGCGAGACGGGGCGACTACGCAAGCCGCGCCGTAAGGTCGTCGCCCTTAAGGATGAGCACCTTCAGACCGTCCGTTCGGCGATCCGCGCCTGGCAGCAACCGATTCCCGGCAAGCCCGGTCCCCGGCACTCCGGAGACCTGGCCGACATCGTCGACCTGATGCTCGCCACCGGCGCCCGCATCGGTGAAATCCTCGCTCTGCGATGGGAAGACCTGGACCTCGCCGCGGAACACCCGACCTTGACTATCTGCGGCACGATCGTCTACCTCAAAGGCAAGGGCTTCTTCCGCCAGGAGTGGACGAAGTCCGACGCCGGGTTCCGAACAGTGGTCCTGCCTCGGTTCGCGGTAGGGATGCTGATGGCCCGCAAGCTCAACGCCGCCGACAACCCCCACGATGCGATCTTCGCCTCCCGGCGTGGCACGTGGCTGTCTCCGCAGAACGTACGCCGCCAGTGGCGACAAGCCCGCGCCGACACCGGCCTCGAATGGGTCACCCCGCACACGTTCCGCAAGACCGTGGCCACGCTCATCGACAAGGAGGCCGACGCCAAGAGCGCCGCCGCCCAACTCGGGCACGCCAACGAGGACGTCACCAACATGTACTACATCGCCAAGCCCGTCCTCGCACCGGACGTCTCCAACATCCTCGAACGGTTCAGCGCCGATCGGGCAGCAACTGACCCCGACCCGCCGCGACCGGCTGTCTAAACGGACCGCATAGGGATGAACCGGCGGTCCCCCGACACGTCCCACGGCCGATGCGACGGAGAATCTGGTTGCCGACCGGGTTAGTGGGGGGTTTTCGGGGGACGATTCAAGAGTCCATAGACAAAAATCAACGCCCTGACCAGCGTACTTGCTGGTCAGGGCGTTTCCTCTGGTCGGGGTGGCCGGATTCGAACCGACGACCTCTTCGTCCCGAACGACGTCCGGTCGCTCGATGAGCCTCGGGCTCCCGCAGTACGTGCACGTCAAGCCGTTGGTTTGCATCGGTCCTGACGCGACGCAGACTCCACTTCTTTCTAGATCATCTCCCAAGCCTCTCCCCGCATCCTAAGAAATCTTGCAAGCTGGAGCGTCACGTCGGATGCCATGGCCAGCCACTCTGCACGCGGCTGTGGCGCTGTACCTGTCTACGCGGCGCTCGTGGCGGCGCGGCAGAGGTACCCAGTCGACGGGGGACGTCATCATGAGCAAGTGCTGTGCAACTACTCCATTGACTGGGGCTCAGTGCCTGACTGGTTGGCCGGGATCGGCACCGTAGGCACTCTCGCATTCTTCGGTATCCAACTACGTAACGAGAAGCGCCGCCACCGTGCGGAGGAACAGCGGAGGGTGGACGAGGCGCGGGACCGAGAGGCATCTCAAGCACGCCTTGTCGCGGCACGGGCAGCGTGGGATTACGGGCCGTCCAGCGGGCACGCAGCCCGGATCACCGTGCGGAACGACTCCCCGTCCCCGATTACTGACGTGCAGGTCCAGCTCATGAGCCGAAGAGATCAACCGCCAAGCGCCGACCTGTGGGAGACCGCAGAGGGGCTACCGCAGCCAGTGATTGATGCAGGTGGATCAACCGAGTTTAGGCTGGTTCCACCCCATCAGCCTCCGGCACCCAGGGACGGCATGGACACGGCGGCTTACGACGCGCCCAGGAAACTGTTCGTTCCCTGCGTCGTGTTCACGGACGCCGCCGGCCTTCGTTGGGCCCGCACCGAGAGCGAGCAGCCACGCCGCCTTGTTGCGGACTAGGCATGCGGACCGGAAGGGGTAGACCCTCACACGGTTTCGAGGTCTGAGACCCCCGTCCGGCATCATCCGGCACCGTCCGTAACCTGCGGCTGAGCTGCATCAGGAACACCGCGAACGATCCCGTACGGCAGCGATTGAGACCGCAACTGAGACCATCACGCACCCGCGCGAGGATCGTCGCAGCGCCCCGCTCGGCGTTCCGGTGAGCCGTGTCGAGCATGAGGTCTGTGCTGTCCGGCCGTTCGGTCTCATCCCCAGCCCTCATGCGCTGAGCCGTGTCAACTGTGTTGCGGGCACGCCACCGAGCCCCCCGGGGGACCCTAGCGCGGCCGATAGAACGTGTGTTCTAATGAGTGTCTGCTTGCCTCGTGGGGAAGGTCGGGTAGAGTTGCAAGAGATGGTAGAGTCTTCGCCCCCCCTGTCGGCGTCGCGGCGAACGGTCGCGGCGTACTTGGCGGTGCTCAGACTTGCCCGCGAGCGCGGGTACATAATCACTCGGGTAAAAATGGCTAAGCTGCTCTACCTTGCGGACCTTGCCGCCGTGCGCGAAAGTGAAGATCCCGTCTCCGGAGTGGAGTGGAGATGGCTGAATCACGGCCCGTTCAACAATTCCTTGCAGTTTCTGGAAAATGAACTCGTCGACTATGGCGTGGTTCGATGCGATTCATATTTCCAGGGCTTTCAGGTGCGGCTTGTTGGCGATCTGCCGGGATACGATATGCCTGCGGAGGAAATGGCGATCCTCGAAGGGATCCTAAGGCAATTCGGAAATCTCAGTGCGGCAAGCCTGAAGGATCTGAGCTATCAGACGCCGCCAATGGCGGACGCGCAGCAGCGTGGAGCTGGCGTTGTGCTTGATCTGTCGTTGGCGCGCCCTCGTCCGAAGCTCACGGGGCTCGCGCGGAGGATGTCGGCTGTACTTCGCCAGCTTCCCGAGCAGGAGAATGATCCAGGCGTCTTCCAGGACATTGAGCGGGAGATGGGCGAGCTAGCCCAGGCGCGCCGCCGAGCGACAGGGGCATTGCTTGACGACGATCAATAGCCCCATCATTATCGGCGGCCTTTACTACGTCAAGGATTCGACTATATCTCTACCGCCGAACGATGGCCGCAACGTTCACGACGAGCGTAGGCCGGTAGTGGTCCTGAGTGGGCCTAATACGAACAGCTTTGCTGGCTGGCGTACCGTTCTGGCTGCTCCGACATCCACTTCCACCTCCCTCAAGACGAAATACTGCGTAAAGCTGGGTGCGGGAGAGGGCAACTTACCGAAGAAGTGCTGGGTGCGCGTCGTTGCGGTTCAGCCGCTCCTCAAGTCAGACCTTCAGGACCACTTGGGCGTCCTGTCGGCCGCTCGGCTTGAAGAGATACAAGCGCGCCTCTTTCAATATATGGGCTTGCACATTGAGGACTTGGACGACGTGGAACTGCCCTAAACGGTGCACCAGAGTCGCACTCGGCCGAGCTGCGCTAAGGATGCCCTCGCCGGCTGGCGAGCGCATCCTTCCTAAGCGCAACTACCAGGCCATGCCTGCCACGCATCGGCAAGAATCTCACTTAGCTTCGATCTCGCAGGGTTCCAGCCGAGGTCGGTTTGGGCGCGGTCGATGTTTGCAACCAGTTTCGGCGGCTCCGCCTTGGGCGCCCGGCGATGCACTATTACCGGGTGGCCGGTGACTTGTTCGGCGGTGGCTACCACGGTGGCCATGCTCGTTTCGATACCTGAGCCGATATTGATGGTTTGGCAGGTTCCTGGGTCACAAGCGGCCAAGGCGAGCCGGATGGCGGTTGCTGTGTCAGCCACGTGCACAAAGTCCCGCGCTGCCGACCCGTCTCCGTTGAGCGTCACGTGGTCAAGTTCCCCGGTAATTGCACGGAAGACGTTCGGAATGATCCGTGCCCGATCGGTGTCGGTGACGCCATCGACTGCACCAGCGATGTTGAAGGGGCGGACGGTCACCGCACCTATTGCTCCGGTCGCCGCGTAGGCCGTCACCATTTTCTCGGCCGCGACCTTTGACGCCGCGTACGGGCTTTCAGGGCTCGGTTCAAGGTCTTCAGACAGCACGCCGCTGTGCCGCGAGCCATAGACGATGTTGGTGGAGGCGAAGACCAGGGAGGCCGGGGCGTTGTTAGCTCGGGCTGCGTCTAGGGCCATGAGTAGGTTCAGAGTGCCGGCAGCGTTTACGTCGAAGTAACTGAGCGGTTCAGCGAAGGAGTCCCGGCCGCTGGTCAATGCGGCAAGGTGCACGACTCCTTCGTACCCGCCTTCCTGAACGAGCTGGGCGACCCGTGCGCGGTTCCGGATGTCTCCCGTCACCAGCGCGGCACCACGCGGCAGCGTGCGGTTACCCGGATCTCGGCTCATGACGGTCGCCCGGTGCCCGTTGGAAAGCAGTTCGAGCGCGACGGCGCGGCCGAGGAATCCCAGGCCGCCGGTTACCAGTACGTGCACGTCAACCTCTCCCTAGGATGGTGCGGCGGTGCTCCCAAGCGAGTTGGATGCACCCTGCCGCCGCCGGGGCCAGGCGCCCGCCGGCGGTGAGTTCGTCGATGGTGTGGCGCGTGAACGGTAGTGCCGAGGTCGGCCGTACCCGCCCTGTTTTGACCACGGTGCCCTCGGCGTTGGAGCTGACCATGTTGGCGAACAGGCGGTCATAGGTGGGGCCGTCGAACACGGCCACCGTCAGGATCTCGCCCCAGAGGGTGAGTGCATCCAATGCGACGCCAAGGCAGTAGACCCGCACGCCACCTGCGGCGTAGGCGCGATCGAACGAGGCCAGGGGCTCCGCGCTGTAGTCCGCCGGCTCACCTTCACCGCCGTGCTCGGCGTTGCCGAGGAATTCCTCGCTGTACTCCCGCATCATGTTGCGCCACAGGTCGAAGTCGGCAGCCTGAGCAGCGGGAAGGACGCTCGATGGCTGGAAGACGCCTGCGGGCATGATGTGCAGCATTCCGCCTGCTACTGCGACGTTGCCAGCGGCGCGGTTGTGCAGCACGAAGGACGCTCCGTCTTCGTCTACCCGGAGCGTGAGAGTGTCGGTTGACGGCGCGGTCGGCCGGCGACTCGGCGTAAAGGGGTCGCCCACGAGCCGCCGGAAGGCAAGGTTCCGCCAGGATGCCGGCATAACGCCGCTGCCGTCACCGGCAACGTGGTACGTGGCCATCTCGTGCGCGAGCGCTTCGGAGACATCGACCCCGCCAAAGTACGTGCCGGTCGTGAACGTGAGTGCCTGGCCGGGTTGGCTCCAGTCGACCCCGGCGAGGTGCCAGGCGAGCCGGTTCTCAAAGAGCCGGGGCTGCTCGACATCCCGCAGGGCGAGGCTGTACCGCTGGTGCCGCCGTCCGTCTGACGCCAACGGGCGTACGCCGGCTGACGCATCCTCGGTCCCGGTGACGAGTGGCGCGGTTCCCTCTGGTGCGAGTCCGATTCCGAAGCGTGCCAGCTCGATTGGAGCCTCTGCCAGCCACTCAGGCGCCGCGATTAGGCCGCTGTCGCCTACTCGCTGCTCTGGGTCGTAGAGGCGGGCTGCCTCACGCGCGAGCTGCACTCGGTAGTTGTTCAGCTTACGCCGGACGGCGCGCCATTCCTCCTGGCTGTCTTCGGCTTGCGGGTGAGATGCCGCGTCCTGATAGATCGCAAATCCTCCAGAATCGATCTCGGGACTGTCTCGTTGCTGTGGCGTAACTCGCTGCCTGGTGAGGCCGAGATCCTGCACGGAGACACCGAAGTGCTCGGCGAGAAGCTGTCGGTAGAGGGCCGATGGGAACGTGATTCCCCGCTCCCACCTGCTCACCTGGTTGGCGGTTACGGCGAGCCTCTTCCCGCGCGCTGACCCGAGGTGGTTCAGCCCATCCGCCACGTCCTGTTGAGTCTCGCCCGCTGCGTCCCGGAGGTTGTAGAGCGCGAGATTCGGAGTGGCATCTCTGGCGTGAGCAGGCACAACGGCACTCCTTTGCGGGCTTAGGCGCCGATCGACACGCCCCGTGCCTAGTCGATGCCTAGTGAATGGCGCTTACCCGGCTGACCGACGACGTTCGGATGCGCGCCCGGAACTGGTGTCCTTGTCGTCATGCCCGACATCGACCGCGATCCGTTCCACAGCATCCGCGAGCCGCCGCACCTCGGCGTGAAGCTGATCCAGCCGTGCCAACACCAGCGACGATCTGTCCGCCCGTCCGGTGTCCCCGCCACCGGTCGGCGGCATGGCGCCGGTCAGCACGGCGCGAAGGTAGTCATCTGGCCAGCCGAGAGCCTGAGAGATCGCAGCGAGCGTACGGGCCGACCGCTTGCGCGTTGCGGTGGCGTATTGCAGCTCACGCAGGGTGGCAACCGACACCTTGGACCGCTCGGCCAACTCCTGCTGGGTCATGGGCAACTCAGCCATCCGGCCGTTGACGGCGTTGGCGACAGCCTGCCAGTCCTCCACCCGATGCCTCCCTGTCTGACTGCCTGATCCACCGATCCTAGTCCCTCCCGTCGTTGACAACGCACAACTTAGGCGCTAATTTCAGCGCTGAAATCAGCTACATCCGCCGGTGGGCTACCGGGGAAGGCAGCGCTTCACGGCGCTGCGCGCCAACGAGCCACCGCGCAGCCGTTCATTGAGAACTTCACAGCAGAAGCGCCGCGTTTGATCTGGCTTGCGGTATTCCCGCCTTGAGCCTCACGGACGGCCGACCCCTGTAGATCCAGGGCGAGCGGGCCGAGCGGGCTGGATCTTGGCGCGCGGTACGTCTTCTGCCTCTTCGTGCTTGCCCCGGGGTGGGGTGCCTGCGCTGGTCTGGCGCGGTACCTCACCCCGGCTTTCCCGCCTTGATTCCCCGCCTGTGGAGGTGAGCCGTCATGACCGTGAGTGTCTTCGCTGCCGTTCGCGTGACCACCAAGAACAGCGCCGTTTGGCGTACCTGCGACCGGTGCAAGCGTCTCGCCCCACTGGCTCCCGATGAGCGTCACTGCCGGTCGTGCCTGCCGGTGGTGGGCTCTCGCCGTTCTGGAAGGAACCGACAGAAGTGATCACCGACCGCGCCGCCACTGTCGCCCCGACCGCCGCTGACCTGGCCGCGATCGACGGTGAGTGGCCGCTGATCGCCGCCGACCTTGACGTGCTCGACGCGGAGATCACGCTGATCTACGCCGAGGATCACGGCGGCCCGACCGCCCTGGATTGGCGCCGGCTGCGGCGGGCCGAGTCCCGGGTGACGCGGGCCGCCGCCGACCTGGCCACCCGTACCGCCGGCCCGGACCGCGCGGCCTGATGTCTCGCGTTCGCGCCGCCTACTTCGATCCGGACGGGGCACGGTTCGGGATCCCGACGTTCTGGTGGCGTGGTGCCCCGCCGGGTTACGCCACCCGCCGTCAACTCCGTGCCGCCGGGCTGCGGCCCGCCGGTCAGCCGGTGGCCGCGCAGGTTCTGTGGCGCGGTGTCGGCGGTATCCGGACGGCGTACCTGTACCGGGTGGATCTGGCCCGGCCGAAGCGCACCGCCACCCCCGCCCAACGACGGGCCATCGCTGCCGCGCTGACCGCCCGCCGCACGTGCCGTGTCTGCGGTGTGGTGCGGCCCTACTACATCCCGCGTTCGCTCGGCGAATGCGTCGACTGCGCCTACCCCGAAGGAGAGTCCCCGTGAGCACCCGTAAGAGTCGCCGCGCCGTCATGGCGGAGTTGCTGTTGCTGGCCGACCCGAAGCACATCCACACCCACGGCGATGGTGTGTCGCTGGCGTTCGACTTCGACCGCATCGCCGAGCTGCGGTCGTGGCTGCACCTGGCCGGACTGAACGACCCGGACATGCTGACCGCCGAGCGCACCGGCACCACCGACGACGGCCGTCCCTACGAGTCGATGCACGCCTACCCGACGTGGCACGGGTGGGAGATCTACGCCTACGCCAAGGAGTACACCACCGGCCCGGACCTCGACCCGGCCACCGTCGACCGGCTCTCCGCGCTGGCGGTGGCCGGATGACCGCCCCCACGATCAACGGCAGCGCCTTCCCGCGCGGCGTGGACGACCTGATGCCGGCCGCGCGGCAGGTACCGGTTCGTGATGGCGAGATGGTGCCGTCGCGCCGCCGGCTGATGGCCGGATTGAAGGTCGGTGCCGACAAGGCCACCGCGATCCGTGACCGGCTGATCAGCGAGGCCGAGACGAACGCCAAGAACGAGGCTTACCGGGACCTGTTGGCCCAGGAAGCCGCCGCGCGTGCGCTGCGTCCGGTCGCGGATGACACCGCGCCCGAGTCGACCGGCAGCCCGCACCCGTCCGAGCCGGCAGGCCGGCAGACCGGCGCAACGTCGGAGCAGGTCCGGGTAGCCGAAGACGCGGATGCCACCGACCCGGCACCGCAGCCCACCCACGCCGGTCACCCGGACACGGCCACCCCGCCCGCGTCGGCGGCGCCGGTCCGGTCAGCGGCGGTATGGCCGGTGGTGCTGCTGGCGCTGCCGGCGTTCATCGCGATCTGGTCCGGGTGGGTCGGGCTCGGGGAACTCACCGGGTTCGGGGTGGTGCACCCGCTGCCCGGCATCGCGGACGGGTTCTCCATCAACACCGCGATCACCCTGCCGATCGGCGTCGAAACGTACGGCGCGTACGCGCTGTACGTGTGGCTGTCCGGCCGCGTACCCGAGCGGGCACGCCGGTTCGCCAAGTGGTCCGCCATCGCGTCGCTACTGGTCGGCGCGCTCGGCCAGGTCGCCTATCACCTGCTTGTCGCAGCCGGGGTCACCTCGGCCCCGTGGTGGATCACCACCGCCGTTTCCTGCCTGCCCGTCGCGGTGCTCGGTATGGGCGCCGCCCTGGCCCACCTCGTGCGTTCGCACGACTGATTTCGCCCGGCGGCACAGCCCCTGTGGCCTGGAAACCCGTGCTGTGCCGCCGGTCTCACCCCCTCAGCCGAATCGACCTCGGGAGTTGCCTCTCATGTTCGCAGACCCGACCGGCGTGCACGCGGCCACGTTCGCCGCCGTGTTCGTCGCTCTCTACGTCGCCCATCAGGTCGGTGACCATTGGGTGCAGACCCAGCGTCAGGCCGACTGCAAGGGCCAGCCCGGCTGGCCCGGCCGTATCGCCTGCGTCGCGCACGTCGTCACCTACACCGCCACGGCGCTGCTGGCGCTGCTGTTCCTGACCGCCGGTACCGGGCTGCGTCTCGACCCGTCCGGCGTCGCCGTGGGACTCGGCATCTCGGCCGTGACGCACTACATCGCTGACCGGCGTACGCCGTTGCGGTGGATCGCTGACCGTACCGGGGCGGGCCGCTTCTACCGGCTCGGCGTGCCCCGGCCGGGCCACGACGACAACCCGTCGTTGGGTACCGGCGCGTACGCGTTGGATCAGAGCTGGCACATCGGGTGGCTGTTCATCGCGGCGCTGTTCTGCGCGGTCTGACCGCCCCTATCGGGCACCCCAACTTCCCGGTGGTGCCCGTGTGGGGGCAGTCAGACCCGCTGACCGTCCGTAACCCGGAGGGAGGCCCCGCGTGGGCCGCAAGTTCCTGTTCAGCGAAGACGCCAACGGCCGGTCTCGTGAGATCAAGGTCGATCCGAAGCACCTCGACCGGCAGATCCGCGATGAGCGGGCCGCCGGCCGTACCCCGACCGTCCTCGACGAAGACGAGCGGATCCGCTACGGGCTGCTCTCGCAGCAGCTCAAGGGCCGCTGATCAGCAGCGGCACCAACGTTCACCCCGGCGGCACAGCCCAACGGCCTACGAAACCTGTGCTGTGCCGCCGGTCCCTTTCCCGCAACCCGCAAGAGGTCTTGGGAGGACCACCAGTATGGGCATGCACATCTCCGACCGCCAGTACCGCGAGCAGCACGAGCGACGGGTGAGCCGCAACCGCGAGCAGCGCGAGGCGCAGCTGCGCGAGGTCGAGCAGCGCGCACAGGAGTTCAACCGCCGTCTCGCCGCGCGGCGCGGCGCCGAGGTCCGGCAGGCGAAGCGGTGAGCGCGGGGCGGTTCACCAACGCCTACCAGCAGTGGCGTGACGCCGATGCGGTTGCCGCGACGACCGGCAAGCCGACCGACCGGGCCGACGCCGAGCGGCAGCGGCAAGCCCTGCACAACAGCCCCGAGGTGCAACGCGCCCGCCGGCAGCTCAACGGCCGGGCCGCGCCCCGAGACCGCCGCTAACCCCCTTCTTCCTGACCAGCGTTGCTGTCCGCTTCCGCCGTCACCGGCTCATGACCCGGTGGCGGTGGTGGCCGCCAGACGGTCTGGACGGCTGGGGAGGGGAAGTCGGCAGATGGCGAAGCAGAACACGCCGTACGGCATTGACCCGAACGAGTACGCCGCCGCCGTCGCGGAAGCGGTCCGCCGGGGTGGCGGTAGCCACGACGACGCCCGCGCGGCGGGTCGGGCCGCCCGCAAGGACATCACGGCCCACAGCGACACCAGCAGCACGAGCAAGCGGAAGTGAACACCCGGCGGCACGGCCCTGGCCTCGCAAACTGTGCCGTGCCGCCGGCCCCCGACCCGATCTCCTTGAACCGGTGGAGGAATCCCCATCATGACCAGCGATCCCATCACCAACCCTGCCGGGCCGCCGCCGGATGAGAAGGCTGCCCGGATCGTGGATTTGGCGCAGCGGCGGGCGGACCGGGCCGCTGCTGCTGAGGGCTTGTCCGCCGCTGACGAGGCGGATGCCGAAGCCGTCGTTCCGGAGCCGGTCCTGACTGGCGGGCCGGTCGACCCGCCGGACCGGCGTCTGGATCTGGCGGAGTTGTTGGACCGGCGGGGCGGGCCGGTGCTGCCGTTGTGGCTGACCGATCCCGTTCAGCGGCGGGACATGCTGCGGCGCGCGGTCAACGCGACCGGCTACCACGTTGGTACGCACGTCGTTCTGTCGCCGGTTTACGCGGGCAAGGTCGCCTGGTACGCGCCCAAGGGTGCGGCCCGCCTGTTCGGCCGGGTGTTGGGGTGGACCAGCGCCGAGACCGGGAATTGGCATCTGCGGCAGGACGCGGCGAACCGCAACGACCCGCGTACGTGGCTGGACCTGGACCGGCACCGGATGCGGCAGGCGTCGTGGCGGTGGTGGGTCACCGGCGCGGGCACCCTGGCCACCGGCAGCGGTGGCCTTGTCCTGGCCTCCGATGTCACGCCGTGGTGGGTCAAGGCGCCGATCCTGGCCGCCGGGCTGGTCGGGCTCGCCCGCTACGGACGGCCGATCGACCGGCCGATCCTGGCCCGCACGGTGGTTCGGGCCGCGTACCGGAAGCTGACGGCGGAGCTGACCCGTAAGGGCATCATGGCGACCGGTCTGGTGAAACGCCCGGAGGACATCGTGTTCCCGGCCGGGGTTGGGGAGATCCGCCGTGACGGTCCCGGTTACCTGGCCATCGTGGACCTGCCCGATGGGGTGATCGCGGTGGACGTGGTGGAGGAACGCGACAAGCTGGCCGGTGGGCTGCGCCTGCCGATGGATCAGGTGTGGCCCGAGGTCATGCCGCGTGAGCACCCGTCGCGGTTGGCACTGTGGGTGGCCGACCGGCCCGTCTCGGCCATGAAGCAGCCGCCGTGGCCGCTGCTGCGCGGTGGGCAGACCGACTACTTCAAGCCGTTCGTGTACGGGTTCGACCCGCGTACGCGGCCGGTCGACTACCGCATGGACGAGCGGAACAGCCTGTTCGCCGGCTTCCCGGGCAGCGGTAAGTCGCTGTCGGCGCGGGTGGTGCTCGCGGGGATGGCGTTGGATCCGCTGGTGCAGTTCGCGGTGTTCGACCTGGCCGGACGCGGGGACTTCGACGCCTTCGAACCCCTGTGCCCGCCCGAGTTGTTCGGCTCGGGTGCCGACGAGGGCACGAAGCAGAACGCCTACCGGATGCTGATGTGGCTGCTCAAGGAGTGCGACGTGCGTGGCCCCCGCATCAAGCACTACGCCACCCAGGGCTTGAACAGCGAGAACAAGCTCAACCGGGCGATTGCCGCCAAAGACGCGAGGCTACGGCCGATCGTCGCCGCGATCGATGAGGTACAGGAACTCATCACGGATCCGGAGATCGGCAAATCCAGTGCGGCAGCCATGACCAGCATCGTCAAGCGCGGCCGGGCACTCGGGATCCACCTGGTGATGATGACCCAGCGCATCGACAAGGAGTCCCTGCCCAAGGGCGTCACCTCCAACATCGCGCTACGGACGTGCCTCGCGGTGCCGTCGCACGTCGAGACGGACTTGGCGTTGGGAACCGGCGCGTACCGGCAGGGCGCCCGACCGACGCAGTTCGAGATCGGGGTCGACGCCGGGTGGGGTGTGCGGGTCGGGTACGGGCCGATGTCCGCCGTCCGCGGTGCCAGGTGGACGGTGGCCGGTCGAGGTGGGGCCGGCTCACCGTGTGGATTTCGAGCACTCTGGCGAGTGCGGCGAGGGTCGCGGCTGTCTCAGCGGGGGTGCCGTGCAGCCTGATTCGCACGCTGGGTGCCTTTCGGCCGGTGGCGGTCACTTGTGGAGGTACAGGGAGGTGTCCCTCCAGAAGGACGTAGAGCGGGCCGCTGAGGGCGCCGTAGACGCAAGATCCGGGCAGGGTTGGTGTACGGCATAGGGCGGATGTGTCTGTGTGGCTCTCAGCGGGCCGGGTTGTGTGGGTCGGTGGCGGGTGGTTGGTGCTTGTTGTGTGGGAGGGGCTGAACCATCTCCGCATCTCCGCATCTCCGCAAATGTGGCTGTGAGCTGGGCGAATGCTTGCGGAGATGCGGAGTGCCACTGACCGGTCATCTCCGCAACCAGGGTTCATCTCCGCAAGATCGTGCGGAGATGCGGAGATCGACCATTGCTGATGTTCTGATCTCCGCAGGTTGTTTTGGCTGGTGGCCGGTGGTTGGTGCGGCGTTGCGGAGATGCGGAGATGCGGAGATGGTTCAGCGGGTTTCACCCGTGGTGCTGCTCGACCCAGAACACGGATCGGTCGCCCCGGTCGTTGCGGCCGGTGCGGATGACGTGTTCGCCGCGCCACCGTCCGGCTTGCCCGGTGAGCAGTCGGCCGAGTTGTAGCGGGTTGGGTAGCCGGCCGTTGTGGGTGGTGATGAACTGGCCGTCCCACGGGTCGTGGGTGTCGCTGCCGAGGTGCATCGGTTCGCCGTCTTGACGGAGTTCGGCGGCGGTGAGTGCTCGTCCGCCGTGGCGGTCGTGCCAGCGGGTGAGGAACGCTCGCCAGCGTGTTTCGTCTTCGTCGATGTCACGGATGTCGGCGGCGTTGGTGAGGAACCCGTCGATGCCGTGATGGTGGAGGAACCCGCCGAGCGCCTGCGCCCAGGGGGTGAACTGCCGCATCGACAACCCGGTCACCCGGGGCGCTGCCTGTCGGGTCCAGTCGAGCACCAGCACGAGCAGGTGCCACAGGACGGTGAGTTGGTGGGCCGGGTCGGTGATCCACTGGTCGAGGTGCGGGATGCCGAACCCGCGTTGGTCGCGCAGTTCCGGGCGGGGCATGTCGGGGTCGAGTCGGACGCGGACGGTGCGGGAGGCCATGTCTCCGCCGACTTGCAGGTTGTTGCCGGTGGCCATCCACAGCCGGTCGTTGACGGTGGCGACGTTGCGCGACGCGCCGAGCTGGCGGTCGGACCACACACCGGAGGTGACGAGTTGGGCGAGCACAGCCGAGTCGATGACGGTGCCCTCGGCGAGGTTGTCCCAGATGACCACCCCGACCTGTTCGGCCAGTACGGCGGTGATGGACTTGCGGAGTTCTTCATCGGAGTAGGCCCAGGTCATGACGCGTTGGCCGTAGAGCATCCCGGGTCCGGCCGTGAGAATCGTCTTGCCCGATGACGGCATGGTCGCGTCGATCAACGCGAACGGCGTCAACGAGCGGGTGAAGTGCCGCAGGATCGGCGTGGCCAACAGCGCCACGTAGTTGGCCCGGTCGGCCAGGCTGGCCCAGGGGAAATCCCGGAGGAACCGGTCGAGCAGGAACGTGCGCGCGTCGGCTACCTGCGCCGGGGTCGGTTCGTCCGGCACCGGGGGCAGCGCCACCTTGGAGGCGAGGTAGAGGCCGGTGGCCGGGTCGTAGCCGGGCTGCTGCAACAGGGTGCCGTCACGGCGCAGCACCGGGGCGCCGATGATCCCGCGTAGCGGCGGCACCCCGGGCCACGTCTTGCCGGCCAGCACCGACGACAGGATGTCCCGAGGTGGCGTCACCTCGTCTTCAAACATCTCCGGGTTACCGCTGTCGCTCTTGCGGGTCTTGAGCCGGAACACGTAGGCGTGTTCGGCGAGTAGCCCGGCCAGGCCAGCGGGGTTGACCATGCTCGCGGACACCGGCAGCGGGGAGTCCTCATCGGCGGCGGTGGCCAGGCCACCGGACACGGCTTCCATGTGCACCAGCGACCCGGCGGATACGTAGGTGTCCGGCAGCAGCCCATCGACTAGGGCGGCTTTGAGTGCCCGGATCGTCTCGGGGCCGGATCCGACCTGGAGGCGGGTGCGGTCGCTCATGCGGCCCTCCCGAGGTCGGTCAGCCGGCGGGGTTGGCGTGCGCCGACGCGCAGTCCGGAGGCGATGGTGCGGGAGATCTCCCGATCGGTGAGGGGCCGCCGTCCGGGCAGGGACCGGGCCGCCGGTTCCAGCACGGCGTACACGTCGACGTCGGTGAGGGCGCCCCCGGCGGCCAGTTGGCCGAGCGCCACGGCGGAGGTGAACAGGGCGTGGTTGCGGGCACCTTCTGCGGCGCCGGTGAGGTGGTCGACCTGGCGGCGGATCGCCGCAGCGATGTACCGGCCACGCCGGTCCGGTGGCAGCGCCACCGCAGTCGGCGGCGTGGCCGGACGGGTCGGTGGGGCGGTGAGGGTGGCGATCCAGGCGGGTAGCGGGCCGAGGTCGCAGTCCAACGCCACCGTGTAGGGGCGTCCGTTGACGGTGGAGCCGGCGGCCACGACGTACCCGCCGTGCGCGCGGGTGTCGACTTTCCAGCCCAACCCGCGTCCCCGGTCGCTGGTCGTGTTCCGCAGCACCGGGCCGGTGTCCGGGTGCCGGTAGTAGAGGTGGCTGCCGCCGCTGGGCGTGCTCACGGTGTAGGTGACCTCGATCCCTGCCGGCGGCGGGCCGTCCGGCCCGGACCTGCCGAGCGGGTCGGTGGGGGTGCCGTGGCGGGCGGTGAGGATCGAGAAGACGTCCAGCCCGTCGCCCGCGCCGTCCCATTGCGGCGGCGGCACGTCCCCGGGATGCTTCGGCACGTCGAGATCCACCACGACGAGCCCCGACGGGCCGCAGGCGATACCCACCCCGTAGGGGCGAGCCGACCACGCGCGGCGGATGCGGGCCGGGTCGGTGGTGGCGCGTTCCTCCCACCCGACATGCCGCCCCACCGCCCGGCAACGCGGGTCGGTGCGGTCGCAGCGCTGCGCGGTGCACCGGTTCGGAAACGCGGGCCGCTTCGCCTCGTCCGCGTCGGCGTTCGGGTGGTCGGGGCGCAGCGGGAACACGTGCCAGCCACGCGCCGCGTAGGCAAGCGCAGCGGTCAACAGATCGGCAGAGGGCACGATGAGGTCTCCTTCCGTTCAGTGGCGTCGGCAGCGGCGTACCGGTGGCCGGGTATCGCGGACATCGGCCACCGGGCAGTGAGCGCGCGAAGCGCGCCGGTATCGGTTCTCAGGCGGCCACCATCAGCGAGGTTCGGCGAGCCTCCACGCGGCCAGCGGTTCACCACCTCGGCCGGGGCCGACCCGCGATGGCCGCGCGGGTCACCGTGTGCCGTAGGTCATCGAGCAGGCCGACCAGCTGGCGGCGGGCGGCCAGCTCGCCCGGGGCGAGCGCTACGCGAACGCGGATCTCGGCGTGGTCGCGGCCGGTGGAGGTCCGTACCCGCACGAGCACGGCCCGCGCCCGTCCGGGGATGTCGACCACGATTTCGTCGGATCGGTGTTCGCCGAGGTTGCAGCGGTGGTCCCGGCCGCACCAGTCGGTGTGACCGGCGGGCCGGCGGGTCACCGACCGGCCCGCCGGGTGCGGCGCAGGTGGTTGACCGCGCGACGGCCGATGCGTAGGCGCAGGCCGGTGCCGGTGCAGCGGTGGCAGTCGTGCCGACCGCGCAGGGCGCGGGGGCCGGTGGTGCGGCGTAGGAGCCGCTTCCACAGGGTCAGCGGGGCGGTGCCGGTGCCGTTGCAGCGGTGACAGGCAGTGAACGGGCGGACGTAGCAGGCGGCGCCGTAACCGACAGCAACGAGTAGGGCAATTCCGGCGAAAAGGGCTACGGACATTCCGGGCGTGTTTGTGCTGGTAGCGGCCACGATGAGGGTCACGGGAGACTCCAAACAGGGGGTTACCGGCGGTAGGCGGGATACGCCGCTACCGCTACCGGTGAAGATCGGTGCTGGTGGGGCGGGTAGCGGCCCGGGTAGCGCCGCCGCTACCCGGGCTCGGTCCGCTACCCGCCGCGCTACCGGCGCTCAGCCGGCGCCACCGTCGCGCTGCTGCGCGGCGGTGGTGATGTCCGCGAGGTACGCGCCCTTGCGGGTCGCCCCACCGGATTTCACGTTGCGTGACTCGACACCCTTGCCGCGCACCAGCGCGGACAGGGCCTCCGGGGTCACCGCGGAATACGCCTCCGGGAACCGGTCGGCCAGCCGACCGGCGAGGGTGTCCCAATGCTGGCCGCGCTCGGACGGCACCCACACGGCCCGCAGGTCGTCCAGCACGTTGCGGGCGGTCGGCACGTCGGCCGGGCCGGTGGCGCCGCCGCGCAGCGCCACCCCGCGCTGGCAGACCTTTTCCACGGCGGCGCGGTCGAGGTAGGCGGCGCCGCATCTACCTCGACGCCGTACCCCGCGACCGTGAGGAGCCTCGCCAGTGAAGCCGCACAGCCTGAAGCCTCACCGCGACAACCCGCCCGGCCACCCTGGGCCGCTGCACCGACCAGCAGAAGTTGCCAAAATCCTCCGCTGTTCCGAATGGTGGGTAAAGGAGCAAGCCCGGAAAGGGCGCATCCCGTTCAGTTGGATCGGTGGAGGCTACCGCTTCACGAACGAACACATCACGGAAATGGTGCGCCTGTTCGAGCGTCGCCCAGCGAGCGCTACCCCATTGCGCCGCGAGACTTCCGCACCATTCCCTAGCCGATCAGGTCGATCAGAAAGTGGCGCACCGGCACTTCAACTCAAAGCACGCCGACCCCGCCGGGCGCGCAACACGGCCGAACAACCGTCTATCGCGGCCTAGCTCACCTCTGATGCCGCCCGGCGAGATGCTGGGCGGCATCACCGTCTACGGAAGGAAATCGATTGGGGTACGCCGAAAAGCGCGGAGACTACTGGCGTGGCCGGTACAAAATCGAGCACGGAAAGTACGGGACCGTCAGCGACGAACACGGCAGAACCATTCGCTTCCGCACTAAGCGTGAGGCAGAACGCGCGGCCAACGATGAAGAGGCGAAGGTTCGTGCCGGTCGCCGCCGCGATCCGGCCGAGAGTCGGACAACTTTTGGGCAGTTCGTGAGCCGGTGGTACGCGGCTCAGGACCTGGCCGCCTCCACATTGCAGAACTACAAGCGCCACATTGAGGAACACCTGCTACCCACGTTCGAACACTCCGTCATTGCCGAAATAACGGCCACCGACGTTGCAACCTGGGAGAAGCAAGAAAGAGCGCTCGGCTATGCCGAGTCGAGCATCAAAACCTGGCGCGCAACCCTCCACCTTATTCTTGCCGACGCGGTTGACGAGGGGCTGCGCGACGCTAACCCCGCCACGCGCCGCCGTGGGCGAGGCAAGCGCGCCGGACGCTCCCGCAATCGCGGCCCCGAAAAGGCAGTCACCAACCCTATTGGCATCCTGTTGCTCGCAGAGCGGGCCGCACTCCTGTCCGGCCGTGATGACGAATTCGTCGCGGTTGTTCTCAAGGGCTACACGGGAATGCGGTGGGGTGAGCTGGTCGGGCTCGAAACTCAGTACGTCCGTTCGGCCGGGCTCAGGGTGGAGTGGCAGCTATACGAACTCGACACGGGAGAGTTTCACCGCTGCCCGCCCAAAGACGATTCACACCGCACGCTTGATTTGCCCGCGTGGCTATTCGAGTTGCTGTCAGAGCACATCGCCCGTACGCAGCCGCAGCCCTGCCCGTGTCATGGCCTCAAGTACGTCTTTCGCGGCTACCGCCCCGCCAACGGCGCAGCACAGCGACCGGGGCCAAAGCTCGCGGACGTGGCCCGGCGGGCCGGCGTATCGATCGGCACCGCCTCGACCGTCCTGAACCGACCCGAGTCGGTACGAGAGATGACGCGCGCCAAGGTTGAGGTCGCGGCCGAGGAATTGGGGTACATCCGGGGCGGTGGCCCATCGGGAGAGCTGGCCGCTCACTGGCGGCGCAACAGCTTCACGACCTGGCTTTTCCGCCCAGCGGCTACCGGGTGGTACGCGAAGAAGGCGCCACAGGATGCGCGCCCGGTACCAGTGCTCGCGGACCCCTGGCCCGGGGTGCCGGCACGCGGCCGGAACGCTGCTGGCCGTGCTGACTCATGCTGGCTCCCGATCGCGCCCCGCCTTACGCCGCATGGACTCAGGCACACCCACAAGACGACCATGGTCGAGCTGGGCATACCTGCAAAGCTCATGGATGAGCGGATGGGGCATGAGGACGGCTCGATACAGGCGCGCTACTCGCACGTCACGCCGGACATGCGGCAGCGGCTCGTGGTGGGACTGTCCGGCCTGTGGGAAGCGGCGCTCACAGTCCGCCGGGAGATGGCCCCCGGTTCACCGGTGGCGGCACTTGACCGACTACTGAAAACGCGGACATAGGGACGCCGGGAGAACACAACTCCCTATGATCGTCTCCCAGATTTCTCCCAAGGGCATTCCCGGAAGACGACTCAGGGCCGGGTTCCTTCACAGGAAACCGGCCCTGAGCTGCACTTACTCTGGTCGGGGTGGCCGGATTCGAACCGACGACCTCTTCGTCCCGAACGAAGCGCGCTACCAAGCTGCGCCACACCCCGAGGCGTGCCGACAAATAGTAGCCCACCCGTCCCGGGGCTCAAACTCGGTACCCGGGTGCGGGCGGTCAGCGCGGGATCAGGGTGAGCAGGCTGGCCTCCGGTGGGCAGGCGAACCGGACCGGGGCGGTCGGGTGGGTGCCGAGCCCGGCGGAGACGTGCAGCCAGGAGTCCGACCCGGGCCAGCGGTGCAGACCCTTCGCCATCGACCGGGGCAGCCCGCAGTTGGTCACCAACGCCCCCACCCCCGGTACGCACACCTGGCCACCGTGGGTGTGCCCGGCGAGCAGCAGCCCGAAGCCGTCAGCGGCCATCTCGTCGAGCAACGCCGGCTCGGGCGAGTGGGTGAGCGCGATGGAGAGGTCGGCGTCCGGAGAGGTCGGGCCGGCGACCGAGGCGTAGTCGTCCCGCTCGACGTGGGGGTCGTCCACGCCGGCCATGTCGATCGCCCGGCCACCTGCCTTGACCGTGGTCCGGCGGTTGTTCAGGTCGACCCAGCCGGCCCCGGTGAACACGTCACGCAGTTCCTCGGCGGGCAGCTCGACTCCCTCGGTGTACTCCCGGTCGGGGAGGAAGTAGCTGAACGGATTCTTCCAGACCGGTCCGGTGTAGTCGTTCGAGCCGAACACGAACGCGCCCGGGTAGTCGAGCAGGGGTTGCAGCGCCCGCAGTACGCCCGGTACCGCGCCCGGGTGCGCCATGTTGTCCCCGGTCACCACCACCAGGTCGGGATCGAGGGCGGCCAGTGAGGCGACCCACCGCTGCTTGCGTACCTGGTTGGGGGTCATGTGCAGGTCCGACAGGTGCAGCACGCGCAGTGGCTCGGTGCCGGTCGGCAGCACCGGCACGTCGAAGCGGCGCAGGGTGAACATGTTGCGCTCGACGAGGGAGGCGTACGCCAGGGCGGTGGCACCCGCCGCGGCGGTAGCGGTGGCGAGCCGGAATAGTGTGCGCTTTCGCATGCCGATCAGGGTAGTTTGACCGTCCATGAGCACGCTGAAGGACCGCCTCACCGCCGACATGCGCGCCGCCCTCAAGGCCCGCGACGAGCTGACCACCTCCACCCTGCGGATGGCGCTGGCCGCCGTGGGTACCGCCGAGGTCTCCGGCAAGGCCAAGCGGGAGCTCAGCGACGACGAGGTCGTGGCCGTGCTGACCAAGGAGGCCAAGAAGCGCCGTGAGGCCGCCACCGCCTTCGCCGACGCGGGCCGCACCGAGCAGGCCGCCAAGGAGGCCGCCGAGGGCGAGGTGTTGGACCGCTACCTGCCCAAGCAGCTCTCCGACGCCGAGCTGACCGCGCTTGTCACGCAGGCGCTCGCCGCGGGCGGGTTCACCGCTAAGGCCCAGATGGGCCCGGCGATGAAGGCGGCCCAGGCCGCGGTGGCCGGCCAGGCCGAGGGGGGCCGGGTGGCCGCCGAGGTACGCCGCCAGCTCGGCCTCTGAGTCGTCCTGCCGGACAGCGCGGGTACGCCCTCCGACGGCGGTTGCCGGAACATGAACGGGCGGGCACCCCTGGTTCGGGGTGCCCGCCCGTTCGAGCGTCGCTGAGGCCGGTCAGCCGCCGGGACGGTCCGGTGGACGGCCGGGGCTGCTTGGCGGACCGGAGGACGGACCGTTGCCCGGCCGGCCGTTGCCGCCACCGTTGTCGTTGCTTGCCTTGCCGGCGCTGACCACGATCGTCACGATGCCGCCCTTGATGGTGCGCCCGCTGGGGCTGGTGCCGGCGGCGGTGCCGGCGGGGCAGTCGGAGGTGACCCGGGTGCTGGAGACGATCGGTTCGAAACCGGCACCGGAGAGGCGGGACTTGGCCCGGTCGAGGTCCAGGCAGGAGACGCCCGGGATGGTGCGCTGATCGCCCAGGGAGATCTTCTTGCCGGGCGGCTCGAAGTCGATCCCCTTCTTGCCCTTCATGGCGGCCTTCAACGTCTGCCAGACCGGCGGGTTGATGCCGTCGCTGGTCTTGTGCTTCATCTTGACGTTCGTCTGCGGCCAGTCCGGGTCGGCCAGGATGCCGGCCACCGCGTACTGCTTGGTCATCGCGACCAGCGAGGCGGTCTTCTCGGAGTCGGTGGTGCCGGACTTGCCGGCCACCGGCTTGCCGACGTTCCACTTCACCTCGGCGGCGGTGCGGCTGCCGCCGCACTTGCTGGTGGAGGAGTTGTCACCGACCGGGCAGCGGGCCGCGTCCACCGCGGCGCGGGCCACCTCGGTGCTGAACCGCTTCTCGCAGCGCGGGTTGGCCACGTCCAGCTTGTTGCCGTCCAGGTCCCGGATCTCCTGCACCGGGATCGGCTCGCAGTACTTGCCGTCGGCGGCCAGGGTGGCGTACGAGTTGGCCAGCTCCAACGGGGTGACCTGCGAAACACCCAGGGTGAACGCGCCCCACTGGTGCGCGGCCTCCTTGTTGTTGGCGAACTCCGCGTCCTTGCTCTGCCGGAACTGGATGCCCAGGCGCTTGGCCACGTCCACCACGTTCTCCGCGCCGACCTGCTGCTGCAACGGGACGAAGTAAGTGTTGATC
Source organism: Micromonospora andamanensis (assembly GCF_016863495.1). Classification (GTDB taxonomy): domain Bacteria; phylum Actinomycetota; class Actinomycetes; order Mycobacteriales; family Micromonosporaceae; genus Micromonospora; species Micromonospora andamanensis. Next base: position 28,217 of record NZ_BOOZ01000003.1, read on the forward strand.
GAGGCGGAGAAGGCGCTCCACATGTTCTGCACGCCGCCGGCCTTCAGGCCGGAGTTGGTCGGGCAGTAGAAGTGGGTGCCGGCGCAGGCGGCGGGGTTGCCCCGATCGATGATGTATTCCGACTTGAACTGCTTCGGCGCGTTGAAGGTGTAGCTGAGCGGGATGCCCTTCTCCAACGCGGCCACGATCGTGTACATCTTGAAGACCGAGCCGGCCTGGTAGCCGGTGATGCCGTCGCCACCGGTCAGCAGCGGGTTTACCGTGTTCGGGTAGTTGCCGAGCTTGCCCTTCCTGCGCTGGACCGGATCGCTGTGCGGCTTGTTCTTCGGCTTGTCCGGGTTGTCAAGCTTGAAGTTCCGGTTGACCGACAGCGCCCGGACCCGGCCGGTGCCGGGCTCGACAACCGCGATCATCGCGGCTTCCTTGGAGTTCACCGACTTGGCGTCGCGGACCGCCTTGTCGGCGCCGGTCTGCGCCTGCTTGTCCAGCGTCGTGATGATGGTGTAGCCGCCGCTCTTGAGCCGCCGCTCCCGGTCGTACGTGGTGGAACCGAACGTCTCCTGCGACATCCACCAGCGGTAGAAGTAGTCACAGAAGAAGCCCCAGGCGTTCTTGTTGGTGGCGACGCAGCCGTTCGGTGCGCGCTTGCCCTTGACCACCAGCTTGACGGCCTTGGCCTCCTCCGCCTGCTGCTGGGTGATCGCCCCGGTCTTGACCATGTTGTCGATGACGTAGTCGCGCCGGGCCACCGCGTGCGGGTAGCCGTCCTTGGTGGTCGGGTCGAACGAGGTGGGGGCCTTCACCAGGCCGGCCAGCATGGCCGCCTCTTCGATCTTCAGGTCCTTCGGCGGCTTGTTGAAGTAGACCTGGCTGGCGGCGTAGACCCCGTACGCGCCGTTGCCGAAGGCGGCGAGGTTGAGGTAGCGCTCCAGGATCTCGTCCTTCGACATTTCCTTGTCGAGCTGGAGGGCGTACCGCATCTCGCGCAGCTTGCGGGCGCTGGTGTCCTCGGTCGCGGCGATCACGTCGGCCGGGTGGGTGGCCGAGTACGCGATGCCCATCCGGACGTACTGCATGGTCAGCGTCGAGGCGCCCTGCCGGTCGGCACCGGTCTGGCTGTTGTTGACGAAGGCCCGGGCCACGCCGTTGAGGTCGACCCCGTTGTGGTTGTAGAAGTCGTGGTCCTCGGCGGCGATGATCGCGTTGCGCATGTTCTCCGAGATGTCGGCGAACTTCACGTCCCGCCGGTTCTCGTCGTACATGGTGGCCAGCGGCGTCTTGCCGTCGGAGGCGAGCAGATAACTGATCTGGGGTGCGCGGGCCACTGTGAGTTCCTTCGGCAGCGCGCCGAAGGTCTCCGCACCGGCCTTCGCGGCCAGGCCCGACATCGCCACCGCGGGGAAAGCCGCGGCGGCAACCACCACACCGGCCAACAGCCCACAGATGAGTAGCGATGCGGCGTTGGTCAGGACGTTGTGGTCACGTTTCCGCATCCAGGTCACCTCGACAGGGTACGCGAACAGGTAACGAGGGGCGCCGGGGCGTCTTTTCCCCATTTCCTGCGCGCGCCGTCCTCGTTGTGCTAGACGCGTGGCACCGGGTGTCCGGTTGCGTGGATCCGAGCCGAGTTTCCTCCTCGTGGAGGTGGCCCGCAGCGTTTTCGCCGACCTCGGTGGGGTAAGCGGCGGTCCCGAGCCCAAGAAGCCGGGAGTGTCCGGAATGATGGATTTCGCCGACAACGTTGCGTAATCGTGCGACTACAGAGCATGATGTAGGCGGCGACAGCGCCACATGTCGTCTGTGCCGCCTTGGGGTAAGGCGTGCCGGACGATCCGGGGGGATTGCCGGCTGGCCCGTGACGGCGTCGGTAGTACTGCAAGGGGGGACGTGTACAGATGGGCATGATCACTGACTGGCCGTCGTTGGCGGCGTGTCAGAACGGGGACCCGGACGCGTTGTTCGTACAGGGCGCCGAACAGAACGTCGCCAAGCGGATCTGCCGGAGCTGCCCAGTCCGGTACGAGTGCCTGGCCGACGCGCTGGACAACCGGATCGAGTTCGGCGTGTGGGGTGGCATGACCGAACGGGAACGTCGCGCGCTGCTGCGTCGCCACCCCCAGGTCACCAGCTGGCGCAAGATGTTCGAGGCGGCGATGAAGAAGAACGCCAAGGACAAGGCCGGCAAGGACAAGATCCTGGCCGGGGCCGGCAACTGACCAACCGGCACTGTCGGTTGCGGCGCACCGCCGCGCCGACAGTCGGTCAGGAACGGCTGATGGCCGTTGCGATCGTCCGTAGCCCGTCGACGTCATGCACGTCGGCGGGCTGCGCCGTCACCGACACCGCCGGCACCTGTGGAAACGCCTCGGTGAACCGCGCTGCCACCTGCTGCTCACGTGCCGCCTGCTCGGCCAGGGCGGCGTGCGCGCGGAGCACCTCGACGGTGCCCTCGTGGCCGCCGGCGGCGGCCAGCCGGTCCGCTGCGGCACGGCTCTCCGCCGCGCCCAGCTCGGCGGCCGTCGGCTGGTGCACCCGGTTGAGCACCAGGCCGGCGAGCGGCATCTTCTCCGCGCCCAGCCGGCCGGCGAAGTAGGCGGCCTCCCGGACCGCGTCCGGCTCCGGCGTCGCGACCAGCAGGAAGGCCGTCTCCCGTGCCTGCAGGATGCGGTACGTCTGCTCGGCGCGCTGCCGGAACCCGCCGAACATCGAGTCGAGCGCGGCGACGAAGCCGGACAGGTCGGTCAGCAGCTGGGTGCCGATGACCTTCTGGACCACCCGGGAGAACATCCCGAAGGAGGCGGTCACCAGGCTGAACATGCTGCGACCGCCGGTCCGTGCCGGAGCGAGCAGCAGCCGAAGCATCCGCCCGTCGAGGAACCGCGAGAGCCGGGCCGGCGCGTCGAGGAAATCCAGCGCCGAGCGCGACGGGGGAGTGTCCACCACGATCAGGTCCCACTCGCCCCGCGCGTGCAACTGGCCGAGCTTCTCCATCGCCATGTACTCCTGGGTGCCGGCGAAGGTGGAACTCATGGCCTGGTAGAAGGGGTTGGCGAAGATCTCCGCCGCCTTCGTCGGATCGGTGTGCGCCAGCACCACGTCGTCGAAGGTGCGCTTCATGTCGAGCATCATGGCGTGCAGCTCGCCGCCGCTGTCCTCGACGTCGATGCCCTTGACCTGCCGAGGTGTGTTGTCCAGCTCGGTCAGGCCGAGGGACTGGGCCAGCCGCCGTGCCGGGTCGATGGTGAGCACCACGGTGCGCCGGCCGTGCTGCTCGGCGGCGCGCAGCGCGAGCGCGGCGGCAGTTGTCGTCTTGCCCACCCCGCCCGCCCCGCAGCAGACCACGATCCGTACGCCCGGGTCAGCCAGGATCCGGTCGACGTCCAGCGGTGGCGCGGCGTTGTCGGAAGGCACCAATCGAGCGTATCGGGCTGACCGGCTCCGCGCGCCAGGCCGAGGTGAGGTGTGAGTCAATCGCCCCCGACGAGCGCGGCGGCGAGCACGTCCAGCCCGGCCCGGTTCACCCCGTCGGGCAGCAGCGGCAGCTCGACCAGGGGCACGCCGAGTTCCACCAGATCGGTGCGGAGCGAATCCTCCAGCTCCCGGCGGATCATCAGGTCGCGTGCCTCGTCGTGCAGGCCGCTGACGATCCCGCCGCTGGCCGGCAGCCCCGCCGCACGCAGGCCGCGGGCCAACTCCGCCTCGGTGACCAGTCGTCCGGTCGGCAGCGGTGCCCGGGTCCCGTTGACGATCACCCGCCCCACCCCGAACCCCAGCGAGGTCAGCTCGGCGATGGCGTCGACGGTCTCCTGCACCGGCATCTCCTCCAGCAGGGTGACCACGTGCACGGCAGTCATCGGTGAGCGCAGCAGTGCGGAGACTCCGTCGCTCTGCGTCTTGATCGGCCCCACCTTGGCCAACCGGGCGGTCTCGGCTGTGACGTTGAGGAAACGCCCGATCCGGCCGGTGGGTGGGGCGTCCAGCACCACCGCGTCGTACACCCGTCGCTTGTCGGCAGTGCGGGTGGTGGCCTCCTTGACCTTGCCGGTGAGCAGCACGTCGCGCAGACCCGGGGCGATAGTGGTGGCGAAGTCGATCGCGCCGAACTTGCGTAGCGCCCGGCCGGCCGCGCCGAGCTTGTAGAACATGTCGAGGTATTCGAGCAACGCCTCCTCGGCGTCCACCGCGAGCGCCGACACCTCGCCGCCGCCGGGGGCGTCGGCCAGGTGCCGTTCGGCGTACGGCAGCGGTTCGGTGCCGAAGAGCTGGGCGATGCCCTGCCGCCCTTCCACCTCGACCAGCAGGGTGCGTCGGCCACCGGCGGCCAGCCCCAGGGCCAGCGCGGCGGCCACGCTTGTCTTGCCCGTGCCCCCCTTGCCGGTCACCACGTGCAGGCGGGCGGGCCAGTCGATGACGGCCCGGTCGGTCGGTCGCTGCGCTGCTCCCACCCGTCGAGCCTATCCATCCGGCGTGCTCAGGCGACCTCGCAGACCCACCAGCCGGTCTTACGAATCACCGTGAAGCGCAGATCCTGGTCGGCGATCTTCTCATCGGCGGTGGTCACGGTCACCGTGGTGGTGACTGTCGCCCGGTCACCTGTCTCGTTGTCCACAGTCGGGGTGTCCCACCGGAACCGGGGGTTCTGGTAGGTCGAGACGTACTCTTCGACCTCGGCCACCTTGGCCCGGATCTTGTCCTGGTCGCGGGCGGCGGTGCAGACCAGACCAGCCGCCTTGGCGGCGTCCCGGTCCTGGTAGACCGCGGTCAGAAAATCGTCGACCGCCACCGACGGATCCGGCGCGCCCTCGCCCGACTCGGTGTTGCGCAGGGTGAGGAACGCGGCCACGCCACCCCCGGCGCAGAGCAGCAGCACCACGACGAGTGCGAGCGAGGCGAGCAGCGCTCCCCGCTTACGCGGCGGTGTGGCCGGTGGCTGATAGGGCGGGTATCCGGCCCCCGCCGGCGGGGCACCCGGCCCGGTGGCCGGCGAGGGCTGGGCCGGTGAGCCGGCCGGCGGAAGGTCGGTGGGGCCGGTCGGGCCGCCGACGGGTGGCTGGGTCATCGGTCCCCCCGGGTGCGGCGCAGCACCGCCTACGGGCGGTGCGCGTGGGATCGGGTGGCCGGGCCAAGCGCCCGTCCAGACGGGAAGGGTAACGGTCCGCGGCCCCGCTGCGGAGGGGCCGGTGTCTCCGGCTTGGAGATCGCGATCAGCTTTCCGCTGGTCGGGTGTCGCAAATGTGACCAAACGCCATCGGGCGCGCGCGTCCTGTTGATGGGACCGGTGTCCCGGTCCTACGGTCGCTCCGGCACGCCCCGGCCGGGGCCGGGCGGTTCGGTCCCGGACCGGTGGGCGGCGCCGTGACCAGGTACGACGCCCGGAGGCAGTGCATGCGCGACACGGACAACACCCCCCGAGCCCAGTTTCCCGACGGGCCACGGCGGCGCAGCCGGACGGCTGGCGGAGACTCCTCCGGCCGGCTGCCGATGAACGAGCGGTCGTACCGGCGTGCCGTCGACCCGGTCACGAGTGTCGAGCCGGCCGGCGGCCGGGAGGAGGACGGCCCCGGCTACGTCATCCACCTGCCCATCCGGGTGACCGATCTGGCCGCCGCCACCGCGCTGGCCGGTCGGGTGGCGACCTCGCTGAACTTCCTGCTCGAACTGGACGCCGGTGAGACCGAGGTGTCCACCGCCGACGACCAGAACAACAGGCACCGGGTCTTCTGCGACCTGCTGCTGCCGGACCGCACGCGCTGCCCCCAGCCCTACGATCACGCCGGCCCCTGTGGGGAGCTACCGCCAGCGCCCGAGCAACGCAGCGCCCCCGAGCAGTGGCCCGGCGCTGACCAGCGTCCCGCTTCCCGGCCGGCCGGTGGCCCGTAGGCTGTGCCCCGAAGTGTCCATGCCACCGAGGGAGCCCTCCACCGATGCAGAAGTGGGAATACGCCACGGTCCCGCTGCTGGTCCACGCGACCAAGCAGATCCTCGACAACTGGGGTGAGGACGGCTGGGAACTCGTCTCCGTCGTTCCCGGGCCGAACCCGGAGCAGCTGGTCGCCTACCTGAAGCGCCCGAAGGCATGAGTGTCGTGGCCAACGGACCCCACGCGAGGCTGGCGGAACTCGGTCTGGAGCTGCCGGAGGTGGTGCCGCCGGTGGCCAGCTACCTGCCGGCGGTGCAGTCCGGGCAGCACGTGTACGTCTCCGGGCAGCTACCGATGGCCGAGGGCAAGCTGCTGGCCACCGGCAAGGTCGGCGCCGGCGTCTCCGCCGAGCAGGCCAAGCAGCTCGCCCAGCGCTGCGCCCTCAACGCGCTCGCCGCGATCGATTCGCTTGTCGGTCTGGAGAAGGTCGTCAAGATCGTGAAGCTGACCGGCTTCGTCGCCAGCGCGCCCGGCTTCACCGGCCAACCCGGTGTCATAAACGGCGCGTCGGACCTGTTCGGCACCGTCTTCGGTGAGGCCGGCCGCCACGCCCGATCCGCCGTCGGTGTATCGGAACTCCCCCTGGACGCCCCCGTCGAGGTTGAGCTCATCGTCGAAGTCTCCTGACCACGCCCTGCAATTCCCCGCGATCTTGCACTTCCGGCCGGGACGAACACCCCTAACGAGGGCGAATCGGGGACCGGAAGTGCAAGATCGCGGGGGCGCGTTCGCGGAGTCGTACGATCGCAGCCATGGGAGGGCATGTGACGGGGGCGGTGACCGCCCTCGCCAGCGAGCTGCCGGACTGGGTGACGTTGTTGCGGGCACCCAACCCGGGGGCCATGACGCTCGACGGCACCAACACCTGGCTGCTGCGGGCCGCGTCCGGCGAGCCGGCACTGGTGGTCGATCCGGGGCCGGCGGACGAGGCGCACCTCGCGGCGATCGTCGCGCAGGGACCGGTCGGGCTGGTGCTGATCACGCACGGGCACCCCGACCACACGGAGGGCTCCGCGCGCCTGCACGAGCTGCTCGGCGGGGCGCACGTCCGCGCCGCCGACCCGGCGCACACCATCGGCGGCCCGCCACTCACCGAGCAGGGCGAGGACCTCGGCGGCTTCGGCCTGGCGGTCCGCCTGGTCACCACCCCCGGGCACACCGCCGACTCGGTCTGCTTCCTGGTCGAGCGCGACGGGCAACGGGTGGTTCTCACAGGTGACACGATCCTCGGTCGAGGTACCACTGTCGTCGCCCATCCCGACGGGCACCTCGGCGACTATCTGGCCAGCCTGGAGCTGCTGTCCACGTACCGGGGAATCCCGGCGCTGCCGGGACACGGCCCGGCGCTGGCCGACTGCGCCGCCGCCGCGGACTACTACCTCGCGCACCGCCGCGCCCGCCTCGACCAGGTACGGACGGCACTCGACGCGGGTGCCCGGACCCCGGCCGAGGTGGTCGCCGCGGTCTACGCCGACGTCGACAGGTCGCTGTGGTGGGCCGCGGAATGGTCGGTACGCGCCCAGCTCGAATACCTGGGCCGGGAATCCGACGGTGGCGACGCGAGGTTGGATCCAGCGTGACCTGCCCGGTGTGCGGAACCGTCGCCGTGCCCGGCGCCCGGTTCTGCCACAACTGTGGCGCCGCGCTGCCGGCCGCCGCGACGCTGCCCGCCGCCGAGCGCCGGGTGGTGACGGTGCTCTTCGGGGACCTGTCCGACTTCACCTCCTGGTCGGAGGATCTCGACCCGGAACGGGTCGGCGCGGTCACCGACCGGGTGCTGGCCGCGCTGGCCGGGGCGGTCAAGACCTTCGGCGGGCACGTCGACAAGCTGACCGGTGACGGGATCATGGCGGTCTTCGGTGCGCCGGTGGCCCACGAGGACGACGCCGAGCGGGCGGTACGCGCCGCGTTGTCCATGCAGCGGGCGGTCCGCCGGGTCCTCGACGACGAGCGCGGCGGCGGCGCGCCGTTGGGGCTGCGGGTCGGCCTCAACACGGGTGACGTCATCGCCGGCATCCAGGCCGCCATCGAGTACACGGTCATCGGCGACACTGTGAACACCGCAGCCCGGCTGGCCGACGCCGCCGCCGTCGGCGCGGTGTACGCCGGTGGGCGTACCTCTGCGGCCACCCGGCACGTGGCGAGCTGGCGGGCGTTGCGACCGCTGCGGCTCAAGGGCAAGCGGGAGCCGGTCGAGGCGTACGAACTGCTCGGCCTGCTGGACGCGCCAGGCACCCGCTCCGGTCTGGGCGACGAGGCGCCGTTCGTGGGGCGGGAGACCGAGATCGGCCGGGTGGCCGGTCGACTCGCCGAGGTGATCGACCGTACCGAGCCCCGGGTGCTGCTGATGACGGCCGAGGCGGGCATCGGCAAGTCCCGGTTCGCCGCCGAGGTGGAACGCCTCGCCGCCGGCTACGACGTCGGCGCCGGCCGGTACGCCGCGCACACCGGTGCCCGGGTCCTCTCGGTGCGTTGCGCGGCGTTCGGTGAGCGGCGCCGGTTGGCTCCCCTGGCCGACCTGGTCCGCGCCGCGACGGGGCTGCCCAACGACACCGCCACGGCTGTCACCCGCGCGGCCGTGGAGGAGCGGCTGCGCCGGCTCGGGCAACGGCTCAGCCGCACCCGGACGGAGCCGGCCCCGGTCGCCATCGACCAACTGCTGGCGCTGCTCGGGTACGCGGAACTACCCGCCGGCGGGCCGACGGAGCAGGGCGAGTGGAGCACCGCCCAGCCGCCGGCCGACGCCGACGCGGTGCCCAACGCGGTGGCCGACCTGCTCAGCGCCCTCGCCGAGGAGGCGCCGCTGGTGGTCATCGTGGACGACCTGCACGACGCCACCGCGGAGACCATCGGCGCGCTGGAGGTCACGCTGTCCCGGCTCACCGGGCCGGTACTGGTGCTGCTGCTCGGCCGACCCGAGCTGGTGCGGGCCGCCGGCACCCTGGCCCGGGTCTCCGACGCCGAGGTGCAGCCACTGCCGCCGCTGCGTGGTGCCGACGCGGCCCGGCTGCTCACCAGCTATCTCGGCGGTGGACGGCTGCCCCAGCCCGACGCCGACCGGTTGCTCGCCACCGCCCAGGGCAACGCCTTCTACCTTGCCGAACTGGTCACCCTGCTGATGGAGCGCGGCGCGCTCACCGCCGGTGCGCGCAACAGCTGGCGGCTCGCGCCCGGCTCGCTGGGCAGCCGGCTGCTCTCCCGGGACCTCGCGGCGGTGCTCGCCGCCCGCATCGACGCCCTGCCCGCCGAGGCCCGCTCGGTGTTGCGGGACGCCGCGGTGGTCGGCGACACGGTGCCCGACGGTGCGCTGGAGGCGCTCTGGGAGCAACGCACCGGTCGGGACGGCCGCCCGGCCGCGGTCGCCGCGGTCGAGCTGGAACGGGCCGTGGACGAGCTGCTGCAACGCCGGATGCTGCACCGCACCCGCAGCGGCTACGCCTTCGCCACCCCGCTGATGCGGGAAGCCGCGTACTCCGGGATCAGCAAGGCGGAGCTGGCGGAACGGCACGCCGCGCTGGCCCGCTGGGCGGCTCCGGCGACCGAGGCCACCGCAGCCAGCGGTAGCGGTACCGGGACCGGCCCGGGTGGTTTCTCGGAGCCGGCCCGGGACGACTTCGTGGCCGAGCACGTCGAGCGGGCCAGCGCGCTGGCCGACGCGGTCACGCTACGTCCGGACGCGCCGGCCCGGGCGGTCGCGCCGCTGGGCGTGGCGGCACTCGGCCGGGCCACCCGCCGGGCGCTGCACGCCGGGGAGCCGGCGCTGGCCGTCGAGTACGCCGAACGCGCCGCCGAACTGGCCCGCGACGGGATACCCGCGGTCGACCGGGTGGCGCACGCCCGGGCCCTGCTCCAGGTCGGCCGGGCCGCCGACGCCCTGGCCTCGGCCGAGAAGATCGCCGCGAACGCGGGAGATCCGGCGACCCGGGCCAGTGCCCTGCTGCTCGCCGGGCAGGCCCAGCAGGTGATGGGTGACCTCCGACGGGCAGAGTCCTGCTGGCGGGAGGCGTTGCAGGTGGCCGGTGACGCCGACCTGCCCGCACTGCGCGCGTCGGCGATGCGTCGGCTGGGCATGACCGACTTCCTGGTCGGGCGGCTGGGCCAGGCCAGCAGTCGACTCGCGGCGGCGTACCAGGTCAGCCTGGCCGTCGGGGACCGCCGGGGCCAGGCGTGGTCGTTGCAGAACCTGGCCTGGGTGACCACCACCCGGGGCGACTTCGCCGGCACCGACGCGGTGCTCGGCCGGGCCGCCCGGCTGTTCGCCGAGCTGAAGGATCCGTACGGGCGGGCGTGGCTGCGTGGCACCACCGCCTTCGCCCGGCTGCTCGCCGGGCGGTTGCGGGAGGCGCGCCGGCTGGCTCGGGTCTTCCTGCCGTTCGGTGAACGGGTCGGCGAGGCGTGGGCGGTGGGCACCCTGCGGGCTGTCGACGCGTACGCCAACGCCGAGCTGGGTGAGCTTGTCGACGCCGACCGGGAGGCCCGGCGGGCGTACCGGGACTTCGCCGCCGCCTCCGACGACTGGGGGCAGGGCTTCGCGCTCGTGGTCCGGGGCGTGGTCGCCCGCGGGCTGGGTGAGCCGGAGCACGCCGCGGACCTGCTCACCGACGCGCTCGCGTACGGCCACCGGACCGGTCACCCGCTGCTCACCGGGATGGCCGGCACGTTGCGCGGCTTCGTCGCCCTGGAGATGGGTGACGTGGCAGGTGCCGAGCGGCACGCCCGCGCGGTGCTCACCACAGTGGAACCGCACAACCCGCAGGCACCGGCCCAGGTCGCCCCTCGGGTGCTGCTGGCCACCGCCAGGTTGGCGGCAGGCGACTCCGGCACCGCTGTCGGTCTGCTCGCCCCGGTCGCCACGATGGCGGCCACCACCCCGTCCCTGCTCTTCTCCCGCCGGCAGTCGATGGCCCGCTACGCCTCGGCCCTGCTCGCCCACGGCCAGCGCGAGCAGGCGCTGGACTGGGCCCGTCGGGCGGTGCGCGTCCAGGCCGAGGACGTCCGCAGCCAGGTGGTCGCGGCGAGCGTACTGGCCGAGGCGCTGGCCGCGTGCGGGCGACCGGCGGAGGCGAAGGCCAGCGCCGAGGACGCGGTCCGGTTGTCCTACGCCACCGAGCAGCGCAGCGAACGGGCCGCCGCGGAGGCGCTGCTCACCCGCCTGCGTACCCCCGGCTGACAGTGCCCACCGGCGGCCGTCGCCTGCCCGGCTGGCGGCGCTGTCGGGACCCGCAGTGCTGTCCGGGATGTCCGTAGGCCGGGCCCGAATCGTCAGGGTGCATCGACGGCGGGTACGGATCTGCCGGTTTCGGGGATGTGGCCGGTCTGAGCGGGCCGCTAGCGTGACGGGTGCACGGAGCCGTCGATGTCGTCGGCCGTGCCGTCGAGGGGGAGGGCGAAGATGAGGCTGCCGCGTTCGGTCGCGGGGTGGACGATCGCGGTGTTCGGCGTGCTGGCACTGGTGATGGGGGCGGTCGGCCTGCTCTGGCCGGAGGCGCTGCTGCGGATGCTCGGCTTCGAGATCCCGCAGACCCGGGCCCCGGGCGACTACACCGGCGTCTTCGTGACGGCTTCCTCGATGGCCTCGTTCAACATGGGGGTCTACTACCTGCTCGCCACGGCCACCGAGTGGCGCGCCTTCTACCGCTTCACAGTGGTGTTCCGGCTCGTCACGTTCACGGTCTTCACCATCGCGGTGCTCGCCGACATCGCGCCGGGGCGGTTCTTCGGGGTGGCGGCCTGGGAGGGCCTGGGCGCGTTGGCCACTGCCGCGGGCCTCTGGTGGGACGCGCGGCGGTCCGCGAGCCCTGGTATGACCGGCGTCCCGGATGTCACCGACCGGGCGGGCGGGAGCGGATCGACGCCTGCCGAGCCGGTGCCGGACGACGCCCGTCGCGGTGCCGGAACATCGGGTGTGGGGCCGGCCACCGATGCGGTTCACTGAGCGGCCGGCAGAGTTCGGTATTTTCGAGGTTGTGACCGACACCCCGCCCGGCGCCCTGCCGACGCCCATCGTGCCTGGTCTGACTGATTTGCAGGTGTTTGCCCGAGGTGGCTACGCCACGGTCTACCGCGCGACGCAGATATCGGTGGGCCGCGAGGTGGCGGTCAAGGTGGAGAACCGGACCCTGGCCAGCGACCGGGACCAGGCCCGCTTCCTGCGCGAGGCGCGCGCGGCCGGTCGGATGTCGTCCCACCCGCACGTGGTGGACCTGTTCGACGTCGGCGTCACCATCGACCAGCACCCCTACCTGATCATGGAACTCTGCGACGGGTCGTACGCCGAGCGGATGCGCAACTCGCCGCTGGGCGCCGTCGAGGCTCGTGATCTCGGCGTCAAGATCGCGGACGCCATCGCCCACTCGCACGCGGCAGGCGTGCTGCACCGCGACGTCAAGCCGGCAAACATCCTGCACTCGCACTTCAACTCGGCGGTGCTCGCCGACTTCGGGCTTGCCGTGGTCGCCGAGATGCGGGACGCCTCGGTCGCGCTGGAGGTGCTCACCCCGGCGTACGCGCCTCCGGAGATGTTCAGCCACAGCCCGCCGTCGCCGGCCGTCGACGTGTACGCGCTCTGCGCCACGCTCTACGCGGTCATGCACGGCCGGCCGCCGCGTTGGCAGAGCGAGCGCAACCCGAGCCTGGTCACCGTGCTGGAGATGTTCCACCAGCCGATCCCCGGCCTGCCCGGTATCCCGGAGGAACTTGTCGACGTCCTGCGGGCCGGCATGGCCAACGACCCCGGCGACCGGCCGTCCGCCGCTGAGCTGCGCGACATGCTCACCAACCTGACGCTTGACGGCTCGGCGGCGTCGACGGCTCCGGCGGGACCTGTCGGTGGCGCCGCCGGTGCCCGCGATGCCGGCCGCCCCGCCCCGCCGGCCGGGAGCGGATCCGCCGAGCGCAGCCGTCGTCGACGCTGGTTCCTGGGCGCGGCCGGGGTGGTCGCCCTCGCCGCCTCAGCGGGCGTCGGTGCCTGGGCGGCGGGTGGTGTGCCGTCGCCGCAGCCCAGCACGCCGGCTCGTCCGGCGGCGACCGGGCTGCTCCGCCCGGGTTGCGCCACCCACCCGGAGGCGCTTCCCGCCGCTGCCCAGTGCGCGCCGGAGCTGGAGTGCTTCGGGCCGGTGCAGGTGCGTGCCCAGCGGGCCGAGGCCAGCCGGATGCCCTGCGATGCCCGGCACACCTGGGAGAGCTACGCCCAGGGGCAGCTGCCGGCCGCCCTCGTCGATGCCGACCACGACGAGATCGTCGCGGATCCGCAGGTGCGTCAGGTCTGCAACGAGGAGACGTTCCGGCTGGTCAGCGGGGTGCGCCAGACTGCTGGATGGAATCTTGAGGTGTTACCACCGGCCGACGCGGAAACCGACCTCACCTACCGTTGCCTGGCGGGCAGGGGCCTGAACGGGCTGGCCTCGCCCACGCTCACCAGCGGCTGAGCGCCCGCACGGATCACCGACGTCAGCGTCCCGGCCGATCGCGGCGGTACCGGTCCCGCATGGCCCGAACCGCGTCCCGGTCGCCAAGGGTCTCCAGCGTGTCGGCATCGATGCCGGACGCCTCGATGCCCGGCCCGGTGGATGTCTGCCCCCGATCCGGCCGAACCTCCGCGTCGTGCTGCCGGGCAGCGGTGACGGCCACCCCGGCCACGGTGGCGAGCACGACGCAGAGCAGTGCCCCCGCGACGCCCAGCAGGTCCTCCCGGCGCCCCACGACAAGCGCCGCCAACAGCCAGAACGCCGCCAGGGCCGCGACCACCGCCACGGTCCGTGCGTCGGATCCTGGGAACCGTCTCACCCGTCCAGAATGTCGGAGAATGCCGATCTGTCAACAGCAGCCGGCTTCACCACGCGTAACACCTGACAAACAACAGCTTGCCGGAGGGAGTGGCCGCCGCGACAGCACCTGCCGAGTCGGAAATGCGCCTTCTGTGCGGGCGGCATTCATCGCCGGACGTCTCTAGAGTGGCGTTTGTCGAGCCCTCGGCTCGACCTGTCCCGTCTCCCACCGGAAGGCGTCCACATGCCACGACCAATCCGGAGCCTGGCCGCAGCAGGGCTCGTCGGTGTGCTTCTCACCGGAGCGGCTGTCACACCCGCCGCCGCGTCCACCACTATCGGCGGTGGTGCCGCGATCGTCTCGCACCGCACCAGCATCGCCGAACGGATGCGGGTGGACCGGGTGCCGACGCCCAAACTGGACTGGTACCGGTGCTACGACTACGCCGAGTGCGCAACCGTGCGGTTGCCGCTGGACTACGACCAGCCGAAGGGGGCGACGACCGAGATCGCTGTGCTGCGGGTCAAGGCGCGGGATCAGAAGCGCAAGATCGGCAGTCTCTTCCTCAACCCGGGTGGCCCGGGGGGCTCGGGCACCAGCATCGCGCTCGCCGCGCCCTACTTCCTCGGTGACGACGTGCTCGACAGGTTCGACGTCGTCGGCGTGGACCCGCGTGGAGTCGGCGCCAGCGAGCAGGTCAAGTGCTTCTCGTCGGTGAAGGATCAGGCCCGGGCGTACGAGGGCCTGTCCGTGGCCTTCCCGTACACGCGGGACGAGGAGAAGGCGTACGTCGCCTCCTCGATCGCGGTCGGCAAGGCCTGCTCCACCACCGGCAAGCCGATCAGCGGCGCGATGTCCACGGCCGAGGTCGCCCGTGACATGGACGTGCTGCGCCGTGCGGTAGGCGACAAGCGACTCACCTACCTCGGCTTCAGCTACGGCAGCATTCTCGGCCAGTACTACGCCAACATGTTCCCGGACCGGGTGCGCGCGTTGGTGATCGACGGCGTGCTGGATGCCACGGCATGGTTCGGCGTCGGCACGGCGGGCGACGTCGGCCAGGAGGAGCGGATGCGCAGCGCGCAGGGCGCGCACAAGGCGCTGCGCGAGATTCTCAAGCGGTGCAAGACCTCAGGTGTGGACGCCTGCCCGCTGGCCTCCGGTGACCCGGTCGCCCTCTTCGAAACGGTGACCAAAAGGTTGAAGGCGAACCCGCTGGTCCTGGAGGACCCGGACCTGGGCGAGTTCACCTTCACCTACGCCGACTTCATCGGCGCGATCCTCGGTGGCCTGTACGGCCCGTACGGCTACCTGGACGTGGCCTACCTCACCTACGACCTGCTGATGCTGACGGACCCGTCGGCGTCCCGGGTGACCCGCGACCAGGCCCGAGCCTCGGTGCTCCAGCGCGCCGTCACGGCCCGCGAGCAGGCCCGTGCCTACGACTTCCCGTACGAGAACGGCCTGGAGGCGTTCCTCGGCGTCGACTGCACCGATGCTAACCACCCCCGCGACGCCGCCTCCTGGCCGGCGCAGGCCGCCAGGGCGGACCAGCGTGACCCGTACTTCGGGCGGCTCTGGACCTGGGCCAGCTCGCCGTGCGCCCGTGACAGTTGGACGGTACGCGACGAGGATCGCTTCACCGGTCCGTTCAACCGCCGCACGTACAGCCCGGTGCTTGTGGTCGGCAACTACTGGGATCCGGCCACCAACTACGCGGGTGCGGTCGCCGCGGCCCGACTGCTGCCGAACAGTCGGCTGCTCGCCAGCGACAACTGGGGACACACCGCGTACGGCACGTCGGCCTGTGTGGACGGCGCCGTCGACGCGTACCTGCTGCGGTTGACGTTGCCGAAGCCGGGCAAGGTCTGCCACGGCGACGTCCAGCCGTTCGAGGATCTGCCGGAGCCCGAGGCGGCGCTACGCGCGGACACCTCCAAGAGTGACCTGGCCGCTCAGGGCGCGCCGGCTCGGGGCGAAGCCAAGCAGCTACCGCCGGTCGTCGCGCCACTGCCGGCCGTGGGCACCCTGACGGTCCGCTGAGGTTCCGCTCCACTACACCGGGGTGCGGCGGGCGTTCGGGTCGCCCGTCGTACCCCGGCCTCCTGTCGGGGCGCCAGCCGAGCTGCTGCCCGCGAGGACGGCCGGTGCCGGCGCGGATCAGTCGGCACCGAGGCGTCGGGTGCCGGGCAGGTGGGTCGTTCCCCAGGTGGCGATGCTGTCGAGGACCGGCGCGAGGTCCCGCCCGCGGTCGGTCAGTCGGTACTCGTACCGCGGGGGGCGCTCGCTGTAGGGGCGGCGCACCAGGATCCCGCACTCCTCCAGCCGGCGTAGCCGGTCGGTGAGCGTGTTCGTGGGCATTGCCTCGGCCGAGGCCGCCAGGTCCGCGAACCGGAGTTCGCCGCGGAACAGCAGGTCCCGCACGATGAGCAGGGACCACCTGTCGCCGATGAGATCCAATGTGCCGGCGATCGCACAGTCCGAGCGGGGTGCCGCGTTCCGGGCCGATGACATTCGCACCTCCAAGTCACTTGCGAGATACAAGTTACCTCCCTAGAGTCACTTGCAAAACACAAGTGACTGGAGGGGTTGTGACGACGCCCGTACTCACCAGGTCTCCCTGGGCGTTGACGCCACCGGCGCTCGCCGCCGTCGGTTGGTTCTGCGCCGTGCTCGCGGCGAGCGCCCTGGGCGCCTTCCGTACCCCACCCGGCGACCCGCCGGTGGCCCTCGCGCTGGCCGCCTGTGTGCCGCCACTCACGGTGCTCGTCCTCGCCGTCCGGTCGTCGCGGTTCCGTGCCTGGGCCCGCCGCCTCGACCTCAGGTTCCTCACCCTGCTGCAGACCTGGCGGGTCGCGGGGTTGGCCTTTCTGGCGCTCCTCGCCGTCGACGCGTTGCCGGCCGGCTTCGCGCTGCCGGCTGGTCTCGGCGACGTGGCCGTCGGGCTGACCGCGCCGCTGGTGGCGGCCTTCGTGGTCGGTCGCGGCCGCCGGCTCTTCGTCGTCTGGACGGCACTGGGCATCGCCGATCTCGTCCTCGCCGTCACGCTCGGTGTCCTCTATTCGACAAGTCCGGCCGGACTCCTGCTCACCGACGTCGACACCGGGCTCATGTCCACTCTGCCGATGAGTCTCATCCCCGCCTTCGGCGTGCCCATCACCCTGGTCGCCCACCTGCTGTCGCTTGTCAACATCAGCGGTCGCTGAACCCGCCGCCCGGATCGCGTCGACTCGACAGGGACGACTACTTTCAGTGCCACACGTAACTCGATCCGTAGCGAGGTGGCCGATGGGTGTAAGCCTCTCCAACTCCCGGTGGCGCTCGGTGGCCACCACCACCGCGGTCGCCCTGACGCTGCTGCTCGGGGCGGCGGCCGGCTGCGACAGCCAACGGGAGCCGGAACTGCCGTCCGTGCAGGAGAAGCTCCGCGAGTCGCACATCTGGGGCCAACCCGTCCTGCGGATCGGGGTGGCCGACGACGAACCGTTGATGGGCGAGGTGCGCAACGGCGTCCACGTCGGTTTCGACGTGGAGATCGCCCGCTACATCGCCGCCTCCCTCGGCTACGAGGGGGAGCACCGCGTCGAGTTCGTGAACGTGTCCACCGAGGACCGGATTCCCGCGCTCCAGGGCGGCGTCGTCGACCTCGTCGTCTCCAGCTTCTCCATCACCGAGGATCGTAAGAAGCAGGTCAGCTTCGCCGGGCCGTACTTCGTCACCACCCAGGAGGTGCTGGTGCCGAACCGGCACCGGGCCGCTATCCGCACCATCGAGGACCTGCGGAACCCGGAGTACAAGATCTGCACAAGTGGTGGCTCCACCACCGAGGCGGAGTTGGAGAAGCACCAGGTCTCCACGCTCGTGGTGAAGGACGTCTGGGACTGCGTCAAGGGCATCCGGGCCGGCAAGTACGACGCGGTCAGTTCGGACGAGACGATCCTCGCCGGCTTCGTGGCCCGACACCCGACGGAGTTCGAGATCGTCGACATGCCGTTCGGCACCAGCGAGCTGCTCGGCGTGGGGGTGCCGATCGGTGACCCCGCACTGCGCGACCTGGTGGCGTACTTCCTGGACAAGAGTTACCAGCAGGGGCGCAACGGGGAAGCCAGCCCGTGGCAGACCGCGTACAACCGGACCCTGGGGCCGTGGTTGCGGGCTGAGAAGCGACAACCACAGCCGCTGGACGTGCCGAAGCTCGTCGACTTCGACGACAAGGCACCACAGCGATGAGTACCGCGCCCGCCACCACCTCCGGCGGGTCGGACGCCGGTCGGCCACCGCCGTCCGTGCCCCGGACCGCCGTGCCACCTACCGCCACGCCACCCACAGTGACGCCAGCCGGGTCGACGCCGCCGGCGGAGCAACTCGTACCCGCCTCCGTCAGCACACCGGCGAGGGGCGACAGCGGCTGGGACCCGGCCGAGCGCCGGGCCCGAGCGAGCCAGTCGTTCTGGACGGCAGTGGTCGGCGTACCGGCGATCTTCTCGGTGCTGCGGCTCGGCATCGAGGCCGGCGGCGAGTTGCAGACCACCCTGCTGCTGGTGGCCAACGTGGGACCGGTCAACCTGCTCGCCGGTTTCCTCACCACGGCGGCCCGCCTGCTCTCCACGGTGCTTGTCGCGGTCTTCGCGCTCGGTGGGGTGCTCGTCGCCAGCGGGCACCGGTTGGCCCGCCGGCCGCTCTTCGCCAGGTGGACCGAGATCACGCCGGGCTGGTTCGTCGCGGCGAGTTTCCTGATGGCCCTGGTGACCTGGCCGATGCTGTACCTCCCGCTGCTGCTGCCCGCCTTCGCGGCGGCCTTCCAGCTCCGGCCGGAACGTCTGCACGAACGCCCCGCCGTACGCGCCCTGATCGTCGTCGCGGCGTACGCCGGCTATCTCTGGCTGCTCGTGCCGACGCTGCGGGACGCCTGGCGGCAGGCGGAGGCGCTGCCGATCGTGCTGCTTGTGGTACCGCCGCTGCTGGCTCTCTTCGTGGCCGGACCGCTGCCCAGGATGGTCATCCGGCCGCTCGCCCCGGTGACCCAACTCGCCGTGCTGGTGGTGCTGGTCTGGGCGGCCCTGCCGGTGATCAGCACGCCGGTGCTGCCGTTGACGGTGACCACAGTGGGTGAGCCCGGCGCGACAGCCGCCGGTGCCACCGAGGAGATCCGGGGACACGTGGTGACCACCGACGACGTCAACATGGTGATCCTCCAGGAGCGCGGCGGGGTGCGCTACGTGCCTGTGGACCAGGTACGCGGGCAGGTGCTCTGCCCGTCCGAGGAGGAACTGCCCCGGTACCGGCTACGCATCCACGACTTCCACGTCGAGGACTCGCTGCTGGAGGGGCTGGGCCGTCGGGTACGCCCGGTCCACCGGGTCGACGCCGCCTGCCGCTGAGCCGCGGTCTCAGTACGACTTGTCCTGGCCGAGGAGGTGCTGGGCGACGAAGTTGAGGATCATCTCCCGGCTGACCGGGGCGATCCGGCCGGCCCGCACCGCGCCGAGCAGGGTGGCCACCCCGTACTCGGTGGTCATGCCGGCGCCCCCCAGCGCCTGCACGGCCGTGTCCACCGCCAGCGCCGCCGCCTCGCCGGCCGCGTACTTGGCCATGTTGGCGGAGACGCCCGCCTCCAGGTCGCGGCCGGCGTCGTAGAGCGCCGCCGCCTTCTGAATCATCAGCCGGGCCAGCTCCACCTGCACGGCAGCGTGCGCGAGGGGATGCGCGACACCCTGGTGGGAGCCGATGGTGCGACCGCCCCACACCGCACGGGTCGCGGTGTACTCGGCGGCGCGTTCGATGGCGTACCGGCCGGTGCCGGCGCCCATCGCGGCGACAGTGATGCGTTCCGGGTTGAGCCCGGCGAAGAGGGCCGGCAGACCGGCGTCCAGCGACTCGCCGACAAGCGCGTCGGCGGGCAGCCGTACGTCGTCCAGGTAGAGCAGGAACTGGTTCTCCGGAGAGACGATCTCCATGTCGAGTTTGGAGAAGGTCAACCCGACGGCGTCGGTGGGCACGATGAACAGCGCCGGCTTCAACTTCCCCGTCGAGGAATCCTCGGTGCGGGCCACCACCAGGACGTGTCCGGCCTCGTCGACGCCGGAGATGTAGCACTTGCGACCCGACAGGACCCAGTCGCCACCGTCGCGGCGGGCCACCGTGGCGAGGCGGTGGAAGTTCGAACCGGCGTCCGGTTCGGTGATCGCGAAGACGATCTTCTGGGAGCCGTCGGCCAGCCCCGGCAGGTGGCGTTTGCGCTGCTCCTCGGTGCCGTGCCGGTTGATGACAGTGGCCGCGATGGCGGGGGAGACCACGAGCAGCAGCAGCGGGCAGCCGGTGGCGGCCAGTTCCTCGCAGACGATGGCCAGGTCGGTGATGCCGCCGCCCCCGCCGCCGTACTCGGTGGGGATGTTGACGCCCAGGTAGCCGAGCTGGCCGGCCTCCCGCCACAGCTCGGTGGTGTGCTCACCGGCCTTCGCCTTCGCCACGAAGTACCTGTGACCGTACCGCCTGCCCAGCGACCGGACGGCGTCGCGGAGCTGGTCCTGCTCGGGGGTGAGGTCGAAGTTCATGACGGCGACTCCTCATCGGGGGTGACCACGGCCAGCACGGCATCCGTGTCCACCTGACCGCCGGCCGGTACCGGCAGCTCGGTGACCAGACCAGCGGTGGGGGCGAGCACGGGATGTTCCAGCTTCATCGCTTCCAGGGTCAGCAGCAGGTCACCGGCGGCGACCCGTTGGCCGACCTCGACGTGCACCCGGGCCACCGCGCCGGGCAGCGGCGCGAGCAGCGACCCGGCGGCCAGCGCCGCGGTGGGCAGCGGGAAACGTGGCAGCTCGGCCAGGCCCGTCGCCCCGGCCGGGCCGTCCACGAAGACCGCCGACCCCACCCGGTGTACGCGGTACACCCGTCGCACCCCGTCGACGTCGAGCACGACCCGCGCCGGGGACGCCTCGACAAGAGTGACGTCGGACGTCGCCAGATCGGTGCCGCCCTCGGCGGCCGGTGTGCCGTCGACGGCCGGGTCCACCGACCACTCGGCGAGGCCACCGGAGCGGTCCAGTCGGTAGCGGACCTCGATCTCCCCGCCGCCCGCGTCGGTGAACCGGGTGACCTGTGGGAAGGCGGGTACGTTACGCCAGCCCGACGGCAGCCCGCCGAGCACGCCAGCCTGGGTGCGGCGGTCGGCCGCCGACGCCAGGGCGGCGGCCAGCGCGACCAGGGGGAGCTGCTCGGCCGGCAGCAGCGGAGCGAAGACCTCCGGGTGGCGGTCCAGGAAGCCGGTGTCGACGTCGACGGCGGCGAACTCCGGGCTGCGCAGGACCCGGACCAGCAGGTCCCGGTTGGTGGTGACGCCGTGCAGCTCGGCCCGGGCCAGCGCGCCGGCCAGGGCACGGGCCGCCTCCGCGCGGGTGGGGGCCCAGGCGATCACCTTGGCGAGCATCGAGTCGTAGTGGACGCTCACCGCCGACCCGTCGAACACACCGGAGTCCAGCCGCAGGCCGGGCGCGCTGAGCGACCCGAACTCGGTGGCCACGCCGGGCAGGGTGAACCGGTGCAGGGTGCCGGTGGCCGGCCGGTAGCCCTGCCCGGGGTCCTCGGCGCAGAGGCGTACCTCGATCGCGTACCCGGTGGCCGGTGGTGTCGCGACCAGCGGCAGCGGCGCGCCCTCGGCGACAAGCAGTTGCAGCCGGACCAGGTCCAGCCCGGTGGTCAGCTCGGTGACCGGGTGCTCCACCTGGAGGCGGGTGTTCATCTCCAGGAAATGGATCTCCCCGTCGGGCGCGAGCAGGAACTCGACGGTGCCGGCCCCGACATAGTCGACAGCCCGCCCAGCGGAGACCGCCGCCTCGTGCAGTCGCTCCCGCACCTCGTCGGTCAGGACGCCGGGCGCCTCCTCGACGATCTTCTGGTGGCGCCGCTGGATCGAGCAGTCCCGTACGCCGAGCGCCACCACCGTCCCGTGGCTGTCGCCGAAGATCTGCACCTCGACGTGCCTGCCACGTTCGACGTACCGCTCGATGAACACGGTGCCGTCGCCGAACGCCGCTGCCGCTTCGCGGCGCGCGGCGGCGACGGCCTCGGCGAGCCCGTCGGCGTCACGGACCACCCGCATGCCGCGCCCACCGCCCCCTGCGGACGCCTTCACCAGCACCGGAAAGGTCGTCACCTGGGCCGGGTCGGTCCAGGTGGGCAGCATCGGAACGCCGGCCTCGGCGAGCAGCGCCTTGGCGGCTATCTTGTCGCCCATCGCGGCAATCGCCTTGGCCGCCGGGCCGACCCAGGTCAGCCCGGCGTCGGTCACCGCCGTGGCGAACCCGGCGTTCTCGGCGAGGAAGCCGTAGCCGGGATGGACGGCGTCGGCACCACACCTGCGGGCCGCGTCCAGGATGAGATCGGTCCGGAGGTACGTCTCGGCGGGCGCGTTGCCGGGCAGCCGGACGGCCTGGTCGGCCTCGGCGACGAAGGGCGCGTCGGCGTCAGCGTCGGAGTGCACGGCGACCGTCTCGATCCCGAGCGCCCGGCAGGTGGCGAAGACCCGGCGGGCGATCTCCCCCCGGTTCGCGACAAGCAACTTCGAAATCACGACAACTCCTACATTCGGAAGACGCCGAAGGCGTCGGCGCCCTTCACCTGTCCGTTGTGGATGGCCGACAGGCACAGGCCGAGGACGGTACGGGTGTCCCGGGGGTCGATCACCCCGTCGTCGTAGAGCCGGCCGGAGAGGAAGAGCGCGCCGGACTGGGACTCGATCTGCTGCTCGACCATCATCCGCATCGCGGCGTCGGAGTCTTCGTCGAACTCGCGACCCCGGGCCGCGGCGGCCTGCCGGGCCACGATGGACAACACCCCGGCCAACTGCGCCGGGCCCATCACCGCCGACTTGGCGTTCGGCCAGGTGAACAGGAACCTCGGCTCGTACGCCCGGCCACACATGCCGTAGTTGCCAGCGCCGTACGAGGCACCCAGGTTCACCGTCAGATGCGGCACCGTCGAGTTCGACACCGCGTTGATCATCAGAGCGCCGTGCTTGATGATGCCGCGTTGCTCGTACTCGGTGCCGACCATGTAGCCGGTGGTGTTCTGGAGGAAGATCAGCGGGGTGTCGGCGGCGTTGGCGAGCTGGATGAACTGCGTGGCCTTCTGCGCCTCCTCGCTGAACAGCACCCCCCGTGCGTTGGCCAGCACGCCCACCGGATACCCGTGCAGCTCGCCCCAGCCGGTGACAAGCGCGGTGCCGTAGGCCGGCTTGAACTCGTCGAACTCGCTGCCGTCGAGCACCCGGGCGAGCACCTCGCGTGGATCGAACGGCACCTTGAGGTCGGCGCTGGTGATGCCGAGCAACTCCTCCGGGTCGTACCTCGGTGGTTGCGGCATCGGGTTGCGCGGCGCCGGGCCCCGCTTGCGCCAGTTGAGGCGGCGTACGCACTGCCGGGCCAGCCGGATGCCGTCGCGTTCGTCGGCGGCGAGGAAGTCGGCCAGGCCGGATTTCGTGGCGTGCATGGCCGCGCCGCCCAACGACTCGTCGTCGGCGTCCTCGCCGGTGGCCATCTTCACAAGCGGAGGTCCGGCCAGGTAGACCTGCGAACGGTCGCGGATCATGATCGTGTAGTCGGACATCCCGGGCACGTACGCGCCGCCGGCCGTGGCGTTGCCGAAGACCACGCTGACCGTGGGGATCCGCTCGGCCGAGAGCCGGGTCAGGTCGCGGAACACCCGGCCGCCCGGAATGAAGATCTCCGCCTGGGTGGGCAGGTCCGCGCCGGCCGACTCGACCAGGTTCACCATCGGCAGCCGGTTGGCCCTGGCGATCTCGCCGGCCCGCCGGGTCTTCGCCAGCGACCACGGGTTCACCGCGCCGCCGCGTACCGTCGGGTCGTTGGCGACGATCAGGCACTCGACACCCTCGACCACGCCGATCCCGGTCACCACGCTGGCTCCCACCGGAAAATCCGTGCCGAACGCGGCGACAGGTGACAGTTCGAGGAACGGGCTGTCCTGGTCCAGCAGCAGCTCGATGCGCTCGCGGGGGAGCAGCTTGCCGCGCTCGTGGTGCCGGGTCACGTACTTCTCGCCACCGCCGGCACGGGCGGTGGCGAGCGCGGCGTCCAACTCGGCGAGGCGTTCCAGCAGTGCGTCGCGGTTCGCCTGGAAGGCCGGCGAGGACCCGTCGATGGCGGTGTCGAGTGTGGTCACAGGCCCATGCCCTTCGCGATGATCTCGTTCATGATCTCGGTGGTGCCGCCGCCGATGCCGAGGATCCGGGCGTCGCGGTAGTGCCGCTCCACCTCGGCGTCACGCAGGTAGCCGAAGCCGCCGTGCAGTTGCAGGGCCTGGTCGACGACCCAGCCGGCGGCCGAGACCGCCACGTTCTTGGCCATCGCCACCTCGGTCACCACCGGCTCGCCCACGGCCACCCGGGCGGCCACCTCGTGCACGTACGCCCGGGCGGCCTCGGCCCGGGTGTGCATCTCGGCCAGCCGGTGCCGGACCAGCTGCCGACTCGCCAGGGGTCGGCCGAAGGTGGACCGGTTGCGGCACCAGGTGGCGGCCAGCTCGACGCAGCGCTGCGCGATGGCGTACGCCTGGGTGGCCAGGGAGAGGCGTTCGGCGGCGAACTGCTGCATGATCGCCAGGAAGCCGGTGTCCTCCTCGCCGATCCGGTTCGCCACCGGCACGCGCACGTCGACGAAGGAGAGTTCGGCGGTGTCCGAGCAGTGCCAGCCGAGCTTCTCCAACCGACGCCCGACGGTGAAGCCGGGCGTTCCCCGGTCGATCACCAGCAGGCTCAGCGTTCCGCTGCCCGGCATCCCTGTGCAGACCGCGGTGGTCACGAAGTCCGCCCGAACCCCGCTGGTGATGTAGGTCTTCGCCCCGTTGACCACGTAGTGGTCGCCGTCGAGGCGGGCGTGGGTGCGAATGCCCGCCACGTCCGAGCCGGTGTCCGGTTCGGTGATGGCCAGCGCGCCGATCATCGAACCCGCAAGCGTCGGCCGGACGTACCTGTCGATCAGGTCGTGCTCCCGGCCGGTCGGATCGACGCTTTCGGCGGCATCGCCGGGTCGCCGGGGAAGGGTGCCGCCGGAGCGGGCACCGGCCGCGGTGACCATGTGCGGCAGCGCGATGCCGTGGGTGAAGAGGGCAGCCACCAGCCCCGACGAGCCACCCGAGCGGATGATCTCCTCGGTGACGATTATCGAATCGAGAAGGTCGCCGCCGCTGCCGCCGACCTTCTCGGGAAAGCCGATGCCGAGCAGGCCGATCTTCGCCGCGGTCGCGTGCAGCTCCCGGGGGATCTCGCCGGCCCGCTCCCAGTCCGACAGGTGCGGCAGCACCTCCCGGGTGACGAAGGCGCGGGTCAGTTCCCGCAGTTGTCGCCGCTCGGGAGTGTCCACGATCGTCACGGCCGTACCTCCCCGCCGGTCGGTGCCGGTTCGCCGCTGCCCGCCGACTCGACCGGCAGGTCGACGATCCGGGACCGGAGCAGCTCACCGAGCGCCTTGGCCTGCGGATCGAACCGGGTGGAGGCGGCCACCCCGGCTCCGAGCAGCCCGCGGATCACGAAGTTGACGGCCCGCAGGTTCGGCAGTTCGTACCGCTCCACTGTCAACGGGGCGGTCTCCGGCAACAGCTCGGCCAGCCGCGCCACGGTGAGCCAACCGCGTAGCCAGGCCCAGGTCGCGTCGGTCCGCGCCCAGACCCCCAGGTTCGCGTCGCCGCCCTTGTCACCGGATCGCGCGCCCACCAGCTCACCCAGCGGCCCCCGCCGGGTCGGACCTGTCGCCGCCGGGCCGGCCAGCTCGGCCGCCGGCTCGGCGGCGACCGGGACGGTCACCGGCGGTGGGTCGATCGGCAGCCGGGTGCCGTCGGGCAGCACGGCGACGTGGTCGACCGCGTCCTGCGCCACGGCGTCGGAGGTGAAGACGCCGTACGGGGTGGCGTCGCCGGGCAGGGTGGTGAGGGTGCAGCCCGGGTAGGAGGCCAGGGCCAGCTCGACAGCCGCCGCCGAGAACGCCCGACCGGCCCGCGCCCGGTCGCCGTCGCGCAGGTGTACGTGCAGCAGGGCACTTGCCGTCTCGGTGTCGGCGGCGTCGGGATGGTCGGTGCGGGCCAGCGTGAACTCCAGGCCGTCCGGGCCGACCGCCTCCGTCAACTGCTTCCGGACCAGGTCCGCCTTGGCCGGGATGTCCAGCCCGCAGAGCACGAACGTCATCGAGTTGCGGAAGCCGCCGAGGTTGTTGACGCCCACCTTGAGCGTGGCCGGTGGCGGGGTGCCCCGGGTGCCGCTGACGAGCACCCGGTCCGGACCGTCCTGGCCCAGCCGGACCGAGTCGAGCCGGGTCACCACGTCGGGGCCCAGGTACGTCGGCCCGCCCACCTCGTACAACAACTGGGCGGTGACCGTCTCGACGGTGACCGCGCCGCCGGCGCCGGGCTGCTTCGTGAGCACCGCCGAGCCGTCCGGACGCAGCTCCGCCACCGGAAATCCGGGCCGCTGCCCGCCGTCGGGCAGCTCGGTGAAGAAGCTGAAGTTGCCCCCGGTGACCTGTGCCCCGCATTCGATCAGGTGTCCGGCGATTGTGGCCCCGGCCAGCGCGTCGAGATCGTCGCGCCGCCAACCGAAGCGGGCGATGGCCGGGCCCACCACAAGCGAGGCGTCGGTGACCCGCCCGGTCACCACCACGTCCGCCCCGGCGTCGAGGCAGGCGGCGATGCCGAACGCCCCGAGGTAGGCGTTCGCGGTAAGCGCGTCCGGCCGGGCCAGGGCGTCACCCTCGACGTACCCGATCCGGACGGGCAGCCCGAGCCGGTCGGCGAGGGCGCGGATCGCGGCGGCCAGCCCGGCCGGGTTGAGCCCACCGGCGTTCGTGACAAGGGTGACCCGCCGGTCGAGCGCGGTGCCCAGGCAGCCCTCCAGCTGTCGGAGGAACGTCTTCGCGTAGCCCAGGCCCGGGTCACGCATCCGGTCCCGGCCCAGGATGAGCATTGTCAACTCGGCCAGGTAGTCCCCGGTCAGCACGTCCAGCTCGCCGCCGTCGAGCATCTCCCGCCAGGCGGAGAAGCGGTCGCCGTAGAAGCCGGAGGCGTTGCCGATCCGCAGCACGTCGCTCATCGGCGGCACCTCCGCTTCGCCGCCGTGCGGCTCCGCCGCGCTGCGTGCCACGCGCTCACCTGCGGGATCCCGGGGCCGCGGTGCGCGGGGCGGGGCCGGTGCCGGGTGGCCCGGCGAAGGCCTGGGCCACGTCCAGCCACCTGTCGGCGATCGGCCCGGTGGCGACCAGGGCCAGGTCGGCGCGGTGCCGGCGCCGGGTCACCAGCAGGCAGAAGTCGAGCGCCGGGCCGGTGACC
This sequence comes from Micromonospora andamanensis, assembly GCF_016863495.1. GTDB lineage: Bacteria > Actinomycetota > Actinomycetes > Mycobacteriales > Micromonosporaceae > Micromonospora > Micromonospora andamanensis. The sequence goes on from NZ_BOOZ01000003.1 coordinate 55,239, forward strand.
AGGTCGACCGCGTCCGCCGGACCGAAGGTCCAGCTTTCTCCGTCGGGTGCCGCCAGCTCCACCCGGACCGGTGCCGTGGGCACCGCCAGGCCGTGGGCGGCGAAGCTGTGTCCGACGGTACGGAAGCCGAGGTAGGCGACGTGCCGGAGCCGGTCGGTGGCGGGTCGGGTGACGCCGAGCGCCTCGGCCACGTCCTCGCCGTGCGCCCAGGTCTCCATGATCCGGGCGGTGGCCATCGAGGCCGGCGACATGCGAGTTCCGTACCAGGGCAGCTTCTCGCCGGCAGGGGCGGCGGTGAGCGCCGCCGCGAGTGCCGCGCGGCCGGTCCGCCAGCGGGCCAGCAGCGCGTCGGGTGGGCCGAGGAAGGCGACCGCGCCGTCGTCGACCAGCCGGGCCGGGTCCGGTGCGGCGGTGACCGAGGCGTAGAACGCGTCGGCGTCGGTCGCGGCAAGCCGGGCCACGTGATCCGTCCAGGCCAGGTGGGCGATCTGGTGGGCGATCGTCCAGCCCGCCGCCGGGGTCGACAGCTCCCACTCCTGCGGCGGCAGCGGTGCGACGAGCGCGTCGAGCTGCTCGGACTCGGTGGCCAGATCGGTGAGCAGGGCGGTGAGGTCGACCATTGTGCCTCCGGGTGGCTCGGTCCGGTCAGGGTGCGGTTTCCGCGCTGGTGAGCAGCGCCGCCAGCTGGGTCTTCCAGGCATGCAGCAGCGCGGTCCGGCGGGCGGTGTCGTCGCTGAGCAGGTTGGCCACGCCGAGACCGCGCAGCAGGTCCAGGGTGGCCTGCACCGCCTCCCGTACGCCGGGCCGTCGTTCGTCCACCCCGAGCAGCTCGACCGTCAGCCGGTGCATCTCCCGACCGACCCGGGCTTCGAGCGGCAGCAGGGCGGCCCGCAGCTCGGCGTCGGTGCGGGCGGCCACCCAGAGTTCGAGGGCGGCGACGAAGAGCGGCCCGGTGAAGGCGGCGGCGAGCAGGTCCACCACCCGGTCCAGCCGGTCGGCGCCGGCCGGCAGGGCGTCGGCCTCGGCCCGCAACTCGGCCGCCCGCCGTTCGGTGAGGTGCCCGACGGCGGCGGTGACCAGGGCGGTGCGGGTCGGGTAGTGGTGCAGCTGGGCGCCCCGGGAAACGCCGGCCCGGGCTGCCACGACAGTGGTGGTGGTGCCGGACCAGCCGTGCTCGACCAGGCAGTCGACTGTCGCCTCCAGCAGCCGGGCCCGGGTGGCGCGGCTGCGTTCCTGTTGAGGGACGCGGGTCGATGCGGCGGGCATGCGGACAGCCTGCCGCCCAGGAAACAAACAGTCAAGACTGACTTTTTACGTCGCCACATACGCCTGCGCGGTGCCGACGAGGTCCGTCGGCACCGCGCAGGAGAAGAACTTCGGGGTCAGACGCGCGCGCGGCGGGCCAGACGCTCCGGGTCGAGGATGATGATGCTCTTGCCGTCCAGCCGGAGCCAACCGCGCGAGGCGAAGTCCGCGAGGGCCTTGTTCACCGTCTCCCGGGAGGCGCCGACGAGCTGGGCGATCTCCTCCTGGGTCAGATCGTGGGTCACCCGCAGCACGCCGCCGTCACGGGTGCCGAAGCGCCCCGCCATCTGGAGCAGGTTCTTGGCCACCCGGCCGGGCACGTCGGTGAAGATCAGATCCGCGAGGGCGTCGTTGGTCCGGCGCAGCCGGCGGGCGAGCACCCGCAGCAACTGCTCGGCGATCTCGGGCCGGTTGTTCAGCCACGGCCGCAGCGCCTGCTTACGCAGTCGGGCCAGCCGGCTGTCGGTGACCGCGGTCGCGGTCGCCGTACGCGGACCCGGGTCGAAGAGCGACAGCTCGCCGACCATGTCCGACGGACCCATCACGGCGATCAGGTTCTGCCGGCCGTCCGCTGCCCGGCGACCAACCTTGATCTTGCCGGACAGCAGGATGTAGAGACTGTCGCCGGGCTCGCCCTCGTTGAAGACGACCTCGCCCTTGCGGACCTCGATCGTCTCCATCTCCTTGGCGAGCGCCTCGGCCGCCTCCGGGTCGACACCCTGGAAGATCCCGCTGCGGGCCAGTACCTCGTCCATCGCGCACCTCCGGTTGCGCGTGCCGTCTGCTCGGCCTGGGTCCGCCCGTCCGCTGATCCCTCGCGCGCCGACCAGTCTAGGCGCACGTGAGCAGGAATCAGAGGTGCACCCCTGGAATCTTGATCGTTGGGCGTAACGGGCCGGTCGAGCTCACTCTTGAGAATCCCGCGCCTGGTCAGGCCGGGATCGGCGGGGTGGACACCCGGCCGTAGGGTCACGGCGTGCTGCCCGAGCCCCTGCTGACCACCCGCCGCGAGGACGAACGTGACATTCCGGTGCTCATCTGGCGTGCCGGACGACAGCTGCGGACGATCAGCTCCGCGCCGCTGGGCGGTGGGATCGGCGGACGGCGGTGGGTGCTGAACGCGACGGTGCCCATGTCGTACGACCGGGACGACCCGGCCGACCACCTGGCCGAGCTGGCCCGGGAGTTCGGCCTGGACGGGCCCGGCGTGGGTCTGATGACCGGAGTCGACGTGGCCGAGGTGGTGCGGCGGACCGACACCGCCGTGCAGGTCTGGGCCACCGTCGGGCTGGGTACGCCGGTGCCGGCGGCGGCACCCACAGCAGCGGCGCCGGCGCAGCCGGTCGGCACTGTCAACATCGTGGCGTACGTACCGGCGCGGCTCGGCGACGCGGCACTTGTCAACGCGGTCGCCACCGCCACCGAGGCGAAGGCGCAGGCGATCGCGGAGCTGGGGCTGCCCGGCACCGGTACGCCGACGGACGCGGTCACCGTGCTCTGCCCACCGGACGGGCCGGTCAACGCCTACGGCGGGCCCCGCTCGACCTGGGGGGCGCCGCTGGCCCGGGCGGTGCGCGCCGCCGTGCTCGGGGTCGGCCGCGACACCGTCGTCCCATGGTCGGATCGGCTCCAGGGCTGAATCTCCCCACCCGATCGGCGGTCGTTTCGGTGATACCCGACCGGTAGGGTCGCGCACGATGTACGCTGCCGCCTCCTTCGCGTCCCGACCCCGCCGCCGCACCGTGGCCGCACTGGGGGCGCTGCTCGCCGCCCTCCTCGTCGCCGGCTGCGGCAGCACCGACGAGGGCCCGATCTGGCAGCCCGGCACCGGCGGCGGCGAGGGCGCGCCCGTCGAGTCGGCAGCCCCCGAGGTCAAGAAGATCTCGCTCTCCGCCACCGGCGACATCGTGATGGCCATGGCACCCGACCGGCTGCCCCCGAACAACGGCAAGGGCTTCTTCGACTCGGTGAAGAAGGCGCTCGCGGCCGACCTGGTGATGGGCAACCTGGAAGAGCCGTTGACGGTGGACACCGGGACCGGCAAGTGCGGTGCCAACTCCACCCGCTGCTTCCAGTTCCGGGCTCCCCCGGAGTACGCCGCCCATCTCGCCGATGCCGGTTTCGACCTGCTCAACCAGGCCAACAACCACGGGTACGACTTCGGGCCGAAGGGCTACGAGAACACCCAGCGGGCGCTTGAGGAACACGGGCTGGAGCACACCGGCGCGCCCGGCCAGATCACCGTCGTCGAGGTGAAGGGCGTCAAGGTCGCCGTCGCCGGTTTCTCGTCGTACCGCTGGTCGAACAGCCTCACCGACATCCCGGCCGCGAAAAAGGTGATCGAGAAGGCCGCCGACCAGGCCGACATCGTCGTGGTGCAGGTGCACATGGGTGCCGAAGGGTCGGAGATGACGCGGGTCCGGCCCGGCACGGAGATGTTCCTCGGCGAGAACCGGGGCGACCCGATCAAGTTCTCCCGGGCGATGATTGACGCCGGCGCCGACCTGATCGTCGGGCACGGTCCGCACGTCCTGCGCGGCATGGAGTTCTACAAGGGCAGGCTGATCGCGTACAGCCTGGGCAACTTCGCCGGCGGCGGCAACTCACTGAGCAACAACGGCCGGCTCGGCTGGGGTGGCGTGTTGAAGGTGTCGCTCGAAGCGGACGGCACCTGGGCCGGTGGCTCCTTCACCTCCACCTACATGGACGGGGCCCGCAAGCCGACGATCGACCGCGACGACCGTGGTCTCGGGCTGCTCCGGGACCTCACCGAGCTGGACTTCGCGGAGACCGGCGCCCGGTTCACCGACGCCGGGAAGATCAGCCCGCCCGACCCCGACTGATCTCCGCCGGCCCACGCGTCCGGGCCGGTCGGACCGGCGACGTAGGCTGGCCGTCGTGACCAGAAGCGCCACCGAGACCGACCTGGGTCGCACCCGTCGAGCGCGGCGGATCGGCCGCGTGCTGACCGAGACGCACCCCGACGCGCACTGCGAGCTCGACCACGGCAGCCCGCTGGAGCTGGCCGTCGCCACCATCCTGTCGGCCCAGTGCACGGACAAGAAGGTGAACGAGGTCACTCCGAAGCTCTTCGCCCGCTACCCGACCGCCGCCGACTACGCCGGGGCCGATCGCGGCGAGGTGGAGGAGATGATCAGGCCGACCGGCTTCTACCGCAACAAGACCAACTCACTGATCCAGCTGGGCCAGGCCCTGGTCGAGCGCCACGACGGTCAGGTCCCCGGCCGGCTGGCCGACCTGGTCACCCTGCCCGGGATCGGTCGCAAGACCGCAAACGTCATCCTCGGCAACGCCTTCGACGTGCCGGGCATCACCGTCGACACCCACTTCCAACGGCTGGTGCGGCGCTGGGGGCTGACCATCGAGACCGACCCGGTCAAGATCGAGCACGAGATCGGGGCGATGTTCCCGAAGCGCGACTGGACCATGCTGTCGCACCGGATCATCTTCCACGGCCGCCGGGTCTGCCACGCCCGCAAGCCCGCCTGCGGTGCGTGCACGCTGGCCAAGCTCTGTCCCTCGTACGGCACCGGACCGACCGAACCAGCCGCTGCCGCGAAGCTGCTCAAGGGCCCCCGCGCCCGTGACCTCGCCGCCGCCGCAGGTGTCGATCCCGAGCTGGTGCCGGCGCAGGCCGTCCAGGCGGAGGCGCCGTGAACCGCCGACTCGCGCTGCTGACCCTGCCGCTGCTGCTGGTGCTCGCCACCGCCTGCACCAGCGACCCCGAAGCACCTCGGCCGGCCGGGCAGAGCACGGTGGCCGCCCGTCCCTCCCCGTTCGAGGGCTGTGCCGACCTCACCGAAGGCCCGGCCGGTCCCGGCGACGACGAGGCCACGGGCGACCCGCTGCCCGAGTTGACCCTCACCTGCTTCACCGGTGACACGCCTGTCGCCCTGCGGGACATCCGCGGACCGGCAGTGGTGAACATCTGGGCCTCCTGGTGCCCGCCCTGCCGCAAGGAACTCCCCGCCTTCCAGCGACTGCACGAACGCGCCGACGGGCAGCTGCGGGTCATCGGGGTGAACACCCAGGACAGCCGCAGCGCCGCGCAGTCGATCGGCGAGGACTTCGGCGTACGGTTCCCGATGCTGTTCGACCAGGGCAAGGCGTTCCAGCGGGCCCTGGAACGCAGCGCGTTCCCGATGACGGTGTTCGTGGGTGCCGACGGCGGCGTCCGGTACATCGACACTTCGGGCGCCCTCGACGACGCCCAACTCGCCGAACTCGTCAAGCGGCACCTCGGCATCGCGGTACCGGCGTGAGCGAGATGCCAGCGAGCGTGAGCCCGGGCCGGGAGACGTCCGGCGCGTCGCGGCCGGTGCCTGACTGGCTGGACCCGCTGCTCGATCGGCTCGGCACCGCGCGTACCGAGGACTTCACCCAACTCCGTACGCCGGACCGCGGCGGCCGGGAGAGCGCCGTGCTGGTGCTGCTCGGTGAGGACGCCACCACCGGCCCGGACGTGCTGGTCCTCCAGCGGGCCGCGACCCTGCGCAACCACGCCGGCCAACCGGCGTTCCCCGGCGGCGCGGCTGACCCGGAGGACGCCGACGCCGCCGCGACGGCGCTGCGCGAGGCGAACGAGGAGGTCGGGCTCGACCCGTCAAGCGTCACAGTGCTGGCCCAGCTGCCGAGGCTGTGGATACCGGTCAGCGATTTCGTGGTGACCCCGGTGCTCGCCTGGTGGCACGCACCGCATCCGGTGGACTCCCGGGAACCGGCCGAGGTGGCACACGTGGCCCGCCTGCCGATCGCCGAGCTTGTCGACCCGGACAACCGGGTCCGGGTACGTCATTCGAGTGGCTGGGTCGGCCCCGCCTTCTCCGTACGCGGGATGCTGGTCTGGGGGTTCACGGCCGGGGTGCTGGCCGCCTTGCTGGACATGGGCGGCTGGACCCGCCCCTGGCCGCGCAGCCGGGTGATCGACCTCCCGCCGGTCGGTGCCTCGCCCGCCCCGTCGGCCGGCACGGACGAGGTTGACGAGAGCGCCCTGCGCTGATCTGACCGTCACCTTCCGCAAGCGATCGTCTACGCGCGAGCTCTGGGCCCGTACGCTTGAGCCGTGTCGGCCGTGGATCTCGTTCTGCTGTTGCTCATGCTCGTGTTCGCGATCAGCGGATACCGACAGGGGTTCGTCATCGGGGTGCTCTCGTTCTCCGGGTTCTTCCTGGGCGCCCTGATCGGCCTGCAGGTCGGTCCGATGTTCGCGCAGCAGTTCGTGGACAGCGGCACCCGGGTGCTGATCTCACTGGTCGCCATCTTCGGCCTCGCCGTGGTGGGCCAGGCCCTTGCCGGCTGGCTCGGATCGCACCTGCGCCGCACCATCGCCAGTGACGTCGGACGGCGGGCCGACGACATCGGTGGCGCGTTCGTCTCGCTCTTCGCGGTGCTGCTCGTCGCCTGGCTTGTCGCCGTGCCGCTCGGCTCCTCCTCACTGCCCTGGCTCGCCGCCTCCGTGAAGAGCAGCGCGCTGCTCAACGTGGTGGACCGGGTGCTGCCCGATCAGGCTCAGCAGCTCTCCACCGCGCTGCGCGACACAGTCGACACCAACGGCTTCCCGGACGTCTTCGACGGGCTGCGGCGTACCCAGGCTCGGCAGGTCGAGCCGCCGGACCCGGCGCTCGCCGGCTCCGAGGTGGTGAGCAGCGGTCAGCGCTCGGTGGTGAAGGTGCTCGGGTCGGCACCTAGCTGTTCGCGCCGGATCGAGGGGTCCGGCTTCGTGTACGCCGACGACCGGGTGATGACGAACGCGCACGTGGTCGCCGGCACCCGCTCGGTCGCCGTGGAACTGCGTGGCGACAGGTACGACGGCGAGGTGGTCGTCTACGACCCCGACCGGGACCTGGCCGTGCTCTACGTGCCCGGGCTGCCCGGCCCGTCGATGCGGTTCGCCGCCGGCAACGCCGCCACCGGCGCGGACGCCATCGTGCTGGGGTTCCCGCTGGACGGGCCGTACAACGCCCAGTCGGCGCGGATCCGCGACGTCGACCGGATCACCGGGCCGGATATCTACTCGTCGGGAAACGTGAACCGGGAGATCTACACGATTCGGGCGCTGGTCCGTAGCGGCAACTCGGGTGGTCCGCTGGTCTCCTCGAACGGCCTGGTGCTCGGGGTGATCTTCGCGGCGGCGGCCGACGACCCGAACACCGGCTTCGCGGTCACCGCCGCCGAGGCCCGCCCGGTAGCGCTGGCCGGGGCCGAGCGCACCCGGGGCACCGACACCGGCGACTGCACCTGACGGGGCCCACCAGGTCAGCTCGACCGTGACCGGGACCAGACGGCGAACGCGGTGGTGGTGCCGACGACCACCGCAGCCCCGAGCAGCCAGCCGGCCAGCACATCGCTGCTCCAGTGCACGCCGAGTGCGACCCGACTGAACCCGGTCACCAGGGCGATGGCGAGCGCACCGAGCCAGACCGCAGCGCGGGCCGTCGAGCGTGGCCTGGTACGCGGCAGGAACACCACGAGCAGCACCCCGGCGGCGAGCACCGCGTTCAGCGCGTGGCCCGACGGGAAGGCAAGGCCGGGCGCCTGCGCCACCGGGTCGGGCAGGTCCGGTCGCTGCCGGCCGACGAGCAGTTTGAGCAGTGGCCCGAGCAGGCCACCGAGCACCATCGTGGTGGCCACCCAGACGGCGAGTCGCCGGGCACCGTCGCGGGCCAGCCAGATCACCAGGGCCAGCGCGGCGGCCCGCAGGGGCATCGGGGCGAAGACGTCGGTCCAGAGGCTCATCACCCGGACCCAGACCGGGTGGTCCAGGGCGTACCCGTGCAGGTGGGTGGTGATCGCCAGGTCGAGTCGCCGCAGCGGTTGCCAGTCACCCAGCACCAGCGTGGCGAGCAGCGCGATCGGCGCGACAAGCAGCACGCCGGAGAGGGCCTGCGCCGGCCGTGCACCTGGCGAGTCGTCCCGTCGTCCGCGACGGTCCGGCCCGGAGGGCGGTGCCGGGTCGACCCGTTCGAAGGTGTCCACGACGATGGTTGTACCCCGCTGGCCCGGCCTTCCTCGCGCTGATCCGTCGAATTTGCCGCGCGATACTCGGCGGCGGTCGGTCAGCGGTACGACTGCCGGAACCGGCGCACCATCAGCGCCGCTCCGGTGAGCAGCGCGACGAAGATGGCCGAACCGATCCACAGCCGCTCCGAGCCGGCGTCGTCAGGCGAACCGGCGGCCCGGGCCCGCCACTGCGTCTCCTGGCGGGGCCCGGTCAGGCCGAGCTGCTCGGCGTCGGGATCACCTGTCGTCGCGGAGCCCGGCGCGGTGCCGAAGCCGGTCACCCCGGGCGGATCGTTGTCGTCGAGCGGGTTCGCGTACGTGGGCGGCACCTCGGCGGTCAGCGCCGCGACCGGGTCGACCAGGCCGTACCCGAACCGCTCGTCCCGACCTGTGGGCCCGATGTCCTTGGCGGTGGCAAGCAGCCGGTTCACCACGTCCCCGGCGGACATCTGCGGGTAATGCGACCGCACCAGGGCGGCGGTGGCGGCGACAAGCGGTGCCGCGAAGCTGGTGCCCTGCACGCGCCAGTAGCCGCCGGGAGGACGTGCGCCCACCAGCCCGCTGGCCGGGGCGGTGAGTACCGTGGCGCGACCGGTGATCGCGCCGTTCCACAGGTTGTCGCTGTTGCGCTCCAGGCCGGAGACCGCGATGACGCCGGGTTCACGAGCCGGATACCAGACCTTGGCCTCGGGCGAGGTGGCGAGGTTTCCGGTGCAGGCGACCACCACCACGTCCCTGGCGAACGCGTAGTCGATCGCCGCGGCCAATGCCGCGCTGTCGCCGTTGCCGCCGAGCGAAAGGTTTATCACCTTCGCGCCGTTGTCGACCGCCCAGCGCACCCCCTTGGCCACGATCAGCGCGTCGTCGTACCGGTTCTCCGCGTCCAGGACCCGCACAGGCAGGATCCGGGCGCCCGGCGCCAGGCCCACCACACCCCGGCGGTCGTCGTTGCGCCCGGCGATCAGGCCGGCCACCGTCGTGCCGTGCCCGACCGGATCCGGTTCGGTCGCGCCGTTCGGCGCGACCAGGTCGAGCCCGGGCAGCACCTGACCGGCCAGGTCCGGGTGGCTACCGTCCACCCCGGAGTCGATCACCGCCACGACCACACCACTGCCGGTCGAGGTACGCCAGGCCGCCCGCGCGCCCAACTTGTCGAGCTGCCACTGCTCGTCGCGGACCTGATCGGCCCGTTGCGTCGAGTCGGGATTGTGGGCCACCGGCCTGCCGAACGCGGGCGCGTGGACCGGCATGGCTGCGGCGGGCACGACCGCGACGACTGCCGACAGCGCGGTGGCGGCCGCCGCGAGCAGCACCCGGTTGGCGAACCGGCCTGCCGTCGGCGGGCCGCTGTGCCGCAGCCTGGTCACATCCTCAGCCATTCGTCGCGGGACACATGACGATCGGAGATTACCGGTTCCGACCCGTCTACAGGGACGTTCCGTGGAGTCGACGTCACTGTGGCGGCAGGTGCGCCAGTTGAACCAGGCGTACGCCGTCACGTCGGGTGAACAGTCGGCCGCGTCCGGGCGGCAGCGGGCCCGGACGGACCGGACCGACAAGCGCACCCTCGTCCGGGCTGCCGGACATCACCAGGCCCGAGGTGGACAGTTCCCGCAACCGCTGGACCAGCGGCTCGTACTGGGCGCGGGCGGCACCGCCGGAGCGCCGCGCCAGCACCAGGTGCAGCCCGACGTCGCGGGCGTGCGGCAGGTGCTCCTCCAGCGCCCGCAGCGGGTTCGCCGGCCCGCTCGCCACCAGGTCGTAGTCGTCGACGAGCACGAACAGCTCGGGACCGGACCACCACGACCGTTCCCGCAACTCCGTCGGGCTGACCTGCGGGCCCGGGGTGCGGTCCTGGAGGTAACCGGCGGCCGACTCGACAAGTTCGGCGGCGTGCGCCGCCGCGGTGCCGTAGCCGATCAGGTGTTCAGTGGTGATGGTGCCGAGCAGGCTGCGGCGGTAGTCCACCATGATCACCCGCGCCTGTTCCGGGGTGAACCGGGCGACGATCGAGGTGGCCAGGGCACGCAGGAACGACGACTTGCCGCTCTCGGCGTCGCCGTAGACGACGAGGTGCGGCTCGGTGCCGAAGTCGAGGACCACCGGACGTAGATCCGCCTCAGCGACACCTACCGGGATCCGCAGCCCGGTCGTGGCGTCGAGGTCGAGGTCCGCGTACGGCAGCACGGCCGGGAGCAGCCGGACCCGGGGTGCCACCGGACCGGGCCATGCGTCGCTCACCTGTTTGACAAGCGTCGCGGTGTCCGTGTCGGTCGTCCGGGGCAGCGCGGTGATGAAGTGCAGGCTCTCCGAGGTGATGCCCCGCCCGGGCGTCTGCTCCGGCACGTGCGCCGCGGCCCGGCGGGCGACGAGCGAGTCGGCCGGATCGCCGAGGCGTAGCTCCAGCCGGGAGCCGAAGAGGTCACGGATGGCCGGCCGGAAATCCAGCCACCGCACCGCGGTGGCCACCACGTGCACGCCGTACGAGAGCCCCCGGGTGGCCAGGTCGGTGATCAGTGGCTCCAGGTCGTCGTACTCGGCTCGCAGGGTCGTCCAGCCGTCGACGACGAGGAACACGTCGCCGAACAGGTCGGAGCCGCAGGCGTCGGTGCCGTCCGCGCGTCGTCGTCGCCAGTCCGCCACCGACTCCACGCCCAGGTCGGCGAAGCGGCGTTCCCGCTCCGCGAGCAGTGTGGACATCTCACCCACGGTGCGCCGTACGCCTGTGGGGTCGGCGCGACCGGTGACCCCGCCGACGTGCGGCAGGTCGCGCACCGACGCCAGCCCGCCGCCGCCGAAGTCGAGGCAGTAGACCTGCGCCTCGGCCGGCGTGTGGGTGAGGGCCAGCGCGCAGATCAGCGTACGCAGCGCGGTGGACTTGCCGCTCTGCGTGCCGCCGACCACCGCGACGTGGCCGGCCGCGCCGTCCAGCGCCAACCACAGCAGGTCACGGCGCTGCTCGTACGGTCGGTCGACGACGGCCACCGGCACCTGGAGGGCTCCGTGCAGTTCGGGATTGCCGGAGGTCAGGCCCCGTGCGGGGTCGAGCTTGAGCGGACCGACGAGCTCGTCAAGTGCCGGCGGCGCGTCCAGCGGCGGCAGCCACACCTGGTGCGCCGGCGCACCCTGCCCGGCCAGCCGGTCGACAAGCCGCCGCAGCAGGGTGTCGGTGGCGTCCGCCTCGTCCTCCACCGTCGGCGGAGCGGGTGGCTGCGGCACGGGTGTGAGATGGGTGGAGAAGGTGAGCAGCCGGGGACGTTCGGCGCCGGCCGCGTCGGCCGCCGGGAGGCGACGACGTACCGGCCCGGAGACGTACGCGGTCTTGAAACGCAGCAGCGGCTCCGTGCCGAAGCGTAGGTAGCCGTGCCCCGGCGCCGGGGGCAACAGGTGCGCGTCGGGCACCCCGAGGACCGTACGGGACTCCAGCGAGGAGAAGGTCCGCAACCCGATCCGGTACGACAGGTGGGTGTCCAGCCCGCGCAGGCGTCCCTCCTCCAGCCGCTGGCTCGCCAGCAGCAGGTGCACCCCGAGGGAACGGCCCAGCCGGCCGATCTGGACGAACAGGTCGATGAAATCGGGCTTGGCCGACAGCAGTTCGGAGAACTCGTCGCAGATCAGCAGCAGCGACGGCAGCGGGGCCAGGGGGCTGCCGGCCGCCCGGGCCCGCTCGTAGTCGCGCAGGCTGGCGAAGTTGCCGGCGCGGCGCAGCAGCTCCTGCCGGCGGACCAGCTCGCCGTTTATCGCGTCCACCATCCGGTCGACAAGCGGCAGCGCGTCGGCCAGGTTGGTGATCACTGCGGCGGTGTGTGGCAGCCGGTCGAAGGGCGCGAAGGTGGCCCCACCCTTGAAGTCGACGAGCACGAAGTTGAGCTGCTCGGCGGAGTGGGTGGCGGCCAGCCCGAGCACAAGCGTACGAAGCAGCTCGGACTTGCCGGAGCCGGTGGCCCCGATGAGCAACCCGTGCGGGCCCATGCCGCCCTGCGCCGACTCCTTCAGATCCACCTCGACCGCGCCGCCGTCCACGCCGACGCCGATCGGCACCCGCAGCCGGTCCCGTGCCGACCTCGGAATCCAGCCCTGCTCGGCGGTGAAGCCCGCCGGCTCGCCGATGCCGAGCAGGTCCGGTAGCCCCGGCTCGGCGCCAGGTGCCGGCTCGGCACCCCGGGCGGCGGCCAGCCGCAGCGGTGCCATCCGGCGGGCCACCGCCTCGGCCTCGGCGACCTCCAGCGCGTCGGGGGTGCCCACCTCGGCCGGCCCGTCCGAGGAGTGGGAGTGGAGTCGGCCGTTCCGTACCTCCAGCAGCAGCGTGAACCGGTCGAGCAGGCGCGGCGGTGGAGTGTCCAGGTCGACAACTGTCACGGCGTCGATGCCGCCGTCCCCGACCAGCTCGGTGGCGCCGGTGAGGTCACCGCCGTCGAGCACGATCACCAGGTGCGGCCCGTCCGTGGCCGGGCCGGTCGGGCTGAATCTCGACCGGCTGGCCAGCAGCCGGTCGAGCAGGCGTTCCAGCTCCACAGCGGAGCTGACCACCAGCCGTACCGGACCGAGCGCGTCGGTGCGGGTGGGGTGCTGGGCGTGCGGCAACCACTTGACCCACTCCCAGAGATCGCGTCGTTCCGGCCCGGCGCAGATGGCGACCAGCAGGTCGTCCGGGGCGTGGAAGACCGCGAGCTGGGTGAGGATGGCCCGGGCCAGCGCCTGCGCGGCCGGCGACCCGGTGGCGCCGCCCGGGGCGGCGCGGACGAAGACCCGGGCGAAGCTGCGCAGGGACAGGGCCACCGGCAGGTCGGGCACGACCGAGTAAGCGTCCAGGAAGCGGCGTAGCGCCCCCGCCGTCATCGGTTCCAGTTCCTCGAGCGGACGGGTGACCGGCGGCACCAGTGGCGTGGCCAGGGTCTGCGGCCCGACAGCGACCCGGACCACCGCGAAGTCCGGATCCGTGGTACGCCGCTCCCAGACCCGGTGACTGTGCACCGTCGACCAGAGCAGCGACGGATCGGGGTGCCGGTAGCAGAGGCCGGTACGTTGCCGCGCCGCGGTCTGCCGGACCTGCCGTCGCAGGGTGGCCAGGTGCCGCAGGTACTCCCGGCGGGCGGCCATCATCTCGGACTTCGTCGGGTTGCCCGAGGCGCTGCCCCAGGAGGTCGCCAGCATCGCCAGCGAGGAGAGGCCGAACATGCCGCCGACCACGTAGGCGTAGGCCCCGCCGCCCCGGCCGAACATCATCGCCATCGCGACGGTGCCGCCGAGCAGCGGCAGCACCATCAGCAACTGGTGCCAACGGGTGCCGGTGGCGGCCGGAATCTCCGGAGGCGCCGGCATCGGCAGATCGCCTACGGGTATCTCCGGCGCTGGGCGTCGCGTCGGCCGCCGGATGACGACAGTGGACACTCGACCTCCCGACTGCGCACGGTAACCCGAGCCTGGCTCATCGTAGGTAAAGTCCTGTGGTCGGCGCAGCAGCAGCCCCGCTCGGGATGGAGGTCGGTCGATGACAGTCGGGCTCGCCCGGGTCACCGTCAGCACGCCCCGACGCCGCGTCGACGTCGCGCTACCGGAGCAGGTGCCCCTCGCCGAGCTGCTGCCCGAGGTGCTGCGCCACGCCGGTGACGGGCTCGCCGACGACGGGGAACAGCACGGGGGCTGGTTGCTCCGGCGGGCCGACGGCACCGTGCTGGCAGGTGGGCAGGCACTGCTCACCCAGGGGATCCGCGACGGTGAGGTGCTGCACCTGGTGCCGGCCCGTACCGAATGGCCGGAGTTCGAGTACGACGACGTGGTGGAGGCCGTCGCGGACGCCGCCCGCCGGCAGGGTGGGGCCTGGTCGCCCCGGGCGACGCGCGCGGCGACGCTTGCCGCGTGCGGTGTTCCGCTCGCCGTCGGTCTGCTCGCCCTGGCCGCCGGTGGGCCGGGTGATCCCGCCGGCTGGCCGGCCGCGACGGTGGTGGCGGTTCTGCTCGTGCTGGCCGGCACCGTGCTGTCCCGGGCGCAGGGCGACGGGACGGCCGGTGCCGTTCTCGGCGGGTACGCGTTGCCCTACGCGGCGCTCGCCGGAGCTCTCGCCGTCAGCTCGGGCGACCCGGTCGGGCCGGTCGGTGCGCTGCGATGGGTGGGTGCCCCGGAGTTGCTGGCCGGCTCGGTGGCGCTGCTGCTGATCTCGGTGCTGGGGCTGTTCGGGGTGGCCACCCGGCTACGGATCTTCGTGGCGGGCACGGTGGTCGGCACGGGCGGCGGATCGGCCGCTCTCGCTGGCCTGCTGCTCGGCCCGGCCGGCGCGGCCGCGGTCGTGCTCGGTGTGCTGATCTTCGCCGTCGGAGCCGTCCCGCTGCTGGCAATCCGGTTGGGCAAGGTGCCGCTGCCGCCGACGACCTTGCCCAGCGACCCGCCGGAGGACTCGGACCGGGCCCGTGACCTGCCCGACCGCGCCCGGGTGTACGCGGCAGTGGCCCGCACCGAGGAGATGCTCACCGGCATGCTCATCGGCCAGGCCGTCCTGGCCGTCGGCGCGACTGTGATCCTCACCAGCACCGGTGGCGCCGCTGGTTGGCTACTTGTCGGGGTTACCTCGACGGTGCTGCTGCTCCGCGCCCGGCTCTTCATGACCGTCCGGCACCGGGTCGCCCCGGTGCTCGCCGGCCTGACCGGGTACGCGGTGCTCGGCGGGGCACTGGCCGGGGCTGCCGACGCGGCGGTCCGGCTGACCCTGGTCACCGGCGGGCTGCTGGTCGCGCTACTGGTGGTCACGGGCGGCACGACGTACGCCCGACGCCCGGTCTCCCCGTACGTCGGGCGGATCGCCGACCTCACCGACACCCTGCTTGTGGTCTCCGTGGTGCCGATCGCCTGCGCGGTGCTCGGCCTCTACGAGCGGGCCCGGGGACTGCTCGGTTGAGCGACCCCCGGGACCGGTAGGCGTCAGTGGGTGGACTCGCCGCGCGCCTCGGCCTCCCTGGCCCGCCGGTACGAAGCCTGGATCTCGGCCTCGGCCTCGATCCGCCCCACCCAGGTCGCACCCTCGACCGACTTGCCCGGCTCAAGATCCTTGTACACCTCGAAGAAGTGCTGGATCTCCAGCCGGTCGAACTCGCCGAGGTGGTGGATGTCGCGCAGGTGCTCCTGCCGCGGGTCCTCGTAGGGGACGCAGAGGACCTTGTCGTCGCCACCCTTCTCGTCGGTCATCCGGAACATGCCGATCGTGCGGCACCGGATCAGACAGCCCGGGAAGGTCGGCTCGGGTACCAGCACCAGGGCGTCAAGTGGATCGCCGTCCTCGCCCAGGGTGCCCTCGATGAAGCCGTAGTCGGCCGGGTACTGCGTGGAGGTGAAGAGGGTGCGGTCCAGCCGGATCCGCCCGGTCACGTGGTCCACCTCGTACTTGTTGCGGTGACCCTTGGGGATCTCAACCGTGACGTCGAAATCCATCTGCACGCTCCCTCGTTGGCCCACGCTGGCTTGACGGAACCGGCGGCGGAGCCGGGTGGCGAATGCCGACCCGGCGACTCCGGCCGCCGCATAGTCTTCGGACCGAAGTAGTGTCACCCAGGCCGGTTCCCGGTGGGGGAGGAGGGGGTCGTGGGGAGGGAAGATTCACACTACCGTCCAGGCGGTTCCGCCGAAGGCGGTGACGAGAAGCCGCCCGTGAAGCCGGCGGCCGGGCGGGTGCCGGTGCCGGAGGCGCAGGTCCTCCGGCCGCAACCGCCGACGCCACCCAGCACACCGACAGCCGTGAACCGGTCCGAGGCGAACCCGTCCCCGGCCGCGTCGCCACCGCCGACACCGCCCCGGGGAACCGCGTCCGGCCGGGCCGTCGCGCCGGGTGTCGCCGCCCCGACGAGTCCGGCCGCCGGGTTTGGTGCTGCCGTCCCCACGAGTCCGGCCGCCGGGCCTGGTGCTGCCGTCCCCACGAGTCCGGCCGCCGCGTCCGCCGCTGCCGTCCCGACGAGTCCGGCCGCGCCGGCGACCGGGTCGGCATCCGTACCGGTGAACCCGGCGCCGGTGGCGGGAGGGTCGGCGGCCGACACGCCGAAGCAACCGCCGGTCGGCGTGGCGCCGCCACCGGTCGGGCCGGCGCCGCGCCGGCGGCTGCCGCTGGTGCTCGCCGCCGCACTGGTGTTCGTGCTGGTCGCGGTGGGCCTGGTCGTGACCCGGCCCGGGCCGGTGGGCCGCTGGCTGGGCGACGCGCCCACCACACCGGCAGCCACCGGGGCGGTGGAGTCCGCGCCGGTCGCCGTGCTGGCCGCCGCCGACGCCGGCGCACCCTCGCCCAGCGCGGACGGGCTCCGCGCCGCGCTCGAACCACTTGTCGCCGACACCGCTCTGGGCGGTCGGGTCAACCTGGCGGTGGCCGACGCGCTCACCGGGGAGATGCTCTTCGATCGCGGTGGTGGCGAGGGGACCGTACCGGCCTCGGTGACCAAACTGCTGACCGCCGTGACAGTGCTTACCGCCCGGGGCCCCGGCCACCGGATCCCGACCCGCGCGGTGGCCGGCGCGCAGCCTGGTGAGGTGGTTCTCATCGGCGGCGGGGACCCGACGTTGGCAGCCGACGCGAAGGGCTTCTACCCGGGGGCGGCCAGCCTCACCAACCTCGCCGACCAGGTCCGGACGGCGCTCGGCGGGGCCGCGCCCACGAGCATCGTCGTCGACTCCTCGCGCTACTCCGGGCCGGTGTACGGACCCGGCTGGGACGACGACATTCCCACCGGTGGCTTCGGTGGGGCGATCACCGCACTGATGCTCGACGGAGCACGCAATAATCCGAAGGCCGGTCGGGGGTGGGCGGAACGGGTTGCCGAACCGGACCTGGTCGCCGGCCGCGCCTTCGCGAAGCTGCTCGGGGTGCCAGCCGATGCCGTACGCAAGGGCACCGCTCCGCCAGCGCCGACCGAGGCGGCCGCTGCCACGGAACCGGCCGGCAGCCGGGCACCCGGCACGGAACTGGGCGCTGTGCACTCGCCGCCGCTGATCCGGCTGGTCGACATCATGATCAGTGAGAGCGACAACATCGTCGCCGAGGCGCTGGCCCGCCAGGTCGCGCTGGCCCGGGACCGGCCCGCCTCCTTCGTCGGTGCCGCGGCGGCGATGGCTGACGTGGTGTCCGAGCTGGCCCTACCGGCGGACGGGCTCGTCCTCGCCGATGGCAGCGGACTGTCCCGGAACAACCTGATCAGCCCGGTGCTGCTGACCGAGCTGCTGGCGCTCGCCGCCAGCCCCGACCGGCCCGAACTCGCCGCCATCTTCGGCGGGCTGCCCGTCGGCGGCTGGTCGGGAACCCTGCGTGACAGGTACGGCGCGGCACCCGGCACGGCGGCCGGTGCCGGTGTGGTCCGCGCCAAGACCGGCACGTTGACCCGGGTGCACGCCATCGCCGGAGTGGTGACCACCGCAGACGGACGCCTGCTCACCTTCGCCGTACTCACCGACGACGTGCCGCCCGACGGGATGGAGCCGGCCCGCGCGGCGCTGGACCGGATCGCCGCCGCCCTCGCCGGCTGCGGCTGTCGCTGAGGGGGTCGACGGCACCGCTCCGGGGGCTGCCGCCGCCCCGGTGACGACGGCATCTCGACGGGTCGTCGCCACCCACCCGGCGACCGGCACCGCGTCGGCCCGCCGGGTGGGGTGTCGCGGCACGGGTACGGTGGGTTGCATGGCGCAGTTCGTGGACTGGGATCTGGCCACCGCGACGGCGGGGGCTCTGGGCAAGTCGGGCCCCCGGGTGACGTACGACGAGGCCACCGATGTGGTTTCCGAGCTGCGCCGGTTGACCGACGAGGCGGCCGGGCACGTCGCCGACTACACCGGGCTGACCTCGCAGGTCACGCACCCGCCGGTGCGGGTGGTCGACAGGCGTGACTGGGCGGCGACGAACGTCGCTGGCCTCCGCGAGGTGATCACCCCTCTGGTCGGCCGGCTTGCTCAGGACAAGCAGCCCGGTGCGCTCACCGAGGCGATCGGTTCCCGGGTGACCGGGGTGCAGGCCGGCACCGTGCTGGCCTACCTCTCCGGCCGGGTCCTCGGGCAGTACGAGGTCTTCTCCGCCGATCCGGGGCAACTGCTGCTTGTCGCGCCGAACATCGTCGAGGTCGAGCGCAAGCTGGGCGCGGATCCGCGTGACTTCCGGCTCTGGGTCTGCCTGCACGAGGTGACCCACCGGACGCAGTTCACGTCGGTGCCCTGGATGCGGGCCTATTTCCTCGGTGAGGTGCAGGCGTTCGTCGACGCCGCGCAGGGCGGCGAGCACCTGCTGGAGCGGCTGCGTCGAGGGGTGAGCACCCTCGCTGACGCGGTCCGCGACCCGCAGAGCCGGTCGAGTGTGCTGGACATCGTGCAGACCCCCGGGCAGCGGGCCGTGCTGGACCGGCTGACCGCCCTGATGACCCTGCTGGAGGGGCACGCCGAGTTCGTGATGGACGGCGTCGGCCCGCAGGTGATCCCGAGCGTGGAGCGGATCCGGGCCGGCTTCAACCGGCGGCGCGAGGCCGGCAACCCGGTGGAGAAGGCGATCCGGCGACTGATCGGCATCGACGTCAAGATGCGCCAGTACGCCGAGGGCCGCAAGTTCGTGCACGCAGTGGTGGATCGGGTCGGCATGGTCGGCTTCAACCGGGTCTTCGAGTCGCCGCTGACCCTGCCCCGGCTCTCCGAGCTGAGCGAACCGGACGCCTGGGTGGCGCGGGTGCACGGGCCGGTCGGCCCGGTGCCGACCGCCGGCTGAGCGCGTCGCCGCACCGATGGCGCCGCTCGCCCCGCCGGTGGCCGCGATCCGGATCGCGGTCCGACGTGCGTTGGCCGACCTGTCGACTGACGGTCCGGTGCTGGTCGCCTGCTCGGGCGGAGCCGACTCGCTGGCCCTGGCCGCGGCCACCGCGTTCGTGGCGCCCCGGTCGGGCCGCACCGCCGGGCTGGTCACCGTGGACCACGGGTTGCAGTCCGGGTCGCGGCACCGAGCCGAGGCGGTGGCACGCTGGGCGGAGCAGGCCGGCCTGGCACCTGTGGAGGCGGTCCGGGTCGAGGTCGCCGGCCGGCCCGGCGGCCCTGAGGCTGCCGCCCGCGACGCCCGCTACCAGGCGTTGGCCGAGGCCGCCCGGCGGCACGGCGCTTCGGCGCTGCTCACCGGCCACACCCGCGACGACCAGGCGGAGACGGTGTTGCTCGCGCTGGCCCGGGGCGCCGGCCCGCGCGGACTCGCCGGCATGCCGGCCCGCCGGGACCTGGCCGGCACCCCCCTCGTACGGCCGCTGTTGGAGATCGGGCGGGCGGAGACCCGCGCCGCCTGCGCCGCCCTCGGGCTGGTGCCCTGGGACGACCCCCACAACAGCGACCCGGCGTACGCCCGGTCCCGGATCCGGGGTGACGTGCTGCCCGTGCTGGTCCGGGCGCTCGGACCGGGCGTGCTGGACAACCTCGCCCGCACCGCCGCGCTGGTGGCGGCGGACAACGCGGTCCTCGACGAACTCGCCGACACGGCGTTGAGTCAGGCCCGGC
This sequence comes from Micromonospora andamanensis, assembly GCF_016863495.1. GTDB lineage: Bacteria > Actinomycetota > Actinomycetes > Mycobacteriales > Micromonosporaceae > Micromonospora > Micromonospora andamanensis. The sequence continues at coordinate 75,048 of NZ_BOOZ01000003.1, forward strand.
ACCCCGACGGTGGGCTGGCCACGGGAGCGCTCGCGGACCTGGCACCCGCGGTGCGCGGTCGGGTACTGCGTGCCTGGGCCCACGAGTTGGGCACGCCGCCGGCCGCACTGTCGCATCGCCACCTCACCGCGCTCGACGCGCTGGTCACGGCCTGGCGGGGTCAGCGGGCCAGCTACCTGCCGGGCGGGCTGCGGGTGCTCCGCCGGGGTGATCGGCTGGTGTCGGAGGCGGCGCCGGCACCGACCTGTCGCACGACTGTGCCGCAGGCGACGGGGACCACGCCCGACGAGGCGGTCGTCGACCGATGAACCACCCTCGACATCCGCTGTACGCGCCGCGTGCCGCCGTGGCCACCAGCCAACCGCTGGCCGTGGCCGCCGGCCTGGCCGTGCTGCGGCGCGGTGGCAACGCCGTGGACGCCGCAGTGGCCGCCGCCAGCACGCTCACCGTGGTACAACCACCCTCCAACGACATCGGTGGTGACCTCTTCGCCATCGTCTGGGACGGCGAGCGGCTGCACGGCTTGAACGCCTCCGGCCGGTCGCCCGCCGGGCTGACGAGAGAGCTGGTGCTCGCGGCGACCGGCGGCCACGGTGCCGAGCCCGCCGAGGCGCTGGGCGGCGCTCAGGCGGTCGGCCCGGCGATGCCGGCCCGGGGCTGGTTGCCGGTGACCGTACCGGGGGTGCCGGCGGGCTGGCGCGACCTGCACGAGCGGTTCGGATCGCTGCCGTTCGCGGACCTGTTCGCCGACGCCATCGGCTACGCCGAGCAGGGGCACCCCGTCTCCACCGTGACAGCACTGGCCTGGTCCCGCGCGGTCGCCGGGCACGCCGGCCTGACCGGTCCCGAGTACGCGGAGTTCGGGCGGGTGTTCGCGCCTGAGGGCCGGGCACCCCGCGCGGGTGAGCGGTGGCGCAACCCGGATGCGGCGCGGACGCTACGCCTGATCGCCGACAGCGGGGCGGAGGAGTTCTACCGGGGGCGGATCGCCGCCGCCCTGACCGAGCACGCGGCCCGGACCGGTGGGCTGCTCACCGCGGCGGACCTGGCCGCCCATGCCAGCGTCTGGGTCGATCCGGTGGCGGTGCGCTACCGGGACCACGAGGTCTGGGAGCTGCCGCCGAACGGGCAGGGTCTGGCCGCCCTGCTCGCCCTGGGCATCCTGGACGGGTTCGATCCGGCTGACGGATCGCGCTGGCTGCACCGGCAGGTCGAGGCGGTCAAGCTCGGCTTCGCCGACGCACACGCCCACGTCGCCGACCCGGACCAGGCTCCGGTCCCATCGGAGCTGCTCACGCCCGAGCATCTGGCGCGGCGTCGGGCGGGCGTCACGGAGGTGGCGGCCGACCCGGTGGCCGGCACCCCGGAGCGCGGTGGGACGGTCTACCTCTGCACGGCTGACGAGGGCGGCATGATGGTCAGCCTGATCCAGTCCACCTACCTCGCCTTCGGTTCGCACGTGGTGCTGCCCGGGTACGGCTTCGCGCTGCAGAATCGCGGTCTCGGCTTCCGGCTGGCAACGGGTCATCCGAACGCGGTCGGTCCGAGGAAGCGGCCGTACCACACGATCATCCCCGGTTTCCTGACCCGGCAGGGGACGCCCGTCGGGCCGTTCGGGGTGATGGGTGGGCACATGCAGCCCCAGGGTCACGTTCAGCTGGTCTCGGGGACCGTGGACGCGGGCCTCGACCCGCAGGCGGCGTTGGACGCCCCGCGCTGGTACTGGCACGCGGGGCGCTCCGTGCTCGTCGAGGAGCAGCTCACCGTGGGGCCTGGCGGTGCGGCCCTGGTGGCCGAGCTGCGGGCTCGGGGCCACCAGGTGGTCGTCACGTCCGATCCCACGGTCTTCGGCTACGGCCAGGCGATCTGGCGGCGCGCCGACGGGGGCTACGTCGTCGGTTCCGAGTCCCGGGTCGACGGTGCCGCCGGGGGCTTCTGACCCGGGCGACGCCGGGTGGCCGGTCAACCGGTCAGGGTCCGATCGCGGAACGTGGTGCGGTACGCCTGCGGCGTGGCACCGACCCGGCGGGTGAAGTGGTGCCGCAGGGCGGCGGCGTCGCCGAAGCCGGCCCGATCGGCCACCGCCTCCACCGTGAGCGTGGTGTCCTCCAGAAGCCGGCGGGCCAGCAGGACGCGTTGGTTTGTCAGCCAGTCATGCGGCGTGGTGCCGGTCTCGGCCCGGAACCGGCGAGCGAACGTCCGTGGTGCCATTCCGGCCCGCGCGGCCAGCTCGTCGACTGTGGTCTGCCGGTCCAGATGCCCCATCAGCCATTCCAGCACCGGTTCCAGGGTGGGCGCCTCCGGTGCCTTCGGGATCGGTGCCTCGATGTACTGGGCCTGTCCGCCGTCGCGGTGCGGTGGCACCACCATCCGTCGGGCCAGTCGGGTGGCGGTGGCCGAGCCGTGTTCCTGGCGCACCAGGTGCAGGCAGGCGTCGATGCCGGCGGCGGTACCCGCGCTGGTGAGCAGGCGACCGTCCTGCACGTAGAGCGAGTTGCAGCGCACCCGGGCGCTCGGGTGCCGACGCTGCAACTCGTCGACGTGCCGCCAGTGCGTGGTGCACTCCCGGCCGTCGAGCAGCCCCGCCTCGCCCAGCAGGTACGCGCCGGCACACACGCTGAACAGGTACGCGCCCCGGTCAGCCGCCCGCCGCAGCGCCTCGTGGACCTCGGCCGGGGCGGTGGTGGCGGGGTCGTGTGCCGGAACGGCCACCAGGTCCGCCTGCTCCAGCGGCTCCAGGCCGGCGTTCGGCACCAGGTGGAAGCCGGCGGAGGTGCGCACCGGGGCCTGCCCGGGGCCACACACGTCGAAGCGGTAGCCGGGCAGCCCGTCGGCGGTGCGGTCGGTGCCGAACACCTCAGCGAGTACGCCCAGTTCGAACGGGGCGACCCCGTTCAGAACGAGTACGGCGACTGAACGAAGCATGTGACGAGGGTAACCGCGCGGGTGGCAGAAAATCGAGCAGGACTGGCATTCCTGCCACTATCCGAGGACTGGTGGGGTGCGCAGACTGGCAGATGTCCGGTGCGCACCGGCGGCGACACGACAACCGCAGACGTCAGAAAGCGAGCGCCGCCATGGGTTTCCTGTTCTTCCTGCTCTTCTTCCTGTCCCTCGCCGTCCTGTCCGCCCTGGGGCTGACCGCCGACAGCCGTGACTCGGCGGACTGGAAGCCTTCCGACGGGGGCCGGAGGTGGCAGTCCCACCGCTGCTGAGACGAATGTTCCGTTCATCCGAAAAAACCCTGGGCGGGGCGGCCCCGAAACGGGCGGCCCCGCCGACAGTGAACCCGGGGCGTACGGCAGGCTAGGGTCATGGCTGACGGCTCCTGGTACGACGCCGACATCGACCACGTGATCATTTCTGAGGCGCAGATCCGCGAGAAGACAGCGGAACTCGCCAAGCAGGTCTCCGCGGACTACGCACACGTCACCGACGGGCTGCTGCTCGTCTGCGTGCTCAAGGGCGCTGTCATGTTCATGGCCGACTTCGCCCGGGCGCTGGGTCGGCACGGGCCCCCGGCCGAGCTGGACTTCATGGCCATCTCCTCATACGGGCAGGGCACCACCTCCTCCGGCGTGGTACGCATCCTCAAGGACCTCGACCGGGACATCGCCGGCCGGCACGTCGTCGTCGTGGAGGACATCGTCGACTCCGGGCTGACCCTCTCCTGGCTGCTGCGTTACCTGGAGTCGCGGTCGGCGGCGAGCGTCGAGGTGGTCGCCCTGTTCCGCAAGCCGGACGCGGTCAAGGTGACGGTGCCGGTCAGGTACGTCGGCTTCGACATCCCGACCGAGTTCGTCGTCGGTTACGGGCTGGACTTCGGTGAGCGCTACCGGGAGCTGCCGTACGTCGGGGTGCTCAAGCCGGAGGTCTACGCCCGCTCCTGACCGGCCCGGTACCCGTCGTGCGGTGCCGTGCGCGGCCCGCCACGCCGTCCGCCGCAGTGCCGCCCCGGGCGCGCCCACCCGACGTTCAGCCGACTTTCAGCTGATCGGACTACCTTTGACGACGGTGACCCGGGGATCCGACTCCGGGACACGCCGGCTGACATCCGGTTCGCCGTGCGCGTAAGTGCTGGGCTCGCAAGCTCATATCCGTCTCGCACGGTGTACCGTCGAATGACCGTGGCGCGGCAATCGCGCCCCGGGGTCGAGGCCGGCCCGCACGGCGGCTCCGGCAGCCGCCCAGGCGGCGACACCCACAGTCGGTCAGGACGTCGATCAGGAGGATGCGGGCGTCTCGGCGCTCGACAACAGCATGGAACGTACGCGTTTCTTCCGCCGACCGGTGTTCTGGGTCATCCTGGTCATCCTCGGCGCCGTCGTGCTCAGTCAGTTGTTCACAGGTGGACCCAGCTACCACCGGGTGGACACGTCCGTCGCGCTCGACCAGCTCAACAAGGGCGGCATCGAGAAGGTCGTTTTCCAGGACAAGGAACAGACGATCCAGCTTGAGCTGGCCGAGGAGACCGAGTTCGGCGACACCACCACGAAGCTGATCGAGGCCCAGTTCCCCTACGAGGTCGGCAACGAGGTCTGGAACCAGGTCCTCGACGCCAAGGCCAACAACCGGGTCACCGGGCCGGCCGACACCGAGGTGTCGTCCGACAGCATCTGGGTCAGCCTGCTTGTCAACCTGCTGCCCATCGTGCTGCTCGTGCTGCTGCTGCTGTTCTTCATGTCGCAGATGCAGGGCGGCGGCTCCCGGGTGCTCAACTTCGGCAAGTCCAAGGCGAAGATGATCACCAAGGACACTCCGAAGACGACGTTCGCCGACGTGGCGGGCTCCGAGGAGGCCGTCGAGGAGCTGCACGAGATCAAGGACTTCCTGCAGAACCCGGCGAAGTACCAGGCGCTCGGCGCGAAGATCCCGAAGGGCGTGCTCCTCTTCGGCCCGCCCGGTACCGGTAAGACGCTGCTCGCCCGCGCGGTGGCCGGCGAGGCCGGGGTGCCGTTCTACTCGATCTCCGGTTCCGACTTCGTCGAGATGTTCGTCGGCGTCGGCGCGAGCCGGGTCCGCGACCTGTTCGAGCAGGCCAAGGCGAACGCGCCTGCGATCGTCTTCGTCGACGAGATCGACGCCGTCGGCCGGCACCGTGGCGCCGGCATGGGCGGCGGCCACGACGAGCGCGAGCAGACCCTCAACCAGCTCCTCGTTGAGATGGACGGCTTCGACGTCAAGGGCGGCGTCATCCTGATCGCCGCCACCAACCGGCCGGACATCCTCGACCCGGCGCTGCTGCGCCCGGGCCGGTTCGACAGGCAGATCCCGGTCGACGCCCCCGACATGGAGGGCCGCAAGGCCATCCTGCGGGTGCACGCCAAGGGCAAGCCGTTCACGCCCGACGTCGACCTCGACTCGGTGGCCAAGCGGACGCCGGGCTTCAGCGGCGCCGACCTCGCCAACGTGATCAACGAGGCGGCCCTGCTGACCGCCCGCAAGGACCAGCGGGCCATCTCCAACGACTCGCTCGAAGAGTCGATCGACCGCGTGATCGCCGGCCCGCAGCGGCGCACCCGGGTGATGAGTGACCAGGAAAAGAAGATCACCGCCTACCACGAGGGTGGGCACGCGCTCGTCGCCTGGGCGCTACCGCACGCCGCACCCGTGCACAAGGTGACGATCCTGTCCCGCGGGCGTTCCCTGGGCCACACCCTGGTGCTGCCCACGGAGGACAAGTACACCCAGACCCGCGCCGAGATGATCGACACCCTGGCGTACGCGCTGGGCGGCCGGGCCGCCGAGGAACTCGTCTTCCACGAGCCCACCACCGGTGCCGGCAACGACATCGAGAAGGCCACCGCACTGGCCCGCGCGATGATCACCCAGTACGGCATGAGCTCCAAGCTCGGCGCGATCAAATACGGCACCAGCGGCGACGAGCCGTTCCTCGGTCGCAACATGGGCCACGAGCGGGACTACTCCGACGCGGTCGCCGCCGAAATCGACGGCGAGATGCGAGCCCTGATCGAGCTGGCCCACGACGAGGCCTGGGAGATCCTGGTCGAGTACCGGGACGTCCTGGACAACATCGTGCTGGAGCTGATGGAGAAGGAAACCCTCTCCACCGCTGACATGGCCCGGATCTGCGCCCGGGTGGTGAAGCGCCCGCCGATGGCCCCGTACAACGGCTTCGGCAAGCGCCAGCCCTCCACCGAGCCGCCCGTGCTCACCCCGGCGGAGAAGGACGCGCTGAAGGTGCAGGCCGAGGCCGACGGCGCGCAGGCGACTGTTGGTGGCGGCAGCTCCAACAACTCCTCGGACGGTTCGCACTGAGCACCGACGACACGGCGGCCAGTTCCCCACCGCGGGGACTGGCCGCCTCCGCCACCGAACCCGACACCGACGGCCTCGACTACATCGCCGCGCGGCTGATCAACGGACGGCTCACCGGCCGTCCCGTCGAGGACACCATGGACCTCGGCCGGATCGAGAAGGCGGTCCGCGAGATCCTCATCGCGGTCGGGGAGGATCCGGACCGCGACGGACTCCAGCAGACCCCGGCCCGGGTCGCCCGGGCGTACGCGGAACTCTTCGCCGGCCTACGCGTCGACCCGGCCACAGTGCTCACCACCACCTTCGAGGCCAACCACGAGGAACTGGTGCTGGTCCGGGACATCGACGTGATGAGTCTCTGCGAGCATCACCTGCTGCCCTTCCGGGGCAGTGCCCACATCGGCTACATCCCCGGCCCCGACGGGCGGATCACCGGGCTGTCCAAGCTGGCCCGGCTGGTCGAGGTCTTCGCCCGACGACCGCAGGTGCAGGAGCGGCTCACCTCGCAGATCGCCGACCTGCTGATGAAGCAGCTGGATCCGCGTGGCGTGGTCGTCGTGCTCGAATGCGAGCACATGTGCATGGCGATGCGGGGCATCCAGAAGTCCGGTGCCAAGACCATCACGTCCGCGGTGCGAGGCACCCTCCAGCGCGACGCCAAGTCCCGGGCCGAGGCGATGGCCCTGATCATCCCGCGCTGATCGGTCGCCTCAGGACGACAGCATCGCCAGCACGATCCCCGCGTTCACCACCACGGCAGGGACCAGGCAGGCCAGCGCGCCGAACCGTGGCGTACGGTCGACCCGCTCTCCGGGGCCGGCCGGGAAACAGCGGCCCACCAGTAACCAGCCCAGACCGAACGCGACAGCCGGTGCCGGCAGCCCCACAAGCACCGCCAACGCGGTCACCGCACCGGTGCCGGCCAGCAGAAACACCACAATCAGCAGGATCGGGACGAGCAGCCCGAGCGGTCCGTAGACCAGCAGGTTGCGGGAGCGGGCCGGCCAGTGTGCGACCCGGGGTAGACCCCGGGCGGCGAGCGTGTCGTCCGCACCGACAGCTGACCGTCGGGCGTCCCGCAACGCGGCCAGCACCGCTGCCGGGCCGCCGCTCATCGACCGGGTCGCCTCGGCCAGTTCCGGCGGCGTCGGCACCAGCGAGATCGGTGGTACACCCAGCTCACGGAGCCGGCTCTCCTGCGGTGCCAACCGGGTGCGTACCCCGGTCAGCTCCTCCCGGGCGGCCTGGACCGCGCGGGCCTGCTCGCCCGCGGCGGTCGCCGCGCCACGGCGTACCCCGTCGAGTTGCCGGGCCGCGGCCAGGTAGTCGGCCCACGCGGCCCGCACCGGATCCCCGGGTGCGCCGGCCGTCCGCTGCCGCACCGGCCCGGCGGCGGTGACCGGCGAGTGATCGAGCGTCATCCGGATTCCCCCTCCGCGCTGGCCGGCACGTCGTACGGAACCAGCACCACGCCACGCTCTGCCGGCCCGTCCCAGAGCACCACCCGGTCGGGCCGGGGCCGCCACTCCACCTGGCGGCCGAAGACCGGAGTGAGCTGGGCCCCCGGCACACCCGCCACTGCCACCGCTGTCAACTTGTCCACCGTCTCGTCCGGTTCCATGAGCGTCGCGAACGAGGGCACCGTGCGCCACCAGCCGAGCAGATGCTGCCCGGCCGGCGGCCCGTCGCGCAGCAGGGCCCGCAGCCGGGCCGGCGGCAGCTGCTCGGCCGGCGCCACATCCAGCCCGAAGACGACCAGGTACGCCGGCTCACCGGCGTCCGCCACGGCGACCAGACCGGCCAGGTCCACCCGGTCGACCCGGTGGCGCCCGGCCAACTCCGCGACGAGCGCGTCGGCCAACGGTCCGGCCTCGACATCCGGTGCCGCGACCACGAAGCGCGCCGTACCCTCCGCATGGTGGGCCGCCGTACTGTGGGCGGCCGTCGCCAGCAGGCGACACGCCCCAGGTCGTGGACCGAGAACCGCGAGGTTGCGCCCCGCCGCCGGCCCGAACGGCACCGTCGCGGAGCTGCGCGCGACATCAACCGCCCGCCCGAGCAACGCGGCCGGGGCCACCGGCTGGCCGGCTACCGCTGCCCGGTAGCGAGGATCGTTGGTCAGCAGGGGACGCGCGTACCCGGCGAAGACGGCGGGTGGCGTGGCGTCCGGCGGGCGGGCCTCCCAGAGCCGATGACGCAGCCCGGCCACCGCCTCCGGCTCGTCCGCGGGATCGGGAAACCGGACCATCCGCTCGTGACCCCGGATCGCCCCCCGTGGACCGCCGAGCCCACCGGCGGTGTTCACCACCGCGCTGCCCACCGGCAGACCGGCTGCGGCGTCGTTCGTGGGCTCCAGCACCGCCCCGCCGCCAGGCAGCGCCACGCGCACCGGGAACTGGCCCAGCAGCGAGTCCCGCTGCCCACCCTCCGACCGGGTGCCCAGACCCAGGTCACCCTCGCCAGCCAGCACCAGATGGACACCGTACGCCCGCCCGGTGCGGGCCAGCGCGTCCAACCGGACGGCCACCTCGGCTGCCAGTCGGTCCCGCTCGGCGAAGAGCGCCGGCAGGTTCTCCAGCACACAGACGATCCGGGGGAGCGGGCGATGTGCGCGCAGCTCGGCGAACCGCTGGCCACCCGCGCGGGCGGACGCCTCCGCACGCCTGTGCACCTCGGCCGTCAGCTGGTCCAGCAGGTCCAGCACGTACTCCCGATCGGCGGCCATCGCGGCCGCCCGGACCTGCGGAATCCAGGAGCGGTCCCGCTCGGTCTGCAGAAACTCCGCAAAGGATTCACCGTCACCCAGGTCCACCAGATACAGCGCCAGCTCGTCCGGGCCGTACCGGGCGACGAGACCGAGCAACGCCGTGGTCAGGAAGGTGGACCGGCAGCCCCTCGCCCGGCCGCTGACCAGCCAGTGCGGGGTCAGCTCGGTGAAGCCGAGCGAAACCGGCCGCCCGCCGGCGTCGCCCACGGTACTGCTCAGCCCGTCCGTCCCGGTCGCCTGCCACAGGTCGTCCAACGGTGGCAACAGGTGCGACAGGGAGAGCCGACTGCCGGCCTCGATCTGGGCGGCGATTCGGCGGCACACGGTGTCGACAAGTTCGGCCGGCGGATCCCTGTCGACGAAGACCGGAGAGTTCAGCCCACCGTCGGTACCGCCACCGGCGAAGGCCGCGCCCGGCGGATCACCGAGCAACGCGTAGGCCGTCCGCATCGCCAGCGGCGTAGCCCTGGCCAGTGCGCCTCCACCAGCCGCCGGCCACCCCGCCACCACCAGGTGCAACCCGGCCGCCGGCCCCTGCTCGGCGAGCGCCTCGATGCGCGCCAGGTCACCTGGTCGGTGCGGTTCGGGGAGCGCCGCCAGCACCAGCAGCAGCGCGCGGTCGTGCCGACGTGGGCCGGAGGCTTCCGGTGCCACCCACCGCTCCGCCTCCGCCAGCACCGCCTGCAGACCTTCGGCGTCGGTGGCCGGCGGGGCCAGCACCCCGGCGTCACCGAGCGCCGCGAACGGCGCCAGCACGACACCCGTCGCATCCACCGCCCGTACCAGCAGCGCTCCCGCCGGTGTCGCCGCCAGCAACCGCAGCAGTACGGCCCGCAGCAGCCCGGCGACCCGTGGGTCGTACGCGTCGGTGTCCACCACGAGATGGCCACTGCCGAACATCGGCACCAGCGCCGGAAAACGTGCGTCATCCAGCGGGGCGGCCGTCCCCACCCGGACGAACGGCGGTGGCTCCGAGCCGGCGGGATGCGCCGGCTCGACAGTGTCCAGCGTGGACCCGGCCCAACCGGGGGCGAGGACGGCTGCCGCGTCGCGTAGCCGCTCGGCCAGCGCGTACTGGCGGCGCTGGTCAGCCGGAACGGGACGGGTCTCGTCGAGGATCGTCGACGCCGCCGTGACCGTCGCGGCAGCTCGGCGGTGCATCGCGGCGGCGCGGAGCGTCCGTGCCTTCGGACCGCCCACCGTGTCCACCTCCTCCGCCCGAGGTCGGCACCCACTCGCCGGGCAGCAACGACGGTATCCCAGCGAAGGCTCGACCTCCGGGATGCGCGGCGGCGCTGCGCCGGTGTTGTCGTGGATCTCACCCATCGGCAATGTTCCGTCACTATCTGCCGAATCCAGGGCATTGGGTCCTGGCCCGCCAGCCGATAGCCTCAGGGGGTGGAATCAGTGCCGCCCTCCGCCGGTTCCCAGGTCTCCCGCGTACCGGCGCAGAGGACCCCGCCGGAGGAGCTGGCGCCGCCCGCCGTCGCGCCAGCCCCGCGCCAGCCCCGGCGACGCCTGCGTACGGCACTGACCGTGATCGCCGCTGTGGTAGCGGCGCTCTGCCTTACCGGAGGGGTGGTCGGCTACCTCGTCTACGACCGAGCCACCACCCCCGACCGCAGCACTCCCGCAGTGGTAGTGGACAACTACTTGCGTGCCTACCTGGTCGATCGAAACGACGTTCGTGCGAACCTTTTCGCGTGTGATGGCGCGGCCGAGTTCGAGATGCTGCGACGGCTAAGGAACGACCTAGCAGCCAGGGAGGAACGGTTCAGTACGACCATGTGGGTTAGTTGGGAGAGTTTCGCGGTGAATCAGGTCGACGATAACGCTGAAGTGCGCGTCGACCTGACCTTTTCTGCAGTGGTTGACGGCATCCGACAGAGCGACCGGCAGTCGTGGGTTTTCACCACGCGGTTGAACGATGACTGGCGGGTCTGTTCCGCGGCTGTGGCCAGCTAGCCTCACTCCACCCAGAGCAGATGGACCGGCACCTCCAGGGTGGTCGGTGTCTGGCCGCGCCAGGCCCAGCGGTACCACTCCACCTCGGGTGTCACCCGTACGCAGATGTCGCCCTCGGCGCCCGAGTAGGTCTCGGTGACGGCGCGTAGGTCGCGCTGCTCGACGGAACCCACCATGTGCACCACCCGTCGTCCGGTGACCGAATCCGCCTCGAAGACCGGGGTCGGCGCCCGGTGGGCGGGAGCGTCAAGCGAGACGAGACGCAACCCGCCGTCCGTCGTCGGCGTGACCGGTCGGCCCACCGCCTCGACCCACACCCGTTCGACAGGCACCAGTGGGGCGAACACCTCGACCTGGTCGGACTCCGCGCGGTACCACTCGTGTTCCGGGATGACCGGGACGTAGGTGCGGCTGTTCTGCACCACCCGTTCGTCGGCCCGCAGGTCGGCACGCCACCCCAGTCCGGGCAGCCCGACACGTACCCGCCGTCCGCGTAGCTCGACGCTCCCGGCGGCGGGAACGATCTCGATCGGGCGGGGCGGCTGGGGCGCCCAGTCAGGCTGATCGGCGAAAGGGTCCGGAAGCGGTTCGGTCATGATGACGCGTGGTTCACCCGGCGCCCTTCAACGGCGCACCCTTCGACCGCATGAACGGCACCGGGTCGATGGCGCCCCGGCTGCTGCGGTCGCCTTCGACGTGCACCTCGAAGTGCAGGTGCGGCCCGGAGGAGTTGCCACTGCTGCCCACCTCGCCGATCACCTCACCAGCCTGCACCGTGTCGCCCGCAGCGACCCGGGGACGACTCACCAGATGACAGTAGCGGGTGATGAAACCCTGAGCGTGCAGCACGTCGACGAACCAGCCGCAGCCGCCCTTGCCCGGCCAGCCGTCCACGTTGCAGGTGAGTCGTCCTCTCCGGTCGGGGTCACAGCGGGAGACCAGCACCCGGCCGGTCGCCGCGACTCTGATCAGGGTGCCCTTCGGCGCGGCGATGTCCACACCGTTGTGCCCGGGCCGACTGGCGGTCCGGAATCCGGAGCCGACTCCACCCGGAATGGGTGCGGTCCAACCGGAGGCGGCGATCTCACCGCCTGCGGCCGCGTCACACACCTCTTCTCCCGCGATCAACGCGGTCCGCGCCGCACCGCCGGCCAGCGCGTCCACGATGCGGGCGGCGAGTTCCTCGTGCTTGGCGTACGCGTCCGGGAAGGCGCTGATCTGGACCTGCTGGGCGGCCACCGTCAGCGGAAGTTTCTCCCAGCCGGGCATCTCGACGAGCTTCTCGTAGAACTTGCGGGACGCGTACTCGGGGTTCATCCGCTGGGCGACAGTGCCCCACGAAGCCCGCTGCTGGAAGAGACCGACGGAGTCGTGATCGGCGCCGATCCCCTCGTTGGGAATGTCCTGCGACCCGCCGACAGTGCTGTTGGCCAGGTTCAGCAGCCGCGACTCCTGCATGGCGGTCGCCACCGCGATCACCCAGCCCCGCGGCGGCACCTTCATCTCCTGACCGACCTTGATGATCACGGCAGCGTTCCGCAACTGGCGTTCGCCGTACTCGGCGAAGCGCGGCATCTTGCCGCTCACGTCGACCTCGAAGTCGCCGGTGCAGTCCATGCTGGCCGGGGCCAGTTGCTCGGCGGCGTCGCCACCCAGCTCGGTGAGGAAGAAGGCACCAGCGCCACCGGTGCAGCAGAGCAGTGCCAGCGCCGCGGTGAGCGCGGCGGCGAGGGCACCGGTCCGGACCGGCCGGCGGGGACTGCTCTGCTCACTCATCCCTGCTCCAGTCCACCGCGTCCACCAGCCAGCGTCCGTCGATCCCCAGCAGTTCGAGGCGGAGATGCCCGCCGTCGAGGGGGATCGTGGCCTCCACGAAGGTCTCACCGCGGGGGCTGATGGTCACATCGCCGGTGACCGCGCCAGCAGGCACGTCGGTCGGGTCGACGCCCGCGAGCTTCTCGGTGAGGCCGGCGGTCGAGAGCGGACGCAGCGCGTCGTGCCAGTCCTCGGCGGTCTGCCCCGGGCGGCCGAGCCAGGCTGCGACGAAGCGTTCGGCGACCAGTTCCGGAGCCGCCTGGCCGGGCCGGGTGACCGGGGACGGCGTCGTGGTCGTGGAGATCGCGCCGTCGTCTCCGGTGGTCGGGTGCACAGTGGTGATCGGGTCGGCCGGGCGATTGCTCAGCCCGGAGGTCAGGTCGGTCGGGCCGGCCACCAGCCGGGCCGCCCCGACCACCCCGAGCACCAGCACGGCGATGCCGAGTGCGACACCCAGCCGGGACCGTAGCAGCCGCAGGAACAGGAACTCGATGGCCCGCCGCACGACCGTCACCGTGCCTCTGAGCGGACCCGCGGTGCTGGCTTCTCGGGGGTCCGTTCGGCCGAACCGGGACGGTAGATGACGTAGGAGGGGTTCTCATCCGGCACGTCCGGCTCGGTCCAGGCGGCCGGCTGTCGGCGACGGGGCTTGGGCGCGGCTGCTCTCCTGGAGGGCTGTTCCCGGGTCTTGTCGTCGGCACCTCCGGCCTCGCGGTCGTCCGTCCGCTTCGCGGCAGCGGGTGCGCCGCTGGGGACGGGGTCCGGCCGAGCCTCCGGACGTACCTTCGGCTGCTCCGGTGCGATCGCCCGGCGCCGTCCGACGCTTGGCTCGGCGGTGCCGCCGGGCTCGGCGACGTCGAGCCGGGCGGCGGTGCGCATGTCCCGGAAGAACCGGCGGTGCCAGGAGCCTGCCGAACTGACCGCCTCGCTGTTGTCCTTGCCGCCGAGCTGGGTGATCCGGCGATACGGGCGCAGCAGCAGCCAGCCGACCACCCCGCAGAGCCAGACCAGCACCACCTGCAGCCAGCCGGGCAGGGTGGCCGTGCTCATGATGAGGTCGACAGCGAAGAGGTAGATGGCGGCACCGGTACCGAAGATCGCGATGTTGAACAGCGCCGCCACCACCGCGTTGCCCAGCCGCCGCAGGCCGGCGCTGGCCGGGCGGAGCAGACCGATGGTGCCCAGGATCGGTGCCGCGATCACCGCCCAGCGGAAGATAAGAAAGCCGAGCAGCACCAGCAGCGACGCGGTCAGGTCGAACATCGCGAAGAGCAGGGCGGCGAGCACCGCGATGAACCCGGCACCCACCCGGTCCATGTCCCGGACGCCTTGCAGGTACTCGTAGGCCTCCGGGTCCTCCCGCTCGATCTGCGCGGCAACCGTCATCCACTGCTGCTTCTTGGCGCTGATTGTGGCCTCGCGGGTTTCCGGACTCGTCCGGATCTTCTCGGCCTCTCCCCAGGACAGCGACTTGGCGTCGTAGAGCGCGGCGCCGTACTTCTTGGCGGTCTCGCTGTCGGCCGAGCCCAGTACACCGCGTAGCCAGTTCCGGTAGAGCATCGCCTCCGCGGCCGTGTCGCTGGCCCGGACCGCCGGCGGACGCTTGTCCGTGCAGGCGTCCGGGTTGGGCATCGCGCACCGGTCCGGCGGCACGTCCTTGGCGGCGGGGCCAACCGCGTCGTGCACGACGCCGAGCGTGGAGACGAGGGCACCGTCGGCGAGGTTTGCGGACTTGACCGGCCAGGCAGCCAGCGCGGTAACCGCCACCATCACCACCAACGCCCAGCCCGCCGTGGTCATCGCGCTGCTCATGTCGGACTGGCGGGAGCGCCAGAGCAGGTAGAGCCCGACGACGCAGAGTGTGACGATGCCGAAGACGCTGAACACCTTCTGGTAGATCGCCTTGGTGGCCTGGTCCACAAGCGGATCCGCCCAGCCCCACATCGTGCCGGGCTCCCAGGCGCGTTCGCGCAGTGCGTTCGAGGCGCCGATGATCGCCGTCGCCATCATGAACTCGCCGTTGGCGATGGTGTTTGTGAACTTGTAGTCGGGGTGCAGGAGGGTGGTCGCGCAACCAGATTCGATCTTGTAGGTGCTGTAGCTGTAGCCGGCGTAGCCGTAATCGCTGTAGTAACCCTTCGGGCCGGGAAGTTTGGACGCCTCAGGGCGGGAAGCGAACCAGCCCGCGATGCCGGAGTCGGGGGCGGTTGGTGTCGGAGGGTTGAGGCAGGTCGCCTCCGACTCCGCCACCTGTTGCAGCTTGGCGACGCAGGCGCGGAAGTCGACCTGCCATTCCTCGGTCGTGCAGAGCTCGGCCGCGGCCTGGTACGTGACAGGCGCGGCGTACGCCGGTGTGGCCGTGAGCCCGGGCCAGCTGATCGTGGCTGCGGCGAGGACGCCGAGTGCCAGGAGGAGCGCCGTGATCCGTGCCCGGGCCCTCGCCATGTCACGCCTCCATGTCAGGCAGCACGGTCGGTAGTACCCCAGCGGCGGCGGCGATGGCGGCGGGGGTGGTGTCGAGGTGGTCCAGCAATCCGTCCACGTAGGAGACATCGACGCGGACCTTCTGGACCCGGCCGTCGACATCACGCATCACGAACTCTCGGAAGCCGAGCCGGTTGGCCGAGGTCGCGTCGGCGGTGGAAAGCGAGGCGAGGGTGGCCTCGTAGCCGTCGTCGACAGGTACGCGCAGCAGCCGCAGCGCCTCGGAGGCGATCTCGGCGTCCTCGGCGATCCGGCCGACGAACACGGTGGAGACGAGGTTCTGCACGTCGAGGCCGAGGATGTCCCGGGGGTTCTGCGAGGCGACGAGCGCGGCGAGGTTCCACTTGCGGGAATCACGGGCGAGTCGGACGAGGAAGGACCGGCCGGAACGCCACCCCTCCATGAAGTGCGCCTCGTCCAGGCCGACCAGCTTCCGCGAGGCCATCGAGCCGCCGTAGCAGCGGCGGACCGCCAACCGGTGCGCGGTGTGCAGCATCGGCAGGGCGAGGGCTTCCTCAGCCGACCAGTACTCGCGTTCGATCTTGAGGTCGGGCAGTCGCAGGCCGGCCATGGTGATCACGGTGAGCGCCGCGTCCGGGCCGAGGAGTCCGTCCGGTGGACGACCGAAGAAGAGCATCGCCAGAGGCATCTCGGCGGTGTCCAACAGCAGGTTGGCCAGTTCCCGGCCGGCGTCGTCGTCGAGCTGGCCGAGACAGGTGACCACGTCGTCCAGGGTGGAGGTCTCCTCGGCGGGTACCTGGCGTACGGCGTGCCGGAACAGCGTGGCGGTGGAGGCTTCCCGGGCGACCTGCGGCGGCACCAGCATCATGCAGATGTCCTGTACCAGCATCCGTCGCTCGGCCCGCGCGTTGGAGACCGCGATCTCGAACTCCCGGTCGCCGGCGGCTCCGGTGCCGAACTCGCTGCGCAGTGGTGTCGGGATCAGCGAGTACGGCGCCAGGGTGCCGTGTTCGGAGCCGGTCAGGTTCAGCACTCGCGAGTACGGCCGAAGCTCCGGCATGGCGCAGAGTCGGGCCAGTGGGCCGGAGGGGTCGAGCAGGGTCACCTGCACACCGCGGCGGGCCGCGAGGTAGCCCAACGCGCCGAGCAGCGTGGACTTGCCACCACCCGGCTCGGCCACGAAGACCGCCAGGCCGGAGCGTTCCCGCACCTCCATCGGGAAGTGCAGGTCGAGGAAGACCGGGCGGCGGCAGGTGCCGGCGGTACGCCCGATCAGGTCGCCACGCCTGTCACCTACCGTCGAGGCGGCCTGCGGCAGTGCCGCCGCGAGCAGGTTGACAGGCATCCTGCGCACGTAGCCGGTGTTGGCGATCGGTTCGCCGGGGATGAACTCGCGGGCCAGCCAGTCCTGGTTCTTCGGGTGTTGCAGGGAGATGCGCAGCTCGCGGGAGTAGAGCTGGATGAGCCGGCGGGCCCGTTCCAGGCACTCCTCCCGGGTACGACCACCCACCGCGATCCGGTGCCAACCGTGGGCGCGGGCGGAGTCCACAGGCAGGCCGGTGGTCATCTCGTCGCCGATCACCAGGGCACGCTTGGCGAGTCGCTCCAGCTCGGGTGGGGCGTCGATGCCGTGTTCGGCGTAGTCGAGCTGCTGTGAGCGGATCATCCGGAGCCGGTGTTCCAGGTTTCGGAAGGAGTCGCCGGAACCGAGGATGTCGACCCGGGTGGAAAGCTCCATCGGCCAGGGCAGTCGCTCGTGGAAGTGCAGCCAGGGTTCGTGTCGCTCGGGGATCTCCAGCGGCTCCATCCGGCCCACGGCGAGCACCGCCACGTGCCGCTCCTCACCGGTCATCCGGTGGACCAGCTTCACAGTGGAACCGTACGGCGTGCGGTATCGCTCGACCTGTTCGGTGAGGGCGAGCAGGTCGCCGCGTTCCCAGCGTCCGTCGGTGATGGGCGAGAGCGTGCCGGGGGGTGCCATGCAGAGCGCCACCGACCGGTAGAGCAGCCATTCCAACTCGTGCGCGGTGACCCGACGGCCGCGCATGCCGAACGCGCCGAGCACCTCGTCGAACTGTTCGACGGTGCGGCCGAGCTTGCGCCGCTCGCCGTCGGCGACGCCGCGGCCGAAGGTGCGCAGCAGCCGTTCGGTGAGCGAGTCGCCGAGTGACCGTCGGGCGAAGGTGACGCCGAGGTAGGTCTGGCCCTCGGCGTGGTTGACCGAGAGCAGGTGTCGTTGGGCGGCGACCAGATGCTCGGCCCAGCCTGGTGTGCCGGGGACGTCGGGCAGTGGCGCGGCGGTGTTTCCGTCGATGGTGCGGGCCCACTCGTCCGCCGGGAAGGGGCGGGTGGTCCGGCGCAGGTGCAGCCGGAAGCCGGCCAGGCCGGCGTACTGCTCGGAGATGGCCGAGAGCAGCGCCTCGCGTTCCGCGTCCGGGCGGAAGGCCCAGCGCACCTCGGGTAGCCAGTACCAGGCGGTGACAGTGTTGGGGGTGAAGGTCAGGTGACCGGCGATCTCGGTGATGGCCAACTCGACAGCCGGATCCCGATCACCGAACTTGATCTTCGGTGGCCGGACGCGGACCGGCTTGACCGGCCGGTCGCGGTGCTCCACAGATCGCTGCCGGGGGGCCGGGCGGGTGGCCGGCGGCGCTACCCGGCGGGGCGCCCGGGTCTCGGCGTCGGCAGGTGCCGGGTCGTGCTCACGCGCGCGGCGCTCCTCGCGGATCGGATGATCGTCACCGGCGGGGCGGTCGTCGGCGGGCGGTCGGGCGTTCGGCAACCTGTCGCCGGCGGGCGGTACCACCCGGGAGGGAGCCGGTGGCGGGATCGGGGCGGCCACCGCGTCGTCGTCCACGCGGACCGGCGGCACGGCGGGTGCGGGACCGACAGGTCGCGGTGGCGCCGGTGGCGGTGCCGCACGATGGGCTGCCGGCGCGGGACCGAGGGCGGGTGGTGGTGGTGCGGGGTGCGGCTGCTGCGGCAGGGCTCGGGCGGGAAGCCCGTTGCCCCGCTGGGCGGAACCCGGCCGGGGGTACGCGCCGCCGAACAGATCGAGGAACGGAGAATCGATGTCTGCGCTGTCCCGGCTGGTAGGTACCGGTTCGGTCGGAACCGCTCGGCGCTGCGGCGGGCGGGGCGCCTGGAACACACCGACGCTGCCGTGACCCGGTGTGGTGGCGAGCGCCGGATCCAGCGTGGACTCGTCCGGCTCGCCGGATTCAGGGTAGTCGAACGAACGCGCACGGTTACCGTGCGGTGCGGCTGGACGTCCGGCCGGGGATCCCGGCGTGGTGGAGCGGCTCATACGATCGCCCTGCCCGTGTCCTCGTTCGGCCCGTACGGCGTGCAGCCGGTCATGCCAGTTCCTCCCGGATCCTGATCCTGCTGCCGACCAGGCGCGGATCGCGCTGCTCGGCGGCCGGCTCCCGGGTGCGTCGCCAGTCGGTCAGCGCGGTACGGATCACCATGCGCGCCGGACGGTCCGGGTCGACGTACCGGAAGACGAACGAGGTGGTCACGATGGCGAGGGCGATCTCCCAGGCGGGGAAGAGCTCGACCTGCAACGTGAACAGCCAGTGGATGAACATGTAGAGGGGAACGAGCAGCATGAACAGTCCGTACTGGGCGTACGGCAGGTGGACCGGAAGGGTGTAGCCGGGCGGGCCGAGATAGACCAGGCGAGCCCGGTAGATGTCGTCGTCGGTGCGCAGCCGCATCTCGTGCCCGCGCCTATTCGAAGATCAGGTTGATCAGGAAGTCGCCGATGAAGAAGAGGGTGGCGGCTCCGGCGATGAAGGCCAACCCGACGATCGCGATGGCCGAGCTGGTCAGCACCTTGGAGATCTCGCCCCGGCTGGCGCGGCCGATGAAGATGACGCCCAGCACGGCCAACAGGATCGGAGCGATCTTGCTGGCGAAGAAGGTGACGACGCCCTCGGTGTCGATCCCCTTCGGCTCCTCGGCGGCCAACGGGATCGACGACGCCAAAGTGGAGAGCAGGTGGACGGCGCTTGTGGACGCCGTTTCCATCAGCTCGATGGCGATCACTGAAACCTCCCCAAGTCGCGGCCGGCGGCGCCGCGGTGGTGCAGTAGGCAAGCCTGGCGGGATCGGTGCTCACTGTGCGCAGCGCCCGAGACCCTGCGTACGACAACCGCCACGAAGGGTGGCGATTTTTGGGCGGGTTGTCCCGCTTCGGCCCTCCCTCCAACCGTCGCCATCTCGATGCTGGGCAATTCCACAGCGTACGGGCCGCCCCCCTTTGCGACAAGCCGCGAAGATGCTGCCCGAACCGACCCGGACGACCGATCGTACACCTGTTCCAATTGCCATGTCAGGGCCTTCGACCGGGCGGTCTGTGGCGGGCGACGGGCCCGGTACCGTCCTACTCGTGACCGATCTGGTGCGGGCTCCGGCCCCGGTGGTGATGGGCGTCCTGAACGTCACGCCCGACTCCTTCTCCGACGGCGGACGCTACGCCGACGTCGAGGCTGCTGTCGCACACGGCGTCCGGCTGCGAACCGACGGAGCCGGGTTGGTTGATGTCGGTGGAGAGTCGACCCGGCCCGGCGCCGACCGGATCGACGCGGAGACCGAGGCCGCCCGAGTGGTGCCTGTCATTCGCGAACTGGCGTCGGCAGGCGTCCCGGTCAGCATCGACACCACCCGCGCCCGGGTGGCCTTGGCAGCGCTGGACGCCGGGGCGGTAGTGGTGAACGACGTCTCGGGCGGGCTCGCCGACCCCGACATGGCCCGGGTGGTAAGCGACGCCGGCTGTCCCTGGGTGCTGATGCACTGGCGCGGACACTCCCGCCGGATGAGCGAGTTGGCCAGCTACGGCGACGTGGTCGCCGACGTCCGTGCCGAACTCGGCAAGCGGGTGGACGCGGCGCTCGCCGCCGGGGTCGCCACGGATCGCGTCATCATCGATCCGGGTCTCGGCTTCGCCAAGAACGCCGCCCACAACTGGCAGCTCAGCGCCCGGCTGCCCGAACTGGTCGCGCTCGGCTACCCGCTGCTGTTCGGCGCGAGTCGCAAGTCGTACCTGGGTCAACTGCTGGCCGGTCCCGACGGTGTGCCCCGACCCACGAACGGGCGGGAGACGGCCACCGTCGCCACCAGCCTGCTCGCGGTGGCGGCCGGTGCCTGGGGGGTGCGCGTGCACGACGTGCGCGCCACAGTCGACGCCCTCGCCGTCTGGCAGGCCACCGGCCGTCCCCGCCTGGTTGTCCCGCCCGCCGAGGCCGTCGCGTTCACCGACACGGGGCCGGGCGTACGGGACGCCGTGCGGCCGGGCGGCGTCGGGGAGACCGCAGTCGAGGGGCGGGCCCGGCGATGACCGATCGGATCGAACTGACCGGTCTACGGGCGCACGGCCGGCACGGGGTGTACGACTTCGAACGCGCCAACGGTCAGGAGTTCGTCGTCGACGCGGTGCTCGAACTCGACCTGCGCCCGGCCGCCCGGTCCGACGACGTACGGGACACCGTGCACTACGGCGAGCTGGCCGAACGGCTGGTCGAGGTGATCACCGGCGAGCCGGTGAACCTGATCGAGACCCTCGCCGACCGGCTGATCGAGGTCTGCCTGACGGATCCGCGGGTGACAGGCGTGACGGTCACCGTGCACAAACCCGAGGCTCCGGTCCCGCACGCCTTCACCGACGTGGCCGTGACCATGTGCCGGAGGCGTACCCGATGACCCGCGCCGTGCTCTCCCTCGGCAGCAACCTCGGCGACCGGCTCGGTCACCTGCGCACCGCGCTGGCCGTCCTCGGCGACAGTGTCCTCGTGGTCTCCGGGGTCTACGAGACCCCGCCGTGGGGCGACACCGAGCAGCCGGCGTACCTGAACGCGGTGCTGTTGGCCGCGGACCCGACCGCCGGCCCGTACGACTGGCTGGCGCGGGGTCGGGCGGCGGAGGCCGCCGCCGGCCGCGTCCGGGACCCGGGTCGGCGCTTCGGGCCCCGCACCCTCGACGTCGATGTCGTCGCGGTCTGGACCGACGACGATCGCCCGGTGCTCAGCGAGGACCCCGAACTGACCCTGCCGCATCCCCGGGCGCATCTACGGGCCTTCGTGCTGCGACCGTGGATCGACATCCAGCCCTACGGTCAACTGCCCGGGCACGGTTGGCTGACCGACCTGCTCACAAGTGGGCCGGCCGCCGCCGGGGTGCCGGAACTGAGCCCTCGGCCGGATCTGACGTTAGAGTCGACGGCATGAGCGTTTCCCCACCGCCCGACGGGTCGCGGATGGGACCAACCCGCATCTCGACCCTGGTGGTGGCCGCCCTCGCCGCCGCGGCGGTGGCCTGGCTGCTGATCAGCGGCATCTACTACGACCGGTTGCCACCACTGCCCTGGCTGCCGGTGGTGACGTTGGCCGGGCTTGCCGTGCTGGAGGCCTACGCCGCGATCAACACCCGGGGGCGGATCGAGCGTCGGCCCGGCCGTGATCCGGTCAATCCGTTGATGGTGGCCCGGTTCGTCGTCCTGGCCAAGGCGTCCGCGCTTGTCGGTGCCATCTTCACCGGCTGGTACGCGGGGCTGACCGGTTGGTTGTTCGTGCAGCCGACGCGGGCGGCCGCCGACGATCGCCCGGCGGCCATCGCCGGCCTGCTGGCCTCGGCCGCCCTGGTGGCCGCCGCGCTCTGGCTGGAGAGGTCGTGCCGGGTCCCGGAGCGGCCGGACGACGAACATGAGCCGGACGACTGGGAGAGCCGCCCGGGTCACCGCTAGGCGGTGTGGCACCCGCCCAGCCAGGGGGTTACGCCCGGCTCCGGGGCGCGGGTACGGTGCCTGCGACCGAAAGGCAACGCCGCGCCGCCGGTCCGCCCGTGCGTCGGTGGAGTCGGGACGGCCGCTGGGAGGCATAGATCATGGGGTACGACGAACCGGACCGTGGTGGACCGACGGAGCCTGCCCCGGTCGGTGCCGCGACCGGGGCGGAGCCCGTCCTCGACGAACCCGACGCCGAGCCGGGCCGGGACCGGTTCGGTGTCTACATCGTCTGGGAGACGCTGCTGCTGCTCGGCTTCGGCGCACTTGTCTACCTGGTGTGGCGGGAGGATCCGGCGGTGCTGCGCGGCAGCGGGTTGCGGGATCTCATCGTCGACGTGGTCGGCCTGGGTCTGCTGGCGCTGGCCGCCGGGTTGACGCTGCGTACCGCCGCGGTCAACCTCGCGATCGGTCCGGTGGCGGTCGCGGCCGGGCTGCACTTCGCCGAACAGAGCGACCGCGGGGTGCTCGGCGCCGTCGGCACGGCCGCTGCGGTGGCCGCGGTCGGTGGGCTCCTGCTCGGGCTGGTGGTCGTGCTGCTGCACGTGCCCGGTTGGGTGGCGAGCCTCGGTGGGGCGGCAGGTGTCATCGTTTACATCGAGGAACGCTCCGCACCCGTCCTGGTGCAGGGGGACTACGACCCGCGGGGCACCGCCGGACAACTCTTCATCGGCTTTGCCGCGATCGCGGTTTTCGGCGGACTGTTCGGGGCGGTGAGCCCGATCCGTCGGTTGGTCGGGCGGTTCCGCCCGGTGGCCGACCCGGCCCGTCGGCGGGGCGCTGCGGCGGCCGTCGTCGCCACCGTCGGGTACGTCTGCTCCACCGTGCTCGCGACTCTCGCCGGCGTACTGATCGCCTCGACCGACGGAGCTGTGACACCGGCGGCGGGTTTGGACTGGACGGTGCTTGCGGTAGGCGCCACGCTGCTCGCCGGCACCAGCGCGTTCGGGCTGCGCGGCGGCGTCTTCGGCACCCTGCTGACGGCCGGTGCGATCGGGCTGTTCCTGGCGTACGCGCAGGCCCGGGGCTGGACGGTAAGTCACTGGGCGGTCGGCGGGGCGGCGTTGGCCGTCGGCCTTGTCGTCACCCGCCTGGTCGAGACGTACGGCCGGCCGGCGCCGGCAGTCGGTGTGCTGCCCCCGCCACCGCCCACCGAACCCGCCACCGGTGGCGGGTGGAGTGTGGCGCAGCCGCAGCCGGTCGGTGACTGGCCGCCCGTGCTGCCGACCCAACCCACCGCCAGCGGCACGGACCCGTGGGGGACCCGGCGTTGGGAAAGCAGCCAACGGACCTGGGAGGCCGACGACAGGTGACCGGTCGGCACCGCGCCGCGCGGCGTCGGCGCGCCGGGAGTGATCTCGACGGCTAGGCTCGGCACATGACCGACACATCATCGATCTCCGGCGGCCGGTCGTTCGAGGAGTTGGACGCCCTCTCCACCGAGGAACTGCGTGAGCGCGCCTTCACCCTCGCCCGGGAGCGTCGCGACGTGAGGTTCTTCTGGTCGGTGCTGCGGCACCTGCCGAACGCGGACGAGGCAGCCGCGCTGGACGGTGCGCCGAACTCGGTGGGGCCCACGGTCGACGAGGCGGTCGCCCTCTGGCGTGAGATGACCGGGCACGGCTACGAGGAGTCCGCGCCACTGCTGCGCGCCGCGTTCATCGACTACCTGATGAAGCACTAGAACGGCGTCAAACGCGCGTACCACCATAAATGACGCCTCGCGTTTGCCTGCGTCGATCCGCTGGGAACTAGCGAGGCCATGGCTCTCACCAATCGGTACAAGTCCGCACCGGGCGCTGGCACGCTCGCCGCGCTCATCCTGGTCCTGGTCTTCGGCAGCCCGTGGTACGTCGACTGGGCCAGGGACAACACAGATCCGGACAGCGCCGGCGGCTGGTTCCTCAGACTGCTCGCCTGGCCGGCCTGGCGATTCGACTCCTCCGACTCGATTCAGGAGATCTTCGCCGACGACCTGAGGGCGATCCTCGTGGTCGTCCTCACCTTCGTGTTCCTCTACCTGCTGCCGGGCTCCCAGCTCGCCCGCGCCCGCGGCACCATCAGCCAGTTCTTCGCCGGCTGGGCGGCGTTCGTCTTCGCTGGGGCGTTCGCCGCCCTGCTCACCACGCTGATCCGGACCAACCCGTCGCTGCTGGGCGCCTTCCAGGCTGCGGGTGACGGCGCGGAGTACGGCCTCTTCGTCGGCTGGATCATCGGCATCGCCACCCTCGGCGGTTACCGGGGTCGGCGCTGACGGCACGACCGGGTCCGTCGGCGCTGCCGACGGACCCGGTCGACCACCCGTACCGGCCGTTGACGATGCTCGGCCCGCCGGCTGGGCCTGTCGATCCCGGCGAGCGCCTCAGCCCGTTGGTTCCGTCAGGGTCAGGATGCGCTCCCGGCTGAGCGTCCCGACCGGGCGTCCGTCCTCGGTGACCACCGCCTGCCCACCTGCGGCGGTGAGCAGCACGGCCAGCGCGTCGTACGCCGAGCCGCCCAGTGGCACCGCCGGCAGGTCCGCACCGCCGTCGACAGGCAGCGGATCGAGCACCTCCCGGGTCACCGGAGTGACGGCCAGCCGACGGATGCCCCGGTCGGCCCCGACGAACTCGCTGACGAACCCGGTGGCGGGAGCGCCGAGCAGCGCCGCCGGGGTGTCGTACTGCTCCAACCGGCCGCCCTCGGAGAGCACCGCGATCCGGTCACCGAGCCGGACAGCCTCGTCCAGGTCGTGGGTGACCAGGACGATGGTCTTGCGTACCTCCGCCTGCAACCGCAGGAACTCCTCCTGAAGCCGGGTCCGCACGATCGGGTCCACGGCGGAGAAGGGCTCGTCCATCAGCAGCACCACCGGGTCGGCCGCGAGCGCCCGGGCCACCCCGACCCGCTGCCGTTGGCCACCGGAGAGTTCGTGGGGATAGCGCCGGCCGAACTGCGCCGGATCGAGACCGACCAGGTCCAGCAGTTCGTCGACCCGACGGCGTACGGAGTCGGCGGCCCAGCCGAGCAGCCGGGGCACCGTGGCGACGTTGGCGGCCACCGTCTGGTGCGGGAAGAGCCCGACGTTCTGGATGACGTAGCCGATCTGCCGGCGCAGTTTCACCGGGTCGACCCGGGTGACGTCGGAGTCGCCGAGCAGAATCCGGCCGGCGGTTGGCTCGATCAGCCGGTTGATCATCCGCAGCACTGTCGACTTGCCGCAACCCGACGGGCCGATCAGTACCACCAGTTCGCCCTCGGCGACCTGCAGGCTGAGATCACGGACCGCCTCGGTGCCGTCCGGGTAGCGTTTGCCGATGCCGTCGAGAGTGATCGACGCCGCGCGACGATCACCGTCGACACCCGGGGTAACGTCCACGTATGTCCTTCCGCCTGAGCTACCGGGCTGATCCGGGTAACCCGTGGTTCTCCTGGCAGTACGTGCGGGACAACTCTGACACGGTGCTCAACGCTCTGCGAGAGCACACCACGCTGACCCTGCGGGCGGTGCTCATCGCCGCGCTGGTCGCCATCCCGCTGGCCGTGGTGGCGTACTGGTTCCGGCCGCTCACCGGGCCGATTCTCGCACTGACCGGGGTGCTCTACACGGTCCCCTCCCTGGCCCTGTTCGCATTCGTGGCGCCCTATCTGGGCATCGGCGTCACTACTGTGCTGAGTGTGGTGGTGCTGTACGCGTTGCTGGTGATCGTCCGCAACACCGTCGCCGGGCTCAACCAGGTGCCGGCCGAGGTGCGGGAGGCGGCCGAGGGCATGGGTTACGGCCGCTGGGGTCGACTGTTGCGGATCGAGTTGCCGCTGGCGGTACCGGGCATCCTGACCGGCCTGCGGTTGGCCACGGTCTCCACGGTGGCGCTGGTGACGGTCGGCGTGGTGATCGGGCGGGGTGGGCTCGGGCAGATCATTTTCGCCGGCTTCCAGAACAACCTCTACAAGGCCCAGATCATGACCGGGACGCTGCTCTGTGTCCTGCTGGCGCTGGTCCTCGACCTGGTCCTGATCGGGGCCGGCCGGCTGCTGACCCCGTGGCTGCGCGGGCGGACCGGATGAGCGCCGGCGGCGTGGGACGACGTGACCGGCACCGCCGAGCCTTCCGGAGGCCGCGATGAACCCGGTGTCGCAGGCGGTGGTCTGGCTCAACGATCCGCTGAACTGGACCAACCCGGGCGGCATCCTGGACCGGCTCGGCGAGCACGTCAGCATGTCGGCCGCCGCGGTGCTGCTGGGCTGCCTGGTGGCCTGGCCGTTGGGCCTCTGGCTGGGGCACACCGGCCGGGGCGGTGGGCTGGTGGTGCTCATCTCCAATCTCACCCTGGCGGTGCCCACACTGGCGCTGCTGACCATCCTTCCGCTGACCTTCCTGGGCTTCGGCCGTCCGGCGGTGGTGGTCGCCCTGGCGGTCTTCGCCGTGCCGCCGCTGCTGGCGAACGCGTACACCGGGGTCCGGCAGGTCGATGCGGAGACGCGGGAGGCGGCCCGTGGCATGGGCATGACCGGGGCGCAGGTGCTGCGGCGGGTGGAACTGCCGTTGGCGGTGCCCTACCTCGCGGCCGGTTTCCGGACCG
The DNA here is from genome assembly GCF_016863495.1 of Micromonospora andamanensis. GTDB lineage: Bacteria > Actinomycetota > Actinomycetes > Mycobacteriales > Micromonosporaceae > Micromonospora > Micromonospora andamanensis. Next base: position 101,662 of record NZ_BOOZ01000003.1, read on the forward strand.
CCGCCGTCCAGGTGGTCGCCACGGCGGCGCTCGCGACGTTTGTCAACGGTGGCGGCCTGGGGGAGATCATCCGCTTCGGGTTCGGCTTGAGCATCGCGGTGGGTGGTGGCCAGATCCTGGCCGGTGGGCTGCTGGTCGCCGGGCTCGCGGTAAGTGTCGAACTGCTCTTCGCTCTTGTCGAACGGCTGGTCACCCCCCGCCCGCTACGTCGGACCCGGCGTGGTGCCGGGCGCCGCGCGGCGGACGCCGTCACCGGCACCTGACCTGCGCACCGGGGCGGCGGCGTGCCCGGGCCCGTGGGGTCGGTCCGGTGAGAATCGGCGAGGGCGCGGTGACACCGATGGGTGACGTTCCGGTGACGAACGCCTCGTCGGGTTGTCGGAGGGCTGGGTCAGGATGTTGGGTGGAATCGCGGGCGGCCACAGCGCGGATCGCCCGTCGGACACGCGGCCGGCCCACCCGGGCCGCGCCGGGACACGGAAGGCGGGCTGATGCGCGCAGGTAGAAGACTGTCCATCGCGGTCGTGGGGGCTGTCGCGGCGGCGACGGTGCTGGCGGGCTGCGGCGACGCCGGTTCGTCCGGCACCGAGGCACCCCAGCAGGGAGCGTCGGGTGAGGGCTGTGCTCCGGTGGCCGGCGAGCAGTTGATCGCACTCGAGGACGACAAGTCACTGCAGAACGCCGACAACATCATTCCGGCGATCAACAGCGAGGTGGCGACGCCGCAGCTGATCGCCGCGCTCGACAAGGTCTCCGCGGTGCTCGACACGCCGAAGCTGGTGCAGCTCAACAAGGCGGTCGACGTGGACCGCAAGAGCGCGCAGGCCGCGGCGCAGGAGTTCGCCGAGGCCAACTCGCTCACCGACGGCGTGGAGAAGGGGCCGGGTGGGCAGATCACCGTCGGGGCGGGCAATTTCACCGAGAGCGAGATCATCGCGGAGCTTTACAAGATCCAGCTTTCCGCCGCCGGCTACCAGGTAACCGTGCAGCAGATCGGTAACCGGGAGTTGTACGAGCCGGCGCTGGAGAAGGGTGAGGTCCAGGTCGTCCCGGAGTACGCGGCCACGCTCGCTGAGTTCCTCAACGGCAAGGCCAACAGCGGTGGCCAGCCGGTCTCCTCGCCGGACGTCGACAAGACCGTCACCGCGCTGCGTGACCTGGGCGGCAAGGCGGGGTTGACCATCGGCGCACCGGCCGCCGCACAGAACCAGAACGCCTTCGCCGTGACCCAGGAATTCTCCGAGAAGTACGGCGTGCGGACTCTCTCCGAGCTGGCCGAGAAGTGCTCGGGCACGGCAACTGTGCTGGGTGGCCCGCCGGAGTGCCAGGAGCGCCCGTTCTGCAAGCCCGGCCTGGAACAGACCTACGGGCTGACGGTCGGCTCGTTCTCCTCGCTCGACCAGGGCGGCCCGTTGACCAAGACGGGTCTGCGCAACGGCACGATAAGTGTCGGTCTGGTCTTCTCGACCGATGCCGCGTACGCCCAGAGCTGAGTGCCCGCGTCACCACCACGGCGCCCCGGCCGACCTGGCCGGGGCGCCGTGTCTTTGCTGGTCATAAACCTGTCTGGGGTGCGGTCGGGCGCCCCGTCGGCGCTCGCGGCGGCGACCTTCCGACGAGTGCGGCAGAGACCTGCCGTTGAGCCGTTCCCAGGTGACGCAACTCTCGGTAGGCTGCGGACCCATGCCCGCCCCGGTGCCCGCCGATACGCGCAAGCTGCTCACCCTGCTCTTCTGGGGCGGTGTGGCCCTGGCTCCCGTCGCGGCGCTGATACTGCTTGTCGCGGACGGCAACGGGCCGCTGCGGTTCGCCGCGGTGCTGGCCATCCTGGCCGTGGTGCTGATCGGGCTCTCCATCGCGTTGCGCACCGACGGCGGCGGGCCGCAGGCCGAAGTGCTCCGCGAGGAGGTCGACGAGCTGCGGCGGGAGCTGCGCGGTGAGATCGTGGCCGCCGCCCAGCGCGGCAACCAGGCGCTCGACGAGGTCCAACGGGTGCAGGAAGCGCTGGCCGGGTTGCGTCGACGGGTCGACTCCGGTGGCGTCGCCGTCGCGAACGACGAGCCGCCCGGCCCGGGGCGGGCCCGGGTACCGGCCCCGGAGGCGCCGTCGCGGCCGGCCGAACGCGTCTCCGCCCAGGCCGGGGTGTACGGCACGGCCCAGCCCGGTCCCGGACCGACAGGCGGGTACGGCGGGGAGCGACAGGGGCCCACGAACGATCGCCCGGCCAGCGGCTCGGCGGGTGTCTACGGCTCGCCGGGCCGTCCGGAGCAGGACAATCGCCCAGGTGAGCACGGGCCGAGGCCGCTCGGCGTGGTCCGGCACACCGAGACGGTGCATGTGACCACCCGGCACACGATCGTGGACGGCGGGGTTGGCGAGTCCGGCGGCCGATACGGCGGCTACCAGCCGACGTGGTCGGGAGCGCAGCCCGGGCAGCGCGGACGGGGCGGCCCCGGCACCGAACGGGACGACACCTCCTGGTCCGACGGCGACGATCGTCCCCGCCGGGACGAGAGCCGTCGCTGGTCCGGCACGGAGCGCCCGGACGACCACTCCTGGTCCGGGGCGGCCCAGGACGAGGAGCGGCAGTGGTCCGGCTCGGCCCGTGCCGACGAACGGTCCTGGTCCGGCTCGGCCCGCGAGCCGGAGCGCGCCTGGTCGCCACCGCAGGAGGAGAGCCGCTGGTCCGCCGCGCCCGACGACTGGTCCACCGCCCGTGGCGGCGGCTCCGGCTATCCGGACGAGGCCGCACGGGACCGGGACGACCGCGACTGGAGCCCGCGCGATGACCAGGGCTGGGACGCGGGTGGTGAACGTTGGGAGACCCCCGCCGATCCGGTTCCGGCGGCCCGGGGGCATCGGGCGGACGACACCGGGCAGTACTGGGCGCAGCTACGGGCCGGGGACCGGTGGGCGGCGGTACGCGACGACGACCGGGGGCGTGAGCTGCGGGTCGGCGAGCGTCGGGCCGAGATGCACGCCGATCCGGCCGGCACCGAGTACCGGATGGAGGACCGCTGGGCGAGCGTGCGCCGCGACGAACCACACCGGGACGTCCACGGCGACGACGCCCGGCGGGACGGTTGGGGTGAACCGGAGAGCCGCCCGGCGCTGCCCGCCGGCGGGGTGCCGGTGCCCCAGGAGTGGCAACCGCCCCGTCAACGTGGTCACCAGCCCGAACCAGCGCGTGGGTACCAGCCCGAACCGGTACGCGGCTATCCGTCGGAGCCGGCGTACGGGTATCAGCCCGAGACCACGCGCGGACAGCGCCCGGGTGGGGAGCCGTACGGCCGCCGGCACCAGGTGGAGGAGCCGGGTTACGGCCCGGCAGCGTACGACGGCGGCGCTGGCCGCTGGCGTTGACCGATACGGTCGACGTCGCGGCGGTGGCCGTCACTTGTCGATGTCGCCCACCACGAAGAACATCGAGCCGAGGATGGCGATCAGGTCCGGCACCAGGCAGCCGGGCAGCAGGGTGGCCAGGGCCTGCACGTTCGCGTACGAGGCGGTGCGCAGTTTGAGTCGCCACGGCGTCTTCTCGCCCCGTGAGACGAGGTAATAGCCGTTGATCCCGAGCGGGTTCTCCGTCCAGGCGTAGGTGTGTCCCTCGGGTGCCTTGAGCACCTTCGGCAGCCTGGTGTTTATCGGTCCGGTGAGCCGGTCGACCCGGTCGAGGCACTGCTCCGCCAGATCGAGCGAGGCGTACACCTGGTCGAGCAGCACCTCGAAGCGGGCGTGGCAGTCGCCGGCAGTCTTCGTCACCACCGGCACGTCGAGCTGGTCGTAGGCCAGGTACGGCTCGTCCCGGCGCAGGTCCAGATCGAGCCCGGAGGCTCGGGCGACCGGACCGGACGCCCCGAACGCGGCCGCCTCGGTCGCCGACAGCACCCCCACGCCGACGGTCCGGGCCAGGAAGATCTCGTTGCGCCGGATCAGATTGTCCAGGTCCGGCATCCGCCGCCGTACCTCGCCGATGGCGGCCCGGGCCCGTCCGGTCCAGCCGGCGGGCACCTCCTCCTTCAGGCCGCCGACCCGGTTGAACATGTAGTGGATCCGCCCGCCGGAGACCTCCTCCATCACCGTCTGGAGCGTCTCCCGTTCCCGGAAGGCGTAGAACATCGGGGTGATCGCGCCGATCTCCAACGGGTACGAGCCGAGGAACATCAGGTGGTTGAGCACCCGGTTCAGCTCGGCGAGCGCCATCCGTAGCCAGGTGGCCCGCTCAGGCACCTCCATGCCCATCAGCCGTTCGACGGCGAGCACCACGCCCAGCTCGTTTGCGAACGCCGACAGCCAGTCGTGCCGGTTGGCCAACACGATGATCTGCCGGTAGTCGCGCACCTCGAACAGCTTTTCGGCACCCCGGTGCATGTAGCCGACAATCGGTTCGGCGGCGAGCACCCGCTCGCCGTCGAGCACGAGCTTGAGCCGCAGCACGCCGTGTGTGGACGGGTGCTGCGGTCCGATGTTCAGCACCATGTCCGCGCCGAGCTGCTCCCCGCCGGTGCCCGCCACCAGCCCGGCCCCGGTGCCGACGGTCAGCTCGCGCAGCTCGCCCGTGGTCATGCCCGCCATCGTGCCATGAACCACCCGGCCGGGCGGTGATCGCCCATCAGTCGCGCAGCCCGTCGGCACCGTCGGCCAGGACCGCGAGGGGTGGCAGCCGGTCGGTGGACAGGCCGACCGGCTGCCACAACCACAGGTGGCCGCCGAGACCGGCCGGGTCGGTCAGCTCGGCCGCCGCCGAAGCGGTGGCCAACGCCCGCAGGTAGCCGGCCGGGTCGCTGGCGGCCAGGCTCAGCGGCGGTCTACCGCCGTCGGCCCCGAGCGCTCGCAACGCCTCCCGCTGCAAGGTCAGGACGTACGCGCACCTGGCGACCCGCTCACCGGCGGAGGCGACCGAGTCCATGGCGACGTGCGCGGTGACGTCGCAGGAGCCGTCCGGCACCGGCGGCACCTGTCGCCCGCCCCGGTAACCGGTGAGCGTCCCGTCGATCGGCCGGGCCGCACGCAGGTGGCCGTAGTCCACGGCCAACGCCAGCCCTCGGTCGACGTGCCCCACGGCGTCAACCCACGCCTCGTCCCTGCTCCGCCCGATCTCCGCCCGCCCCACCGGCGGTATGCGGTCCGTGGGGGTGCGGTCTGTGGGGGTGCGGTCTGTGGGGGTTTCCGGGCAGCCCGGCCGGCTCCGGGCGGTCAGGCTTGATCCCTGCGCCGGCCGGGCTGCCCGGAAACCCGACCTGGTCGAGCCCGATCCGTCCGTTGCGGTCTGCGGTAGGAGGTCCGAGCCTTCCGTGACGGTCCGCGCCCCCGGTGTCTGGTCGGTCTGTGGGGGCCACCAGGTGGTCAGCCAGGCTGCGTCGTCTCGACCTACTGGTTCGCCTGTCGTCTCGGTGCCGGTGGTGGGGTCGACGAGGAGGTAGTGCCAGGTGTGGTTGGTGTGGGTGGCCAGGTCGAGGGGGACGTTGTCGAGCCACTCGGTGGCCAGCAGCAGGCCGGTGATGCCGGTGGGGATCTCGTTCGTCCAGACGATCTGGTCGGGGAGGTCGGCAGGGCGCGGGGCGAGTTCGACGGCGGTGAACCGTACCCGCCGAGCCAGCGGAACCGGTGCGGACGGCAACGAGTCGACGGATCCGGATGAGGTGTCAGCCGGCGTGGTACCGGCGGCGGCCGTGGTGGTCAGGGTTTCCGGGGAGCCGGCCCGCGCAGGGATCAAGCCTGACCGCCCGGAGCGGGCGGGCTCCCCGGAAACCCCAACGGTGACCGCCGCGGAGAGAGCGCTGAGGAGTTCACCCCGCCCCGCCCCTACATCCACCAGGTCGAACCGGTCGGGGAAGCCCAGGGCCGCGTCGAGCTGGTGGACCAACCGCAGCAGCGCCGAGGCGAAGATCGGAGAGGCGTGCACGCTGGTCCGGAAATGGGCCGCCGGTCCGGCGCCGGAGACGAAGAAACCCGAAGGCCCGTAGAGCGCCTGCCGCATCGCCTCCCGCCAGCGCATCGACATGGGGCCCTCCTCACACCGGTGAACGATTTCACACATCCTTGTTTCAGATCCGCGTCAGCGACGCATACTTGCCCCGACCGGTACCCCGCCTCGAGGACTGGATCGTGACATGAGCGCACCGCCGCGCACCCACTCGGCCGCCCGTCGGCGGCCCGCGACAGTGGCCTCGGCCCAGGTCGCCACCGCCTCCGTGCTCACCGTCGGCGTCATCGGCGCCGGACGGGTGGGTGCCACCCTGGGTGCCGCGCTGGCCGCTGCGGGCCACCGGGTGGTCGCTGCCACAGGCGAGTCCGGCGCCTCCCGGGCCCGCCTCGCGCTGCTCCTGCCGACCGTCTCACCCGGTCCGGCTGCCGAGGTCGCCCGGGCCGCCGCCGACCTGCTGCTGATCGCTGTACCGGACGACGCGTTGGCCGGGGTGGTGGCCGACCTGGCCGCCGACGGCGCACTGCGTCCCGGCCAGGTGGTCGCGCACACGTCGGGGGCGCACGGCCTGGCGGTGCTGGCACCGGCAAGCGCGGCCGGTGCCCGACCGCTGGCGTTGCATCCCGCGATGACCTTCGCCGGTACGCCCGACGACCTCGGCCGACTGCCCGGCATCTCGTACGGGGTGACCGCGCCGGCCGACCTGCGCCCGCTTGCCGCCCGGCTGGTGGTCGACCTCGGCGGGGTACCCGAGTGGATCGCCGAGACGGACCGTCCGCTGTACCACGCGGCTCTGGCGCACGGCGCCAACCACCTGGTGACCCTGGTCAACGAGGCGGCCGACCGGCTGCGCGACGCCGGGGTGGGCCAGCCCGAGAAGGTGCTCGCCCCGTTGCTGCGGGCCGCGCTGGAGAACGCGTTGCGCCTCGGCGACGACGCGTTGACGGGCCCGGTCTCCCGTGGCGACGCGGGTACGGTGCGGCGGCACCTGGCGCAGCTCGCCGCCACCGCGCCCGAGTCGGTCGAGCCCTACCTCGTCCTGGCGCGGCGTACCGCCGACCGGGCCGTGGCGGCCGGCCGGCTACGTCAGGTCGACGCGGCGCCCCTGCTCGGCGTCCTGGAGGACCACCGGAGCGGGGTGGCGGCGTGACCGCCGGGAGAGGACAGGTGTCGAGCGAGGTGGAGCACGTGACGGAGCTGGTACACACCCGCGCCGACCTGGCCAGGGCGCGAGCCGCCCGGACCGGGACGGTGGCCGTGGTGATGACCATGGGTGCGCTGCACGAGGGGCATCAGTCGCTGCTGCGGGAGGCCCGGTCGCGCGCCGACCACGTGATCGTGACGATCTTCGTGAACCCGCTGCAGTTCGGGCCGAACGAGGACTTCGACAGCTACCCGCGTACTCTGGAAGACGATCTTGATGTGTGCCGGCGGGCCGGCGCGGACCTGGTCTTCGCGCCCTCGGTGGCGGAGATGTACCCCGGCGGCGAGCCGGCGGTCCGGGTCAACCCGGGGCCGCTCGGCGAGGACCTGGAGGGGCTCAGCCGGCCCGGGTTCTTCCACGGCGTGCTCACCGTGGTGCTGAAACTGCTCCAGCTCACCCGCGCGGACCTGACCTTCTTCGGCGAGAAGGACTACCAGCAGCTGAGCCTGGTCCGGCGGATGTGCCGGGACCTGGACGTCCCGGTCGAGGTGATCGGGGTACCCACCGTCCGGGAACCTGACGGTCTGGCCCGGTCCAGCCGCAACCGCTATCTCTCGCCGGCCGAGCGGACTGTGGCGTTGAGCCTGTCACGGGCGTTGCGGGCCGGTGCCGAGGCCGCCTCGGCCGGCGGCGATGCCGCAGCGGTCCTGACCGCGGCGCATGTCGGCTTCGGCGCCGGCGAACCCGGAGCGCGCCTCGACTACCTGGTGCTCACCGACCCGGATCTGGAGCCCGGGCCGGTCCGTGGCCCGGCCCGGCTGCTGGTGGCGGCCTGGGTGGGCGGCACGCGGCTGATCGACAACGCTCCGGTCCGGCTCGACCCGGCCTCCTGACCACACCTGATCCCGAAAGGCGTCCCGATGTTCCGCACGATGCTCAAGTCCAAGATCCACCGGGCCACGGTGACCCAGGCGGACCTGCACTACGTCGGCTCGGTGACCGTCGACGAGGATCTGCTCGACGCCGCCGACCTGCTCCCCGGCGAGCAGGTGGCGATCGTCGACATCACGAACGGCGCCCGGCTGGAGACGTACGTGATCCCGGGCCGGCGGGGCAGCGGCGTGATCGGTATCAACGGTGCCGCCGCCCGCCTGGTGCAGCCCGGCGACCTGATCATCCTCATCTCGTACGGGCAGATGGACGATGCCGAGGCGCGGGTGTACCGCCCCCGGGTGGTGCATGTGGACGCGGACAACAAGGTCGTCGACCTCGGTGCCGATCCATCGATTGCCGCTCCCGGCACCGCCGGCACCCCGGTGCCCAACCCGCTGTCGGTGTAGCGGGGAGCCACCCCGGGTCTCCCGCGCCACGTTTCTCTCGACAGCCGGTGGGGTCCTTCCCACCGGCCGCGACGATCGCGCCGTGATTCCGGTCTGTCACCGGAAGGTCATTTCTGGTTACCCTGGGAGGCGCCGTCGGGGGACGGCCGCTGACTGGGGGAGGCGGCGCCATGCAGCGTGCGACGAGGACCCTGGTCACCACGTTCATCGTGGCGGCGCTGCTGTCCGGCTGTGGGTCGACCGGAGGGCTGGACGGCGACCTGGTTGACGACTGGGCCGCGTTGCCGCCGCCGGGGCCCTTCACGCCGGCCGCCGGGGTCTGTCACGAGGCCGACTTCGCCGAGGTGGTGCCGCTCGGGGCGTACGCGCCGGTGGACTGCGCCGCGCCGCACCGGGTGGAGACGGTGCACGTCGGTGCCTTCCCCGCCGCACGCGCCGAACCGCCGTCCACCGGCTCGGCGGAACTGCGTACCGCCTTTTCCGACTGCGACAACCGGGCCAACGGCTACGTCGGTGACAACTGGCGGGCCGGGCGGCTCCGGTTGGCTGTCGCGGTGCCGTCCGAGCCGGGCTGGGTCGCCGGCTCACGCTGGTACCGCTGCGACCTGATGGAGGTCAGCACGGTAGAGGCGGGTGCCCGGGTCGTGCTGCGTACCGGGTCGCTCCGCGACGCGTTGCGGACTGCGTCGCCGCTGCGACTGAGCTGTCAGCAGACGCGTACCGACGGGGACGGTGTGGTGCAGACCCTGGTTCCGGTGGCGTGCACCGAGCGCCACGACGCCGAGTTCGCCGGGGTCTGGGCCGCCCCGGACCGCCCGTACCCGACGCGCAGCGCCCAGTGGGCACCCTTCTACGCCGGGTGCCGCTCGGTCCTCGCCCGCTTCGCCGGCCTGCCGGACGACGACGACCTCGTCTTCCGTACCGACGTGGTGGTGCGTCCGCCCAGTGCCGGCCGGTGGCGGGTGGGCGACCGGGGAATCCGCTGCTATCTGTGGCTCGGCGACCGTCGGGTGACCGGGACGCTCAAGGGCGCCGGCCCGGGCGAACTACCGGTCCGGACGAAGTAGCCGGAACCACTCGTCCCGCCCCCGCCGCCCGAGGCGAAAGGCATTCGGGTTGACTGTGGGCATGGACGTACCGACCGTCGGCCTGCCCGTGCTGCCGAGCCGGCTGGCCGCTCCGGCACCGGGCTGGGTGGAGACCACCGACGTGATCGTGGTCGGCTCCGGGGTGGCCGGGCTGACCGCCGCGTTGCATCTGCGTGAGGCTGGCCTGCACGTCACAGTGGTCACCAAGGTCGATATGGACGAGGGGTCGACAAGGTGGGCGCAGGGCGGCATAGCCGCGGTGCTCGACCCGGCCGACACCCCGGCCATGCACGCCTCCGACACCGAGATCGCCGGCGTGGGCCTGTGTGACCCGGCCGCGGTCCGCGTCCTTGTCGAGGAGGGGCCGACCCGGCTACGGGAACTGATGCGCCTCGGTGCCGAGTTCGACCGCAACACCGACGGCTCGTTGATGCTCACCCGGGAGGGCGGGCACCGGGCCGACCGCATCGTGCACGCGGGCGGCGACGCCACGGGTGCGGAGGTGCAGCGGGCGCTGCACGAGGCGGTCCGCCGCGACCCGTGGATCAGGCTTGTCGAACACGCGCTGGTGCTGGACCTGCTCCGGGCGCCCGGCGACGGCCCGGGCGGGCTCGGCGCGGCGTGCGGGATCACGCTGCACGTGCTCGGCGAGGGCAGTGAGGACGGTGTCGGTGCCCTGCTGGCCCGCGCGGTGGTGCTGGCCACCGGCGGGATGGGGCAGATCTTCGCGGCCACCACCAACCCGGCGGTCTCCACAGGTGACGGCGTCGCCCTCGCTATGCGGGCCGGCGCGGCGGTCACCGACGTGGAGTTCGTGCAGTTCCATCCGACCGCGCTGATCGTGCCGGAGCACTCCCGGGTTCCCGGCGCCGGCCACGCGCAGCAGCCGCTGGTCTCCGAGGCGTTGCGGGGCGAGGGCGCCCACCTGGTGGACGCCGACGGCAAACGCTTCATGCTCGGCCAGCACGAACTGGCCGAGTTGGCACCCCGGGACGTGGTCGCCAAGGGCATCCACCGGGTGCTGCTGGCCACCGGTGCCGACCATGTCCACCTCGACGCCCGCCATCTCGGTGGTGACTTCCTGGCCCGCCGGTTTCCCACGATCGTCGCGTCGTGCCTGGCCATCGGCGTCGACCCGGGAACCGAGCTGATCCCGGTGGCCCCGGCCGCGCACTACGCCTCCGGTGGAGTACGCACCGACCTGCGCGGTCGGACCTCCATCCCCGGCCTGTACGCCTGCGGCGAGGTCGCCTGCACCGGGGTGCACGGCGCGAACCGGTTGGCCAGCAACTCGCTGCTGGAGGGGCTGGTCTTCTCCCGGCGGATCGCCGACGACATCGCGGCCGGCCTGGCCGAACAGGCCCGCCCGGCGGACACCGGGGCGTGGCGGGGCGAGGGCGGCTGGGTGCTGCCGGCCGCGACGACGCCTGTGTTGCAGCGGGCGATGACCAGAGGTGCCGGCGTGCTCCGCTCGGCCGCGACGCTCACCGCGACCGCCGCCGAACTGGTCGAGCTGGGCGTCGCCCGCGGCACCCCGCGCACCGCCGATTGGGAGGCGACGAACCTGCTCACCGTGGCCGCCACGCTCGTCGCCGCCGCGTACGCCCGCCAGGAGACCCGGGGCTGCCACTGGCGGGAGGACTTTCCGGTGGCCGACGAGCGGTGGCACGGCCACCTGGTCGGTGCCGTCGGCGGATCGGGACGGTTGACCACCAGGTGGGAGGAGACGCGGTGACAAGCGAGACGGAGCGGATGCTGCGCGAGGCTGGGCTGGACCCGGACCAGGTGCGTCGGATCATCGAGAACGCGCTCGTCGAGGACCTCGGCCCGGACGGGCTCGACGTGACAAGCACCGCCACCATCCCGGCCGCCCAGACGGACACCGCAGACGTGGTGGCCCGCGCCGACGGCGTGGTGGCCGGGCTGGCCGTGGCCGCAGCCGTGTTCGAGCTGGCCGCCGAGGCCACCGGGATCGGGCGTACCGTCGAGATCTCGTTCGTGGCCCACGACGGCGAGCAGGTGGCCCGGGGGGATGTGCTGGCCACGGTCACCGGCCCCACCCGGGTGCTGCTCACCGCCGAACGGACCGCCCTCAACCTGCTCTGTCGGATGTCCGGGGTGGCCACCCACACCCGGGCCTGGGCGGACGCACTGGCCGGCAGCAAGGCGATGGTGCTGGACACCCGCAAGACCACCCCGGGGCTGCGGGCCCTGGAGAAGTACGCGGTCCGCGCCGGCGGCGGCACCAACAAGCGGATGGGCCTGCACGACGTCGCGATGGTCAAGGACAACCACAAGTTCGCGGCCGGTGGTGTCGCCGCCGCCTATCGGCGGGTCCGGGAGGCGTTTCCGGAGGTCCCGGTGCAGGTGGAGGTGGACACCCCCGCCGAGGCGGTGGAGGCGGTGGAGGCCGGAGCCGACTTCCTCCTGCTGGACAACATGCCCCCGGCGGTGCTCGCCGAGGTGGTCGCCGCCGTCGGTGACCGGGCCGAGCTGGAGGCGACCGGCGGGCTGACCCTCGCCGACGCGGCGGCGGTGGGCGCCACAGGTGTCGACTTCCTCTCCGTCGGCGCGCTCACCCACTCCTCACCGATCCTGGACATTGCCCTGGACCTGCGCACGGAGTGAACCCGTCTAGGCTGCGTGCGTGCTGCTCTGCATCGACATCGGGAACACCAACACCGTGCTGGCGACCTTCGACGGCGACAAGCTGGTGCACTCCTGGCGGATCAAGACCGATGCCCGCTCGACCGCCGACGAGCTGGGTCTGATGTTCCGGGGCCTGCTCGCCGGGGACGCCGTCGAGATCACCGGCGTGGCCGCCTGCTCGACGGTCCCGGCGGCCCTTCGCTCGCTGCGGACCATGCTGACCCGCTACTACGGGGAACTGCCGAGCGTCATCGTGGAGCCCGGCGTACGGACCGGGGTGCAGTTGGCCATCGACAACCCGAAGGAGGTCGGCGCGGACCGGGTGGTCAACACGCTTGCCGCGTACACCCTCTACGGCGGGCCGTCGATCGTCGTGGACTTCGGCACCACCACGAACTTCGACGTGATCAGTGGTCGGGGCGAGTTCCTCGGTGGCGCGTTCGCTCCGGGTATCGAGATCTCCTTCGACGCGCTCGCCGCCCGCGCTGCCCAGCTACGCAAGGTCGAGGCGACCCGGCCCCGATCGGTGATCGGCAAGAACACCGTCGAGTGCCTCCAGGCGGGCCTCTACTTCGGGTTCGCCGGGCAGGTGGACCGGATCGTCGAGCGGATGGCCGCCGAGATGGGTGAGCTGAAGGCGGTGATCGCGACGGGTGGGCTGGCCTCGCTTGTGCTCAACGAGTGCCGGACGATCACGCATCACGAACCGATGATCACGCTGATCGGGCTGCGCATGGTGTACGAGCGGAACGTCTGACGCTTTCTCGTTCTTCTCGCTGTGGGGTTTTCGTGCCTGGCCTTCTCTGGTGGTTGCGGTGGGGGTTTCCGGGCAGCCCGGAAACCCGTCGGTGGGCCAGCGCCATCCGTCCGTGGGTGGTGGTGGGATCTGGGTGGTGGGGGTTCGTCCGTCTGTCGCGGTCTGGTGGGGTTCTTGGTCCGTGGGCGGCTTCAGGTTTTTTGGGTGCGGGCTACGAGGGTGGTGTAGGGGAGGGTGATGGTGTCCCTGGTGGCCAGGTCGGGGTGGGTTTGCAGGAGGGTGCGGACCTGGTCGTCGACCTCGGCGCGTCGGGCGGGGGCGGCGGTGAGGTAGTGAGAGCGGGTGCGGACCAGGCCGAGCAGTTCGTCGGGGGTCAGCGTGGTGGTGTGGCTGAACTCGGCCCACTGGGGGCGGGTGAAGGAGTCGCCGAAGTCGGTCACGCTCTGGCGTAGGTGCTCGACGGTGTCGCCGATCTGGACGATCCGGCTCAACTCGGCCACCCAGCCGACGCCGTCGTCCCGCAGGTTCCAGATCGGGGCGAAGACCCCACCGGGCCGCAGCACCCGGGCGATCTCAGCGTGTGCCCGCGTCCGGTCGAACCAGTGGTACGCCTGACCGGTGAGGACGGCGTCGGCGTGCCCGTCCGGCAGCGGTACCGCCTCGGCGCTGCCGTCGATGGCGCGCACAGCGGAATCGGCAGACGTCATCTGGGCCCGCATGCCGGGGTCGGGTTCGACGGCCGTCACCCGGTGGCCAAGGGAGAGCAGCCCACGCGCCAGGATGCCGGTCCCGGCACCGAGATCGACAAGTTGCGCGGGGGCGTCGATGCCGTCGAGCGCCCACCGCAGCGCCGCCACCGGATAGCGGGGGCGGTACCTGTCGTAGTCGGCGGCTGCGGACCCGAAGGAGAGGGCCCCCGTGGGGTCGGTCATGGCGAGCAGACTATCCAGTAACGGTCGCGGAGGGGTTTGAGTACGCTCGGGCCTGACCCCGCCCGAATTCTCCCGCTGAGGAAGCGTGCCGTGACCCAACAGAGCCCTGTGCCAGTCGACCCCGCCGACGACCTTCCCGAGCAGATGAAGGTCCGCCGGGAGAAGCGGGACCGGATGCTCGCCGACGGTGTGCAGCCCTATCCGATCGGATACCCCCGTACCAGCACGCTCAGCCAGTTGCGCGAGCGCTACGCCGACCTGCCCACCGACACCGCCACCGGTGACCGGGTCTCGGTCACCGGTCGGGTGATCTTCGTGCGGAACACCGGCAAGCTCTGCTTCGCCACCTTGCGCGAGGGCGACGGCACCGAGTTGCAGGCCATGCTGTCGCTGGACCGGGTCGGCGCGGACCGGCTGGAGGACTGGAAGCGCCTGGTGGACCTCGGCGACCACGTCGGGGTGACCGGAGAGGTGATCACCAGCCGCCGGGGTGAGTTGTCGGTGCTGGCCGATGAGTGGGCGGTCACCGCCAAGGCGTTGCGTCCGCTTCCGGTGGCACACAAGCCACTGAGCGAGGAGGCCCGGGTCCGGCAGCGCTACGTCGACCTGGTCGTCCGTCCGCAGGCGCGGCAGATGGTGCGTACCCGGGCGGCGGCGTTGCGCAGTCTGCGTGATTCGTTGCACGGCGAGGGTTACCTCGAGGTGGAGACCCCGATGTTGCAGTTGCTCCATGGGGGTGCGACCGCCCGGCCTTTCGTGACCCACAGCAATGCACTCGACACCGATCTGTATCTCCGAATCGCTCCGGAACTGTTTTTGAAGCGGGCCGTCGTCGGTGGCGTCGAGCGGGTCTTCGAGATCAACCGCAACTTCCGTAATGAGGGCATCGACTCTTCGCACTCGCCCGAGTTCGCCATGCTGGAGGCGTACGAGGCGTACGGCGACTACAACACGATGGCCGAGTTGACCCGCAATCTCGTCCAGCGGGCGGCGATCGCGGTCTCCGGATCGACTGTGGTCACCCACGCTGACGGTCGGGAGTTCGACCTCGGTGGCGAGTGGCGTTCGGTCACCCTCTTCGGTGTGCTTTCCGAGGCGCTCGGCGAGGAGGTCACGGTGCACACCGAGCACGCTCGCCTGGTCGAGTACGCGGACAAGGTGGGCCTGGCCGTCGACCCCAAGTGGGGGTCGGGCAAGCTCGCCGAGGAACTGTTCGAGGAACTGGTCGTACCCGGTCTGGTAGCACCGACGTTCGTACGTGACTACCCGGAGGAGACAAGTCCGCTGACCCGGTCCCACCGCAGCGAGCCCGGCCTGGCCGAGAAGTGGGACCTGTACGTGCTCGGTTTCGAACTGGGCACCGCGTACTCCGAGCTGGTCGACCCGGTGGTGCAGCGGGAACGGCTGGTGGCCCAGGCGCAACTGGCTGCTCGGGGCGACGACGAGGCGATGCGACTGGACGAGGACTTTCTCCGGGCGATGGAGTACGGAATGCCGCCGGCCGGTGGCATGGGAATGGGAATCGACCGCCTCCTGATGGCGCTGACCGGCCTGGGAATTCGGGAAACCATCCTCTTCCCGTTGGTCCGCCCGGAGTAGTCGTACGGAAACTTTCCGCCTCGTTACCGCATCCTATTGACGCGACAAGCATCAGACGGGTTATTGTGCTTCTGCAGTTGGCAGGATCAACCCTGCTCGAAAGGAATGTGGGACGTGGCCAAGCAGATCATTCACAAGCTGGTCGATGACCTGGACGGCGGGGACGCGGACGAGACCGTCAAGTTCGCGCTCGACGGTGTTCAGTACGAGATCGACCTGTCAGGTTCGAACGCAGAGAAATTGCGCGAGGTATTCGCCCCGTACATCGCCCACGGCACCAAGGTCGGTCGCGGCGGTGTGGTCGTCGGCGGTCGGGCTGCCCGTGGTCGGGGTGGAGCCACCGCCGACCGCGAGCAGAACAAGGCCATCCGGGCCTGGGCGCGCAAGTCGGGTAAGGACATCTCGGACCGGGGCCGGATCCCCCAGGAGATCGTCGACGAGTACCACTCGAAGGCCGGTCACTGAGACCGACCCGCAGTACGGTCAGCCACGACGCCGGCCCGGAGACGCTCCGGGCCGGCGTTGCCGTCGCCGGGGGACTATTCGGGTCGTACCGCGCGTTGTCCACAGCCAGTGGACGCGTTGTCCACAACCTGTGGATGACCCGCCGTGGTGTCGTCCCCGGGCCGGGGCACGCCCGTGCGGTGTTCCCGGAGGTCCCGACCGCCGGGTCGAATTTCGCTCTGCGCGTACACAGACCACGCCCGGAACACCCGTTGAGCGTGGATGGTTGTGCAAAACGACGCGTACCGGGCCTACGACGCAGACACACGAGGTCAGCCGAGTCGGCTCGCGGCGATAGAGTAATGAGGCGCGGACGCCCGTCCCGGGCGCTCGCGTATCCGGCCCCGCCGAGAGTCTTGACCACCAAGATCGAGTGCGCACGGCACGTGAGGAGCACGAGGGCATGTTCGAGCGGTTCACCGACCGAGCGCGACGGGTTGTCGTCCTGGCCCAAGAAGAGGCCCGGATGCTCAACCACAACTACATCGGTACGGAACACATCCTGCTGGGCCTGATCCACGAGGGTGAGGGCGTCGCGGCCAAGGCACTGGAGAGCCTCGGCATCTCCCTGGAGGGCGTCCGCCAGCAGGTGGAGGAGATCATCGGCCAGGGCCAGCAGGCGCCGAGCGGGCACATCCCGTTCACGCCGCGGGCCAAGAAGGTGCTGGAGCTGTCGCTACGTGAGGCGCTGCAGCTCGGCCACAACTACATCGGCACCGAGCACATCCTGCTCGGGCTGATCCGCGAGGGTGAGGGCGTCGCCGCCCAGGTGCTGGTCAAGCTCGGCGCCGACCTGAACCGGGTCCGCCAGCAGGTGATTCAGCTGCTCTCCGGCTACCAGGGCAAGGAGCCGGCCGCGGCCGGCACCGCGCCGGGTGAGGCTGCGCCGTCGACGAGCCTGGTGCTGGACCAGTTCGGCCGGAACCTGACCCAGGCCGCCCGGGAGGGCAAGCTCGACCCGGTGATCGGGCGCGAGAAGGAGATCGAGCGGGTGATGCAGGTGCTCTCCCGCCGGACCAAGAACAACCCGGTCCTGATCGGTGAGCCCGGCGTCGGTAAGACCGCGGTGGTCGAGGGGCTGTCCCAGAAGATCATCAAGGGCGAGGTGCCCGAGACGCTCAAGGACAAGCAGCTCTACACGCTCGACCTGGGCGCGCTGGTGGCCGGTTCCCGGTACCGCGGTGACTTTGAGGAGCGCCTCAAGAAGGTGCTCAAGGAGATCCGCACCCGGGGCGACATCATCCTGTTCATCGACGAGATCCACACCCTCGTCGGCGCTGGTGCCGCCGAGGGCGCGATCGACGCGGCGAGCATCCTCAAGCCGATGCTGGCCCGTGGTGAGCTGCAGACCATCGGCGCGACCACGCTCGACGAGTACCGCAAGCACCTGGAGAAGGACGCCGCGCTGGAGCGGCGCTTCCAGCCCATCCAGGTCGGCGAGCCGTCGCTGGCGCACACCATCGAGATCCTCAAGGGCCTGCGGGACCGGTACGAGGCGCACCACCGCGTCTCGATCACCGACGCGGCGCTGGTGGCTGCCGCGACGCTTGCCGATCGGTACATCTCCGACCGGTTCCTGCCGGACAAGGCCATCGACCTCATCGACGAGGCCGGTGCCCGGATGCGGATCCGCCGGATGACCGCGCCGCCAGACCTGCGCGACTTCGACGAGCGCATCGCGCAGGTGCGCCGCGACAAGGAGTCTGCGATCGACGCGCAGGACTTCGAGCGCGCCGCGCAGCTGCGTGACAAGGAGAAGCAGCTGCTGGGCCAGAAGGCGCAGCGGGAGAAGGAGTGGAAGGCCGGTGACCTGGACGTCGTCAGCGAGGTCGACGACGAGCAGATCGCCGAGGTGCTCGGCAACTGGACGGGCATCCCGGTCTACAAGCTGACCGAGGAGGAGACCTCGCGCCTGCTGCGCATGGAGGACGAGCTGCACAAGCGCGTCATCGGCCAGGAGGACGCGGTCAAGGCGGTCTCGAAGGCGATCCGGCGTACCCGGGCCGGCCTGAAGGACCCCAAGCGCCCGTCGGGCTCGTTCATCTTCGCCGGCCCGTCCGGCGTGGGTAAGACCGAGCTGTCCAAGGCTCTCGCGGAGTTCCTGTTCGGCAGCGAGGACGCCCTGATCCAGCTGGACATGTCCGAGTTCCACGACCGGTACACCGTCTCCCGGCTGGTTGGTGCCCCTCCCGGCTACGTCGGCTACGACGAGGGTGGGCAGCTGACCGAGAAGGTGCGGCGTCGGCCGTTCAGCGTGGTGCTCTTCGACGAGATCGAGAAGGCCCACCCGGACGTGTTCAACACGCTCCTGCAGATCCTGGAGGACGGTCGGCTCACCGACGGTCAGGGCCGGATCGTGGACTTCAAGAACACGGTAATCATCCTGACCACCAACCTGGGCACCCGGGACGTCGCCAAGGCGGTCTCGCTGGGCTTCCAGGCGTCTGAGGACTCCGAGTCCAACTACGACCGGATGAAGCAGAAGGTCAACGACGAGCTCAAGCAGCACTTCCGGCCCGAGTTCCTGAACCGGATCGACGACACCATCGTCTTCCACCAGCTGCGCGAGAGCGAGATCCTCTCGATCGTGGACATCATGATCCAGCGGATCGAGACCCAGCTGCGGAACAAGGACATGGGCCTGGAGCTGACCGACAACGCCAAGAAGTACCTGGCGAAGAAGGGCTTCGACCCGGTGCTCGGGGCGCGTCCGCTGCGTCGCACGATCCAGCGCGACATCGAGGACAACCTCTCCGAGCGGATCCTGTTCAACGAGCTGACCCCGGGTCAGATCGTCGTGGTGGACTGCGACGGCGACCCGAACGACATCGACAAGTCCAAGCTCGTCTTCAAGGGGTCTGACCGGCCGGTGGAGGTGCCGGACGCCGTGCCGGCCGACCTCGGCGGTACGACGGCCCCCGCTGGCGCGGACGAGTAGGTAGTCAGCCGAAGCAACGACGGCCCGGTGGCATTCGCCACCGGGCCGTCGCCGTCTGTCGGTGGATCGGTCCCGGTCGGCCTCTCGGCCCCCTCCGGTCCGCTGCCCGCAGCGAGCCGGCGAACAGGTGTCGGGTTGCGGCGCCGGGCGGGGGTGAAGATTGCGGCGCCGGGCGGGGTGAAACGTCAATGGAGCTGCGTCCGCGTGCCGGCTGCCCACCTGGGCTCGATGTCTGATTCGTAGGTATTTGTCGTGACGGCGGTCACGGTTTGCCTGGGCATGCACCGGCCCCGGGGGCCGTTGTACCGGGAGTAACCGCGACGGCCTCTGCCTCCAGCCCACCCGGAAATGCCGGGCCCGCCGAGGTCGTTGCAGACCCGGGCAGGCGCGTCCGCGCCGCCTCATCCCGACGCGGTATCCGCATCCTCCCTTCTCCTGGTGTCGTGTCGATCCCCCGAGACGGAAGGCAACGATCATGACGAGTTCGATCCGCAAGGCTGCCCTGACCGCCGCTGGTGCCGTCTGCGCCGGTGGAATGATCGCCGGCCCGGTGGGCGCGCTGGCTGCGCCGCCCAGCTCGGACCCGCTGACCGCGGTGACCGAGCGGGGGCACGGTAAGGGCGAGCGACAGCTCAAGGTGCGCTACGAGGCCCAGCCGAACTTCTACTACTGTGGCCCGGCGGCGGTGCGTAACACCCTGAGCATCCTGAACAAGGACGTCTCCCAGGACGACCTGGCCCGCGAGATGGGCACCACCGAGCGAGGCACCGACTCGGCGTACCTGATCACCGAGGCCCTCAACCGCAAGGCCGGCAAGGATGTCTACCGCACGGTGGAGATCCCCGGTCAGGCCGCCGATCGCGGCGAGACCGACAGGCTGCGCGAGGACGTCGTCCGCGCCGTCGACGACGGCCGGGGCGTGGTGGCGAACGTGGTCGGTACCGCCACCGACCTGGACGGGGGCAGCCACACCTTCGAGGGTGGCCACTACATCGCGGTTACCGGTTACCGCGACGGCGGCGACCAGATGAAGATCGCTGACTCGGCCGACGCCGCCCGGGCCGAGTACTGGATCAGCACCGACGCGCTTGCCGACTGGATCGCCAGCCGCGGCTATTCCGCCTGATCCATCAGCCACAGATCGAATGCTGAGGGCCGGTCCCGTTCGGGGCCGGCCCGCAGTCTGCCACCGGTTGTCTGTGGACCGTCGATGATCAGTGGTCCTCAGCCTGCCACCGGTGCCGGTGGGCCATCCCCGATCAGTCGGAACGAGGTGTCGCCGACCGGCTCGACCAGCCCGTCGGTGACCAGGCCGGCAAGTGCCCGGGCGCGCTGCACCTCGTCCGCCCAGACCTGGTCCAGGCGCTGGTACGGCACTGGGCCGGTGGCCTCCCGCAGCACTCCCAGCAGCAGGCCGCGTACCTGGCGGTCGGTGCCCGCGTACCGCTGAGGGCGGCGGGTCGGACCGGCTGGAGCGGGCTGCCCGGAGGCCCGCCAGGCGCAGGTCGACTCGACCGGGCACGCGTCGCAGCGAGGCGACCGGGCGGTGCAGACGACCGCCCCCAATTCCATGATCGCGGCGCTGGCCAGGGCGGCCGCGGCCGGCTCGGCGGGCAGCAACTCCTCGGTGGCGACCAGATCTGCCGGTCTGGTGGTCGGGCCGGCGTCCGGTTCGCCGGCCACCGCCCGACAGACCACCCGGCGGACGTTCGTGTCGACCACCGGGTGACGCTGACCGTACGCGAAGGCGGCCACCGCCCGGGCGGTGTACGTGCCGACGCCGGGCAGCGCGAGCAACTGCTCCAGCCGGTCCGGTACCGCGCCGCCGTGGCGCTCCACGATGGCCGTCGCGCAGTCGTGCAGCCGCACCGCACGACGGGGGTAGCCGAGCCGTCCCCACATCCGGATCGCCTCGGCCGGGCTCGCGCCGGCCAGCGCGGCCGGTGTCGGCCAGCGCTCCAGCCACGCCAGCCAGGCGGGCACCACCCGGGCAACCGGGGTCTGCTGGAGCATGACCTCGCTGACCAGGATCGCCCACGGGCTCACCTCGGGCCTGCGCCACGGCAGATCCCGCGCGTGCTGTTCGTACCACCGGCTCACCCGGCCGGCGAATGTCGCCTCTGTCATCGCGCGCCGATGATGTCACGTGCGCTGATCCCGCCGATCGGACGGTCGGCGGGCCGACGCCGACGGTGGCTGGCGATCGGACAGAATGCCCGGATGAACGAGCTTGCGATCACCGTCATCGGCCGGGACCGGCCCGGCATCGTGGCTGACGTAGCCGAGGTGCTCGCCCGGCTCGGCGCCAACCTCACCGACAGCACCATGACCCGGCTCCGGGGACACTTCGCGATGACCCTGATCTGCGTCGGCCCGACCGCCGCCGAGGTCGAGACCACGCTGGCCCCACTGGCCGCCGACGGTCAGCTGCTGGCGACGGTGAGCGCCGTGACGCCGGACGGTGAGACGTCACCGGCCGGTGAACCGTACGTGATGGCGGTGCACGGTGCCGACCGGATGGGCATCGTGGCCGCGATGACGCGGGTGCTCGCCGATGCCGGCGGCAACGTCACCGACCTGAGCACCCGCCTGGCGGGGGCGCTCTACGTGGTGGTCGCCGAGGTGGAACTGCCCACGGGTACCGCCGACACGCTCGCCGGCCGGCTGACCGAGGCCGCCACCGGTCTCGGTGTCGAGGTCACCCTCCGGCCCGCCGAACCGGATCTGCTGTGAGCGGGGCAACGGACGGACCGAAGCCGGATCCGCAGGCCGAGGCGTACGTGGGCCTCGGTGACTGGGTACCCGAGTCGCTGGGCAGCGGCCGGGTCATCCCGGTGGTCTGCGCCCCGGAGCCGGTGCTCAGCCGGCCGGGCGACGAGGTCGACCCGACCGCCGGTGAGACGGTACGACTCGCCGCCGACCTGGTGGCCACGATGCGGGTGTCGCCCGGCTGTGTCGGACTTGCCGCGCCGCAGGTAGGGGTGAGCGCCCAGATCTTCGCGGTGGACGTCACCGGGCATCCCAAGACGGTCACCGGGCATGGTGTCTTCGTGCTCTGCAACGCGCGGGTGGTCGAGGCGACCCGGTGGAAGGCCGGCCGGGAGGGGTGCATGTCGGTGCCGGACCTGACCGGGGACGTGAAGCGCGCGAGCCGGCTGGTGGTGGAGGGCGCGCTGCCGGGCAGCGGCGAAACCGTACGTCTGGTGACGGACGGCTTCGAGGCACGCGCCCTGCAACACGAGATCGACCACTGCGCCGGGCTGCTGTTCCTGGACCGGGTGGCCGGCGCACACGCGATCTACCAGCGAAAGGTCTACCTCTGAGTCGGAGCGGGCAGTTGCGCTGAGTGATCGTCATCGGAGCGAACCGTCGTGAATGGAGGGTCGGATCCGATGGGTCGGACGAGCCACGGCGCGTCGCTGCCGTCCGCCGCACCCGCCGCCGCTACGGTGGAGACATCATGCGTCTGACGGTCGGCCCCCTGCCTCCCACCGTGTACTGGCGGCGTCGCGCCGTCGTGCTCGGTGCGGTGCTGCTCTTCCTGATTGTCCTGCTCTACTCGTGCAACGGGCCCGACGGGGGCAACGACGCGACAGGGAACGGGCAGCCCGAGCCGGGCGTGACGACCGGCGCGCCGGAGCCGACGAGGTCGGTGCTGACCCCGCAGACCGGTTCACCGCCGTCCGGTGACGCCGGGGCGGACCCGTCCACCCCGGGGGACGAGGGTGACTCCGGTCCGGACACCGAGCCGAGCCTCAGCAACGACCCGCCAGCCGTGGATCCGGTCGCGGACGAGGGCAACTGCGCGGACAGCGAACTCTCGGTGACCGCAGTGGTGCTGCCCGCGCAGGTGGCCTCGGGGGCCACAGTCGACCTGAATCTGAAGGTCCGTAACAGGTCGGACCGCACGTGCAGCCGAGACGTCGGTGCCACCGCCCAGGAGCTCTACCTCAAGGCCGGTGCCGAGGTGGTCTGGTCCTCGGACACCTGCGGCACGGCCGCCGGGTCGGACGTGCAGTCCTTCACCCCCGGCTTCGAACGCTCGTACCAGGTCAACTGGAACGGTAAGGACAGCAGCCGGTGCGCCAACGGGGTGGCCAACGGACCCACCGTGCCGGCCGGCACGTACCAGGTGTTCGCCCGGGTGGGCACCAAGCTGAGCCAGCCCGCGAAGCTGGTCATCAGATAGCCAACGCTCGGCGGCGGTCGGGAATCCTCGGGCCGCCGGCGTCCGCCGCGCTCGGCCGGGGATCTCGGCAGCCGGTCAGACGTAGCGTTCCAGGATGGACGCCTCGGCCAGCCGTGACAGCCCCTCGCGGACGCCCCGGGCCCGGGCGTCACCGACGCCCTCGACCGTCTGGAGATCCTCCACCGTTGCCCCCAGCAGCCGTTGCAGGCTGCCGAAGTGCACCACCAGCCGGTCGACCACGGCTGTCGGAAGTCGCGGCACCTTGGCCAGCAGCCGGAACCCGCGCGGGCTGACCGCGGCGTCCAGCGCGTCCGAGGCGGCCGGATAGCCGATCGCCTTGGCCACCGAGACCAGGTCGATCAGTTCGGTGGCGCTGAGCAGGTCCAGCTCGACAAGCGCCTCGTCGAGGGTCCGCGACTTGCGACCGGTGGGCAGGTAGTCCCGAATGACAAGGGTGCGGTCGGCGTCGACGCCGGCCATCAACTCGTCAAGCTGAAGGGCGAGCAACCGCCCGTCGGTGCCCAGCTCCACCACGTAGCCGGCGATCTCGTCGGCGATCCGGCGGACCATCTCCAGTCGCTGCACCACTGCCACCGCGTCACGTACAGTGACCAGATCCTCGATCTCCAGGGCGGAGAGAGTGCCGGAGACCTCGTCCAGGCGGAGCTTGTACCGCTCCAACGTGGCGAGCGCCTGATTCGCGCGGGAGAGGATCGCCGCCGAGTCGTCGAGCACGTGCCGCTGGCCGTTGACGTAGAGGCTGATGATGCGCATGGACTGGCTTACCGAGATGACCGGGTAGCCGGTCTGGCGGGCGACCCGCTCAGCGGTGCGGTGCCGGGTGCCGGACTCCTCGGTCGGGATGGTCGGATCGGGCATCAGGTGCACCGCCGCCCGGACGATCCGGGTCCCGTCGCTGGAGAGCACCACCGCGCCGTCCATCTTGCACAGCTCGCGGACCCGGGTCGCGGAGAATTCGACGTCAAGCGGAAAGCCGCCCGTGCAGAGGCCCTCGACCACCTTGTCGTAGCCGAGCACGATCAACGCGCCCGTCCGGCCCCGCAGGATCCGCTCCAACCCGTCGCGCAGCGCGGTGCCCGGTGCCATCAGGGCCAGGTTGGCGCGCAGCGGATCTCCGGCGACGCCGCCCCCGGTCACGCTCACGCTGATCGGTCGGGCGGGCGAGCCCACGGCAGCGGTGCGGGCGTGGGGCGTCGCGCCGGCAGGCTTGGTGGTATCGCGGTCGATCGGCACGGGCACAGTCTACGGACTGCCCTGCGGTGGGTGCTCTCGCGGTTACTGTGATGTGTCACGATTCCGCCCGGCCTGCCCGGTGGAGGGCTCACTCCGCTGACGCCCGCGCCGCCGCCTGCAACGCCGAGCGGACATCAGTGACCTCGATCACTCGTAGCTGCTCCGGGCCGGCACCTGTGCTCGTCGGACCGCAGCCGGGCGGCACGAGGGCCAGCCGGAAACCGAGCCGTGCCGCCTCGGCCAGCCGCCGCGGCACGGCGCCCACCCGGCGTACCTCGCCGGTGAGGCCGACCTCGCCGATCGCCACCAGGTGCGGCGCGATCGCCAGGTTGAGCCCGCCGGAGGCGACGGCGAGGGCGACCGCCAGGTCGGCCGCAGGCTCCACCACCCGGATGCCGCCCACGGTGGCCGCGAAGACCTCCCGGTCGTGCAGGGTGAGCCGTTCGGTGCGGCGCTGGAGCACCGCCAGCACCATCGCCAGCCGGGCGGAATCCAGCCCGGAGACGGTACGCCGGGGCGAGCCGGCCACCGTGGCTCCGATCAGCGCCTGGACCTCGGTGAGCAGTGCCCGACGCCCCTCCATCGCCACCGTCACGCAGGTGCCCGGTACCGGCTCGGAGTAGCGGGTCAGAAACAGCCCGGACGGGTCGGCGAGGCTGCTGATGCCGCCCTCGTGCATCTCGAAGCAGCCGACCTCGTCGGCGGCGCCGAACCGGTTCTTGACACCACGCACCATCCGCAGCGACGAGTGCTTGTCGCCTTCGAAGTGCAGCACCACGTCGACCAGATGTTCGAGCACCCGAGGACCGGCGACCTGGCCGTCCTTGGTGACGTGGCCGACCAGCACGGTGGCGATCCCACGTTCCTTGGCGACCGCGACCAGGGCTGCGGTGACCGCCCGAACCTGGGTCACCCCGCCGGGTACGCCCTCGGTGCCGGTGGTGGAGATGGTCTGCACCGAGTCGAGGACGAGCAGCCCGGGCTTGACCGCGTCGAGATGACCGAGCACCGCCGCGAGGTCGCTCTCGGCGGCCAGGAAGAGCTGGTCGTGCAGGGTGCCCATGCGCTCCGCCCGCAGCCGCACCTGGCTGACCGACTCCTCACCGCTGACCACCAACGACGGGCTGCCCGCCCCGGCGGCCCACTGTTGGGCGACGTCGAGCAGCAGGGTGGACTTGCCGACCCCCGGCTCCCCGGCGAGCAGCACCACCGCGCCGGGGACCAGGCCGCCACCGAGGACACGGTCCAGTTCGCCGACCCCGGTGGGCCGGGCCCGGGCCGGTGCCGCGCTGATGGTGGCGATGGGTCGGGCCGGCTCGGCGGGCATCCGGGAGCTCACCACCCGACCCGAGACGGTCGGGCCGGTGATCGTGCACTCGACCACGGAACCCCACTCGCCGCACTCGGGACAGCGTCCGACCCACTTCGGTGGCTGGTGCCCGCAGGCGTCGCACTCGTACGCGGGTCGGGGCTCGCGAGCGGCGGCCCGGCTTCGCGAGCCGGTGCCCGCCCGGGACGGGGTCGATCGGGAGATGCTCACCCGACCGACGCTAACCCCCGGGTACGACGACGGCGCCGTCGGCATGGCTGCACCACGCCGACGGCGCCGTCGGGACGTACCTGGACGGGCTCAGTGGCCGCCTTCGCCCTCGTACTCGGTGTGCCGTTCGATGATCGGGGACGGCTGCGGCCCGGGGGAGAGCGGTACGGCGATCGGCGCGGGGGTGGTGACCGTCTCGCCGTTGAAGTCGAAGGTCAGCGTGACGTTCTGGCCGGCGAGCAGGGCCTCGTTCAACCCGACGAGCTGGAGCACCTGCTCACCCTCGGTGTTCAGCTGCACGTAGCTCAGCGGGGGGATCTCGATCCGGGCCGGACCGGTGGAGGGCGATCCGGTCGGGCTGGGCGACGGCGAGTCGTCCGGCGAGGGCGAGCTGTCCGGCGAGGCGGAGTTGTCCGGCGAGGCGGAGTTGTCCGGCGAGGGGGAGCCCTCGGGGGACTGCTCAGGTGACGGGGAGACGGTCGGCGACGGGCTCGTCGCGGCGGCGACCGTGGTGATCACCACGTCACGGGCGTCCGGCGAGGTGACGGTCACCGTCACCGGGTCCTGGGAGTCGTTGTAGAGGACGACGTTGAGCGGGGCGTTGTCGCCGGCCTGGTAGCCCTCGACACCGGGGTAGGAGACCAGAGCGCCGCGTACGGCGTACTTCCCGTCGCCGGCCTGGATGTTGGCGCCCTGGACCGACGGCACCTTGTTGGCCGTCTCGGAGATCTGACCGGCGCCGCACCCGGACAGCAGCAGCCCGGCTGCCGCCGCGATCCCGGGCAGCAGCATGGCAGCCCGCCGGGAACCCCTGATCGAGCGCGTCACGTCGGTCCTCCTCGTCACGATCACTCCCGGCTCACCCGCCGGAACCGCTGGCCATACCCGCGCAGACCGGGCTCCAGGGTAGTTGGAGCTGATCGTGGCCCGCACGCGGACCCGGCGCGGCCACCTGCCGGGGTGAGACCTCAGACCAGTCGACCGCTCGTGACCAGCAGGACGACGTCGATCAAGGCGACCAGCAGCACCGCCCGGAAGGCGGCCACCGGTCGGGCCCCGGCGCGTTCGTCGGCCCGGCCGAGGTGCCAGGCGAGGATGAAGATCACGACGGCGGCGACGACCGCTGCGAGGCCCACGCCCGTCGGTGGTCCGGGCGGCCCGAGCACAAGTGTGACGGTCGCCGCGATCAGCAGTCCGACAGCGGCCGCCCGGCTGCCCGCCGGGCCGAGCCGGTGCGGCAGCCCGCGGACCCCGGTCCGGGCGTCGTCGGCGAAGTCCGGCAGCACGTTCGCGAAGTGGGCGCCCGCACCGAGCAGTGCCGCCGCGGCGACCAGCCAGGCCGGCGGTGCCGGCGCACCGGGCAGGGCCAGCACCACGAAGGCGGGCAGCGCGCCGAAGGAGATCGCGTACGGCAGCACCGAGACCGCCGTGGACTTCAGCGGCCAGTCGTAGAGCAGCGCCGAGACCAGGGCGACGATGGCGCAGAACGCCGCCGCCGGGTTGGTGGTCAGGGCCAGCGCGACTGTCGCGATGGCCGCCACGGCGGCGGCCACCGCGACGGTACGCCGTCCGAGCGCACCGGAGGCCAGCGGCTTGTCGGTACGCCCGACCGTGGCGTCGCGATCCGCGTCGAGCAGATCGTTCGTCCACCCGACCGTGAACTGGCTGGCAGCCACGGTGAGCACCACCGCGACGACACCTCCCGGTGGATGACCGACGCCCAGGGCCAGCAGACCGGCCACTGTGGTGACCGCTGCGGTCGGCTCCGGATGGCTTGCTCTGACCAGCCCTAACACCGTCGACGACATAACGGAAGTCTGGTCGTTACCGGGGAGTCGTGCCACGCTCGTTGCCATGCGTGACGCTGGCCTCGTGCTGCCCCGCAACGATCCGCGCCAGTACGACGACCTGGCGGACGAATGGTGGCGGCCGGATGGCGTGTTCGCCATGCTGCACTGGTTGGCCCGGGCACGGGCCGCGCTGGTGCCCCCGGCGACGCGTCCCGGTGCGCTCCTGGTCGACCTGGGCTGTGGGGCCGGGCTGCTCGCCCCGCACCTGGCCGGCAAGGGCTACCGACACGTGGGGGTGGATCTCACCCGCTCGGCGCTGGCTCAGGCGGCGGCGCACGGCGTGACGGCGGTCAACGGCGACGCCACGGCGGTCCCGCTCGTGGACGGGTGCGCCGACGTGGTCGCCGCCGGCGAGCTGCTGGAGCACGTACCGGACTGGCGGGCAGCGGTGGCCGAGGCGTGTCGGCTGCTGCGCCCCGGCGGACTGCTGGTACTGGACACCCTCAACGACACCGCGCTGGCCCGGTTGGTCGCTGTCCGCATCGCCGAGCGACTGCCCACAGTGCCGCGCGGCATTCACGACCCTGGGTTGTTCGTGGACGATCGCGAGCTGGTCGCCGAGTGCGCCCGGCACGGTGTCGACCTGAAGGTGCGGGGCGTCCGGCCGGGCGTACCGGGGCTGCTGCGGTGGCTGGCCCGGCAGGTGCGGGGTGCCGCGACGCCTGCGGGTCAGGCACCACGCATCGTGCCGACCGGGTCGAGGGCGGTGCTCTACCAGGGCCACGGGCGACGCGACGGATAGCTGATCCAGGTGAGGGTATGGAAATGGTCGAAGAGGGGGTTCCGTCCATGACCGAGCGCAGTGGAGCGGCGGTGGCTCGGCGGCTGGCGCCCCGACTGGCGGCGCGGGCCGCCACGCACGACCGGGACGGCTCGTTCCCCGTCGACGACTTCGCCGACCTGCGTGAGGCGGGACTGTTCGGGCTGATGGTCCCCGCCGAACTGGGCGGTGCCGGTGCCACCTTCGCGGAGTACGCGGCCGTCGCCACCGAGCTGGCCCGGGGCAACGGCGCCACCGCGCTGGTGTTCAACATGCACGCCTCGGTCACCGGGGCGCTCGGCGCGGTGACCGAGGAACTGGCCGAGGCGCTCGGCGTACCGGCGGAGGCGCTGGCCGCCCGCGACCGACTGTTGCGGGCGGCGGCCGACGGGGCGTGGTACGCGGTCGCGATGAGCGAGCGGGGCGCGGGCGCCCGGCTGTCCCAGCTCGCCACGGCCTATGAGCCGGTCGACGGAGGCTGGCGGATCAAGGGCAGCAAGACCTTCTGCTCCGGTGCCGGTCACGCCGACGGCTACCTGGTGGCCGCCCGCAGCGCCGCCGATCCGTCGGTGGTCTCGCAGTTCCTGGTGCCGGCCGGCGAGGGCCTCACCGTCGAGCCGACCTGGGACGCCCTCGGCATGCGCGCCACCGCCTCGCACGACCTGCACCTCGACGTGACAGTCGAGGCAGATCGGCTGCTCGGCGGGGTCGAAGGGTTGGCCCTGGTGGTGGCCCAGCTCATGCCGCACTGGCTGGTGGCCAGTTACGCGGCCGTCTACGTGGGGGTGGCCCGGGCGGCCGTCGACGCCGCCGCGGAACACCTGAACGCCCGGAACCTCGCCGGGCTGCCGGCGGTACGCGCCCGGCTGGGCCGCGCCGACGCCGCGGTGGCGGCGGCCGAGCTGGTGGTCGCCGAGGCCGCCCGACGGGTGGACGAGGCACCCGGCGACGAGGAGACAAACAGGTGGGTGTGGCGGGCGAAGCTGCTGGCCGGCACTACAGCGGCGGAGGTGGCAGCGTCCATGCTGGAGGCGGCCGGCACCTCCGCCACCCGACGGGGTCATCCGCTGGAACGCCTGTACCGCGACGCCCGCTGCGGGTCGCTGCACCCGGCCACCTCCGACGTCTGCGCCGACTGGCTCGGCATCGCCACACTCGGCGGTGACCCGGACCGTGACGGATCGACTCCTCGTTGGTGAGCGTGAGGAAGGAGCTCAACGGCTCCGCTCGCGAACGAGTGCCGGGCTGATGAGCGTCAGATGTGAGCTTGCGAGAGGAAGGTGGGACCGTGTCCGTACCGGTGATCGCGGGCCTGGGCACGGCCCATCCGCCCTCGGCTGACCAGCAGGAGTTGTGGGAGAAGTTCTTCTCCCAGCACTTCTCCGGCTCCACCCGCGCGCTGGCCGAGCGGATCTTCGCGCACTCGGGGGTGACCCGGCGGCAGGCGGCGGTCAACCCGCTACTCGAGGACGTCTCCGACTGGCCGACCGAGCGCCGGATGCTCCGCTACCAGGTCGAGGCGCTGCCGCTGGGCAAGGAGGCGGTCGGCCGGGCACTTACCGCCGCCGGGCTGGACGCCCGTGACGTCGGCCTCTTCGTGGTGTGCTCCTGCACCGGGTACGCCACCCCGGGGCTGGACATCCTGCTCGCCCGGGACCTGGGCATGGCCCCGACGACCCAGCGGATGTTCGTCGGTCACATGGGCTGCTACGCGGCCCTGCCGGGGTTGGGTGCGGTGAGTGACTTCGTCACCGCGCGGGGGCGTCCCGCGCTGCTGCTCTGCGCCGAGTTGACCAGCCTGCACCTGCAACCCACCACGGCTCGGATGGACACCCAGCAGATCGTCTCCCACGCGCTCTTCTCCGACGCCGCGGTCGCCGCCGTGGTCGTGCCCGGTGGTCGGGGGTACGCCGTGCGTGAGGTCGCCTCGGTGACTGACACCTCCACTGCCGACCACATGACCTGGGAGGTCACTGACACCGGCTTCCGGATGGGGCTGTCGCCGAAGGTGCCGCAGGTGCTGTCGACGCACGTCCGGGGTCTGGTCGACGAGGTGCTGGCCCGGCACGGCACCCGCCGGTCGGAGGTGGATGGCTGGGCCGTGCACCCGGGCGGCCCTCGCATCCTCAACGTGGTGGAACGTGAGTTGGAGCTGTCACCCGCCGCCATGGCGGCGTCCCGGGAGACGCTGAGCGAGCACGGGAACTGTTCTTCGCCGACGGTGCTGCTGATCCTCGACCGTTTGTTCCGGTCGGCACCGGCACCGCGTCGGGTGGTGATGCTGGCCTTCGGTCCCGGCCTGACGCTCTACGCAGCCCTGCTGGAACGCCACGCCTGACCTGCCCGGCGGGGCTACTCTTCAAAACATGGACGTCGATGCCATTCATCGGCTACGCGGGGCCCTTCTGGCCGCCGTCGCAGTGGCGGCGCTGACCCTCGGTGGCTGGTGGTGGCGGGTGCAGGCACCGGAAACCCCCGGCGGCGGTGTCACGCCGGGCGGGGCGTCGGCCGCCACGTACTGGCGCGAGGATCAGGTCACCGGCGAGATCGTGCGGGAGTTTCCCGGTGCCGCGGCCTCCGTGCTCGTCGACGCGCGCACCGGCGCGGTGGCGGGGGTGGGTGGCGAGTCCCGGGGGCCTGCCGACGCCACCCGGTCGGGTTGGAGCCGCGCCAGCGGAGCCGAGCTGGTGTGGACCGAACGGGCGAGGCTCAGCTCCGGTGGGACAGTCGTCCGGCAGACCCAGATGGGCTCCGGTGAGCGACACCTGTTGCGCCTGAGCTGTACCGGTCCGGGGGAGTTGCTTGTCGCCGTGCGGGGTGCGCGGTCAGCGGCCCCGATGACAGTGGACTGCGACGGTGGTCTGATCCTGGTGGAGGTCACAGGTACCGGCGCTCCGGCGCGATTGTCGTTCTCGCCCGCCGGCTCGGATTCGATCCAGGTCGAGGCTCGGTTGATCGCTCTGCGCTGAGTGGCTGCCGGCGGTTGCCGTGGGTCAGCCGGCCAGCCGGGCGAGTTCGGCTTGGTGATCGCTGATCGAGGCCACCTCGGGCACCATCAGCGTGATCCGGCCTGTTCGGTCGGCGAGCAGGGCGGTCACGCCGTCCGGGCTGGCCGGCACGTGCAGAAAGGCGCGCAGTCCGCCGGCGGGGTCGGCGAGGGCTCGAACCGGGGCCCCGGCTGGTGCCGCCCGTGGCCGGGTGTCGGCCACGGTCACCACAGTCACCCCGGGCGGTGCCGTCCTCGCCGCCTCGGCGACCTGCTCCAAGCAGGTGCAGCCGTCCACCAGCAGCACCACGACCGGGAGCAGCCCGCGTAGCGGCACCGGCGACTGCCCGGCGTCGACCAGGTCCAGCGCGGGCAGGGGACGGCCGACCAGCTGTGCCGGCGTCGGTTCGGGCGTGCTGGCGCTCGGTCCGGTCCGGCCGGCCCGGAGCCAGGTGACGGCGGCCAGGCCGGCGATGGTGGTGAGAACCGCGACGATCAGCACGATCACCGGGCCGGTGGGCGGCCGCCAGCGACGGCTGCCCGCCGCTGCCCGCCGCAGCTCGCGACGAATCTGCTCGGCCTCGTCCGCCAGGGCCGCGATGTCGTCCGGAATGACCACCCGACCCCACTCCGGCGGCAGGTCGGGCAGCCCGGGACCGTCGGCGTCAGCCTTGCCCATTACGACCCCCTGGAACCTCACAGGTGCGCGGACGCGGCACTGTTCAAGCGTCCCGCACCGGGCCGGGTACCGCTACCGCTGCCCGCGTCGAGCTGCGGCGGGATACCATGGAACGGGTGCGTAGCCCTTGATCTCCAGCGCGGTGTGTTGCAGGGCCTCGGCGCTTGCTCTCCCGGATCTCCACGTCCACGACGGTGATGTCCGGGGGGTCATCCCCAGGTTACTGAGCGTGTTCGAATCATCGTCTGGATGGTCTGTCAAGCCGAAGAAATACCTCTCACAGGGCCCCTGAGCTGCGCCAACGGTCAGGACAGCGGTGAGACATCGGTGCCTGAGCGTGTTACCCTAGACACAGCGAAAGGGGTTTCGAACCTATGGTTTTCAGTGTCGGCGAGACCGTTGTTTACCCCCACCACGGGGCCGCACTCATCGAGGCAATCGAGACTCGGGTCATCAAGGGCGAGCCCAAGCAGTACCTCGTCCTGAGGGTCGCGCAGGGTGACCTGACGGTCCGGGTGCCGGCCGAGAACGCCGAGATCGTGGGTGTGCGCGAGGTGGTGGGCGAAGAGGGCCTCGGCAAGGTCTTCGACGTTCTCCGGGCTCCGCACACCGAGGAGCCGACCAACTGGTCGCGGCGTTACAAGGCGAATCTGGAGAAGCTGGCCTCCGGCAACCCGCTGAAGGTGGCCGAGGTCGTCCGCGACCTGTGGCGTCGCGAGCGGGAGCGGGGTCTGTCCGCGGGCGAGAAGCGCATGCTCGCCAAGGCCCGTGACATCCTGGTCGGCGAGGTGGCGCTGGCCGAGAAGAGCACCAAGGACGAAGCGGAGACGCTGCTCGACAAGGTGCTGACCGAGGCCTAGTCCTCGCAGCATCGTCGTACCCGATTCGTAGTGAACAAACCGTCGAGGACCGCGACGTGACCGCGCAGCTCAATCCGCGCGGTGACGTCGCGGTCCTCGTGCCTGCGGCCGGTGCTGGCGTACGCCTCGGGCCCGGCCGTCCGAAGGCGCTGCGGCTGCTGGCCGGTGAACCGCTGCTGGTGCACGCGGTCCGTCGGTTGGCCGCAGCCGCCTCGGTGCACAGCATCGTGGTAGCCGCTCCGGTCGCGGAGATCACCGCCGTACGTGCGCTGCTCGCGCCGATCGCACCGGTGACCGTGGTGCCCGGTGGCGCGGAACGGCAGGCCTCGGTGGCAGCCGCGCTCGCTGCGGTGCCCGCCGACCCCGAGATCATCCTGGTGCACGACGCGGCCCGCGCGCTCACCCCGCCCGCACTCGTGGAGTCGGTGGCGGCTGCGGTCCGGGCGGGCTACGACGCGGTGATCCCGGTGCTGCCGGTCGTCGACACGATCAAGGAGGTCGACGCGGACGAGATGGTGCTCGGCACCGTCGACCGGGCCGCGTTGCGTGCCGTGCAGACCCCCCAGGGATTCCGCCGGGCGGTGCTGACCGCCGCGCACGCCGCTGCCGCCGACGCCCTCACCGACGACGCCGGGCTGGTGGAGAAGTACGGCGTCCCGGTGCACTGCGTGCCCGGTTCTGAGCACGCCCTGAAGATCACGAGGCCGTTCGATCTGGCGCTGGCCGAGCATCTGCTGGCGATCGCCAGGTAAGCCCGTACCCTCGAATCATGATCGTTCCTCGGGTGGCCATCGGGACCGACGTGCACGCCTTCGAGGTTGGTCGGCCGTGCTGGGTCGCCGGCCTGCACTGGCCGGATCAGGACGGCCTGGCCGGGCACTCGGACGCGGACGTGGCCGCCCATGCCGCCTGCAACGCGCTGCTCTCCGCCGCCGGTCTGGGTGATCTCGGGGCCAACTTCGGGGTGGGTCAGCCCGAATGGGCCGGAGCGAGTGGGGTGGTTCTGCTCACCGAGTCGGCCCGCCGGGTACGCTCCGCCGGTTTCGCCATCGGCAACGTGTCGGTGCAGGTGGTGGGGAACCGGCCGAAGATCGGCCCACGGCGGGACGAGGCGCAGCGGGTGCTGTCGGAGGCCGTCGGCGCACCTGTCACCGTCTCCGCCGCCACCACCGACGGCCTGGGCTTCACCGGGCGCGGCGAGGGGCTCGCCGGGATCGCCGTCGCCCTGGTGTACGAGCAGCCGAGCGCCTAGGCTCGCCGCGATGTCCCCCGACGTCCCCACCGACCCGCCCGCCGCCGACGGCTACCTCGAACGCGCCACGCTCCTCGCCGAGCTGGGCCGTTACGACGAGGCCGTGGCCGAGCTGGGCTTCGCCCTGGCCCTCGACCCGGCCGACGCCACGGTGTCGACAATGCTGGCCCGGGTGCAGCTGGCCGCCGGCCGACCGGCCGAGGCGCTCGCCGCCGCCGAGACGGCGGTGTCCGCCGCACCGGGGCAGTTGCCCCCGCTTGTCGCTCGTGGGCTGGCCCTCGGCGACCTCGAACGGTACGCCGAAGCCGCCCGCACCGCCGACGAGATCCTGGCCCTGGGGCCGGCGGACGCGTACGCCCAGCGCAGCGCGGCGGCGATCCTGGCCGGCTCCCGCAACGGCCAGCCGGCGTTGAACGCGGCCTGGCGCGGGGTGGAGCTGGCCCCCGAGGAGCCGCAGGGCCACCTGGTGCTGGGCCTGGTCGCGGCCAACATGCGGATGTACGACCTGGCGGAGCGGGCCTACCGGGAGGCGCTGCGGCTGGACCCGCGACTCGCGGAGGCGGGCGAGGACGTCGGGGTGCTGCGGCTGGAGCAGCGGCGGTGGAGCAGCGCGCTGGAGCGGCTTGCCGAAGCGGCGGTGGCGAGCCTGCCCCCGACGGATCCGCGCCGCGCCGACGAGGTGCGCGACGAGTCGAGCCGTCCGGACGAGGTCGGTGACGAGCCGGACCGGCCCGGGCGTGACCCGGACGAGGCGGGGCGTTCGGCTGACGGTGACACGAGCCCTGCCGCCGGGCCGGAGGAACGCCCGAGCTGGCCGGCCCAGGGCGGCGACGTACCTACCGGCGGGCCGGGGCCCGACCGCGCCGGAGACCCGGAACGGGGCCGTGGCGGAGCCTGGCCGGTCGGGCCGGACCAGATGGGTACCGGGCCGGTCGTCGCACGCCAGCCGGTGCCGGCGGCGCTCCGGCAGTTCGTGCTGTGGGGAGCCGGTTGGTCGGTGGTTGCCGCCACACTTGTCGCCTGTTCCACAGCGACCGGCTCCGGGTTCTCCCGGCTGCTGGCCGTGGTGGCGGCTGTGGGCGGTGGCATCGTGCTCCGGCAGCCCGCGTCCCAGCTACCTGGACTGACCCGGACCGTGCTGCCCGTGCTGCGGCGTACCGACCGTCCGCTCGCTCTGGCCGTCTACGCTGCCGCCGCCGCGCCGGTGCTGATCCTGCTCTACGCCCTGACCGGCAGCCCGTGGCCGCTGGTCCTGGCCATCGCGATCGCCACCGCCGCCCGGCTGGCGATCGTCGGCAGGCCGGTCGCCTGACCGACGACACCCGGGCTCCGCACGGTCGCGCCACGGCCCGACCTCAGGGGCGGCGGGCCCAGGTCCAGGCGTACGCGTCGTCTTCGCACTCGGCCGCCGCGTCGCAGAGGTCGAGCGGGCGGAAGGTGTCGACCATGACCGCCAGTTCGTCGAAGAAGTCCACGCCGATGGAGCGTTCCGCCGCGCCTGGCTGCGGTCCGTGCGTGAAGCCGGACGGGTGCAGTGAGATGGAGCCCTGCTCGATGCCGGAGCCACGGCGCGCCTCGTAGTTGCCCCCGGTGTAGAAGAGCATCTCGTCGGAGTCGACGTTGTGATGGTGGTAGGGCACCGGAATGGCGTCCGGGTGGTAGTCGACCTTGCGGGGGACGAACGAGCAGATCACGAAGTTCGGGCCGGCGAAGGTCTGGTGCACAGGTGGGGGCTGGTGGATCCGACCGGTGATCGGCTCGAAGTCGTGGATGGAGAACGCCCACGGGTAGAGGTGCCCGTCCCACCCGACCACGTCGAACGGGTGGTTGGCGTAGACGTGGCGGGTCCATCCGCGCCGGTGGCGGACCAGCACCTCGACGTCGGTGCCGTCGACGAGCAACGGGGTGTCCGGCCCCCGGACGTCGCGCTCGCAGTACGGCGAGTGTTCCAGGAACTGTCCGCGTACGGAGAGGTAGCGCTTGGGCGGGCCGATGTGTCCGGACGCCTCCACGGCGAGCAGTCGGGTCGGGGTGTCCCCGGTGGGTACCAGCCGGTGCACCGTCGAGGTCGGGATGATCACGTAGTCGCCGGGTACCGCGTCGAGCACGCCGAACGTCGATTCGACCCGCAGGGTGCCCGCCTCGACGTAGAGGCACTGGTCGCCGGTGGCGTCGCGAAACAGTGGGGAGGGGCGGTCGGCCAGCACGTAGGCGATCCGCACGTCGTCGTTCGCGAGCAGGTAACGCCGGCCGAGAATCGGGTCCGCGCCGGTCCCGTCGAGCTTGTGCGTACGCAGGTGACGGGGCTTGAGCGGCAGGTTGGGCACCCGGGTCACGGCCGGCGGGGTGAACTCCTCGGCGGCGATGATCGCGGTCGGGGCGTACCTGTGGTAGAGCAGGGAGGAGTCGGACGAGAAGCCCTCCTGGCCCATCAGCTCCTCGGTGTAGAGGCTGCCGTCCGGCTGCCGGAACCGGGTGTGGCGCTTGCGTGGCAGCTCGCCGACGCTGCGGTAGTACGGCATCTCGCCTCCCGGTCCGCCGTGCGTCCGATAATCGGACGCTGTTGTCCGCTTCTTGAAGCGTCCCGTACATTCTTGTCTCGTGTCAACGCAGCTGCCCACTCTTGTCGCTGGCCTGGTCGACGACGCTGCGGTCTTCCCGCCGGGCAGCGCGCCGCTGCCGGACGCCGTCGGCGCCCACCGGCGGCACCGCACCGCGTGGTACGCGGACCTGGTCGGCCCGTTGCTGCTGCCCGCCTCGACGATCACCTCGGGTGCGCTGAGCGGCCTTGTCGACCCGGCGGAGAACGTCGCGATCGGGCTGATCGGTGACACCGGACTGGACAGGCTTCCCTTCGCGCTGTCGTTCCTGCCACCGCTCGGGGTGACCGCCCGGCAGATCGAGGCGCCTGTCGCCCGCCGGGGCGAGGATTCGCAACCTGGGCTTGCCGAGCTGATGAAGCTCGCCGAGCGGCTGGACGGCGTCCCCGTCTACGCGGAGATCCCGCTCACCTTCGGGCTGATGGCCGCGCTGGACACCCTCGCCGACGCACGTGCCGGCGGCGTGCCTGTCGCCGCCAAGTTCCGCACCGGTGGGCTGGCCGCCGAACTGTTCCCCACACCTGCCGAACTGGCCGCGGTGATCTGCGCCTGCCGGGACCGGGAGCTGCCGTTCAAGCTGACCGCCGGGCTGCACCACGCGGTCCGGCAGGTGGACCCGGAGACCGGCTTCACCCACCACGGATTCGGCAACGTGCTCGCCGCGACCCTCGCCGCCGCCGACGGGGCGACAGTCGCCGCCGTCGCCGAGCTGCTCACCGTCCGCGACGAGCGGCCGCTGGTGCAGGCGGTCGACGGTCGGCACGACTCGGCGCGCCCGCTGTGGGTGGGGTTCGGGTCGTGCAGCATCGTGGAACCACTAACCGATCTGATCCGGCTCGGGCTGGTGAACGGAGGCGTCGAGTCATGAGCGAGAGTCAGCCAGTGAGCTGGGTGCCGGGTGCGGCGGATTCCGGGTACGGGGTGCACCACCTGCCGTACGGGGTGTTCCGGGTGGGCGACGCCGAGCCGCGCATCGGTGTACGGGTCGGCGATTTGATCCTGGACCTGGCCGGCGCGGAGGCCGCCGAGCTGGTGCTGGCGGGCGGTGCGCTGCGTCGGCCGACGCTCAACTCGTTCCTTGCGCTGGGCCGTCCGCAGTGGACAGCCGTACGGGATCGGATCACCGAGCTGCTCACCGACCCGGCGCATCGGGCGGCGGTGGAGCCGCTGCTCGTGCCGCTGGCACAGGTGCGAATGGAGCTGCCCTTCGAGGTCGCCGACTACGTCGACTTCTACTCTTCGGAACACCACGCGTCGAACGTCGGCCTGATCTTCCGTCCCGGCCAGCCACCGCTGCTGCCGAACTGGAAACACCTGCCGATCGGCTATCACGGTCGGGCCGGCACGGTGGTGGTCTCCGGCACCCCGGTGGTCCGACCACAGGGGCAGCGGCCCGGCTCCGAGGGGCCGACATTCGGCCCGTCGGCGCGGCTGGACATCGAGGCCGAGGTCGGGTTCGTGGTCGGCGTACCGAGCCCGCTCGGCCGCCGGGTGGCCGCCGCCGACTTCGCCGACCACGTCTTCGGTGTCGTGCTTGTCAACGACTGGTCGGCGCGGGACATCCAGGCCTGGGAGTACCAGCCGCTCGGGCCGTTCCTGGGCAAGTCGTTCGCCACCTCGGTGGCTGCCTGGGTCACTCCGCTTGACGCACTGCGGCACGCGTTCGTCGCCGGCCCGGAGCAGGATCCGCCGGTGACGGACTATCTGCGGTGCGAACCGCACCTGGGGCTGGACCTGCGGCTGAAGGTGACCTGGAACGGGGAGCCGGTGAGTGAGCCGCCCTTCGCCGGCATGTACTGGACCCCGGCCCAGCAGTTGGCGCACCTCACCGTCAACGGTGCCTCGCTGCGCACCGGCGACCTCTACGCCTCCGGCACGGTCTCCGGCCCCCGGCGGGACCAGGTCGGCTCGTTCCTGGAACTCAGCTGGGGCGGCACCGAGCCGGTCACCGTGGGCGGGAGCGAACGTACCTTCCTCGCCGACGGTGACACGGTGACGATCACCGCCACCGCACCCGGTCCGGACGGCACCACCC
The DNA here is from genome assembly GCF_016863495.1 of Micromonospora andamanensis. Lineage (GTDB taxonomy): Bacteria > Actinomycetota > Actinomycetes > Mycobacteriales > Micromonosporaceae > Micromonospora > Micromonospora andamanensis. Next base: position 140,544 of record NZ_BOOZ01000003.1, read on the forward strand.
TCACGTTGGGGGAGGTCACGGGCACCGTCCTGCCAGCGAACTGACCTGAACCCGACAGCTGTCCTTGATCGCACAGCGGGTGCGATCAAAGACCGTCACCGTCTTCGTTTATCGCCTCGGAATTCCGTCGCCATGCCGCGCCGGGTCGACCGGTGCCCCCCGTTTCCGGTCGGCCCGGGCTCGGCTGGCGGAACGTCGAAACTGAGGGAGATGACGACGATGCACGATCTCGTGGACGCGGTCTGGCGCACCAGCAGCCGCTCCAACGACCAGGGCCTCTGCGTCGAGGTGGCCGACAACCTCGCAGGTGTCCACGGTGTGGTGGGCATACGCGACTCGAAGGACCAGGCCGGACCGGTGCTTGTGGTGAGCCCGCCGGGCTGGACCGCATTCGTCGACGCGATCCGGGCCGGCCGCTTCGTCGGCTGACGCCCGCAGGGGGTCTCCGGCGGGTTGGTTCTCCGATCGGGGACCCCGAGCCACGCTCACGCCGCGTACCGTCGGTGCCACGGGAGGTGGCATGTCGACTGTTGCGGTCCACGGTCTGGTCGCGGTGCCGGCGGCCGACTGCTGGCGGGTGCTCACCGACCTGACCCGGCCCGGGTCTGGTGGTCGGCCGGTGCACCTGCTGACGCCCGGCGAGTTCGGCCCGGGTACGTCCTGGCGTGAGACCCGGACCCGACCGGGCGGTGGCACGGTTTCCGAGGAGTTCGTCGTGCTGGCCGCCGAGCCGCCCCGGCGGCTGGTCCTCGGCTCACCAGGTGACGGCGTCGACTACCGGATCGCCTGGACGCTCCGGGACGCCCGTCGTCGCGGGCGTCGCCACACCTCGGTGACGGTGACGGTGCGGGCCCAGCCGGCCGCAACGACCGGACGAGCTCTCGCGTTGCTGCTCGGTGGCCTGGCCGTGCGAGCGGCCGAGCAGGTGTTGCGGCAGGACCTCGCCGCGCTGGCCGCCGCAGCCGGTGCCCGGCGCGCCGAAGTCGCCTGACCCGGCACCCACCCCGCCGTGCCTCCCGGCCCATGCCCCGGTCGGCGGGCGGCTCGGGGGCGAGGGCGCGCCCGCTGGGTAGGGTGCCGTGCGGAGGTGCGGCATGGGGTGGGCAGGTCGGCGGATCGTGGCGGCGGTGGCGGCGGTGGGTGTCGCCGCGACTGCCGGGGTCATCGCGTACCGGGTCCTGGCACCGGCCGAGGTGAGCACCCCCGCGCGGGGCGACTACCCGGCGCGGAGCGTTGCGGCTCCCGGGGTGACCGGTCGCCTGCCTGTCGCTCCGCTGATCGTCGACGGCCGGCTGCGGGTGTACGCCGCGCCTCGGCAGGTCTACGCCGACCAGCCGGTCGACGGTCGCAGCCGACGCACCCCGTACTGGTCCTTCCGGCGTTGGCCGGCGAGCCTGGACGCGGTGGTGACGAGCGGCACGACTGTGGTGAGCCGGTGGTCGGACGGGCAGCTCGTGGCGCTCGACGCGCGTACCGGTCGGGTCGCCTGGCGGGCGGACGGGCCGGAGCCGGCGGCGGAGCGGGCAACTCGGCGTACCGGCACAGCTGTCGTCTGGCGGCCGGGCGGGCTCGCGGTGAGCCGGACCGCCGACGGCCGCCACGTGGTCGTCAGCTCCGGCGACGGTGAGGTCTCCGCTGTCGACCTGGCGGACGGCGGGCAACTGTGGCGGGCGGCTGTGGGTTCCGGTTGCCGCGAGCCGGTGGGCAGCGGCTCCGGTGGCCGGCTGCTGACCGTTGACGACTGCGACGGACCGGCGGTGGTCGAGTTCCGGGACGCCGCGACCGGTGTGGTGACGGCCAGGTGGCGACCGCCGGATGCCGGTGGCGAGCTGACGGCGACGCTGCTCGGCTGCGAGCCCGACGGCGTCGGCTGTGCCGCGCTGCGGACCGCCGGCCCCGGGGACGCGTCCGCGCAGGGCTGGCTGCTCGGCTCGGCAGAGCCGGTCCAGGCGCCGGTTCTGGACGGTTCGGCCACCGAACTTGTCGACGGGACGGCGGTGAGCGTGGTCGACGGGGTGCTCGTCGGCCGGGCCGCGCCCGGTGGTGCGGAGCGCTGGCGGGCCGAGGTCGGTCCCGGTCGGGTGATCGCCGTCCAGCCCGGTCGGGTGCACGTGCTGACCGAGGCGAACGAGCTCGTCACGCTGGACCCGACCACAGGTGAACGACTGTCCGGGTTCGTCCTCGACATCGGCTCCGACGGCATCGGATGGGCACCTGGTGACGCGTACGCGGCCGACGGGTTCGTGGTGGTGGAGCGGCTGCGCCGGCCTGTCGATCCCGACGCTGACGACCAGCGGTACTACCTCACCCCCGAAGCGCTGATCGTCGCCGCGACCTGAAGGGCCGGGCCGGTCCGCTCGGGGATGGCGGACCGGCCCGGTACGCCCTGGATCAGCCCAGTGCTTTCTCGGCCGCTGCCAGGAAGGCGTCGTTCTCGGCCGGCGTGCCGATGGTGACCCGCACCCCGTCACCGGGGAACGGACGGACGATGACACCCCGCGACTCGCACGCCTTGCCGAACGCCACCGACCTGTCGCCCAGCGGCAGCCAGACGAAGTTCGACTGGCTGGCCGGTACGCCGGGGACGAGCTTGCTCACGGCCTCGCTGACTCGTTCGCGTTCGGCCACCACCAACGCGCACCGCCTACGCATCTCGTCCGCCTGGGCGAGCGCGGCCAATGCGCCCGCCTGGGCGGCCATGCTCGTGGAGAACGGCGTGACGACCTTGCGGACCGCCGCCGCCACCTGCGGCTGCGCGACCAGGAAGCCGATCCGCAGGCCGGCCAGCCCCCACGCCTTGGACAGGGTGCGCAGCACCGCCACGTTCGGCCGGTTGACGTAGGTCAGCCCGTCCGGCACCTCCGGGTCGGTGACGAACTCCCGGTACGCCTCGTCGATCACCACAAGCACGTCGTCAGGTACGGCGTCGAGGAATCGGTCCAGCTCGGCCCGGCGTACGGCGGTGCCTGTCGGGTTGTTGGGGTTGCAGACCAGGATCATCCGGGTGCGGTCGGTCACCGCCGCGACCATCGCCGCCAGGTCGTGCCCGTGCCCGGCGTCGTTTGGCACCTGCACGCTCGTCGCGCCGCTTGTCGCCGCGATGATCGGGTACGCCTCGAACGAGCGCCACGAGTAGACGAGTTCGTCGCCGGGCAGGCAGGTGGCGCGGACCAGGTGCTCGGCCAGGGCCACCGAGCCGCAGCCGGTCGCCACCCGGTCGGCGTCCACCCCGTACCGCTCGGCGAGCGCCTGGCGGAGCGCCACGACGCCCATGTCCGGGTAGCGGTGCACTCCGGCGACGGCCTCGGCGACCGCCTCCACCACACCGGGCAGCGGGCCGTACGGCACCTCGTTGCTGGCCAGCTTGATGGCTTCGGGCAGGCCCAGCTCACGGGCCAGGTCGGCCGGGCTGCGTCCGGGCACGTAGTTGGGCAGCGCGTCCAGGTCGGCGCGGGTCAGCCGTACCGCCGCCTGGTGTCGTCCGTCGGTCATCTGGTCTCTCCCGGGGGGTTGGCGGGGTCGTCGGGGGTACGCGGAAGCCGAACCACAACGGTCTGCGCCCGCTTGTCGTGCAGCGCCTGCCGTAGCGGATGGTCGAAGAGCGGTGAGAGCGCGTCGATCAACTGGAGCAGCAGGCCGAGGCCGCAGCAGTACCAGAGCAGCGTGGGCAGGCCGAGAGTGTTCCAGCGGCGCAGCGCCCGGCCGAAGCCGAGTGGCGCGTCCGCCTCGACAGGCACCGCCCGGACGCGCAACAGCCGCTTGCCGAAGGTCTGCCCGCTGGCCGCCATCGACGGCACCTCGTACGCCAGCCAGAGCGAGGTGGCGATGAGCAGGATCGTCACCACGAGCGCACCGGCCTGATCACCGGCGGCGGGCAACGGGTCGGTGGTGCGGTCCTGGTCCTGCACCCGACGCCAGAACTCGTCGAGTGGTGCGGAGAGTTCCTGGAGGTAGCGCCAGACGAACCAGCCGTTGACCAGGGCGTTGAGTACGAAGACGATGCCGAAGTCGATAAGCCGGGCGCCCAGCCGGGCACCGAACGAGGCGAGCGGCATCCCGTGCGGTCGGGGTGCCGGCGGACGCCCGGGCCAGGTCGGGTACGGCCAGCCGGGCGGCGGCCCCTGCGGTGTGTCACCTGCCGGCCAGGCCGGCGGCGCGCCCGCAGGCTCCTGACCGCCGGGCGGCCAACCCGGTGGCGTTCCACCGCCCGGCTGCCCTGTCGGCGGGCCTTGCGGCCAGGTGGCCGGCGGGGTGCCGCCGGACGGCAGCTCGGCCGCGGGCGGTGCCGAGGCGGACGCCGGGGAGGTGGGCTCCGGTGCCGGCTCGGGCTCGGGCGGGGGTGGGCCCTCGGGCGGCGTGACGTCCACCGGGATGGGCGCGCCGATCCAGCCCTCGCCGTCCCAGTACCTGCGGGTTTCCGGGTCGGCGGGGTCGACGTACCAACCGGGTGCCACGCTCACGTCACGGCCTCGCTGCGCTCGTTCACCTCGACACCTTAACGACGACGGTCCCGGCGAACTTGTCGTGGAGGCACTGCTGCCAGGGCTTGTCCCACAACTGCCAGAGGCCGTCGACGTAACTGCCACCGGGCACCAGCGACCCGCCCACGAACTCCACGAGGTATCGCTTTCCCGCCATCCGTCGGTCGAGGGTGCCTGTCGGATCGAGCGGAACCACCTGGAGGCCCATCACCTTCTTGCCCAGAGTCTGGCCGGTCCGCTTGAGGTACTCGACGTGGTACAGCCAGTAGATGCCGAACATGATCACGATGGACGCGGCCTGGATCAGCAGCATCGGCAGCAGGATCTCCACGAGGAACAACCCGGGTTCCGCCACGGTGCCGTCCGGGTCGGTCTCCGGATTCACGGCCAGGATCCGGGCCATGAAGATCACGAAAAGCGGCCCGAACACCACAAGCAGGGCAACGACGACGACGGCGGTGTCGATCAGGTAGGCCAGCAGCCGGTCACCGAAGCTGGCCAGCGGCTGCCCACCGGGCCCCAGCACCGGCGGTGGCGGCCCGGCAGCCCACTGCGGTGGCGACTGACCTGGGGACCAGCCCAGGGGCGGATGACCTGGGGACCAGCCCGGGGGCGGATGGCCTGGGGACCAGCCCGGGGGCGGATGGCCTGGGGACCAGCCCGGCGGCGGCTGAGCCGGCGGCCAGCCGGGCGGCGGGCCACCGGGGACGCCCGGCGGGGGTGGCGAGCCGGTTCGACCTGCTGGGGGTGGGGCGTACTGCGGCGGGATGCCGGTGGGCGGCGGGGCGTCACCGGCGGCGGGCGGCGGCCCACCGATCGGTGAGCCGCCACCGGCCGGTGACGTGGGGTGGGGTGAGGGCTGGGTCACGCTCGACAGTGTTACAGGTTGCCGCGCTTTTCCTGCTCACGCTCGATCGCCTCGAAGAGGGCCTTGAAGTTGCCCTTGCCGAAGCCGAGCGAGCCGTGCCGCTCGATCAGCTCGAAGAAGACGGTCGGACGGTCCTGCACCGGCTTGGTGAAGATCTGCAGCAGGTAGCCGTCCTCGTCCCGGTCGACCAGGATCTTGCGGGACTTGAGCTCCTCGATCGGTACGCGCACCTCACCGATGCGGGCCCGCAGCTCCGGGTCGTCGTAGTACGAGTCCGGGGTTTCGAGGAAGTCGACGCCGGCCGCCCGCATCGCGTCGACGCTGGCCAGGATGTCGTTAGTGGCCACGGCGATGTGCTGGGCACCCGGGCCCTGGTAGAACTCCAGGTACTCGTCGATCTGCGACTTCTTCTTGGCGATGGCCGGCTCGTTGAGCGGGAACTTCACCTTGCGGGTGCCGTTCGCGACGACCTTGCTCATCAGCGCCGAGTAGTCGGTGGCGATGTCGTCACCGATGAATTCGGCCATGTTGGTGAAGCCCATGACCCGGCGGTAGAACTCGACCCACTCGTCCATCCGGCCCAGCTCGACGTTGCCGACCACGTGGTCGACCGCCTGGAAGAAGCGCTTCGGCTGGATCCCGGCGTCGATCATCGGCTGCCGGTCCACGATCGGGCCGCGGGTGGCGAAGCCGGGCAGGAACGGGCCCTGGTAGCGGGACCGGTCCACGAGCGTGTGCCGGGTGTCGCCGTAGGTGGCGATGGCGGCCAGCCGTACGGTGCCGTGCTCGTCGGTCACGTCGTGCGGCTCCACCAGACCGGTCGCGCCCTGCGCGGTGGCGTGCGCGTACGCGGCGTCGACGTCGGGCACCTCAAGCGCGATGTCGCTGACCCCGTCGCTGTGCCGGGTGACGTGCTCGGCCCCCTCCGCGTCGGGGCGTACCGCGCCGGTGAGCACGAACCGGGCCGAACCGCTGGTCAGCACGTACTCGGCGTGGTCGCGGTAGCCCTGCTCCGGCCCCCGGTACGCCACACAGGTCATGCCGAAGGCGGTGGAGTAGTAGTGCGCGGCCTGCTTGGCGTTGCCCACCAGGAAACGCACGTGGTCGAGGCCCTTGACCGGGAACGGGTCCTTGCTGGTGTCGTGGTCGACGGCGCCGACGAGGGCGTCGACGTCCACCTCCTCGGTCGACTGGGGTCGATCGATCGCCTGGGTCATGGTGGCCTCCCTCGCGTACCGCCCGGCCTGGTGGGCCGACGGGATCGTGTGCTGCTGTGCCGAGCATCGCGGTGACCCGGCGCACTGGGCAACCCTCTCCGCCTACGCTGGTCAGGTTGCACAAACGGTATGGTGTTCACGCATGAACACTGATCAGATTGCCCAGCTCGACGAGCTGGATGTGCGACTCATCGAGCTGCTCGCCGAGGAACCCCGGATCGGCGTGCTGGAGTGCTCGCGCCGGCTCCACGTGGCCCGGGGGACCGTCCAGGCGCGGCTCGACAAGCTTGTCGGGCGGGGGGTCATCGCCGGGTTCGGGCCGGATCTCGGCCCGGCGGCGCTCGGCTTCACGGTGACCAGCTTCGTCACCCTGGAGATCAGCCAGCGGCACGGGCACGACCCGGTCACCCGCCACCTGGCGGCGATTCCCGAGGTGCTGGAGGCACACACCATCACCGGCTCGGGAGATCTGCTCTGTCGGATCGTGGCCCGCTCGAACACCGACCTGCAGCGGGTGATCGACCAGATCGTGGCGTACGAGGGAATCACCCGCGCCTCCACGATCATCGCGCTCGCCGAGCAGATCCCCTACCGCGTCCTGCCGCTGCTGCGCTCGGCGGTGCGGTGATGCTCGTCAGTTCTCCGCGAGCGCGTCGCCGAGCGGGGTGCGGCGGTAGCGCACGGACCGGCCGGACCGGACCCGGGTGATCAGGCCCGCGTCGCGCAGCACGGACAGGTGGTCGCCGACGCCGCCCAGGCTCATCCCGAGCTGCACGACGAGCTGGCTGGTCGTGGCGGGCAGGGCGAGCGCCCGCAGCACCGCCGCGCGGGACCGCCCGACCAGCCGGTCCAGCGCGTCCTCGGGGCGACCCGGGTCGGGCGGCCCGAGCAGTTCGGCCACCCCGGAGGCCCGGTAGACGATCGCGAACGGCCACGGCGGCTCGACGTAATTGATCATCATGCCGAAGACCGTGGGGATGAAGAGCAGCCCCTGGCCGCCGAGGGAGTAGCTGCGGGGGTCGCGGTCGGCCACCTCGATCGCGCCGAGGCCGCCGCCGGAGACCCAGCGCAGCCTCGGGTCCAGGTCCGCCACGGCGGCCCCCCAGCCGTACGCGAGCAGGCGGCCCGCGCGATGCACCAGGTCCCGTTCCAGCACCGCCCGCAGCCGCGGCCAGTCCGGCTGCACCAGGGTGGCCCAGGACGCCTCGATCGCGTCGGCCAACCTGTCGACGACGTCCGGTGAGTCGTAGATCCGGCGGGCGTACGCCGGTGGGGTGCGCAGTCCAACGAGGTTGCGGGACAGTTCGTCACGGGCCTGCCCGAGCGGCGTGGCCCGGACCACTGCCAGCTCCTCGGCGAAGCTGCGACCGATGCCGTCGGGCGGCGGCTGGATGAAGTCGGCGTTGTAGCCGCCCCGGCGCAGCAGCGCCATCAGCGCGCCCACCGCCGGCTGGTCCCGACGCAGCCGCTCGAACACCGATCGGGTACGGGCCACCCAGGGGGCCAGCCCCGGTACAGCGTGCTGACCGGTGTGGACGCGTAGCGCCCAGACCGCCTCGCCCAACGGTGAGATGGCGTACCGGCTGGCCGCCACGTCCGCCGGAGTGACCTCGATCCGCATCGCTCGACCTTTCGCTCTCCAGCGAAAGGATAGAGCGGTCCGATGTGCGCCACCAGGCTGATCGGCGTGGACAACACAAGCATGAACCCGCCGAAGGTGGCCGACCGGCAGGCCACTTTCCGGGACGTCTTCGCCGTCGCCGAGTTCCGGGTGATCTTCGCCAGCTACGGGATCTTCATGATCGGTGAGACGGTGAAGATGCTCGCCCTCTCGGTCCTCGTCTACGAGCGCACCGGCTCCGGTCTGCTGGCCGCCCTCGCGTACGTCACCGGATTCCTGCCGCACGCGCTGGGCGGGCTGTTTCTGCTGGCGCTGGCCGACCGCTGGCCGGCCCGCACCCTGATCGTCGGCTACGACCTGGTGCGGCTCGCCGTGGTGGTGGTGCTCGCGACCGGTGTGCTCTCCCCGTCGGCGGTGCTCGGCCTGGTCGCCGTGGTGGCTCTCTTCGGGCCGGTGAGTAGCGCATCGCGTACCGCGTTGCTGCCCGAAATGCTGCACGGTGACACGTACGTGCTGGGTCGTTCGCTGCTCACCGTCGCCGCCGGCGGCACGCAGGTGGCCGGGTTCGCCGTCGGTGGCCTGCTGCTCAGCCTGGTCGGGCCGTACGGCGCGCTCTGGCTGACCGCCGCCACCTGCGGCCTCTCCGCGTTGCTTGTGCGGTTCGGGCTCACCCACCGCCCGGCACGCGCTGGACGGGCGGGGAGCGGCCCGAGGGTCGGCGCGTTCCGGGAGACCCTGCGGGTGAACCGGCACCTGCTGGCCGACCGCCGGATCCGAGGGCTGCTGTTCGCCCAGTGGCTGCCCGGATCGCTGCTTGTCGGTGCCGAGGGAGTGGCCGTGCCGTACGCGGCCGACCTGGGCCCGGGGGCCAACGCCGGTGTCCTGCTGATGGCCGGTGCGGGCGGCATGCTCGTCGGTGACCTGCTGGTGGGGCGGTTCGTCGCACCGGCCCGACGGGAACGCTTGACGCCGTGGCTAGCGCTGCTGCTGGGCGTACCCATGCTGGCGTTCCTGGCCCGGCCGGAGCTGCTGCCCGCGGCGGCGCTGTTCGCGGTGGCCACCGCGGGCTTCGCCTACCAGCTGGGGCTGGCCCGGCGCTTCCTCGACGCGGTCCCCGAGGCGCGTCGGGGGCAGGCATTCGGCCTGGTCAGCACCGGCATGATGGCGGCGCAGGGGCTTGCCGCCGCCGGGGCCGGCGCGCTGAGCGAGGTGCTCACCCCGGGTGTGGTGATGGCCGGTGCCGGGGCCGCATCGATCGTCGCGACACTGATTCTGTGGCCGGTCCTCACTCCTGGCAGCCGGCGTCCCCCGGTCCTGCCGGTCGATCCCGCTCCGGCCGCGCCGGCTCCGACGGTGTCCGCTGACCGCTGAGTCAACCACGCTTCCGTGGTGGCCGGTGGTGCTGCCGATGCGATCTTCCCGGCGCGACACGCGGGGCGGTGCGGGCGGGGCTCGGCGCGGATGGCTACCGTGTTCCGGTGGCGAAGGGGAGCGGCCTCGGCGTACGAAGCTGGCTCCTGCTCGGCCTGATCACGGTGGTGGTGCTGGCCGCTACCGGAGTCTGGAACCCGTTCCCCACCATGTGGGACTGGGTCAACCGGCCCCAGCCGATCTCCCAGCCGGACGTGGTCTGGCAGCAGCGCATCGGCGGCACCCCGCGCAGCGTCACCATCGCCGGGGAGAGCGTCGTGATCGAGCAGCGCACCCGGGTCGAGGCCCGCAGCCTGGCCGCCGGCACCCAGCTCTGGGAGCGCAAGGCGGACTGGAGCGCGGTCACCGGGGCCGGGCCGGAAGCCGTGGTCGTCGTGGGCAAGCTGCTGGTCAAGGGGTACGAGGTGCTCGACCCCACCACCGGAGTGACCCGCCGCCGCGACGACGACGCGGTGGCCGTCTGGACCTACCGCAACCTGCTGCTGGACGCGCGCTGCGTGGAGGCCACCGACTGCACCCTGAGTGCCTGGGACCCGCGCGGCACCACGCCGCTGTGGACCGCCTTCCTGCCCGGGGTGAGCACCGGTCTGCTCGCCGACAACCCGAATCTGCTCGACACCCGGCGACTCAGCAGCACCCGGATCGACGGCGAGGTGGCCGGCCCGGAGGCGGTACCGCCGCTGCTCGGCTTCCCCGTCGACGGCCGGGTGCACGTGGTGGACACCGCCACCGGCCGGGTGCTCCAGAACGTCGAGCCCGGCCGGGAGGAGCGGCTCGCCGTGATCGGCGGGCGGCTGCTGCGCATCACCGCCCGTTCGCAGGACGGCAGCTGCTACTACGCCATCTCAGGTCGGGACTCGGCCACCGGTCAGGAGGCGTGGCAGCAGACGGGGCTCAACCTCCGCACCGCCGACAGCGCAGGTTGCGTGCAGCGGGAAGACCCGTACGGTGCCCGCAACGTGGTGCTCGGCGTCTCGCCGGACGGTCGGGAGGCGGTCCTCGACGGGTACGACGGGCGGCTGCTGCTGGTCACCGCCAACGCCGAACGGGTGCTCGCGGTGGACGACAGGTACGCGCTGGTCCGCTCCGCCGACGGTGCTGCCGTCTCGGCCCGTGAACTCGGTGCCGAGCGCACGAGGTGGAACCGGCCGGCCGGCAAGAAGGCGGGCGCCGCCCTCACCCCGTACGCGGCGATCGTCGCCGACGAGAAACCCAACCGGCTGGTCGCGCTCGATCCGCGTACCGGGCGGGAACTGGCTGTGCTGCGTACCTCGGCGAACGCCCTGGCCGTCGGACCCGCCGGCATGGTGATCGGGGAGGGGCGGGAGATCGGGTACGTCCGCTTCGGCGCGACTGCCGGTGGTACCCCGCGCGACGCCGACGAGGCGAACCCGGGGCCCGCCGGCAGCGGTGCGGTGCCGCAGCCCCAGGACAGCTGCGGTCCGAAGAACGAGCTGTGTGCCGCCCCTGACCCGGGTAAATGATCGTGCCCCCCGGTGGGTGGGACGGACCGAACCTTCTGCCCTAGGCTTTGCCGTCATGAGCGAGCGGCAGCGAGCGAATCATCAGCCCGGTGCGGTGGTGCCGCACGGCGGCACGGAGCGAAGCGGAGCGTTGTCGTGACCGGTGCCGACTTCGCGTACTCCCCGCTGCTGCCGACGGGTCCGGACCAGACCGAGTACCGGCTGGTCACCGACGAGGGCGTCGACGTGGTGAACGGGCCCGGCGGTCGCCGGTTCCTGACTGTCGAGCCGGCCGCCCTGACCGCGCTCACCGCCGAGGCGATGCACGACATCGCGCACTTCCTGCGGCCCGCGCACCTGGCCCAGCTACGGTCGATCATCGATGACCCGGCGGCCTCCCCGAACGACCGCTTCGTCGCCCTGGACCTGCTGCGCAACGCCAACATCGCCGCCGGCGGGGTGCTGCCGATGTGCCAGGACACCGGCACTGCGATCGTGATGGGCAAGCGCGGCCGGCACGTGCTCACCGACGGCTCCGACGCCGAGGCGATCTCACGCGGTGTCTGGCAGGCGTACACCAGGTTGAACCTGCGCTACTCGCAACTCGCCCCGCTCACCATGTGGGAGGAACGCAACACCGGCAGCAACCTCCCCGCCCAGGTCGAGCTGTACGCCGAGGACCCGGACGGCCACCCGGACGCGTACAAGTTCCTCTTCATGGCCAAGGGCGGCGGCTCGGCCAACAAGTCGTACCTCTACCAGGAGACGAAGGCGCTGCTGAACCCGACGCGGATGATGCAGTTCCTGGAGGAGAAGCTGCGGTTGATCGGCACCTCCGCCTGCCCGCCGTACCACCTCGCGGTGGTGATCGGCGGCACCAGCGCCGAGTACGCCCTCAAGACCGCCAAGTACGCCTCCGCGAAGTACCTCGACGCCCTGCCCACCGCCGGCTCGATGACCGCGCACGGCTTCCGTGACCTGGAGCTGGAGGCCGAGGTGCTGGAGTTGACCCGCAACTTCGGCATCGGCGCGCAGTTCGGCGGGCGCTACTTCTGCCACGACGTACGGGTTGTGCGGCTGCCCCGGCACGGCGCGTCGTGCCCGGTGGCGATCGCGGTGTCCTGCTCGGCCGACCGGCAGGCGGTTGCCAAGATCACCCCGTCGGGCGTGTGGCTGGAGCGACTCGAAACCGACCCGGCCCGCTACCTGCCGGACGTCACCGAAGCGCAGCTCGACACCACCGAGGTGGTCCGCGTCGACCTCAACCGGCCGATGGACGAGATCCGCGCCGAGCTGTCCAAGTACCCGGTGAAGACCCGGCTGTCGCTGAGCGGCCCGCTGGTGGTGGCCCGGGACATCGCCCACGCGAAGATCGCCGAGCGGCTGGACGCGGGCGAGCCGATGCCGCAGTACCTCCGTGATCACGCGGTCTACTACGCCGGCCCGGCGAAGACCCCGGAGGGCTACGCGTCCGGCTCGTTCGGCCCGACCACCGCCGGCCGGATGGACGCCTACGTGGCCAAGTTCCAGGCCGCCGGTGGCTCGATGGTGATGCTGGCCAAGGGCAACCGGTCGGCGCAGGTGACCCGCTCCTGCGAGCAGCACGGCGGCTTCTACCTCGGCTCGATCGGTGGCCCGGCGGCCCGGCTCGCCCAGGACTGCATCAAGCGGGTCGAGGTCCTGGAGTACGCCGAGCTGGGCATGGAGGCGGTCTGGAAGATCGAGGTTGAGGACTTCCCCGCCTTCATCGTCGTCGACGACAAGGGCAACGACTTCTTCGCCGAGGTCACCAAGCCGGTCCTCACCATCGGCACCCGCTGAGAAAACTAAGGATTCTAAGTTCATCCTGATTTTCAGGGGGGGAAGTTGCGTTGGAGCCTCTGATGAACGTACTCTCCTGTATGAGCAGGAGGGGCACATGCCACAAATCGAAATTGACGACGCGACTGACAGGTACCTGACTTTCGCGGCGGGCATCACCGGCATGACGAAGGGGCAGTTGGTCGCTCGCCTCGTGGAACAAGCGCAAGCGGCTGCAGCGCCGGAGCAGGCTGCGTCGAACGGTGATGAGCCGGCCTCGGTGCGGGTCTACGCCGATTACGCAGGCCACCGCACCTATGGGATGTTCGTGCCCGGGCCCGGACGAATTGAGATCACATCAGGTCCGCTGACCGGCCGTTCCTTTCGGACGCCCAGTCAGGCCGCGCGGGAGATCGTTCAGCACTACAACCCGGCCGTAAGCCCGCACCGCAATGGCTGGGGGTTCTTCTTCGTCGCCGCGACGGGTGCCCCGTTGCAGAGCCTCCGGCACCGGTCGGTCTGAGCGGCAGTCCTGACTGTTCCCTGTCAAAGCAATGCCCCGGGTTGCTTGCAAGCAGAGGCAACATCCGGGGCGTACGCACGAACTTTACCTCAGAACGACGAGAAGGGCGACTGTGATGGCCGACATCGTGGCGCTGGAGAGGGCACTCTCGGCAGGTCGGCTTGAGCCGTACGTCAAGGCGGCCGGAGGCGGGCTCGCCGAAGGAATCCAACTCTACGAGTGGAACACGGCTGTGTCCGCTGCGTTTTTCGAGGTGCTCGGGCACTTCGAGGTGGTGTTGCGTAACGCCCTTCATGAACAGCTGAGGGTGATGGGCGGGCGGGAGGACTGGTGGTTGGCGTCGCGATTTGACTTCACCCCTCCTGCAAACGACATGATCGCTAAGGCGTCTGCTGAGATGGGGCGCAGAGGTGCCAGCGGCAGCCCGGGTCATGTGGTGGCAGCCTTGCCGTTTGGTTTCTGGGTTGCATTGCTGAGCGCCGGTGGCGACTGCAACTACGAGATGTCGCTCTGGCGGCCTGGCCTCCGCCGAGCGTTCCCTGGGTACAGCGGAACCAGGGCGAGGCTGCACCCCCGCTTGAACACTCTTCGACTGCTCCGGAACCGGATCGCCCACCACGAACCGATCTACCGGCGGCACCTGGCGGCTGACCAAGACACCGTGCTTGAGCTGGCGGGGTGGATCGTCCCCGGTTTTGCCAATTGGATGCGGGAGCGGAGCCGGGTACCGAAGTTTCTCGCCGAGCGCCCGTTTTCTGCCGAGCCACCCTGCGATTAGCTCTTGGTCCCGGCAGGATGGGGTGCGTGACGACTCCAGAGGCGGCGGGTTACCGGATCGAACGTGACTCGATGGGCGAGGTGGAGGTGCCCGCCGAGGCGCTGTGGCGGGCCCAGACGCAGCGGGCGGTGCAGAACTTCCCGATCTCCGGCCGGGGTATCGAGCCGGCCCAGATCCGGGCGCTGGCCCAGATCAAGGGCGCTGCGGCCGAGGTCAACGGCGACCTGGGGGTGATCGACGCGAACGTTGCCGCGGCGATCGCCGCAGCCGCGGCGCACGTGGCCGACGGCGGGTACGACGACCAGTTCCCGGTGGACGTGTTCCAGACCGGCTCCGGCACGTCGTCAAACATGAACACGAACGAGGTGATCGCCACCCTGGCCGGGCGGGAGCTGGGTAGCGGCGTTCACCCCAACGACGACGTCAACGCCTCGCAGTCCAGCAACGACGTCTTCCCCTCGTCCATCCATCTGGCGGCCACCGAGGCCGTCGTACGGGATCTGCTGCCGGCGCTGGACCACCTGGCCGCCGCGCTGGAGGCGAAGTCGGCGGAGTTCGAGACCGTCGTGAAGGCCGGGCGTACGCATCTGATGGACGCCACCCCGGTGACGCTCGGGCAGGAGTTCGGCGGGTACGCCGCCCAGGTCCGCTACGGCATCGAACGCCTCCAGGGCGCGTTGCCCCGGCTGGCCGAGCTGCCGCTGGGCGGTACGGCGGTCGGCACCGGCATCAACACCCCGCTCGGCTTCGCCGCCCGGGTGATCGAGAAGCTGCGTGCCTCGACCGGGCTGCCGTTGACCGAGGCGCGCAACCATTTCGAGGCGCAGGGCGCCCGGGACGCCCTGGTCGAGACGTCTGGGCAGCTGCGCACCGTCGCGGTCGGGCTTTACAAGATCGCCAACGACATCCGTTGGATGGGTTCCGGCCCCCGCGCCGGCCTGCGGGAACTGCGCATTCCGGACCTCCAGCCGGGTTCGTCGATCATGCCCGGCAAGGTCAACCCGGTGGTCTGCGAGGCCGTCCGGCAGGTCTGCGCGCAGGTGGTCGGCAACGACGCGACGGTGGCCTTCGCCGGCTCGCAGGGCGACTTCGAGCTGAACGTCATGCTCCCGGTGATGGGTCGCAACCTGCTGGAGTCGATCCGGTTGATCGCCGCGTCGAGCCGGCTGCTCGCCGACCGGTGCGTGGTCGGCCTGGTCGCGGACGCCGAGGTCTGCCTGTCGTACGCCGAGGGCTCGCCGTCGATCGTCACCCCGTTGAACCGTCACCTCGGGTACGACGAGGCCGCCTCGATCGCGAAGGAAGCGCTGGAGAAGCAGATCTCCATCAAGGAGGTGGTGATCTCGCGGGGCCACGTCGACTCCGGCAAGCTCTCCGAGACCCAGTTGGACGAGGCACTCGACCTGCTCCGCATGACCCACCCCTGACCCGTCCCCGCCGCCCCCGCGCCTGTCCGCCCGCGTCTACCCGCCCCGCGTCTGCCCGGTCTGGGTGCAGGGCCCGGCTTGATCGACTCCGGATGCGGCATCTTGCGGTCATCAGCAGCCGGGATAGGCCGAGATGCCGCAACGCGAGTCGATCAGTCCGCCGGCCACGCTGATGGCGGTTGACCTGATCAGGCGTCCGGCGTGCGGTGCCTGGGCGTCCAGGCCAGGAAGCGGGCGAAGAGGGCCGCTGGATCCGGACCGCCCTGCGGGTTCAGTCGGTAGAGGTCGGCGGCAGCCTCGTGCAGCACCGCACAGAGGTAGATGCTGAGCGCGATCCGGTCGTCGGCGTACTCGGCGACGAGGGCGAGCCGCGCGTCGGCGCAGGGCCACGGCGCGGCGCAGACCCGGCAGAGCCAGAGTGGCCGCAACGGCAGGTGTGGTCGCTGCGGTGCCCAGGGTGGTTGGTTCGGCGATCGGGACGTACCGGGAGAACCGGTCCACCGGGCGGCTCGGGACATGGCGCAGCCTTCCTGTCGAGCTGAGTCGTTCGCGTCATCGCCCCGGCGGCGGGACCGCCCGGCCGGGGGAGCGGGCGGTCCCACCTCGACGCCGCACTCGGGGGATGAGCGGCGAGCGTCGTGCTGCACAGTCTGCTGAACACACCGCTACCGTCGGAAGTATTTGTCCGTGCTGTCCGAGACCCACTGTGGCGAGGCCGGGTCGTCGATGGCGAGGCGTTGGAGTCGGACCTACCGGCTCCTGGAGGGCGGCTGGAGATGGCAGGTGGGCAACCGACGGCGGCGGCGTTCCTGGTGGCGGAGCTGCGCCGGGCACGCATCCGGCGGGCATGGAGTCAGGAGGAGTTGGCCAGGGCCGTCAACTACTCGCCGTCGATGGTCAGCGCTGTGGAACTGGGTCAACAGCCGCCCACCTCGAAGTACCTGGACCTGTTCGACAAGGCCCTCGACACCGGCGGCATCTTCGGTCGCATGCTCACCGACCTGGTAGCCCTCGACAAAGCCCAGGTCTGGCAGCGCGGCTGGCGCGCCATCCTGGCGGAATCATGGGCCCTGCGCTGGTTCGAGCCGCTCCATGTGCCCGGCCTGCTGCAGACGGAAGCGTATGCGCGGGCGGTCTTCGAGTCTGACCCGCTGCTGGATCCCGGGGAGATCGAACGGCGGCTGGCTGACCGGCTGAATAGCCAACAGGTGCTTTACGCCGAAAGATCACCTCGAATCGCGGCCGTGCTGGACGAGTCGGTCTTGCGGCGACGGGTCGGTGGTCGGAAAGTCATGCGTGAGCAGGTGCTGCACCTCGTCCGCCTTGCTGGCGAGCACCCCCACCTCCGAATCCAGGTCGTGCCTACGTCGGCTGAGGAGTATCCGGGCCTGAACGGTCCGTTCATACTTGCCAGCCTGGCCGGAGGTGTGGAAGTTGCCTTCCTCGGAGGGCAGATCGGCGGGCAGGAGTTGGACGGTGCGGCAGATCTCATGCGGCTGCAACGGACCTGGGAGGCTACTCTCGCCGTGGCGCAGCCCCCGCAGGAGTCGATCGAGCTGCTGAAGGAACTGGCGGAAACATGGAGTTGACCGGCGCACGCTGGCGAAAGAGTCGCCGTAGTGGGTCAAACGACCAGTGTGTTGAGGTGGCTGTCGGTCTCTCCGGGGCGGTGGGGGTGCGGGACAGTAAGGACCCGGCTGGGCCGGTGCTGCTCTTCGAGGCGTACGCCTGGCGGGTCTTTGTCGCGGCACCGCCGCGCGTGACGTGACCACCTCGCCCGGCGCGGAGGTTGGTGTCAGGAGCGGGCGGCGGCCTTGCGGGCGCGGTAGGCGCTGACCGCGGCCCGGTTGCCGCAGCCGGCCTCGCAGAACCGGCGGGAACGGTTCTTGGAGAGGTCGACGAGCACGTTGTCGCAGTCTGGGTGGTCGCAGATGCGCAGCCGGCGCAGTTCGCCACCGCGTACCACGTCGGCGATCGCCATCGCCGCCTCGACAGCCATCCGGGTGGCCAGCGGGGCGTCCCGGGGTACGGCGTGCAGGTGGTACGGCTCGGTGTCGTGGGTGATGAGCTGGGGCAGCGCCCGGTGTTCGCGGAGCAGGGCGTTGACGATCGAGACGATCTCGTCGACCTCGGCGTACCAGATCCGGCGTAGCCGGGGGCGTAGCGCGCGTACCGCCCGTAGTTCGGCATCTGTGTGTTCGTGCCGACCACTGTAGGAGTGGACGTTGTAGAAGGCGTCGAGGGCGGCGACGTCCGGAAGTGTCTCTCCGTCGGAACCGGCGGTGTTCACAAGCGCGGCGGTAGCGATGAGCGAACACTCGGTGTCATGGGCGAAAAGCAACTTGACTCCTGTCGTGGCCCGGGTCTAGCGTCATCGGCGTAACCTATTTTTGCCCATGGCGGGCAGTCGTGCCAAGGAGAGCCCATGCGTCAACCGTCCGCCGCGGGTACCGGCCTCGCGCTGGCGTTGCTCTCCGCGATCACCTTCGCCACCTCGGGCACCTTCGCCCGGTCCCTGATCGACGACGGCTGGTCGGCCGAGGCGGTGGTCATCGCCCGGGTCGGCATCGCCGCCCTGGTCCTGGCGGTGCCCGCCATGCTCGTCCTGCGCGGCCGGTGGCAGGTGCTGCGCCGGAACCTCGCCTCGATCGGCGTCTTCGGGCTGCTCGGCGTCGCGGTCGCCCAGGCGTGCTTCTTCAACGCGGTGCGCTACCTGCCGGTCGGCGTCGCGCTGCTGCTGGAGTACCTGGGCATCGTCCTCGTCGTCGGCTGGACCTGGCTGGTGCAGGGCCAGCGCCCCCGTCGGCTGACCGTCGCCGGCTCGGCAGCGGCCCTGGCCGGCCTGGTCTTCGTGCTCGACCTGACCGGCGCGGGTCGACTCGACCTGGTCGGCGTGCTCTGGGGGCTCGGCGCGGCGGTCGGGCTGGCCGGGTACTTCGTGCTCGCCGGCCGGGTCGACCCGGCCCTGCCGTCGATGGTGATGGCCAGCGGCGGGATGGCCGCAGGTGCCGGCGTGCTGCTGCTGCTCGGCCTGACCGGGGCACTCCCGCTGCGGGCCACCTTCGACACCGTGCAGTTCGCCGGCATGGAGACCAGTTGGCTGGTGCCGATCGCCGGCCTGACGCTGGTGGCCGCCGTGGTCGCCTATCTGGCCGGGATCGCCGCGGTACGGACCCTCGGTTCCCGGCTGGCCTCGTTCGTCGGGCTGACCGAGGTGATGTTCGCGGTGCTGATCGCCTGGCTGGTACTTGGGGAGCTGCCGACAGTGGTGCAACTGTTCGGCGGACTGCTGATCGTCGCGGGTGTCGCGCTGGTCCGCCTCGACGAACTGCGCAGCCCCGTCGCGCCCACCCGACCGGAGACGGCGGAGCCGGCCCTGCGGTGACAGGCTGGCGGCATGCTGACCACTGTGGTGGACGCCGTGGTCTCGACGCTTGCCGAGCTGCCCACCGCGCTGGCTGCTCTTTCCGGCGAAGCGGATCTTCAGGCGCGAATCCGACGCCACTCTGGCGAAACCTCACGCGTTGATGTCTGATGACGCCAGCCCCTCAACGAGAGGATTCAATGTGGTGAGCAAGCGCTTCACCGTCGGCGTCGTCGCGACCGCGGCGGCACTGACACTCACGGTGACAGGTCTGGGTGTGCCGGCCAGCGCCGAGCCGTCGGACCTGCGGACCTTCACCGTGGTCGCCGAGGACGGCGTCTCCGCCGACGCGGCGATCGCCGCGATCCGGTCGGCTGGCGGGACCGTGGTGTCCCGCAGCGACGAGGTCGGTGTGTACCAGGTGACGACCGACCGGGCCGACTTCGCGACGAAGGCGACCTCCGCCGCCGCCCTGATCGGTGCGGCGGAGGAGAAGGCGATCGGACGCAAACCGCGTCTCGACCGCGTCGAGCAGGAGAACCTGCTGGCCGCGGCGGCCGCCAAGGGCGCCGGTAAGCACCGGGGCAAGAAGCTCGACCCGCTGGACGACAAGCTCTGGGGTCTGGAGATGATCCGGGCCGACAAGGCGCGCAAGGTGGAGCCCGGCGACCGCCGGGTCACCGTCGGCGTCCTCGACACCGGCGTCGACGCCAGCCACCCCGACATCGCGCCGAACTTCAACTGGGCGCTGTCGCGCAACTTCGCGCCCGACATCCCGGAGATCGACGGCGAGTGCGAGGTGGCGAGCTGCCTCGACCCGGCCGGCACCGACGACGGCGGTCACGGTACCCACGTCGCCGGCACCATCGGCGCCGCCGCGAACGGTTTCGGTCTCTCCGGCGTGGCCCCCAAGGTGTCCCTGGTGAACCTCAAGGGCGGCCAGGACTCCGGCTACTTCTTCCTCAACCCGGTGGTCAACGCACTGCTGCACGCGGGCAGGTCGGGCCTCGACGTGGTCAACATGTCGTTCTACGTCGACCCGTGGCTCTACAACTGCACCGCCAACCCGGCCGACTCGCCGGAGGCTCAGGCCGCGCAGCGGGCCACCATCAGGGCCATGAAGCGGGCGCTGACCTTCGCCCACAACCGGGGCGTCACCCTGGTCGGCGCGCTCGGCAACAACCACGAGGACCTGGGCGACCCGCGTACCGACGTCTCCAGCCCGAACTACGGTGACGTCGCGCCGTACCCGCGCGAGATCGACAACGACAGCTGCTGGGACCTGCCCACCGAAGGGCCGCACGTCATCAGCGTCTCCGCCGTCGGTCCCTCCGGTAAGAAGGCGGACTACTCCAACTACGGCACCGAGCAGACGGCTGTCGCCGCGCCCGGTGGCTGGTTCCGCGACGGCTTCGGCACTGACACGTTCCGTACCGACGCCAACATGATCCTCTCCACCTACCCGAAGAAGGTCCTCCAGGAGGAAGGCGCGGTCGACGCGGACGGCAACATCGTGGCCGGCGCCGAGACCTTCGTGTTCAAGGAGTGCAAGGCCAACGGAGAGTGCGGGTACTACACCTACCTCCAGGGCACCTCGATGGCGGCACCGCACGCCTCCGGGGTGGCCGCGCTCATCGTGAGCCGCTACGGCAAGCAGCAGGGCCGCAGCGGTTACGGCATGGCGCCGGATCTGGTCGAGCGGCAGCTCCTCCGGACGGCTGCCGAGCGGGCCTGCCCGGAGCCTCGCCTGGTGAGCTACGTCAACGAAGGCCGGCCGGCTGAGTTCGACGCCTACTGCGACGGCTCGCGCAGCTTCAACGGCTTCTACGGCCACGGAATCATCGACGCGTACGCGGCGGTGACGGTCAAGCCCGGCCGGTAACCGGGCCAGGACGCACACGTCCTGATCAGCAATGTGATGGCCGGGCTGGAACCTCTCAGCCCGGCCATCACGCGTCCTGATCGGCGGTCTGGCGAACCGGGCTGGCATCCCTCGACCCGGTCGGGCGTCACCGACGCCACCCGCGCCCCGACAGCGCACCGCGGGTCTCCCGGACGATCCCCGGGAAATCCTGATGGAGTCGGCGGCTGGTCACGTGCAGTACCAGCCAGCCGGCACCGACGAGACGGTTGAGGCGCTGTCGGTCCCGATGGAGTTGCTCGCGGTCCGAATGCCAGTGCCCGTCATACTCCACAGCCACCCGGAACTCGGGCCAGGCGAGGTCGGGGTGCAGAACCAGACCGCCGGACACCCGCACCGGGTGCTGAACCACTGGTCGAGGCAGACCAGCCAGCACCAACCTGATGCGTAGCTGGGACTCGGCCGGCGACTGAGCCGCCGGTTCGGCCAGGTCGAACAGCCAACTCGCCCGGCGGAAGCCGGGCCGGCTGTCGTTGAGCGCCGCGACCTGGGCGAGAGCTGCTCGGGAGGTGAGTCCTCGGCCGAGAAGGGCGTCGACTATGCCTATCGCGCGGGCCGGCTCCAGCCAGACGGCGCTCTCCCACGCTGCCCGGGTCAGGTCGGTGCGGGGCAGCGTGCCCGGGCGGTTCTCCCGGGCCAACGGCTCCCGGCTGATCGTGTGCACCTGGAGGCCACGTTGACTGCGCAGCCCGGCCGGAGCCGGCGCGAGCACGTGCACACTGTCGGCGAAGCCGGCGGCATGTTCGATCCCGTGCAGGTACGCCG
The DNA here is from genome assembly GCF_016863495.1 of Micromonospora andamanensis. Classification (GTDB taxonomy): domain Bacteria; phylum Actinomycetota; class Actinomycetes; order Mycobacteriales; family Micromonosporaceae; genus Micromonospora; species Micromonospora andamanensis. The sequence continues at coordinate 162,203 of NZ_BOOZ01000003.1, forward strand.
CCGACGGGCCGGCGAACGCCGCCGCGACCGGCAGCTGCAACGCCACGGCCCGGCAGGCCAGCTCGTGATCGCGGTCAAGCCGGGCATCGGCGTAGATGTCGCGCCGTAACCGCACCCAGGCGGAACTGCGGAGCTGGTGGGCGGTGAGCAGGCATTGGCGTACGGCGTCCGAGCCACGGAAGACCTGCCAGGCCAGGGCCCTCGGTCGGTATGCATGAGCAGGCATGAACGAGAGCCTGCGTGGCGCGGGGCCTCCTCGGCAGCCCCTGTGGACAACCGCAGGCAGAGCGCCGGCCGTCCCCTGTGGATAACCACTCCGACCCCTGCCGAATGTGCTATTGGCCTTGCCCGAGCCCAGGTGAACCGGCCTGACCGCCTGTGGCCGCTGCGGTGTCGCCTGCGCGGCGGGAGTCACCTCGGTTTGCGGCACGTTGGGCTTTCAAGCCGGATTTTGAGCCCAACTTGCCGCAATCGGCGACAGCCGCCCCACCCGCCACGGCACCGGCGGCAGGTCAGGTCAGGGCGGTGGCGATGGCGGTGGCGGCGGCCAGCACCTGCGCACCTGTCGCCTCGGCGTCCAGCGGTGCCAGGGCCACCACCCCGACGCTCGCCTCCAGGCCGGGCACCCCGATCACCGGTGCGGCCACCCCGTACGCTCCGGGTTGCAACTCACCTGCGGTGCTCACCGGGCCGGCGTCGCCCGCCCGACCGGCCAGGATGGCCCGCCCGGCGGCACCGCGCTCCAGCGGGTGCCGGGCCCCGGTCCGGTACGCGACGTGGAACGACGTCCAACTCGGCTCGACCACGGCCAGCGCGACCCCCTCACCACCCTCCACCACAGTCAGGTGGGCGGTGGCTCCGGCCTGTTCGGCGAGCCGCCGCAGCGCGGGCAGCGCACCCTCGGCGAGCAGCGGCTGGGCCCGCCGGGCCAGGTGGAGCACCCCGATGCCGAGGCGCAGCCGGCCGTCGGCGTCACGGCGCAGCATCCCGTGCCCGGCCAGCGGCCCGATCAGCCGGTAGACGGCGGCCCGACCGATGCCCAACCGGCTCGCGGCCTCGGTGACTGTCAGGCCGCCGGGGACGTCCGCCACCAGGTGCAGCAACCGTAGACCCCGGTCCAACGTCTGTGACGCCTCCCCGCCCGGCATCGGCCACTCAGGCATCGACCGGTCACGCACCGACCCGCCCGGCGACGGCCGGTCGGGTTTCGACGGGCCCGGGGGCGGTCCGTCCGGCACCGGCCCAACGGGCAGCGCCGGTGGCGGGGTGGCGCCGGGCGGCGGTGGAGTGCTCACGACCAGCAGCGTACGGGCCCCGGGGTGGCCATCGGCAGGTGCCGAGCGGCAGGGTGCTACCAGGCTCCGACCGACCAGGCAACAGCGGACGGCTACCCTTGTACGGTGACGCTACGCCTGTATGACACCGCCACCCGATCGGTGCGGGACTTCGTCCCGCGGGAAGCCGGCAAGGTGGGGGTCTACCTGTGTGGTCTCACCCTTCAGGCACCGCCCCACATCGGCCATCTTCGCTCCGGCGTCAACTACGACGTGATGCGTCGGTGGCTGTCGGCCGCCGGTTTCCAGGTCACCTTCATTCGCAACGTGACAGACATCGACGACAAGATCCTGGTCAAGGCGCAGGAGCAGCAGCGGCCGTTCTGGTCGATCGCGTACGCCAACGAGGTGAAACTCGCCGAGGCGTACCGGGCGTTGAACGTGCTGCCGCCCACGTACGAACCACGGGCCACCGGTCACATTCCCGAGATGCACGATCTGATCGCGCAGTTGATCGAGCGGGGGCACGCCTATCCGGCCACCGACGGCTCGGCTGACGTGTACTTCGACGTGGCTTCCTGGCCGTCGTACGGGGCGTTGTCCAACCAGTCGCCCGAGGACATGCAGTCCGCCTGCGAAGCTCCCGAGCGCGGTAAGCGCGACCCGCGTGACTTCGCCCTCTGGAAGGGCGCCAAGCCGGACGAGCCGGCGGACGCCTACTGGCCGTCGCCGTGGGGGCGGGGCCGACCCGGCTGGCACATCGAGTGCTCGGCGATGTGCTGGCGCTACCTGGGCCCCGAGTTCGACATCCACGGCGGTGGGCTCGACCTGACCTTCCCGCACCACGAGAACGAGCTGGCCCAGTCCCAGGCCGCCGGCCTGCCCTTCGCCAGGTACTGGGTGCACCACGGGCTGCTCAGCATCGGTGGGGCGAAGATGGGCAAGTCGCTGGGGAACGCGCTCGATCTGGCCTACGTCGCCTCGCTCGGGGTGCGCCCCGTCGAGCTGCGCTACTACTACGTGGCCGCGCACTACCGTTCGCGGATCGACTACTCCGAGGAGGCGTTGCGCGAGGCGGCAGTCGCCTACCGGCGGATCGAGGGATTCGTGACGCGGGCCGTGGAACGGGTGGGTGCCGGCGGTGCCGGCGAGCTGCCCGCCGCGTTCGTCGCGGCGATGGACGACGACCTGAACACCTCGGCCGCGCTGGCGGCGCTGCACGAGGTGCTGCGGGACGGCAACAACGCGCTTGCCGGCGGTGACGATGTGACGGTCCGCACCGCGCTCGCCAGCGTCCGCGCGATGCTGGATATCCTCGGAGTCGACCCTCTCGACCCGGCGTGGACCGGCGGAGCCCGGGCGAGCGACCTCCGGGGCGTGGTGGACTCCCTGATCGCCCTGGCACTGGAACAGCGCGCGCAGGCCCGGGTCCGCAAGGACTGGGCAGCCGCCGACGCGCTGCGGGATCAACTCAAGCGGGCCGGAGTGGTGGTCGAGGACACCCCACAGGGGCCGCGTTGGACTATTGGAGAGCATGACTGATGGCCGGCAATTCACAGCGCCGTGGCCGGCGAGTGGCGTCGAAGGCCAGTGCCCCGAAGGGATCCGGCGGCAAGAACCGGGACTCCCTCGCCGGGCGCGGCCGGACGTTGCCGGCCGACGAGCGACCCTGGCACAAGGCATACTCCGGCACCGAGAAGCTGCCCCAGCGCACCGCCTGGAAGCAGGAGAAGGAGCGCCGGGCAGCCGCCGAGGAGGGGCGCGCCCCGAAGATCGGCCAACCGGGCAGCAAGGACACCACCTGGGGCAAGGGTGGCGGTCGGGGTGCGGCCACCGCGAAGCCGGCCCGGGGCAAGCAGCCCGCCGGACGCAGCGGACCCCGGGTCGCGCCGGGCCGCAAGTCCAACCCGGCCAAGGACACCCCGGAGCTGCTGGTAGGCCGTAACCCGGTGCTGGAGGCGCTACGTACCCAGGTCCCGGCGACCGCGCTCTACACGGCACAGGGCATCGACGTCGACGACCGGGTCAAGGAGATCATCCGTACCGCCGCCGACCGGGGCATCGCGATCCTTGAGGTCAGCCGGGCCGAGCTGGACCGGATGACCGGGGGCGTGCTGCACCAGGGCGTCGGCCTCCAGGTGCCACCATTCGCCTACGAGTCGTTCGACGACCTGGTCGCCGCCGCACTGGAACAACCGGCACCGCTGCTGGTGGCGCTGGACGGGGTCACCGATCCGCGCAACCTCGGCGCGGTGATCCGGTCGGCCGCGGCGTTCGGCGCGCAGGGCGTCTTCGTGCCGGAGCGGCGGGCGGCGGGGATCACCGCCACCGCCTGGCGGACCAGCGCGGGTGCGGCGGCCCGGGTGCCGGTGGCCCAGGTGACGAACCTGACCCGGTCGCTGAAGGCCTGCCGGGACGCCGGGTTCGTCGTGGTCGGCCTGGACGCCGACGGGGAGACGGATCTGTACGACCTGGAGGCCGCCGTCGGTCCGCTGGTCGTGGTGGTCGGCTCCGAGGGGCGGGGACTGTCCCGCCTGGTCGGGCAGACCTGTGACCTCACCGTCAGCATCCCGATGATCTCCGAGGTGGAGTCGCTGAACGCGAGCGTGGCCGCCGCGGTGACCCTGGCCGAGGTGGCGCGCCGCCGGGCCGTCGAGGGCTGAGGATCCGGAGAGCGTACGCGAAAGGGGCGGCCCGCCATCGGCGGACCGCCCCTTCACTGTTGCTACGTCAGATGCGCTGCCCGGTGGCGGCGTGGAAGACGTGGCTCTGGCCGGTACGCGGCTTCACGAAGATCGTGTCGCCCATGTTCGGCATGGTCCGCCGGTCGGTACGGACCACGAACCGCTCGGAGGCGCCGTCGAGCGCCGCGTGGCCGTAGACGTTGGCGTCGGAGCCCAGGTCCTCGACCAGCTCGACCACGACCGGCATGCCGCCCTCGGTCGGGCTGACGATGTCGCAGTCCTCCGGACGGAAGCCCACTGTCACCTTGCCGTTACCGCCCTCGGAGTTGGCTGCCTCGGCCTGCTCGCGGGTCAGCGGAATGAGCATCTCGGCGAACGCCGCACCCTGCTCGCTGAACGGGACGGTCTTGATGTTCATGGCGGGCGAGCCGATGAAGCCGGCGACGAAGACGTTGGCCGGGGTGTCGTAGAGCGTCCGCGGGGTGTCGACCTGCTGGAGCACACCGTCGAGCATGACCGCCACCCGGTGACCCATGGTCATGGCCTCGACCTGGTCGTGGGTGACGTAGACGGTGGTGATGCCGAGCTTGGCCTGAAGCGACGCGATCTGCGTACGGGTCTGCACCCGCAGCTTGGCGTCGAGGTTCGACAGCGGCTCGTCCATCAGGAAGACCTGCGGCTCCCGGACGATGGCCCGGCCCATCGCGACCCGCTGGCGCTGACCGCCGGAGAGCGCCTTGGGCTTACGGCTGAGGTACTCCTCCAGCTGGAGCAGCGCCGCCGCCTCCTTGACCCGACGGTCGATCTCCGACTTGGAGGTCTTGCGCAGCTTGAGCGCGAACGCCATGTTCTCGTACACCGTCATGTGCGGGTAGAGGGCGTAGTTCTGGAAGACCATCGCGATGTCGCGAGCCTTCGGCGGCAGGTGGGTGACGTCCCGGTCGTCGATGTAGATCGCGCCGTCGTCGACATCCTCCAGGCCGGCGAGCATGCGCAGGCTCGTGGACTTACCACAACCGGAGGGGCCGACGAGGACGAGGAACTCGCCGTCGCCGATCTGGAGGTCGAGCTGGTTGACCGCGGGGCGTTCGGTGCCCGGATAGATCCGGGACGCCTTCGAGTAGGTCACCGTAGCCATGAGGGGACGCTTCCTTTCACCGGCAGGAACGTGCCGGACGATCCGAGTGAAGGAGCAACCGGCACGGATGCCCGTACCGGCGCCACGGCCGGCGCGGGGCGAGCCCGTGTCGGCCGTGTCACTGCACGGTAAACGGCTTTCGCCGCAATGCCAAGGTTCGCGGCGGCCCGGTACTTCCGAAGCATTCGCATTCCGGTCACTCGGGCACGCTCGGACACGAATCGACGCCCACACGTCGGGTTGTTGACGTTTCCCATGCTCGGGAGCCATGCCGAGCAGGAAAACCGGACGCCTGTCGCTATGCTGGCCACGACACAACGCCCCTGTAGCTCAGCTGGCCAGAGCACCCGCCTTGTAAGCGGGATGTCGCCGGTTCGATCCCGGCCGGGGGCTCCATCTGTATCGCGCATGGCACACCGGGCGGACATCTCGGCGTGGCAGGGTGTTCAGACGGGCCGGTTAGGCTCCGCCTCCACCCGTCACGCCGTGACCCGGCACCACGACCAGGGGCGCCCGCCACCGTGCACCACGCCAACCATTACTACGGGCACTCCCACGTGCTGGCCCGCTACTGCGGGCTCGACGACCGGGATCCGCCCCGCATCCACGGCTACCTCCAGCACGGTTGGAACATCGGCGACGGGATGGCCTACGACCACGAGTTCGTGCCGGGCGTACCGCTGTTCCTCTGGTCGGAGCGGACCCGGCGGCGGGCGTGGTCCCTCGGCCGCCGACAGACGTACGTGGTCGGTGCCCCGTGGGCGTACCTGCTGGCGCTGGAACCGGACGGTCCGCCCCAGCGGGAGGGAACGATCTGGTACCCCTTCCACGGCTGGGAGGGGCAACAGGTCGTCGGTGACCACGGCCGGCTCATCGACGAGATCCGGGCCGTCGAACCGGGCCCGGTGACCGTCTGCCTCTACTGGCAGGAGTACCTGTCGACCCGGGTGCGCCAGCATTACGAGCGGGCCGGTTTCCGGGTCGTCTGCCACGGCTACCGGGGCGGCCGGTGGCGGGACCTCGACCCGGGCTTCCTCCACCGGCAACTGGCCGAGCTGCGCCGACACCGCCGGGTCGCCTCGAACCGGCTGTGCAGCGCGGTCTTCTACGGCATCCTGGCCGGCTGCGAACCGGCCGTCTACGGCGACCCGATGCACCTGGCCGGCGAGGTGCCGATCTGGGGCGGCCAGCCGCGGATCCGCAGGCAGTGGTCGGATCTGCACGGCCCGCAGGTCGACCTGACGGCAGCCCGCGCCCTGGCCGTCGCCGAGCTGGGTGCCGACCGGCTGCTGCCCCCGGCCGAGCTGCGCCGGCTGTTCCGCTGGCCCGAACCCGCCGACCGGCACGGCATGGAGGTTTGTCGATGAGCGACCCGGCTGCGGTGCACCTGCTCGGCGGCGAGATGCTCGCCTGGTCGGATCCTGACGGTGCGCACGGCCCGGGCCCGGTACGCGGGCTGGGACTGGCCGCCCTGCTGTCCGTCGCGTCCGGCCGCACGCTGGTGGCGGGGCCACACCATCCGCACCTGCTCGACGCGCTGCCCCCGACCGACCTGACCGTGCTGGTGCGGGGACTGCCGGACGCCGAGTCGCTGGCCGCCCGCTACGCCGACCGCCCCGGGGTGCGGGTCTGCTGCGGTGGCCCCGAGAAACTCGCCGGCACGCGCCCGTACGACACGGTTGTCGCCCTGGCCGGGCTGGACCGCCTCGCGTCGGTCGAGGGTGCCCAACTGTCCTGGGGCGAAGCGTTCGACCTGCTGGTGTCGGTGCTGCGGCCCGGCGGTCGGCTGCTGCTCGGGGTCGAGAATCCGCTGGGGGCGCACCGGTTGCTGGCGACGTCGCCGACGAGCACCGACTCCGACTGGGCGGCCCTGGGCGAGTACGACGACACCCGGCCGACCGGTCCGGCCCGGCTGCGGGCCCGGTTCGCGGCGTCGGGTCTGCGGGTCGGCGGCACCTGGGCGGCTTTCCCGTCCCCGCTCGCGCCCACCGCCCTGCTCGGTACGGACCTGCTCGCCGATCCGGACCTGACCGGGTTCCTACAAGCCGTCCTCAGCGACCGGGCCGTCGTTAGCGACGGTGGGGGCGCGACGCCTGCCGAAGGCGATGGCCCGGCACCGGCCGCGCCGTTGTTGGCCGACCCGGCCCGGTTGGCCGGATCCGCCGTGCGGAACGGGTTCGCCGTCGAACTCGCGCCGGCCTGGATGCTGCTCGGTGAGCGCCTGCCGGATCCGCTGACCCAGGCGGAGCATCCCGCCGCATCCGCCCGCCCGGTCGAGGCCGCCCAGACCGTGGCGGCACCGTCTGCGGCATCGCTGGTGCAGCGCGGCCGGCTCCGCGAGGTGCGCCGGGATCCGGCGGGCGGGTGGCGGTTCGCCGACGGCGAGGCCGTTCCGCCGGGGCGTACCGTCGAGGATCTGGTGGTGGCTGCGGCGTTGCGCCGGGATCTGCCGGCAGTGCGGGCGCTGCTCACCACCTGGCAGTCCGGTGCGGAGGCGGGGATGCCGGCGGACGCGGTGGTGGTCACCCCGGCCGGCACCTGGCACGGGCTGGCCGAGGCCACCGAGCCGACGCTGGCGCTGCGGCGGCTGGCGTCTCGGCTGATCGACGTCGGCCTCGCCGACCTCTGGCCCACCGGTGAGCTGGCCGCCATGCTGACAATGATGGCCGGACGGGAACCTGGGCAGTCGGCCGGCGACGACGGTGGCGCCGCTGCCGGCGGGTGGCGGGAACTGCTCGTGGACCGGGACCGGTTGACCCGCGAGCTGGCCGAGGCACGGGCGCTTCAGGGATGGTACGAACGGACCCTCACCGAGCGCGACGATGAGCTGAAACGGTTGCGCCGGATCGTCTCACTGCTGCACGGCACCCCCACCGCACGGGCCGGCCGCCTGCTGCTGGCCGGTGCCCGCACCGCCCGCCGCACCGCCCGTTCCGCCGTCCGCCGCCTCCGCCCCACCGACTGACCCCACCCGGTCAGGGTGGGGGAAGGAGGGAGTCGTAGAGGGATTCGAGGCGGCGGGTCTGGTGGTGCAGGTCGAAGTCGGTCTCGGCGCGGTGCCGTGCGGCCTTGCCGAGCTGGTCGCGCAGCGAGGCGTCGGTGAGCAGGCGGCGGAGGTTGGCCGCCAGGGCCGGCCGGTCGCCTTCCGCGCAGAGCAGGCCGTTCGACTCGTGGCTGACCGCCTCGGGGATTCCACTGTGGTACGTGGACACGACAGGCACGCCGAGACTGAACGCCTCCAGGATCGTGGTGGGCAGGCCCTCCGTGTCGCCGTCCGAGGCGGTACGCGACGGTGCCGCGAGGATCCGGGCCTCGGCGATGTGTCGCATCACCTCGGACGGTGCCAGCGCACCGGCGAACGTGGCGGCCACGCCCAGCTGTTCGGCGCGGCGACGTACCCGGTCGTGCAGTGGCCCGGTGCCGACGAGCAGCACGCGGGGTCGCGGCTCCGCCAGCATGCCAAGCGCCTCGACGAGATCCTCGACCCCCTTCTTCTCGACGAACCGCCCCACGAACACGACGTCCCACGCCTTCGGCCCGGTCGCCGGCGCCGGCGGCATCGGCACTCCGGTGTGATGTACGCGGATCTTCGCCGGGTCCGCACCCAGCTCCACCGCCCGGTCCCGGATCGCCCCGGAGACGGCCAGGATCAGCGCGGCCCGGCCGAACACGGTCCGTAGGTTGCGGCGGTGCCGGGTGCCGCGTGGTCCGGGTGCCGCCGCCTGCCGGGTGACGTCGAGACCGTGCAGGGTGACGACAAGCGGGATGCCCAGCTGGGCGGCGGTACGGCTGACCAACCAGCCGTCCCCGCCGAAGTGGGCGTGCACCACGTCGGGCCGTAGCCGGGCCAGCAGCCGCCGCAGCCGGGGCGAGCCGCCGGTGAGCCGCAACCGCAGCCACTCGCGGCGGCCACGCGGCGTGTCCGGGCACAGCACCACGTCACTGTCCCGGGACAGTGGTGAGGGCACCCGGACGGCACCCAGATAGAGCGGGCGCCAGGTGGGCAACGCGTCGCCCTGGTTGCGGATGAAGGTTTCCGAGCCGGGTAACAGGCAGCTGCGCCAGATCACGGCGACTCTATCGCCGGACATCGGCCCCGATCTCCGCCGTCCCGGCCCGCTGCTCGGTCGCGGTGTCGACCGGGAAGGCGATGTCGGCCCCGGACCCGCCGACAGCCACCGGGTCGTCTGCCCTGGCCCGGCCACCACTGCGGCCACGACCGAGGATCAGGTCGCGGACCCGGTGCCGTAGCTGCGGTGGGAGCAGCCAGATCTGGAGGAAGGTCAGGTAGTCGACGACACCCGGCCGACCGTGCCGGCGGGCCTCGGCGAGCAGCAGCCGGAAGACCCGGAAACTGCGCGTGGGCGCGGCCATCGAGCTGATGATGCTCATCGTGATCGCCGCGTACGCCCGAGGGGTGATCAGCGGCCGGATGCCGCGCAGCCACTCCAACTGCGCCTCCCACGGCGAGCTGAGGCTGATCCGTGGCCGGTCCTCGTCCTGGTGCCAGAGCACGAGCGGTTCGGCGGCGATGAGCAACTCGACATCGGGGTGACTGATCGCGCGTACGGTCCAGTCCAGTTCCTGCTGCCGGCGCAGACCGACGGTGAACGGCACCCGGCGCAGCAGCTCGGTCGGCGCCATGATGGTCGAGGTCTGAATGAACCCGTCGCCGTGGAACAGTCCGCGCCGAAGGGTGAGGTACTCGCAGATCGGCTCGCCCGGCTCCGGCAGTCGCCGGGGCATCACGAACTGCGCCCGGGGCGTCCTGTTGACCAGCCGGCTGGCGATGATCGGGCTGCGCACCGTCGCGCTGCGGGCCAGCTCGAGCTGGACGGCGAGCTTGGTGGGCAGCCACTCGTCGTCGTCGTCGAGCAGGGCGGTCCAGGGGGCGAGCGCCTCCCGTACGCCTGTGTTGCGGGCGTTTGGCGCGCCACCCTTGCCGGGCAGCTCCACCACGCGCAGCCGGGGATCACCGATCTCGGCGAGGGCCTTGCCGGTCGCCTCGTCGGGACCGTCGACCACGACGATCACCTCGATGTCGGTGACGGTCTGCGCGAGCGCGCTGCGGACCGCGCGGGTCACCAACGCCGGGCGGGCGAAGGTGGGGATGACCACGCTGACCTCGGGTGTGGATGGCATGACCACCTGCTCACTCGTGCCGACTGCGACGTGCGCGCACGGTGACGCTAGGGGCCGTGAACGGCGCCGAGGTGAATGCCGGGCTGCGATCAGACGTACAGCGGCGGTCGTCGGGTGGGGCTCGCCGGATCGGGCCCACCGGGCCGGCGCGGCGGGCGACGTCGCTAAGGTCGCCGCAGGTGAGGTACGCAGTGGTGCGGCGGAGGGACGGTGGGCGGTGGCGGACGCGGGCCTGGTGGTCGAGGTCGAGGGTGCGGTGGCCACGGTGGTGATCCGCAATCCTGGCCGGCGTAACGCGATGACTCCGGCCATGTGGCGGCAGCTACCGGTGCTGCTCGACGGTCTGGAGGTCGACCCGGCGGTACGCGTCGTGGTGCTGACCGGCGCCGACGGCACCTTCTGCGCCGGTGCGGATCTGGGTGATCTGGACGAGCTGCTGGCGGCCGGTGACGGCAGCATCGCCGTCGTTGCGGAGGAACGCCTGGCCACCTTCGCCAAGCCGACGGTGGCCGTCGTCAGTGGTGCCTGCGTCGGTGGCGGCTGCCAGCTGGCGGTCGCCTGTGACCTTCGGATCGCCGCGGCCGATGCGCGTTTCGGCGTACCCCCGGCCCGGCTGGGGCTGGTCTACCCGGCCCCCACCACGCACCGGTTGTCCCGGCTGGTCGGCCCGGCGGCGGCCAAGCACCTGCTCTTCACAGGCGAGTTGGTGGACGCGGACCGGGCGCTGCGGATCGGCCTTGTCGACGAGGTGCTGCCCGGTGCCGACCTGGCCGTCCGGGTCGACGGGCTCACCGGCGTGATCGCCGAGCGTTCGCAGCTCAGCGTCGCCGCCGCCAAGGAAATCGTGGACGGACGGGCGGACGAGGGTCGGATGACCTGGTGGCACGGGCAGGTGCTGGCCAGCGGCGAGGCTCGGGAGGGCGTGGCGGCCTTCCACGAGCGTCGCGCACCACGCTTCGGTTGGACGCCGCCCGCCTGACGCTGAGCCAGCCGACCGGGGCCGGCGGGCGCGGCACCGGGAGATGTTCCCGACGCCGCCCCCTGTGCCCGCCGGCCGGTCCGTCACCGCCCGGCCAGCGCCGCCCAGCTCGGCACGACAGGTACGCGCCGCAGCGGCATGCCCGCCTCGACCGGCGTCCGGTCCCCCTTGCGCTGGTTGCAGGCGTAGCAGGCGGCTGTCGTGTTCTTCCAGGTGTTCCGGCCGCCGCGCGAGCGGGGCAGGACGTGGTCGATGGTGTCGGCCGGCCCGTCGCAGTACGCGCAGCACCTGCCGTCACGGCGTAACACTCCGGCCCGGGACCAGGCCGGTCCGGCGCGCATCCGCCAGCGGGTCACCACGTAGCGCACCAGCCGGACCACCCGGGGCACCGGAAAAACCCCGATGACCCGGTCCGGCACGGCCTCGTGGATCTCGGCGACCCGGCGGCAGAGCATCCGGATCGCGTGCTTGACGGTGACCCGGTGCAGCGGGCCGAAGTCGGCGTTGATGACGAGGACGGCGTCCACCGGTGTCTCCCTCCAGAACGCTGACGGACGTACAGGCGGGACGGCGACGAGCCGCCCTGCCCTGGGTGCGGGGTGGACGGCTCGGCGTGCGACGGTACGCGTCAGCCTCGGCGGCCACCCTGGGGGCGTTCGGTACGCCAACCGCCGAGCATCCGCGAGCCCGGCCACGCCGCCGACCCGGCGGTGGTGACGTGGAACCTCGACATGACTGACTCCCGGAACGGCTGTTGACCTTGCGCGATCACGGTAGGTGGGGTCGAGGTGAGGCGGCAACGCATTTCGATCGCCGCCCGGGCAGCCAGCGGCGGCCGGCCGGGACCTGGCGGTCAGCGCCGGGCGAGCAGACCACGCGGCCGGATCGAGTGCAGCGGCTCGGCCGCACCGCCCTCGGCGCGCAGGATGTGGTTCGCCGCGAGGACCCCTGTGGCCGCCGCGCGTTCCATCAGCGCGCTGGGGAAGTCGGTGCCGATGCCGTCGCCGGCCAGATAGAGACCTGCGGCGTCGGTGCGGACCCCTGGCCGTCCGGTGTGGCCGCCCGGCACGAAGGCCGGCGCCTTCGCCTCGACCCGGGCGCGCAGCTCGCGTACCCGCAGCCGGGTCGTCTCCGGCCAGAGCACGGCCAGTTCGGCCCGCATCCGTTCGGCCAGTTCGGCGGCGGGCACGTCCGGTTCGCAGGCGTACGCGTGCAGCTCGATCACCGACCCGCCGGTACGTTCGGCCCAGTCGCGGGATTCTCGTTCCAGCCGGTGGTACAGGGTCACCGAGTCCAGGGTGGCCTGTCGGGACACCCCACTGAAGATCGCCCGCTCGGGGGCGACGTCCCCGTCGCACCAGTAGCGGGCGACCGCGTACGGCGGGCCGGGCCGACCGTACGCGGGCATCGCCGCCACCAGCGCCGGGGCCTGCTCGGCAAGCGACGGTGACGCCGCGACCAGGGCGGCGAGGGCGGGCGGGTCGACGGCGAGCACCACGTGGCCGGCCCGGTACGTGCCCTCGGTGCTGCGCACCTGCCAACCGTCGGCGCCGCGGTGCAGGCCGGTCACCGGCTCGCCGGTGCGGATCCGGCCGCCGTGGCCCTCGACGTGCCGGGTCAGCGGCCCCCAGATCGCCGTGGCGTAGTCCTCGTCGGGACAGTCGAAGGCCAGTCCTTCCGGGTTGCCGAGCAGGTAGAAGTGGAACTGCGCGATCATCTCGGCGGCCGACATGTCCGCCTCGTGGTTGAAGAACGAGTGGGAGAAGACCTCGAAGAGCATCGCCCGGGCCCGGTCGGGCAGGCGCAACGAGTCGAGCAGCTCGTCGGCGGTGGTGTGGTCGAACTCGGCGTAGGTGCGTACCGGGTCGTAGGTCAGCAGTGGCAGGGCCGCGTCCCGGTCCATCCCGCGCAGATCCCGCAGGCGCAGGCTGGGACTGCGGGCGAGCAGGGTGAGCAGGTTCGCCGGCGGCGCGGGCGGCAGCCGCCCGAACTCCTCGGTCGGCCACTCGGCGCTGAGCACCGGATAGCCGGGGACCGGCCGCAGGAAACGCAGTGCCGGGTCGATCCGGCGCAGGATGTTCCGCCAGTTGTAGTACTGCCGGAAGAAGGCGTGGAAACCGTGCTCGTTGACCTGGCAGGTGCCGTCGGCGAGGGTTTCCGGCCAGGCACCGAGCCGGCCGCCCAGGGTCGGTGCGGCCTCCAGCACTGTCACCTCGACGCCGCGTTCGGCGAGCACCACCGCCGCTGACATGCCGGCGATGCCGCCACCGACGACCACAGCGGTGACCGGGCGCGGCACCCGGGGAGCGCCACCCCCGCCGGGGTCGACCACGTGCCGACGTACGCCGATGAACCGTCCGGCCAACTGCGACAGGGTCATGGGGAACCTCCCCGATAAGTGTGCTCTCCCGTTCATGGCAGGCAACGGCGGGGGCGGTCGGAGGCGGGCCAGACGTAGTCCAGGTCATCGGGGACGTCGTCGCCGAACAGCGGGCGGTAGTGCGCCGGATCCTTGCGGAGCAGCGACGAACGGTGGCTCAGATGCACCTCGGTCCGGCCGAGCCACGGCGGCAGCTCCCCGGCGACGGCGAGTTCCTGCTGGGTACGGACCTGCTCGACGCCGCAGGCCGCGGCGAGGTCGACGGTAAGCGTGGTGGCGCAGGTGTCGGCCCGGCCGGCCGCGCACCAGACCGCACAGACGTCCAGCCCGTACCGGGTCAGGGCCTCCTCGTACCCGGCCCACATCTTCACCGCCGGGTGGTTGCGCCAGCCGTAGGTGGGGCGGGTCAACCCGCGCAGCACCTGGATCGCCTCCACCCGCTGTTTGCCGAGCCGGCGCTGATCCAGCGTCCGGGCGCTGGCCAGGAAGTCCGGGTACGGCAGGAAGGTCTGCATGGCGCTGCCCTACCCGTCGCCGGCCCGGACATGCGGCGGCGGGGCAGCCACGATCATGACGGGCTGCGCGGGCTGCGACCTGCTGACTACCATGCGGGGCATGGCGGAGCCGCTGCTCGATCGGGCCCTGCGGGCCGGCCGCCGGTTGCGGGTCAACGGGGAGTCCCGGGCACACTACGTGATCTGCGGACAGGATCCGCTCGCCTACTGGGTGGTGCGGACGATGCTCGCCGGCGAGACACAGGCCGGCCGGGTACGGATCACCCTGATCGTGCCGGACCGGCGGCGCTCGCCCGGGCCCGACGGCCGGGACCTGCCGGGCATCGAGGTGATCAGGGCCGACCGGCTGGACGAGGTCACCTTCCGGCGGGCGGGGCTCGTCGACGCCGCCGGGCTGGCCCTGCTGCATCAGGACGACGTGGGCAACATGCACGCTGCGCTCTGCGCGCAGGAGGTGGAGCCACGGCTGCGCCTGGTGGTGCGGATGTTCAACACCGGCCTGGCCAACGGCGTACGGCAGATCTTTCCCGACTCGGCGGTGCTCTCGGACGCCTCGATGGCCGCACCGGCCTTCGTGGCCGCCGCGCTCGGCGAGGTCGCGCCGACGCACTTCCGGCACGGCGGGCGCACCCTCTACGTGGCCCGCCGCGACGACGTACGCCCGAGCGAGATCGTCTGCGGGGTGGCCGACACCCGCGACAACCAGCAGGATCTGGTGCTGCCCGCCGACGACCAGGATGCCGACGTGGTGCTCGCCGAGGCCGTCGGCCGGCCGGCCGGCACCGAGCTGGCGGCGCGGCGGCTGGTCCGGGCGCGGCGACGGCGTCGGCCGGTGGCGATGGTGCTCCGCGCGATCCGCAGCTTCGCCACCCGGAAGATCGGGATCGCGGTGCTCGTGCTGCTCGCCATGGTGGCCGCCCTGGGTGGGCTGTACGCCAACGCGGCGCACGTCGGCTGGGGCGACGCGCTCTACCTGACCTTGGTCACCACCCTGACCGGGCAGGATCCGGACACCGCCAAGTCGGCCGCTGAGCAGGTCATGCAGGTGGTGCTCAACCTCGCCGGGCTGGCGCTGATCCCGCTGATCACGGCGGTGGTGGTCGACGGGGTGGTCCAGGCCCGGCTGGCCATGCACACCGGGCGGATCCTGCCCGAGCGCTCGGGGCACGTCGTGGTGGTCGGGCTGGGCAACATCGGTATCCGGGTGATGGCCCAGCTCAACGACTTCGGCGTCGAGGTGGTGGCGATCGACAAGAGCGCGGACGCGCGTGGTGCCGGGCTGGCCCGGCGGCTCGGCGTACCGCTCGTGGTGGGCGACGCGGCGCAGGAGGAGACGCTGCGGGCCGCCTCGGTCGCCACCTGTCAGG
The DNA here is from genome assembly GCF_016863495.1 of Micromonospora andamanensis. Taxonomy (GTDB): domain Bacteria; phylum Actinomycetota; class Actinomycetes; order Mycobacteriales; family Micromonosporaceae; genus Micromonospora; species Micromonospora andamanensis. Next base: position 177,682 of record NZ_BOOZ01000003.1, read on the forward strand.
CGCTTGTGGTGGTCTCCACGGACGACGGCGCCAACCTGCGGGCGGCGCTCAACGCCCGGGCCCTCGACGACCAGTTGCGGGTGGTGCTGCGGCTCTTCGACGGCGATTTCGCCGAACGCGTGCAGCGGGCGTTCGGCATCGGTACCTCGCGCAGCGTCTCCTACCTGGCGGCACCATCCTTCGCCGCCGCCCTGCTGGACCGGGCGGTGATCGCCACCATCCCGGTGGGCCGGCACGCGTTGCTTGTCACCGAGGTCCCGGTGGCCGCCGGCTCGGACCTGGACGGTCGGACGCTCGCCACAGTGGGGCGGGCCGGCAGCGTACGCCTGCTCGCGCACGCCCGCGCCGGCCAGCGCCTCGACTGGTCACCGGACCCGCGAATGGTGATCGTGGCGGGCGACCGGCTCACCGTGGTGGCCCGCCGCGCCGGCCTGAACGCCCTGCTGCGCGAGGTCGCGCCGCCGGAGCCTTCCCCGCCGTCCGGCACCCCGGTACCGCGCGAAGCGGCGGAGTGACGATCAGCCGACTTCCACGCCGCACCGTGTGGTTGACCTACGTCGGCACCGATCATCCCCGGGAGACGGAGTGACCCGGTCAGCGGCGGGCTGACCTGACGGCGTACCCGGCGGCGCCGAGGGCGAGCACGCCGAAGCCGGCGAGCACGCTGGCCAGCGGCAGGTTGACGGCGAGCAGTACGCAACCGAGCAGTCCCGCCACGGCGAGTGCCTGCACCGGTAGCTTCCGCTCCGGTTCCCGCCCCAGGGTCAACGCGGCGGCGTTGGTAATGGCGTAGTAGACGAGCACGGTGCAGGCGGAGAAGCCGATCGCCCCCCGCACGTCGCCGAGCACGACGACCAGGATCACCACGGCCGCCACCGCCAGCTCGGCCCGGTGCGGCACCTGGTGCACGGGATGCACGGCGGCCAGCCCGGCGGGCAGGTCCCGGCGGCGGGCCATCGCCAGCGTGGTGCGACCCACTCCGGCCAGCAGGGAGAGCAGCACCCCGGTCACCGCGATCGTCGCGCCGGCCCGGACCACCCACTCCAGGCCGGGCAGCCCGGCCGCGCCCACCACGTCGGCCAGCGGTGCGGCGGAGGCGGCCAGCCGGTCCGCACCGAGCACCCCGACGGCCACCACCCCCAGGATCAGGTAGATCACCAGCACCAGGCCGAGCGCCAACGGCACCGCCCGCGGGATGGTGCGCCGCGGTTCGCGCACCTCCTCGCCGAGGGTGGCGATCCGGGCGTAGCCGGCGAAGGCGAAGAAGAGCAGCCCGGCAGCGGTGAGCACACCTCGGACGGTACCGCCGGGCTGGTCGATCCGGTTGATCGAGACGCTCGTCGCGCCCACCACGGCGACGAGCGCGAGCACGGCGAGCACCAGGAGCACCAGGATCCGGGTGGCGGCGGCGGTCTTGCCGATACCGCGCAGGTTCACCGCGGTCACCGCGACCACCGCCAGCACCGCGACGAGCCGGGCCTGCCCCGGCCAGAGGTACGCGCCGATGGTCAGCGCCATCGCCGCGCAACTGGCCGTCTTGCCGATGACGAAGCCCCAGCCGGCGAGAAACCCGGCGAACGGGTTCAACCGCTCCCGACCGTAGACGTAGGTGCCGCCGGACTCGGGATACCGGGCGGCCAGCCGGGCGGAACTTGTCGCGTTGCAGAACGCGATGAACCCGGCCAGGGCCAGGGCGACGAGCAGCCCGGCGCCGCCGGCGGCAGCGGCGGCCGGGGCGAAGACCACGAAGATGCCCGCGCCGAGCATCGACCCGAGCCCGATGACGACGGCGTCCGGTACGCCCAGCCGGCGTGCTAGCTGCTCCACGGCGGCACCCTAGCGGTGCCTGATGAACGGCCCGTCCCACCGTCGGAGGCGACCGGGCAGCGGCAGGTCGTCCCAGGGCACCCGGTGCAGCAGCCGGTCCAGCAGCAGCCCCAGCAGCAGGGCGGCCAGCCCGTCGGTGAGCCAGTGGAAGTTGAGGTAGGTGGTGGTGACCAGCAGGATCGCCGGTGGCGCGTAACGAACCAGCCGGTACAGACCGGTCGGCAGCCGGCCGACGGTGAGCGAGACCAGCAGCAGGGCGATCACGCCGTACCAGACGATCGCGTTGGCCACGTGCCCCGACGGGTACGACATCGAGTAGGAGCCGGCCGGCAGGTGGTTGAAGATCTGCACGGCCTCCTCCGGAGTCAGGAACGGCTCCTTGACCGAGGCGGTGGGCGCCGCCCGGTCCGTCCAGAGCTTGAGTGGGCCGATCGTCACCATGGTGACCAGGAACGCGCCCGCGACCAGCAGGAACGGCCGGATCGTCCGGCGGCGCCAGGCCACCGCCACCGCCAGCGCACCGGAGAGCGGCAGCAGCAGCCCGCCGCCCTGACCGAGCAGGTTGAACACCCGGGCGGTCCAGTACAGCGGGGCCGGGTCGTGGGTGAAGGCCCACTCGCTGACGGCGAGGTCGAGACCGAGCAGGTGACCCCGGGCCAGCGTGGCGGTGAGCGCCACGAACCCGGCCAGCAGTACGGCGTCGAACCACCAGCCGGCCGGGCGTACCGGCGCCAGGCGGACTCTCCGGCGTACCGATGTCGTCTCCCGCACCCCGATCACGCTACCGGCCCGCGCGGTGCGTCCGGTGAGCGGCGACTGTGGGCCGAGCCACGTAGGGAGGCGTTCCGGCGGAGGAAACGTCAAACTTGACGCCGTGCGGATCACCTCGGCCCTCGTCGACCCGGCGTTGCTCGACCTCCCCTGGTCGACACCGCTGGAGCAGTGGCCGGCCGAACACCTGGTCGCGCTGCCGCAGGGCATCTCCCGGCACGTGGTGCGTTTCGTGCAGATGGGCGGGCACGTCTACGCGGTGAAGGAGACCGGCGAGCGGGTGGCCGAGCGGGAGTACGACCTGCTGCGCGCCCTGGAACGGATCGACTTCCCGTCGGTGAAGGCGGTGGCGATCGTCGCCGACCGGGAGTCCGACGCCGGTGAGCCGCTGGACCCCGTACTCATCACCCGTCACCTCCAGTTCTCCCTGCCGTACCGGGCGCTGTTCTCGCACACGCTGCGGCCGGGGACGATGGGGCGGCTGCTCGACGCGCTCGCCGCGCTGCTGGTCCGGATGCATCTGACCGGCTTCTTCTGGGGCGACTGCTCGCTGTCGAACACGCTGTTCCGGCGGGACGCGGGGGCCTTCGCCGCGTACCTGGTCGACGCCGAGACCGGCGCGTTGCGCAGTGTGCTGTCCAACGGTCAGCGGGGCGAGGACCTGGAGATCGCCCGGGTCAACATCTTCGGTGAGGCGCTCGACCTTCAGGCCGCCGGCCTGCTGCACGACTCGATCGACCCCGAGGTCGTCTGCGAGGAGGTGGTGCAGCGCTACGAGCGGCTCTGGCACGAGATCACCTACGAGCAGCAGGTCGAGCGGGAGGCCCGGCGCGACATCGAGGGGCGCATCCGCCGGCTCAACGAGTTGGGCTTCGACGTGGCGGAGGTGGCCATGTCGACAATCGACAACGGCCGCTACCTCATCCGGCCGAAGGTGGTCGACGCCGGGTACCACCACCGGCGGCTGCTCCGCCTGACCGGGCTGGACGCCGAGGAGAACCAGGCCCGCAAGCTGCTCAACGACCTCGACGCGTACCGGGCGGAGAGCGACCTGACCGACGAGCAGCAGGCCGCGCACCGCTGGCTGACCGAGGTCTTCGAGCCGGTGGTCCGGGCGGTACCCGCGCACCTGCGACGGAAGCTGGAGCCACAGGAACTGTTCGCCCAGATCATCGAGCACAAGTGGCTGCTCTCCGAGCAGGCCGGTCGGGACGTCGGGATGCGCCACGCGGTGCATTCGTTCCTGTCCGACGTGCTCGTGCACCGCCCCGACGAACAGGCGGTCCTCGGCGTGGAGATCCCGGCGGGCTGACCTGCTGCCGGCTCACTCGACCCAGGTGCCGCCCCGCATCACCCGGACGATCTCCAGGTCGTCGTCGAGCACCACAAGGTCGGCGCGGAGCCCGACCTGGAGGGTGCCGACCTGGTCGCCGAGGCCGACGGCGAGGGCCGGCGTGGTGGACGCCATGCGTACCGCGTCGGGGACCGAGACCCCGGCGGCGACCGTCCTGCGCAGCGCCGCGTCCATGGTCAACGTGCTACCCGCGATCGCGTTGTCCCGGGAGAGCCGGGCCACCCCGCCGGTAACCGTCACCGCCTGGCCGCCCAGCTCGTACTCACCGTCCGGCATGCCGGCGGCGGCCATCGCGTCGGTGACCAGCGCACACCGTTCCGGCCCGGCGGTCGAGGTGGCGAAGGTGAGCGTCCCCTCGTGCAGGTGCACCCCGTCGGCGACCAACTCGCAGATCACGCTCGGCGCGGTGAGCAGCGCCACCACGGGGCCGGGCTCCCGGTGGTGCACCGGGCGCATCCCGTTGAACAGGTGGGTGCCGACGCTCGCGCCCGCCGCCACGGCGGCCCGGGTCTGCTCGTACGTGCCGTCGGTGTGTCCCACAGCGGCGACCACCCCCTGCCGGGTGAGCAGTGCCACGGCCTCCAGCGCGCCGGCCCGCTCGGGGGCGAGGGTGACCATCCGGACCGCTCCGTCACCGATCTTGATCAGTTCGGTCAACTCGTCGGTGGACGGATCCCGCAGGAACTCCGGGTTCTGCGCGCCGCACCGGGCGGCGGAGAGGTACGGCCCCTCGTAGTGGATGCCGGCCAGCACGCCGTCGCGGACCAGCGGCGCGAACGCGGCGGTGGCCGAGCGCATCAGCTCGAACGGCGAGCTGACCAGGCTGGCCAGCAGGCTTGTGGTGCCGTGCCTCAGGTGGAACGCGGCGGCGGCCCGCGCCTGCCCGGCGTCACCTGTGGTGAAGGTGTGCCCGCCACCGCCATGGCTGTGGATGTCCACGAAGCCGGGCACGATCCAGTGCCCGTCGCGCACCGACGGGTACTCGGCGACCGCACTGATCCGGTCGCCTCTGACCTCGACGCAACCCTGCGAGATCACCCCGCCGGGCGTCACCACCTTGCCGTTCACCCGTACGGTCATGGCGTCTCCAACTTGTCGAGGGCGAGCAGGGCGGCGCCGAGGCAGCCCGCCTCGTCGCCGAGGACGGCCGGGACCAGTCGCGGTTCCCGGTGGAAGGTCAGCCGGTCCCGCAGCGCGACGCGCAGCGGGTCGAACAGACCGGCGCCGGCCTGGGCGAGGCCGCCGCCCAGGACGATCGTCTCCACGTCGTACAGGGCCTGACCGGTGGCGAGCCCGTCGGCAAGTGCCTCGACCGCCTCACGCCAGACCCGGGTGGCCAGATCCTCGCCGGCCGCCGCCCGTGCGGCCACCTCGGCGGCGGTCACCATGGTCCGTCCCGGGCCGGCGTCGGCGGCGGACCCACCGTCCGATGTCGGGCCAATGAGTTCGGCATAGCGGCGGGCGACGGATGAGGCGGAGGCGACGGCCTCCAGGCAGCCCCGCTGTCCGCAACCGCAGATTGGCCCGTCCGGGCGGACCAGGATGTGACCGAGTTCCCCGGCCGCGCCGTGCGCACCGGTGGCGGCCGAGCTGGCCACCACGTGCGCGGCGGCGATGCCGGTGCCGATCGCCACGAAGAGCACATGCCCGGCGTCGCGACCGGCGCCCAGCCGCGCTTCGGCGAGGCCACCGGCGCGCACGTCGTGGCCGAGCGCCGTGGGCAGGCCGAGCCGCCTGGCCGCCAACTCACGCAGGGGTACGTCCCGGAAGCCGACGTTCGCCGACCAGACCGCCACGCCGCGCGCCTCGTCCACGACGCCCGGCACCACGATGCCGAGCGCCGTCGGGGTCAGCCCGTCCGCCCGCGCCTTGCCGGCCAGCCCTTCGGCCACCGTCAGGATCGTCTCGACCACGGCGTCGGGACCGCGCTCGGCGTCGGTGGGGTGTCGTTCGGCGTGCCGCACCGCACCGTCCGCGCCGACCAGGGCGCACTTCATCCCGGTGCCGCCCACGTCCAGCGCGACGGCGACCTCTCCGCCGTTCACCGCCACCGGGTCACCTGACACCTCGACGCGACCGGACCGCGGGGATCCGGTGACGGAGAGATCACGTGAGCACCACGGAGCGGCTCAGATGCCGGGGCGCGTCGGGGTCGAGGCCACGGCTGGTGGCGAGGGCGACGGCGAAGCGTTGGGCCAGGATCAGGTCGGCCATCGGGTCGACAGGGGTACGCCCGGCCGCCCACCGGCCGAGCACCGTCCGGTAGCCGTGGGTGCGGCTGTGGGCGAAGGAGGCACCGGTGGCGGCGACGTCCTCGGGCAGCCCGTCGGGCAGTTCCCCGAAGGCCCAGACCAGCCGGCCCGGGGCGGCCACCGAGATGGGGCCGTGCCGGTAGTCCATCGCGGGGTACGCCTCGGCCCAGAAGGTGGCCGCCTCGCGGCACTTCAGCGCGGCCTCTTGGGCCAGCCCGACCGTCCAGCCGCGACCGAGGAAGGTGACCTGTTCGACAAGGCTCGGGTCGATCGGCAGCGGGGCCCGGACGGCCACCTCCGCGTCGGCGACCAGGGCTGTCATGTTGTCGCCGAGGTGGGCGCGGAGCAGCGCCAGCGCGGTGGTGGCGAAGCGGGTCTGCACCACTGAGCGTTCGTCGGCGAACGGCATGGTGACGGCGGCGTCCGCGGTCTGCACCACGGGTGACGCGGGATCGCCGACCAGCACCGTGGTCGGGATCCGGCCACGCAGCCCGGCGAGCAGGTCCAGTACCTCTGTGGTGGTGCCGGAGCGGGTGATCGCCAACAGCCGGTCGTAGCGGCGGCCGGCGGGAAACTCGCTGGCCTGGAAGGCATCGGTCTCGCCCTGGCCGGCGGCCTCCCGGCGGGCCGCGTACGCCATGGCCATGAACCACGACGTGCCGCAGCCGACGACGGCGACCCGCTCACCGGGGCGGGGGAGTCGGTCGAGCATCGCCGGAGCCAGCTCGCTCGCCTGTCGCCAGCAGTCCGGCTGGCTCGCGATCTCCGCGTGGACGTACGCCATGGGAACTCCTCGGAGGCGGAGCCTTGCTCATTACGGCTCGTTAATCCCGTCTTTCGCGCGTCATTCTGCGTGAAACTCACCGGAAATGGCAACCGCAGGAGCGATCGAGCAGAACTGGTTTTTGCCACTTCGTAGTTTCGAGCACTAGTGTGCACGCAACCAAGCACAGATCGTGCAGACATGGGAGGCCCGGGGTGGACCGCTACGCGAGATGGAACGCCCTGCTCGAAATGCTCACCGACTCGGGCCGGGTCACCGTCGAGGAGGCCGCCGAACGGCTGGACGTCTCCCAGGCGACCATCCGGCGGGACTTCGACCAACTCGCCCAGCAGCAGATGATCACGCGTACCCGGGGCGGCGCGGTCGCCAACGGGGTCTCGTACGACCTGCCGCTGCGTTACAAGACGGCCAAGCACTCGGCGGAGAAGCAGCGCATCGGCGCGGCCGCGGCGGCGCTTGTCTCCCCGGGCACGGTGGTCGGCCTCAACGGCGGCACCACGAGCACCGAGGTGGCCCGGGCGCTCGCGGTGCGTCCGGATCTCAACACCAACGCCGAGGGCGCGCAGTTGACTGTGGTCACGAACGCGCTGAACATCGCGAACGAGTTGCTCGTCCGGTCCCGGATGAAGGTGGTGGTGGCCGGCGGCGTGGTCCGACCGAAGTCCTTCGAGCTGGTCGGTCCGCTGGGCGGGGCGCTGCTGCGTGAGGTCACCCTGGACGTGGCGTTGCTCGGGGTGGACGCCATCGATCCGCTGCTCGGCGCCGCGGCCCATCACGAGGGCGAGGCGGCGATGAACAACCTCATGGTGGCGCGGGCGAAGCGGGTGGTGATCATCGCGGACTCGTCCAAACTGGGCGGTCACGCGTTCGCCCGGATCTGCCCTGTCGACCGGGTCGAGACGCTTGTCACCGACTCCGGCGCGGCACCCGAGGTGGTCGAGGCCTTCAGAGCCGCGGGCGTCCACGTCATCTGTGCCTGAGGGCTGACGCGGCGTCGCGTCGTCGACGCTCACCGTATCGAGATCCCCCGTTCCGGCGTGGCGTTGCATACCGGGTATTGCCCACGGCTGCATACCGCGTATGGTGTCGTCGTCGCCCACACACCAACGGGGGAGGTGCAGCTTGCCAGCTGTCCTGGAAATCGAAGGTCTACGAAAGACGTACCGAAGCCGACGCCGTGGCACCCGCAACGCCCTGGACGGCTTCGACATGCGGGTCGAGGTGGGCCAGGTGCACGGCTTCCTCGGCCCCAACGGGTCGGGCAAGACCACCACGCTGCGTACGCTGCTCGGCCTGATCCGGCCGGACGGCGGCCGAATGGCGATCCTCGGGCACGAGGTGCCCGGGACGCTGGACCAGGTCGCCCCGCAGGTCGGCGCGATCGTGGAGAGCCCGCAGTTCTTCCCGCACTTCACCGCCCGGGACACGCTGTCGCTGCTGGCCGGCGCCGGTGACCTGCCCGAGCAGCGGGTCGACGAGGTGCTGGAACTTGTCGGTCTGCGCGACCGGGCCGGTGAGCGGGTCAAGACGTACTCGCTCGGCATGAAGCAGCGCCTCGCGGTCGCCTCGGCGCTGTTGAAGAACCCGCGACTGCTGATCCTGGACGAGCCGGCGAACGGCCTCGACCCGGGCGGCATCCGGGAGATGCGGACGCTCATGCGCAACCTCTCCGAGGCCGGCATGACAGTGGTGCTGTCCAGCCACATCCTCGGCGAGATCCAGTTGATCTGCGACTCGGTCACCATCATCTCGCTGGGCCGGCGGGTGGCCTTCGGCCCCGTCGACGAGGTGCTGGCGCAGCACTCCTCCGGCGGGGTCCGGGTGCGGCTGGAGGCGGTCACCGACCTGCCGGTCGCCGCCACGGCACTGACCCGGGTCGGGGTACGCGTCACCACGAACGACGACCACCTGATGCTCGCCGGGGTGGACAAGCCGGCCACTGTCACCCGACTCCTGGCCGAGCAGGGCCTCTACGTCAGCGAACTCGCGCCGATCGATGTCGACCTGGAGAGCGTCTTCCTCGAACTGACCGCCACCGCGCCGGTACCCGGCCAGCACCGGCAGGTCGACCAGTCCGTACGAATCGACGGGACGGCGCCGTCCGCGCCCGCCGGAGGAGGTTGGGGCGCGTGAGTCTCTTCCGTACCGAACTACGCCGGCTGGCCAAGCGTCGCTTCGCCCGCTGGATGACCGCCGGTGGCCTGCTGGTGCTGGTCCTGGTGGTGGCCGGCATGTTCTTCAGCAACCAGAAGATCGGCCCGGACCAGTTCGCTGAGGCGCGGCGGGCCGCCGACCAGCAGCACCAGGAGCAGGTGCGCTGGGCCGAGCAGGAACGCGCGAACTGCGAGCGGGCGAAGGCGGCAGGTGAGAGTGTCGACTACTACCCGGCCGACTGCGCCGAGATCACGCCGCCGCCCCGGGAGTCGATCGAGGAGCAGTGGTTTCTGCCCTCGACCTTCGACTTCCGGAAGAGCTTCGGCGAGTTGCTGATCCCGCTCGCCGGGATCCTGGCCATGGTCGGGTTCGTGGTCGGTGCCTCGTTCGTGGGTGCCGAGTGGAACACCGGCGGGATGATGAACCTGCTGCTCTGGCGGCCGAAGCGGCTGACCGTCCTGCTTACCAAGCTGGGCGCGCTGCTGACCGGGCTGCTCGCGCTGGCGCTGCCCGCCACGGCGGCCTGGTTCGGCAGCATGTGGCTGGTCGCCAACCTGCGCGGCACCACCGAGGGGATGACCTCCGGGACCTGGCAGTCGTTCCTCATCGGCGGGTTGCGCGGCATCGTGCTGGCCCTCGTCGCGGCGACTGTGGGCTTCGCCCTGGCCTCGCTCGGCCGACACACCGCGATGGCGCTCGGCGGGGCGATCGCGGTAATGGTGGTCGGCCAGGTCGGGCTCGGCATCCTGCTCTCCATGGCGCAGGTGCGCTTCGCCGAGGCGTGGCTGCTGCCCACCTACGCCATCGCCTGGATGACCAAGAAGGTCACACTTCAGGACTGGCAAGCCTGCAACGCCACCTACACAGGTGAGTGTCAGCCGGCCACCCTGGACATCACCTGGCAGCACTCGTCCGTGCTGTTCACCGTCGGGGTCGTCCTCTTCCTCGGCGCTGCCCTGTGGACGATGCGGCGGCGCGACATCACCTGAGCCGGCCGATGGCGGACCGCCCTCGCCGGGGCGGTCCGCCATGCCCCGCGCTGGTGCCGCCGTCCGGCGGGATGCGGCAGGTGGTGGCCCTCGTTAGGCTGATGGGCCAGGTTGGCGTCGACGTGCCGGCCGCCCCGGATGAGGAGCAGGATGCAGCCCGCCGACGCCACCCCGGCAGCGCCCACCGGTTCGGACGCCGTCGCGGTGCCACCACCGAGATCCGCCCCCGAGGTCGAGTCGACCTCGCCGGAGCCTGGGGAGTCACCTGCCGACGCGGGTGGGGAAGCGGCCCCGGCAGGCGGGCTCGACGAGCGGGAGCGGGAGATGCTCGCCTTCGAGCGGCAGTGGTGGCGGCACGCCGGTGCGAAGGAGCAGGCCATCCGGGACCGGTTCGGGCTCTCGGCCACCCGCTACTACCAACTGTTGAACGCGCTGCTGGACAATCCGGCGGCGCTGGCCGCCGACCCGGTGCTGGTGGGCCGGCTGGTGCGGCTGCGCGCCTCCCGGGCCCGCAACCGACGCCGCTGACCTGGCCGAGGAGTGTCTTCCGGCCCGAGGTGGGTAGGCCGGAGCGCGGGGGAGGTGGCGATGAGCGGCGGGGGGCCCAGACGGCCGGGACGAATGGCGCATCCGGACACCGGTGTGCCCGAAGCGGCACCGGACGAGCGTCGGCGGGGCATGGCGGTCGGTACCGCACCCACCATGCGGGTGCGATCCGCGTCCGCCCCGCCACCCGGTCGGACGGCAAACGAGGACCTGGTGTTCCGGTTCGGGTCGCTGGTCGGGGTGCTGGACGGCGCCACAGTGCCGGAGGGCTTCGACACCGGCTGCGTACACGGGCCGCAGTGGTACGTCCAGCACCTGGCCGCCCGACTCGGCCTGGCGGAGGCCGCCCGACCGGCCGCGACGCTCGTGAGCAACCTGGCCGCGGCGATCCTCGCGGTCCGTTCGGACCACGGCGAGCGGTGCGACCTGGACCACCCCGGCACCCCGTCGAGCACCGTGTGTCTGCTCCGCGACGGCGGTGACCAGGTCGACTATCTGGTGCTCTGTGACAGCCCGCTGGTGCTCGACACCGGCGGGCGCGTCGACGTGGTGATCGACGACCGGCTGGCCGCCTCGGCGGCCGACAGGCGTGCGACAGCCGACCTGCTGCCCGACTCGACCGACTGGGCCACCCGGTTCCGGCGCGCTGTCACAGTGCAGCGGGAGCGGATGAACCGTACCCACGGTTACTGGGTCGCCGCCGCCGATCCCGACGCGGCCTACCACGCGGTGGTCGGGACGGTGCCGCGGCACGGGCCGGCAGCGTTACGTCGCGCAGTGCTGCTCTCCGACGGTGCCTCCGCCGCGGTCGAGGAGTTCGGGTTGCTCGACTGGTCCGGCCTGTTGGACGTGGTGGCCACGGAGGGTCCGGACGCACTCATCGACCGGGTACGCGTCGCCGAACGGGACCAACCCGAGCGGCGACGCCGACACAAGGCGGCCGACGACGCCTCCGTCGTCTACTGCGAGTTCGGCCGGGCGGACGATCGCGGAGCGTGACCCGGGAGGGGAATCGAACCGACCGGTCGGTCCGTCCCACCGGAGGGGCCTGTCGTTTCCAACCGGGTGGACGTGCGGCGTCAGGCGCGGGAGACTGCGGCACGTGACTGGTGCGGTCCGGTTGGAGCCGGTGGACGAGCAGAACCTCGAACCGTTGCTCTCCGTGGCGGTGGCCGAGGCGGAGCCGGCCGACGTGATGCCGCCAGTGGAGGCGCCGGCCGGTTGGTCGCACGCGCGGCGGGAGGCGTTCCGGGAGTTCCACCGGGCCAGCTTCGGTGGGCTCGGCGGTTCCGCCCGCAGCGCCATGTACGCGATCGTGGCGGGCGGTGAGGTGGTCGGCATGATCCGGATGAGCCGGCGGGACGAACCCGGCGTCGCCGAGGTCGGCATGTGGCTCGGCCGGTCGGCTCGGGGGCAGGGGATCGGCGCGGCAGCGCTGCGCGAGATGCTGCACCTGGCGGCGGCGGCTGGCATGCGGACAGTGGTAGCGGACACCGCACCGCAGAATCGCGGTGCGCTCTCCGTCCTCGAAAGGTGCGGCGCGAAGCTGCGCGAGGCCGACGACCGGGTGTACGCCGAGATCTCGCTTGACGACACGGCCCCCTGTTGACCGACCTGCTCAGCCGCGCTGCTCGGCGTACGCGGCGAGCCAGGCGACCTGGGCCGGGTCCAGGGACGGGCGGACCCGCGACCGGGCCGTCGCGACGTGCTCGGCGGTCACCGTGGAGGCGGTGAGCGACTCACGCATCGCGGCCAGCGCGGCCTCCCGGACCAGCGCCGCGCAGTCGGCGGCCGAGAACCCGTCCAACTCCGCGCCGAGGGCGGGTAGGTCGACGCCCTCGGCGAGTGGCACGGTGCGTGAGGCGGCCCGCAGGATCTCCGTGCGGGCCTCGGCGTCCGGTGGCGGCACGTAGACCAGCCGCTCCAGCCGCCCCGGGCGCAGCAGCGCCGGGTCGACCAGGTCGGGACGGTTCGTGGCGCCGACCACCACCACGTTGCGCAGCGCCTCAACCCCGTCCAGCTCGGTCAGCAGGGCGGCGACCACCCGATCGGTGGTGCCGCCGTCGGTGGCCTGGCCGCGTACCGGGGCGAGAGCGTCCACCTCGTCGAGGAAGACAAGCGTCGGGGCGGCCTCCCGGGCCCGGCGGAACAGTTCCCGTACCGCCCGTTCGCTCTCGCCTACCCACTTGGACAGCAGTTCCGCGCCCTTGACCGACAGCACGTTGGCCCGGCCGGTCCCGGCCAGCGCGGTCACCAGGTAGGTCTTGCCGCAGCCCGGCGGACCGTAGAGCAGCACCCCGCGTGGTGGGTGCACCCCGAGCCGGGCGAAGGTGTCCGGGTAGGTGAGCGGCCACAGCACCGACTCGGTGAGCGTCTGCTTGACCTCCACCAGGTCACCGACGTCGTCAAGGGTCACCCGGGCCAGTTCGAGGGTCGCCGCGGCCATGGTGGTCGGCCGCACCACCTCCAGGGCGGCGGTGAAGTCCGCCATCTGCACCGTGGGCGTCTGCGCCGACTTCTGCCGCAGGGCCGCGCGTACGCCGGCCTCGCGCACCAGCGCGGCCAGATCGGCGGCGACGAAACCGGGGGTACGCGCGGCGACCTCGTCCAGCCGGACGTCCTCGGCCAGCGGCACCGGGCGGGTCAGCACTGTCAGCTGCTCCCGGCGCAGGGCGGCGTCGGGCAGCGGCACGTCGATCCGCAACGAGAGCAGGTCCGGGGCGCGCAGCGCCGGGTCGACCGCCTCCGGGCGGCTGCTGGTGCCGACCACCGCCGCTCCGGCCCGGACGAGCTGTGCCACGCACTGCCGGAACACTGTCGCCACCGGGCCGGGAGCCTCCGCCGGGGCCAGCGCCTCCACGTCGGTGACCAGCAGCACGGCCGGCCCGTCGACAAGCGTCTCGGCAGTCACCGTCCGGAGTCGGGTCGCGGCCGAGTCGTTCGTCAGCGCTGCCACCTCCGGTGCCCAGAGCTGATGCACCCGGGCACCTACCTGAGCGGCCACCGCCCGGACCAGTGCCGCCTTGCCCGAGCCGGCGGGTCCGCTCACCAGCACCCCCAGCGCCACCGTGGTGCCCAGCCGGCCGAGTACCTCCCGGTGGTGGAAGCCGAGGTCGAGCAGCTCGGTCAGCTCCTCGGCCTGGGCGCGCAGGCCCGGCAGTTCGTCCACCGACGGCACGTCCGACCCGCTCGCCTCGTCGGCCCGGACAGTCTCCGGGTCAGGTCCCACGCCGGCCCGCAGGGCCTCTCCGCCCCGCCCCATGGCCCGGACGAGACTGCCGCCGGCACCGCCCGCGATCCGGCCGTCTGCCACCCGGACGCCACCCGCGCCGGTGCCGCCGTGGGTGGCCGGGCCGTGCTCCCAGGCCACCAGGGTGTCCATGGTGACAAGCGCGCCCGGGTCCGGCTCGGCGGCCAGCACCCGCAGCAGGGTGCTGGTCCACGCGTAGCCGACCCGGGTGGAGAGGCTGCGCCGGGCCGCCTCGACCAGGGTGCGGGTCGACGCGTCCGGCAGCACGTCCTGGGGCAGCAGGGAGACGTCGTCCCCGGTGGTGACCACCTTGCCGAGCAGTGCCAGCCGCAGCATCTCCGGGGAGACCACCGCGACGATCTCAGCGGGCCCGGCGACCAGCACCCGGCGGGCCGGGGTTACCGGAGCCGGGCTCAGCCGCACCTCCCCGCCGTCCCGGACGCCGAGGTTGCCCAGCATCAGGTCGTCGGCGTGCAGCAGGGCGGCGCTGGCCGTGCTCTCGGCCGGCGCGACGAGGCCGGCGGTCACCCGTCGTCCGGCCAGCCGGACCGGGTCACCCGGGCGCAGCGCGAGGGCGGTGAGCGCCTCCGGGTGCAGCCGGACGATGCCCCGTCGGGCATCCAGTGCGGCCGGCCGCAGGCTCGCGATCAGGTTCAGCTCGGGTTCGCCCACCGCCCGACCCTAGCGCCTGATCACCCGTGGTCCGGTCAGCCGGCCGGCTCCTCCCCGGTGAGCAGCGACGGATCCCGGCGGATCAGCTCGGCCAACCGGGCCGCCGGATCCTCGCTCAGCCCGTCCTGGGCGGAGGACCAGCCGGGCACGGTCTTGACCGACAGTGGCCAGGAAGGCGGCGGCGCGGCGGGCTGCCCGCTGACGGTGACCTCCTGGCCCGCCCAGGCCACCCGCAGGTCGTACGCCTGCCCGTCATGCTCGACGCGGGCGGCGACGGACGCCCCCGGATGCGCCGCGACGGCTGCGCGCAGCGCCTCGGCAACATCTTCCACCGGGTGCCGTGGCGGCGCCTCGTGGGTCGGTTCGCGGACACCGACCCAGCCGGGCCCCGCGTTGCGGCTGTCGCTCCGGCTCCACCCGTGATCGGACCCGTCGCCCGGGTCCGGCTCCGGACTCGGCTGGTCGTCGGCCGGCACGGTCGGGTCCGTGGCCCGTCGGCGCAGCGCCTCCTCGCGCCGACGCATCCGGGCCAGAGTCTCGTCCAGTCCGCCTCTCATCCGCCTCACCCCTTCCCACGAGGGGCCTGCGAGCCGGTCGGCTCAGGCCCGTTTCTCCCGGGTGGCCCGGTCCAGCGCGCGATCCAGGACGACCAGCAGGGCGTCCCGGACCGAGAGCCGGTCCCGCGCGTCGAACTGCACCAGAGGTACATGTTCGCCGATCGCCAGAGCCCACCGGATCGCACCGAGGTCGTGCGCCAACCGCCCGTCGAAAGCGTTCACCCCGACCACGAACGGCAGTCCCGCCCGTTCGAAGAAATCGATCGCCGGGTAGCAGTCGTCGAGCCGGGCGCTGTCGACCACCACAAGCGCGCCGAGCGCACCCCGGGCCAGGTCGTCCCACATGAAGCCGAAACGGGTCTGGCCCGGTGTGCCGAACAGGTAGAGCTTCAGGCTGCGATCGATGGTGACACAACCGAAGTCCATCGCCACCGTGGTGGTGGTCTTTCCGGAGCGCTGACCAGGGTCGTCGACCCCGATGCCGGCGGTGGTCATCTCCGCCTCGGTGGTCAGCGGGGCGATCTCCGAGATCGAACCCACGGTGGTGGTCTTGCCCACCCCGAAGCCACCGGCCACCAGGATCTTCACCGGGATCGGCGGCGTCGCCCGGTGCGTGCCGGTACCGGCGGGCGTCGCGGCCGGCGGCCGGTACGGCGGCGGCGCCGTGGCGGAGTGGGCGGGCGGCGGAGGCGCGGTGGCCCGGCCGATCGACGGCGGGGTCGGCGCGGCGCCGCCGTAGCGGGCCGCGGCGCTGTTGGCGGCGAGCGCGCCCGGTGGTGCTGCGGGCCAGTCAGGAGATTGCACGAAGTCCATCAATCACTCGCAGGATGACGTCGGGGTCGAGGGCGTCGTCGGCGTCGGTCACGTGCACGTCCAGGTGGCCGGCGGCGCGCAGGTCGCCGACCAGCACCCGGGTCACGCCGAAGTGCAACCGGGTCTTGGCGGATATCTCGGCCACCGAGATCGGCTCACCGCAGAGTGCCACGATGGCCTGGAGTTCCGGGCTCAACCGGGTGGCCACGACGCTCCACGGCTCGGTGGTCGGCCGGGCGGTCACCTGGGTCTCCAGGCCGATCGTGGGGTCGGCGCCGGCCACCCGGCCGGCGGTCAGCACGAAGGGACGGGGCCCGGTCGGCCCGGCCTCCTCGGGCTCCGATCCGATCGCCGCCGGTGCGCCCGCCGGGCCGGCGGAGCCGGCCGGGGAGGACTCGCGCAGGTAGGGCCGGATACGAATCACCGGCTCCTGGTCGGCGCCGGCGGCGTCGGGATTCATTGCTGTACGGAGTTCTTGAGTTCGGCGATCAGGCGCGGGGTGAGCGCACCACCGGCCCGACCGGCGAAGAGGGTCATCTCGTAGGCGACGGTGCCCAGGTTCGCCGAGCGGTCGGCGACCACGCCGAGCACCGAACCGCTGCTGATCGCGCTGATCAGGAGATAACCCTCGGCCATGTCCACCACGACCCGGTTCAGGCCGCCCAAGGCGTACCAACTGGCGGCCCCGCCGGCCAGGCTGGTCATGCCGGAGACCACCGCGGCGAGCCGCTCGGCGTTGGACCTGTCCTTGATCGCGGACATGGCCATCAGCAGGCCGTCCGACGACACGGCGATCGCCTCCAGCACCCCGGCGGTGCCGGAGGTGAAGGAGTCCAGCAGCCAGTTGAAGGTGCGGGCCTCGGGGCTGAGGTCACCGGCCGGATGGCTCTGGTGGTCGAGGTTCTCGTGCACGTGCGGGCTGGTCACCGTGGCGTTCCTTCGTTGTCGCTGCGGTCGTTACGGACGTCGCGC
The DNA here is from genome assembly GCF_016863495.1 of Micromonospora andamanensis. Lineage (GTDB taxonomy): Bacteria > Actinomycetota > Actinomycetes > Mycobacteriales > Micromonosporaceae > Micromonospora > Micromonospora andamanensis. The sequence continues at coordinate 194,623 of NZ_BOOZ01000003.1, forward strand.
AGAGCCCGGGCGACGCCCGTCTCGAACGCGTTTATGCGATCGCGCACCTCGGCCGGATCGCCCGGGTCCTGGGCGAGTGGTTGCTGTGGCAGCTGCGCAATCAGGTTGGCGCCGGGCACCCTGCGGGACAGCTGGGCCAGCCCCGCGGGAGCCGGCGGCTCGACCGGTTGTGGCAGGGCGTCGGCCTGACTCTGCTCGGCCCGGCGTACCCCTGACTCGAACGCCTCGACCGCCGCGCGGGCGGCGTTCGGGTCGGCGCCCGCGGCGTCGACCGGACCCACCTTCGGTGCCGTCCTCGGCAGGCTGGCCCCCGGCACCCGCTGCCGGATGCCGGGCATCGGGGCCGGTGGGGCCGCCGACGTCGGTGCGGCCTGCGGCACCGTCACGGTCGCCGCGTCGATCCCGGCCGGGACGGCCGGTTCCGCCCCGGTCTTCCCGGCGGTCTCCGGTGCGGTGGCGAAGGCGTCCCAGGACTCGGTGAGCTCCATGCTCTCGGTGGCCCGGGTCAGCAGCGTCGGGTTGAACCCGGCCGGCACCACCGCGGGTTCCGTCGCCGGGCCGACCGGGTCGAGCGCGACCGGGATGTCCCAGGACGGTGGCACCGGCTCGGGCTGGTGCCGGGCCGGGAGGGCGGCCGGTGGGGTGGCCCGGCCGACCGGCGCGATCGGGGGACCGGCCGGCTCGGGTGGCCCGACGACAAGCGACGTACGGGGAATCTGGAGAGTGGCTGTGACACCGCCGCCGGGGGTAGCGGAGAGGCCGACCGCCCAGCGGTGCCGGCGGGCCAACCGGCCCACCACGAACAGCCCCAGCACCTCGGTCGGGGCGAGGTCCAGCCGTTCCCGTCGGGTGAGGCGGGCGTTCTCGTCGGTCAGCCGCGCCTCGGTCATGCCGATGCCGTGGTCCACCACGGTGAGCTGTACGCCGTGCTCGGTGAGTTCGCCACTGACCAGCACCCTGGTGTGTGGCGGTGAGAAGACGGTGGCGTTCTCCATCAGTTCGGCGAGCGCCAGCACCAGGTCGCCGACGATCGCCGGTGCCGCTGCGGCCTCGGTCGGCACCTGGACGTCCACCCGGGTGTAGTCCTCGATCTCACCGAGGGCGAGGCGGACCACGTTGGCCAACGGCACCGGCGCGACGTGCGCGACGTCGCCAACCGCACCGGAGAGCACCACCAGGTTGCCGGCGTTGCGCCGCAGCCGGCTGGAGATGTGGTCGAGCCGGTACAGGTTCTCCAGCCGTCCCGGGTCGGTCTCCTGCTGCTCCAACCTGTCGATCAGGGCGATCTGCCGGCCGACCAGGTTCTGCGTACGCCGGCCGACGTGACCGAACATCTGGGCCACGTTGCGCCGGCTCGCGGCCTGCCGTTCCACAAGCCTCGCGGCCGTGTTCTGCACCCGTTCGAAGGCCCGGGCCAGGTCGCCGACCTCGTCGCGGGCACGGACGTCGACCGGATCGAGGCGGACAGGTTGGGCGTTGTCGGTCTCGTCGTCGGCGACCCGGACCAGTTCGGACTCGGCGACCCGGGCGACCCGGTCGGCGGAGCGGGTGAGGCGGGTCAGCGGCCCGGTCACCGTACGGCCGATGGCCAGGGCGAGCAGCACGACACCGACCAGGATCAGCACGACCAGCCCGGTCACCCAGTACGCCCCGGACAGCGCCGCCTGCCGTTGTGCGCGTACCTCGGCGGTCACGTCGGCGACCAGCTTCTTCTCGACGAACTGACCCAGCGTGATCAGTGAGGAGACGGTCGGGAAGAGGGCCTGGATGGGGATGTCCGCCACCGCTGCCACCGGGTCCAGGGCGCTCTGTTGGAGGAACTCCGGGCTGGTCCGGGCGTCCACGGCGGTCTGCTCGATGTTCACAAGCGCCTGCTGCTCCGGGGTGAGCAGACCGAGCATCTTGCTGCTCTCCGACTGGAGGGTGGCCATGTTTGCCACGAAGGCGGTGGCGAACTGCGGGTTCGGTGAGGCGGCGACCAGCACGATCAGGGCACCGCCGCCGCTGAGTCCCTCGCTCTTGCGCAGGATGCTGTCCAGGGCCAGCGTCTGCCGCCCGGCGGGGGTCCGGGTGTCCACGTCGTACGGCAGCCGCAACGAGTCGATCAGGGCGAGGTGGACCGGCCCGTACGCGCCGATGACCTGTGGCGGCGCCGCCTGTCCGGCCAGCACGGCCGTGCGTACCTCGGCCAGTTGTTTGATGCCGTCCAGCGCCCTGTCCACCTCGGTCGGCAGGTCGTCGTCGAAGTCGACCCGCAGGTCGACGATCCGGTCGTCCACCTCCGCGATCTCCTGCACCAGCGCACTGCGCTCGACCTGCCCGAGCAGGAGTCCGATGGCGAGCATGCGTTCCCGCTGGAGGTGCTGGAGCAGGGTGCCGACCCGGCTGGCGATCTGGACGGTCTGGTCGATGTCGCCGGCCCGCTGGGCGACGCCTGTTCGTTCCCAGACCACGGGCAGGGTCAGCCCCAGCATGCAGAGCAGGGGAATGGTCACCAACAGGGTGAGTTTGCCGCGGATCCGGAGCCTACCGAGCAGCATCGAAGGGCCTCCACCGATCCGGCTCGTTGAGCTGTCCCACCGGCTGAAGCGCCGGTGGCCGCTCGACGGGACGTGACCCGACGGGATCCCACCGGGCACCGGACGGCGGTGCCGCGGTGACGCCACCCGCCGTGGCGACCGATGTGTCTCGTGGACGGGACATCCAGCCGCTCACCGCGAGGCCGATCAGCAGCAGTGCGGCGAGGCCGCCCGCGCCGAGGATCAGCAGACGATCCCGGTCCAACCCGTCGAGTCGCTCCGCCAACAGCCTGTCGATCTCATCGAGGAGGACCGGTTGGAGCTGCCTCGCGGCCTGTTGTGCGTCGTTGCGGGCCGCGAGGAGGCGGGTCGTGTCGAGCGTGCCGGCCCGGTCGACGGGCAGTGAGTACAGCGCCATCGTCTCGACGGCCCGCTGGTAGGCGTCGAAGGGGGTGAGCACTGTCGCGCCCAGGTCGGCGCTCTCCGTGTTCTCCACCACCGACCGCAGGTTGTTGGCCAGGTCGTTCGCGGGTTGCAGGGCGGCACCCCGGAGGGTGGCGAGCTGGCTCAGCGACTGGACCCGTTCGGCGGCGGGCCGGCGGTTCATCAGTGCGGTCAGGTCGGTGAGCCGGCCGGCGGCGACCACCGCCTCCGGCAGCTCCTCTCCGACGCCGTCCTGAAGGAAGTACGCGTCGACTCCGGAGTCCCGGATCAGGCCGGAGGTCTCCCGGACCTTGCCGTGCAGGGCCAGCAGCAGGTCGGTGACCTCGCCGTACACGGTGAAGGCGGCCTCCGGGTCGGCGAGTGAGCGTTCGGGCAGGGCCTCCAACTTCGCGCGCAGCCCGGCCCACCGCTCGCTGGTGCTCAGCTCGCCACCGATGCGCGCGTCGACGGTCGCGGCCCGCTCGACCGCCTGGTCGAGGGTGTCCCGGCGCAACGACCGTCCGGTGACGGCGGCGCTCTGCGCGTCGACGAGCGCGTCGGTCACCGGACCGAGGGCGCGGAGGTATTCGACGCCGAGTCGTTCCCGCACGACGACGTCGCGGTCGGTGTCGACGAACTGGTGTGCCTGTACGACGAGGAACGCCACCGGCAGCAGCAGCGCGATGGCGAGTAGCAGCGGCAACAGCCGGCCCGGTGTCCGGGGCCGGCGACGGACCCGCGGAGCGGGAACGGTCATGGTTGTCTCCTCCGGCGTGGCGCAGGTTGTCCGACGGCGTCGACGAGCCGGTCCCGTGCGCCGGACCGGAAAACTAATCGAAGGCTGGTGGTCTGGGATCGGTCGGCAACCGTCAGTTTTGCGTCACTTCGAGCGATGTGACTCACGGCGATCGATTTGCTCACGGTGGGTGCCACTCATGTGGAAGATAGGCGTACTTGAGTATAGATTCCGATGAAAGGCGGGAATTTCCACGATGCGAAGTCATCCCAAAGGTTCGCCGACTGGACGCTGTGCGGATGACCTTCGCCGGATGACGATCGGGCTACCAGAACGGACGTACGGCGGATCTCAGCTAATACCCAGGTTCCGGGCCGTACCGTGTGCCCAATGAGATCGCCGTTCTCGGCCGCGCGGATGCGACGTGCCCTGCCCACCGGTCGTCGGGCCGTCGCCGCCACCGCGGCTGTCGTGCTGCTGGCGGCGGCAGTGGTGTGGGCGGTCTGGCCGGACCGGCCGAGCTTTCGCACCGAGTCCGCGATGCTCACCGTCCGGTCCGGACCCAACGGCGACGAGCCGGTCGACCTGGACACCACCCTGTATCTTCCGCGTGACGCCGCAGCCGGTCGCGAGGTGCCCGCGGTGCTGCTCGCCCACGGCTTCGGCGGCACGAAGGAGTCGGTCCGCACCGACGCCGAGGACCTGGCCGACCGGGGGTACGCCGTACTGACCTGGACCGCGCGCGGTTTCGGCCGCAGCGGCGGCGAGATCCACCTGGACAGCCCCGACCACGAGGTACGCGACGCCCAGCGGCTGCTGGACTGGCTCGCCGAGCGGCCGGAGATCCGTACCGACGCCGCGGGTGACCCACGGGTGGGCGTGGTCGGCGGCTCCTACGGCGGCGCGCTGTCGTTGCTGCTCGCCGCTCAGGATCAGCGGGTCGACGCGATCGTTCCCATGATCACTTGGAACGACCTGTCCCGCGCGTTCCTGCCGGAGAGCACCGGCGGCGAACCGGTCGAGGGCGTGTTCAAGTCCGGCTGGGCCGGCATCTTCTTCGGCGGCGGCGGAAACGTCGGCTCCGGCCCGGCCGGGATCTCCGGCACCGGCGCCGAGACGCCGGAGGGCGCGCCGGGCGCCGGGCCGCCCAGCCCCGCCCCGGGCCAGGGGCCCGGCACCGCACCCGGCGCACCGACCGTCGGCGGTCTGCCCGATCCCTCCTGCGGCCGGTTCGCCGCCGACGTCTGCGCCGCGTACCTGCGCATCGCCGCCACCGGCCGGGCCGACCAGGGCGCCGTCGACCTGCTGCGCCGGTCCAGCCCGGCTGGCGTGCTGGACCGGATCACGGCACCCACCCTGCTCGTCCAGGGCGCGGCGGACACCCTCTTCCCGCTGGCCGAGGCCGACGCCAACGCCCGGGGCATCGCCGCGAACGGCACGCCGGTCCGGGTCGCCTGGTTCACCGGCGGCCACGACGGCGGCTCCGGACCGCAGACCGACTCCGACCGGGTGAAGTTCCTTACCGCGCAGTGGCTCGACCACTACGTGGCCGGCGACGGTGACTCGCCCGGCGACACCTTCACCTTCTCGCGGATCGCCGGCTTCGACGCCATGGACCGTGGGCTGGTCGCCACCGGCTACCGCACCGAGGACTACCCCGGTATCGGCGGCGACTCCCGGGTCGAGGTGGCCGTGGCCGGCCCGGCTCAGCCGGTGGCCAACCCGCCCGGCGGCAACCCCGCCGCGATCTCCTCGGTGCCGTTCGCCGGCTCGTTGAGTTCGCTGCTCGGCGGGGTGGCCGGCGACATACCAGGGCAGCACGCGCGGTTCGAGTCCGAGCCGTTGACCGAGGCGGTCGACATCGTCGGTGCGCCGACCGTGTCGCTGCGCGCCGCGTCGAGCAGCGGCGAGGCCGTCCTCTTCGCCAAGCTCTACGTGGTCGACCCGGAGGGGGCGGCCACCCTGCCCAGCGGGCTCATCGCGCCGATCCGGCTCAGCGACCTGCCGGCGAGCGTGGACGCCGCCACGCCGGTGACCGTGACCCTGCCGGCGATCGTGCACCGGGTGGAGGCCGGGCACCGGCTCCGGCTGGTGGTGGCCACCTCGGACCAGGCGTACACGACCCCGATCGAGCCGGCGGTCTACACCGTCGCGGTCGGCGACACACCTGTCAGCCTGCCCACTGTCGACAGTGACCCGATCCCCACCGAGGCGGCGCTCTGGCGCTGGGTGCTTGTGGGGTTGATCACCGCCATCGTGGTCGGGCTCGTCGTGCTCGTGGCCGTGCTGCGCCGCCGGCACCGTCGCCAGGACACCTCCGTGCATCCGGAGTACGCGGACACCCCGCTCGCGGTGCGCCGGCTGCGCAAGGAGTACGCCGACGGCTTCGTCGCGGTCTCCGAGGTGGACTTCGAGGTGCACCCCGGTCAGGTGGTCGGCCTGCTCGGGCCCAACGGCGCCGGCAAGACCACCACGCTGCGGGTGCTCATGGGGTTGACCCAGCCCACCGCCGGGGAGATCTACGTCTTCGGGCACCGGTTGGTGCCCGGCTCACCGGTGCTGTCACGGATCGGCGCGCTCGTGGAGGGGCCGGGGTTCCTGCCGCACCTGTCCGGTCTGGACAACCTGAAGGCGTACTGGCGGGCGACCGGCCGGCCGGAGGCCGACGCCCACTTCGAGCAGGCACTCGAGATCGCCGGCCTGGGCTCCTCGGTGCACCGGCGGGTACGCAAGTACAGCCACGGCATGCGGCAGCGGTTGGCCATCGCCCAGGCCATGCTCGGCCTGCCTGAGCTGCTGGTGCTCGACGAACCGACCGACGGGCTGGACCCGCCACAGATCGCCGAGATGCGTCGGGTGCTCCAGCGGTACGCCACCGACGGTCGGGCGGTGCTGGTCTCCAGTCACCTGCTCGCCGAGGTGGAACAGACCTGCACCCACGCCGTGGTGGTGAACAAGGGCCGGATCGTGGCCTCCGGACCGGTCGAGGAGATCGTCGGTGACTCGCCGAGCGTGCTGTTCGAGGTGAACGACCCGACCGCGGCCCGCACCGTGCTCGACGGCCTCGGCGGCGTACGCGTCCTGGACGACGCCGACGGGCACTTGGTGGTCGACACCAACGGCACCGCCCGCAGCGAGGTGGTCGCCGAGCTGGTCCGGGCCGGGATCGCAGTGGACCGGGTGGTGCCCCGGCGCCGCCTGGAGGACGCCTTCCTCGCCCTGGTGGGCGAGAACTCTCGGGGAAGCGGGGACCGGTGATGGCGGGATCGACTGTCGAGCCGACAGGGGAGACGACGAGCGTTGCGGCCTCGGGGGCGGCGGCCGGCTACCGACCCGCCCGGACGCTGCCGTTCGGTGCGGAGTTCCGCAGGCAGGCGTCGCGTCGGCGTACCCAGCTGGCGCTCGGCTTCATGGTGCTGCTGCCGCTGATCATCCTGATCGCGTTCCAGTTCGACACCAACGACGACGACAACGGCGGGGGCGAGTTCGGCAGCCTGATCGATCTCGCCACCTCCGGTGGTCTGAACTTCACCCTCTTCACCATCTTCGTGTCGGCATCGTTCCTGCTGGTCGTCGTGGTGGCGCTGTTCTGCGGTGACACGGTGGCGAGCGAGGCGAGTTGGGGAAGCCTGCGCTACCTGCTGGCGATTCCGGTGCCCCGGGCCCGGCTGCTCACGGTGAAGCTGCTTGTCGCACTCGCCTACTCGGCGCTCGCGCTGGTGCTGCTCGCCGGCACCGCGCTGGCCATCGGCACCCTGCGCTACGGCTGGTCGCCGCTGCGCAGCACGGTCGCCGCCCAGTTGGCACCGGGCGAGGGGCTGCTGCGGCTGCTCGCGGTGCTCGGGTACCTGGCGATCGTCCTGCTGGTGGTCGCGGGCCTGGCGTTCCTGCTCTCGGTGACCACCGACGCGGCGCTCGGCGCGGTGGGTGGCGCGGTGCTGCTGTGGATTCTCTCCAGCATCCTGGATCAGATCACCGCGCTCGGCGTCATCCGGTCGTTCCTGCCGACGCACTACAGCACCGCGTGGTTGGGGTTGCTCTCCACCCCTGTGCAGACCGACGACATCGTCCGGGGCACCGTCTCGGCGATCTGCTACGCGACGGTGTTCTGGGGCCTCGCCTTCTGGCGCTTCACCCGCAAGGACATCACCAGCTGAGCGCACCGTACCGGTCAGAGCAGCGGGACCGGTGTGGTGGGCGGCGCGTCGGGCACCGCCCGCGTCGGCTCCGGGGTGCTCGGCTTCTGCTTCCGCCAGGCGCTGACCCCGAGCCGGTCGGTGTTGCCCAGGTCGATCCGCCCCTGCATGACGACCCGCTGGGCGGGCTGACCGCGCAGCGGGGCGACGTCGAGGTGCTCGGCGTTCGTCGCCACCACCGTCGGGTCGTCGACCAGGTTGCGCCAGAGCAGGGCGGCACCGGCCGCCTCGCCGGGCGCCAGCACCATCGGCCGGGGTGGCTTGTCGAAGCCGGACGTGATTCCTTTCGCGCCCTGGATCACCCGGACCGGGATGGCGTTGCCGTCCGCGTCCCGCAGTTGCGGCGCCGGATACCCGTGCAGCCGGTAGGGGCGGTCACCGCAGTTGACAAGCTCGAGGCCCATCGCCCGTAGCCCCATGGCGGCGCTGACGCCGCGGTAGGTGATCCGCACGCCGGAGTCGGGGCAGCCGGACGTCGGGCCGTTGTCGACGCCGGGTTCGCGGTCACGGGACGGCATGTCACCGAGCGCGCTGGATGTCGGGTCGCCGGGCGCGCTGGAGGCCGGCACCGGGCCGACCGGAGCAGCCACCCCGACGCCGACCGGGGCGCAGCCGGTGAGGAGGGCGAGCGCTGCGGCGCCCGAGACCGGTACGGCGACGAGCCGACGGAGACCGGCGGTCGGGCTGCGGAGCGGTGCGCCTGGCATCCGAGCATCGTCGCACCGGCCGCCGCAGCCTGTTGCCCCGCCATCGGTGTGAGCGGACCACGAGGCCGGGTCGAGCCCCTGTCCGGCCGAGCGGACGGCGGCATACTCCGCCCGGTCCTGCCCGTGCCGGACCAGCTACTCCGGGCCGGGTGGGAGAAACCGCCGCGGTTTCCGGAAGCTGCGCCCGCCAGGCTGAGTGTGGGAGCGTTCCCACGAAGAGAGATTGCATCGACAACTATTTATGACTTCCGCATTCTTGTACCACCACCCCACTCGTAGGAGGTACCAATGCGTGCTGACCGGTTCGGCGGGCCGGCCCTGTCCCTGTTCCGCATCGTCATCGGGTTGTTGTTCCTCATTCACGGCATGTCGTCCGTGTTCGGGATCTTCGGCGGCAACCGTGGCACCGGCGAGGCCGTGCCCCTGGGTCAGTGGCCCGGCTGGTACGCCGCGCTGATCCAGTTGGTCTGTGGCGGCCTCGTGCTCCTCGGGCTGTTCACCCGGCCCGCGGCCCTGCTGGCGTCGGGCTCCATGGCCTACGCGTACTTCGTGGTCCACCAGCCCGAGTCGCTGCTGCCGCTGCGCAACCACGGCGAGTTGTCAGTGCTCTTCTGCTGGTCGTTCTTCCTGATCGCGGTGCTCGGCCCGGGCACCTGGGCTGTGGACAACCTGTGGCGGCGCGGCGACGCGACTGTCGCCCTGGACCGGGCTGAACCACGATCGGTCCCGGCCTGACGGCAGTGCCTCAGCGGCGCCGGGGCACGCGACGGCGCCGCTGAGGCTTCGCTCACAAGCTGGGATTGACCGGCGACGGCCGCGACCGGATTGCCTAGACTCGGTCACACAACTGCATACCTCATCCAGAGGGGCTGAGGGATACGGCCCGACGACGCCCCGGCAACCACCTCGCACGCTCACCGTTGAGCGTTCGGCGGGGCAGGTGCCAATTCCGTCCCCGCCGCAGGGTGCGATGCGGGGAAAGATGAGAGGACTTCGACATGACGTCGACGCTCGCCCCGTCCGGCATCGACACCGCCGCCAGCCCCGCCCGTGCCCTGGTCTGCCGGGCCTGTTCGGCCCGCTACCCGCTCGCCGCGCAGCACGCCTGTTACGAGTGTTTCGGCCCGTTGGAGGTCGACTACGACCCGGCCGCCCTCGCCGCCGTGACCCGCGAGCAGATCGAGGCCGGCCCGCGCAACCTCTGGCGGTACGCCGCCCTGCTGCCCGCCGGTCAGGACCCGGCCGCCCGGGTCACCCTGGACCCGGGGTTCACTCCGCTGGTGGCCGCCGACCGGCTCGCCGTCGAGTTGGGCATCACCGCTCCGCTGTGGGTCAAGGACGACAGCGCCAACCCCACCCACTCGTTCAAGGACCGGGTGGTGTCGGTGGCGCTCACCGCCGCCCGCGCGCTGGGTTTCTCCCGGTTCGCCTGCGCCTCCACCGGTAACCTGGCCAACTCCGTCGCCGCACACGCTGCCCGGGTCGGTGCGCCGTCCGTGGTCTTCATCCCGAGCGACCTGGAGCAGGGCAAGGTCGTCACCACCGCCGTCTACGGCGGCGACCTGGTCGCGATCGACGGGTCGTACGACGACGTGAACCGGCTCTGTGGCGAGCTTGTCGAGACCGACGAGTTCGAGGACACCGCATTCGTCAACGTCAACGTCCGGCCCTACTACGCGGAGGGGTCCAAGACGCTCGGCTACGAGGTGGCCGAGCAGCTCGGGTGGCGCATCCCCGCCCAGGTGGTCATCCCGATGGCTTCGGGTGAGCTGCTCACCAAGATTGACAAGGCGTTCAGCGAGCTTGTCGAGATCGGCCTGGTCGAGGCGCCGGCCGACGGTTGGAAGGTGTTCGGCGCGCAGTCCGCCGGCTGCAACCCGATCGCCACCGCACTGCACGCCGGCACCGACGCCATCACCCCGGTCAAGCCCACAGGCATCGCCAAGTCGCTGAACATCGGCGACCCGGCGGCCGGGCTGTACGCCCTGGAGGCGGTGCGTCGGACCGGTGGCTGGATGGACCACGCCGACGACGACGAGATCCGCGCGGGGGTGCGCCTGTTGGCGCGTACCACAGGGGTCTTCGCGGAGACGGCCGGCGGGGTGACCGTGGCGGTGCTGCGCAAGCTCGTCGAGTCGGGCCGGCTGGACCCGACGGCCGAGACGGTGGTGTTCAACACCGGCGAAGGGCTGAAGACGCTCGACGCGGTGGCCGGCGAGGTGGGCCCCACCCACCGGATCAAACCGTCGCTGCGCGCCGCCCGGGACGCGGGCCTGCTCAGCTGACCGCGACGGTCAGGGAGTAAGCGGCATTTCGCAGGGAGTGAGCGAAACACACCCTCGGGGACTTGACGACCGCAAACGGACGGCGCAAGATGCTCCGTGCGGGAGGGCGCTTCGCCGTAGACTTTCAGTCTTTACGACCCAGCGCCGGAGGCGTTGTGCGATCGTCCCTCCCGACCAACGTCCGAGCGGGCCAGCGAAAATTCGCTGGCCCGCTCGCCTGTCTCTGGCGCAGGCTGCCGGCATGACCGTCACCGTCACCCCCTTCGGTCCCGCCGACGAGCAGGCGATCGAGCAGGCGTACCGGATCGGCGCGGCGTACGTCGCCGCCGATCTGCCCGACTTCCCGCCCTTCTGCCGGCAGCGGTTCCTGGCGATGGTGCGTCATCCGATGCCGGGCAACGCACCTGTCAACCTGCTGGCCCACCTCGACGGTGAGCCCGCCGGCCACCTCGTGCTCGACCTGCCGCAGCTGGACAACACCGAGAACGCCTCCGCCGACCTGGTCGTGCACCCGGCGTACCGGCGTCGGGGGGTGGGCCGGGCGCTGGTCCAGCACGGTCTCGCCGTGCTGCGCGAGCACGGGCGCAAGCGGGTGAGCGCGATGAGCATGGCCCACCCACCCGGCGAGCCCGACCGCCCCTCGGTGGGTGCCGCCTTCGCCACCGCCTTCGGCGCGGTCGACGCCCTGCCCGACGTGCGCCGGCGGCTGGACACCGCCGATCTGGACCAGGCGCGGCTGGACGCGCTGCTCGCCGACGCCCGGGGCCGGGCGGGCGGCTACGAGGTGCTGCACTGGCGGGGTCGTACTCCCGACGACCTGGCCGCCGACGTGGCGTATCTGGACGGGCGGTTGCTGGCGGACGCGCCAATGGGTGACCTGGCCTGGGAGCCGGAGCAGGTCGACGCCGATCGCCTGCGCGGCACCGAGCTGGCGTTGGAGGCGCGTGGCCGGCGGCGCTACCACGTCGGCGTCCGCCACCAGGCGACCGGCCGGCTTGTCGCGTGGACCCTGCTGGACGTCGGTGCGTCGGCGGACTGGCACTCGTTCCAGCAGATCACAATCGTCGACCCGGAGCACCGGGGCCACCGGCTGGGCCTGCTTGCCAAGATCGAAAACTTGCGGCACCTGCTCGCCCACGAGCCGACGGTACGCGTGATCGACACCTTCAACGCGGGCAGCAACGATCACATGATCGCGATCAACGAGCAGCTCGGTTTCCGGGTGGTGGACCGGTGGAGCAACTGGCAGCTGACCATCTGAAGTTGTGACACGCCCCTACTGATCTGGGGGCTTCGTGTTGCATGATGGCGGGCATGACGGAGACCCCGCACCCCTTCTACGACAGGCACGCCGAGACCCTCAACCGCGCGCTGACCGCGATCACGGAGCGGGGATACTGGTCCGCCTACCCGGAATCCCCGAGCCCGCGGGTGTACGGCGAGACCGCCGCCGCCGACGGCAAGGCGGCCTTCGAGGCGTACCTGGGCGCAGACTTCCCGCTCGACCAGCCGGGCGACGGCGACCGGGTCGCCACCGAGCAGAGCCCGTTCGGCGTCGCACTGAACGTGCGCTACCCGCACGCCGACGCCGACCAGTTGGTCGCCGCCGCCTCCGCCGCGCTGCCCGCCTGGCGTGACGCCGGCCCGCAGACCCGGGTGGGCGTCTGCCTGGAGATTCTCGACCGGCTGCACCGGAACATCTTCGAGCTGGCCAACGCGGTGCAGTTCACCAGCGGCCAGGCGTTCGTGATGGCCTTCCAGGCCGGCGGCGCGCACGCGCTGGACCGCGCGCTTGAGGCGCTTGCCTACTCGTACGCGGAGATGACCCGGCACCCGGGGAGCGCCGCCTGGGAGAAGGCCGCCGGCAAGGGCGAACCGCTGCGGATGAGCAAGACCTTCCACGTGGTGCCCCGGGGGGTGGCCCTGGTCATCGGCTGCAACACCTTCCCGACCTGGAACTCGTACCCGGGGTTGTTCGCCTCGCTCGTCACCGGCAACCCCGTCGTGATCAAGCCACACCCGCGCGCCGTGCTGCCGCTGGCCGTCACCGTCCGGTACGCCCGCGAGGTGCTCGCCGAGGCCGACTTCGATCCGAACCTGGTGCTGCTGGCCCCCGAGGCCCCGAGCGAGAAGCTCGCCTCGACGCTGGCCCTGCACCCGGCGGTCCGGATCGTCGACTTCACCGGCTCCACCGAGTACGGCGACTGGCTGGAGGCCAACGCCCGGCAGGCTGCCGTCTACACCGAGAAGGCGGGGCTCAACACGGTGGTGGTCGACTCCACCGACGACTTCGCCGGGATGTGCCGCAACCTGGGCTTCACGCTGACGCTCTACAGCGGCCAGATGTGCACCACCTCGCAGAACATCCTCATCCCGCGGGACGGCATCGACACCGACCAGGGGCACAAGAGCTTCGACGAGGTGGCCGGCGGCATCGGCGCGGCGGTCGGCAAGCTCACCGGCGATCCGGCCCGGGGGGTGGAGCTGACCGGCGCGATCGTCAACGACGGTGTGCTGGAGCGGCTGGACGAGGTCGCCAAGGTCGGTGCGCCGGTGCTGGAGTCGCGTACCGTCGAGCACCCGTCGTTCCCGGACGCCGTCGTGCGTACGCCGACAATCGTCAAGCTCGACGCCGACGACGCCGCCACCTACTCGCGGGAGTGGTTCGGGCCGATCTCCTTCGCCATCGCCACCGACTCCACCGCGCACAGCCTGGAGATCCTCCGCTCGACCGTGGGTGAGAAGGGCGCTCTCACCGCGGCCGTCTACTCCACCGACGAAGCGGTGCTGGACGCCACCGAGGCGACAGCTGTCGAGGTCGGGGTGCACCTGTCGGCGAACCTCACGGGTGGTGTCTTCGTGAACCAGTCGGCGGCCTTCTCCGACTTCCACGGCAGCGGGGCGAACGCGGCGGCCAACTCGGCGTTGACCGACGGGGCGTACGTGGCGAACCGGTTCCGCATCGTGCAGAGCCGCCGGCACGCGTAGGGGCTGCGGCCTACACCGCCCTGCGCATCTGGAGTTCGCGCAGGGCGGGGATGTTCGGATGCGGCAGGCGGACCCCGGTGTCGACGAAGCCCAGCCGCTGGTAGGCCCGGTAGGCACGGTCGTTGCCGACCACCACCTCAAGCATCAGCTCGTCCCGTCCGCAGGACCGGGACCAGCCCGCCACCCCGTCGACCAGATCCGCGAGCAGGCCGGTGCCGCGCCAGGTCGGCGTGATGTAGACGGCGTAGATCACCGTCACGCCCGGCTCGGTCGGGTGGGTGACCCCGCCGGCGTGCCCGACCAGCCGGCCGCCCGGATCGGCCACGAACTGCGCCGTGTCCGGGCCGGCCGAGACCTGGGCGACGCGGGCGGCGTACTCGGCGTGGGGTCGGGCCGCGGCCTCGGCGATCGTCTCCAGGAACGCCAGCGGCGCGTCCGCGAGCATCTCCAGGCGTAGCGCCCGCATCCGGGCCGTGTCGGCTGGCTCGACCCGGCGGATCACCGCTCCACGTACGCCTGTTCCGCCGGTGACGCTCGTCATGCCCGCATGCTTATCACAATGACGGACGACGATGCGGGTGAACGTAATACGCCCGATTTGTGGTCGTGCGCCGTCGTCACTCCTCGTGTAGCGTGCGATTTCGGTCACCCGTTTCAGCGGTCGTCGCCGATCGCCCAAAACCGGTGGTTTCCGGGTGCCGGCGCGCCGGCGACCCGAGGTAGTGGAACGCCGTGCAGAGTGAGGAAAACACCGTGGCACAAGGCACCGTGAAGTGGTTCAACGCCGAGAAGGGCTACGGCTTCATCGCCGTCGACGGCGGGCAGGACGTCTTCGTCCACTTCTCCGCGATCGAGATGGACGGCTACAAGGCGCTGGACGACGGCCAACGGGTGGAGTTCGAGATCGCCCAGGGCCAGAAGGGCCCGCAGGCCGAGCGGGTACGCGTCATCTGAGCGTTGACCACCCACCCCATTGACCGATCGTCGTCGGGGTGGCGTGACCATGGCCGGAGGGGGCTGCGGTGCCGGCGCCCCACAAGGGAAGATCATGGACCGATCCAGCCGTCGCTGAGGAGGGTTCATGTCCGACCAGCCGCCCCCGACAGGTCCGCTCTCCTCGCCTCCGGGTGAGCCGGAACCGCCCGCCGCCGGTTGGGCCGGTCAGCCGCCCCCGCCCGGTGCGCCTCCGTACGGTCCGCCCCCGCCCGGCCCGGCGCCGTACGGTCCGTCTGCGTACGGTCCGCCGCCCGGCCAGCCGCCCCACGTCGGCACGACGCCCTACCCGGGCCAGCCGGCCTATCCCGGCCAGCAGCCCTACGGCCGGTACCCGCACCCGCTCGGCTACGGACTCGACCCCGCTGACGCCCTGGTCACCCCGCCCGGGGCCGGGCTCGGCGGCTGGTTCGCGCGCTGCCTG
This sequence comes from Micromonospora andamanensis, assembly GCF_016863495.1. Taxonomy (GTDB): domain Bacteria; phylum Actinomycetota; class Actinomycetes; order Mycobacteriales; family Micromonosporaceae; genus Micromonospora; species Micromonospora andamanensis. The sequence goes on from NZ_BOOZ01000003.1 coordinate 209,894, forward strand.
GGCGCCGCCCGCCGGGGCTGGCGAGAGCTGCTGCCGATCCTGATGCTCACCCAGGTGGTGCCGGCCGCGGTGCTGTCGGTGCTGGTGCTGGCCGTGGATCCCTCGGCCCGTTGGGATGCCCAGCTCGCCAGCGACTCCGCCGCGCTGCCGGCGAACTTCTGGACCGATCTCGCGATGCTCCTGCTCGTGCTGGTCACCGGCAGCCTGCTGCTCGGTCTGGTGCAGTGCGTCGGCTGGGCCGCCGGCACCTGGGTGATCGCCAGGCAGGCGGCCGGCCAGCCGGTCGGCCTCGGTGCCGCCCTGCGCTACGGGCTGCGTCGGGCGCTCGGGCTCTGGGGCTGGACGCTGCTCATCACCCTGATCGTCACCTTCGGGTTCTGTCTCTGCTTCCTGCCCGGCGTGTACGCGGCCTTCGCGCTGGCCATGGCCGGTCCGGTCTACCTCTTCGAACGGCACGACCCACTGAGCCGGTCGCACCGCATGCTGCGCGACCGGCTGGGGCTGCTGCTCGGCCGGGTGGCGCTGGTGGGCGCCGCCGTGATCGGCGTCTCGCTCGTCGCGAGCCTTGTCGAGTCGCTGGCGATCCTGCCCTTCGGCGCCACTCCGCTGGACTCGCCGGGTACGGCTGTGGGTGTGGTGCTGACGATTGCGGTGGTCGCCGTGCTGACGTTGCCGGCGTACCTCGCGCAGCTGGTCGGGCTCGTTGTCACCTACGCCGAGCAGCGGGCGCACGAGGGGCCGGTGAACGGCGCGCAACTGGCGGCCGAACTCGGCTGACCCGGGCCATCGTGCTTGCACTCGGCAGGGCAGAGTGCTAAACAAGTCATTGGCACTCGCATGGCGTGAGTGCCAGTTGGTCGGGACGGTGGGGCTGCGGTCGCGCCCGTGACATAACCACGGGTGAGGCACGTGGCCGGTCGTCGCGGGCTATCCGGCCCGGCCGAGGAGACGTCGCCGTCGCCAGGTGGCGACGTCCCAAGGTGCGTACACCAGACGGCCCATCCGGGGCACACACTCGGGTGGCCCGTGAGTGTCCAGGAGGACAACGCCGTATGGCCAAGATGATCGCGTTCGACGAAGAGGCGCGCCGCGGCCTCGAGCGGGGCATGAACCAGCTCGCCGACGCCGTGAAGGTGACCCTCGGCCCCAAGGGCCGCAACGTCGTGCTCGAGAAGAAGTGGGGTGCCCCCACCATCACCAACGATGGTGTGAGCATCGCCAAGGAGATCGAGCTCGAGGACCCGTACGAGAAGATCGGCGCCGAGCTGGTCAAGGAGGTCGCCAAGAAGACCGACGACGTCGCCGGTGACGGCACGACGACGGCGACCGTCCTGGCCCAGGCACTCGTTCGCGAGGGCCTGCGCAACGTGGCCGCCGGTGCCAACCCGATGGCCCTGAAGCGGGGCATCGAGGCTGCCGTCGCCAACGTCTCGGAGGAGCTGCTGAAGCTCGCCAAGGACGTTGAGACCAAGGAGCAGATCGCCTCCACCGCCTCCATCTCCGCTGGTGACACCAGCGTCGGCGAGATCATCGCCGAGGCGATGGACAAGGTCGGCAAGGAAGGCGTCATCACCGTCGAGGAGAGCAACACCTTCGGGCTGGAGCTGGAGCTCACCGAGGGTATGCGCTTCGACAAGGGCTACATCTCGGCCTACTTCATGACCGACCCGGAGCGTATGGAGGCCGTCTTCGACGACCCGTACATCCTGATCGCGAACAGCAAGATCTCGTCGGTCAAGGACCTGCTCCCGATCCTGGAGAAGGTCATGCAGGGCGGCAAGCCGCTGCTGATCATCGCCGAGGACCTGGAGGGCGAGGCCCTGGCCACGCTCGTGGTCAACAAGGTCCGTGGCACCTTCAAGTCGGTCGCCGTGAAGGCTCCGGGCTTCGGTGACCGCCGTAAGGCCATGCTGACCGACATCGCCATCCTCACCGGTGGCCAGGTCATCAGCGAGGAGGTCGGCCTCAAGCTGGACGCCGTCAGTCTCGACATGCTGGGCCGCGCCCGCAAGGTCGTGGTGACCAAGGACGAGACCACGATCGTCGACGGTGCCGGCGACGCCGAGCAGATCCAGGGCCGGGTCAACCAGATCCGGGCCGAGATTGACAAGAGCGACTCCGACTACGACCGGGAGAAGCTGCAGGAGCGGCTGGCCAAGCTGGCCGGCGGCGTTGCGGTGATCAAGGTCGGCGCGGCCACCGAGGTCGAGCTCAAGGAGCGCAAGCACCGCATCGAGGACGCGGTCCGCAACGCCAAGGCCGCCGTCGAGGAGGGCATCGTCCCGGGTGGTGGTGTCGCGCTGGTTCAGGCCGGCAAGACCGCCTTCGACAAGCTCGACCTGGCCGGCGACGAGGCGACCGGCGCGCAGATCGTGAAGATCGCGCTGGACGCCCCGCTGCGGCAGATCGCCGTGAACGCCGGCCTTGAGGGCGGCGTCGTGGTGGAGCGGGTCCGCAACCTCGACCCGGGTCACGGCCTCAACGCCGCGACCGGCGAGTACGTCGACCTGCTGGCCGCGGGCATCATCGACCCGGCCAAGGTGACCCGTTCGGCGCTGCAGAACGCCTCGTCGATCGCCGCGCTGTTCCTCACCACCGAGGCCGTCGTGGCGGACAAGCCGGAGAAGACCCCGGCCGCACCGGCTGGCCCGGGCGGCGGGGACATGGACTTCTGAGTCCAGCTCCAACGCCGGAAGGGGCGGGCCGCGTCAGCGGTCCGCCCCTTCCGCTGTGTCTCGGCAGTGTCGTCGTCTCTGGTCCCCGCAGTGTTGCCGCCTGGACCGCTACGTCGGCAGTGGCCGCCGGTTCCGTCGCTGCCGCGCCCGGTCGTACGGTGGGTGTTGAACCGGCTCGTCCACCAGGATGAGTGGCTCCTCGGGTGGCTCGCTCGCACCTGTCATCTCGGCCAGTTGCTCGGCGTCGCCATAGTCGAGCCGGTCGATCGGCAGTTGGCCGGGGAGTCCGTGGACCGTGGCCCGGGTGGCCGGCGGGGCGTCCCGGGTCTGATCGTCGTCCATGGTCATCGCTGCCTCCTCTACCGAAACGGTAGGGGGCGCCGAGCGTCGGGGCGGCTGAACGGCATTATCAGGATCTATCTGCCATTTGCCCTTTCGACTGCGGCACCGCGACCTGCGGTACGGGAGACGACGCATTCGCCCCGGACGCGCTGCACTGCCCGAATGCGGGCACCGCCGGTGCTGAACCGGTGACCCGGGTCAGGGCGGGCCGGTGACGCCGCCGCGGTGGCTGAACGGGTCGTCGGTGGCGGACCTGGTGACCACGTGGACCACTCCGCAGCACAGCGCCACGACGAGGGCCGGGACGCCCAGCAGGATCAGCAGGGCCATGCCCCGCCAGCGGGCTGTCGACGACGGCGGCAGGGGAGCCGCCGCCCCGGGTGAATGACCGTGCATGAAGCCGCAAGATAGCAGGTCAGGAATGGTCGGATAACCCCGGGGCGAGATTCGCTCACGTTGGGTGAAATCGGTTACGGACGATCAACCACGGGCCGCCGAAACCGCCTCGTACGCGTTGACCAGGCCGGCACCGGCGATGTTCGGCGGCCCACCGCAGTCGTCGGTCTGGTCCCGGGACGGGCCGTCGGTCTCGACCGGGTCTGCCGTCTCGGCCAGAATCCGGCGGGTCCGGTCCAGATCACCGATGAGTTCAGGGTTGGCCGACCACATCAGCGCGACCACGCCGGCCACCTGCGGCGTGGCCATCGAGGTGCCGTCGAGCACGGCGTACCCGCCGCCCGGCATCGCCGAAACGATCTCCGCCCCCGGTGCCATCAGATCCGGTTTCGTTGCACCGGAGATCGTCGGGCCACGGGAGGAGAAGGCGGTCACCCGCCGCCGGTCGTCCACCGCGCCGACGGTCAGCACGTCCGCGTACGGTGCGGGCGGGTCCTGCACGGAACCGCAGAACGGGCCGGTGTTGCCGGCCGCCGCGACCACGAGGATGCCGGCGGCCTCCAACGCCGCCGTGGCCGGCCGCAGCGCTCGCGGATCGCAGCCCTCGATCGGTGGGCAGCCCCACGAGTTGGTCAGGATCTCCGGCGCCCGGGCGGGCCGTCCCTGCCGGAACGGATCGCCGCCGGGCGGGAAGGGCGCCAGCATGAACTGGAGGCAGTCGAGGTAGGCGGCCGGATTCCCCAGGTTGCGGTCGAGGTTCACGCAGCCCACCCACTGCGCCCCGGGGGCCACTCCGATGCCGCCCCGCCCGACAGCGCTGCCCACCGTGTGGGTGCCGTGCCCGCTGCGGTCAGCCGGCGTCCCGGTGCCGTTCCACGGGTCGAACCACGAGTCGTCGCCACCCCGGAAGCCCCCGGCCAGGGTCGGATGACCCCCGTCCACCCCGGAGTCGGAGCTGCCCACCGTCACCCCGGCGCCTGTGACGTCCAACTCGGACCAGACCCGATCCGCGCCGATCATGGTGATGTGCCACGGCGGGCCGGACGGGGGCGGGGCGTCGCCGGTGGCGCTGGCGCTGTCGGCGGGGGCCGGCAACGGCCGCAGCCGCTGGTTGACAAGCACCCGGGCCACCTCGGGCCGGCGGGACAGCCAGGCCCGCACCGCCGGACCACCATCCACCTCGATCGCGTTGACCAGGTAGTAGGGGGTGTGCGGCAACCGTGCCCGGCGCAGGTCCCGCCGCAGGTCGGCCTGGGTCCGGTCGGCGGTGTCGACAAGCCGCCGGTAGACCTCACCGGCCCGGGCGTCCCGACCCGCTCGACCTGGCCCGCCGCTCACACCGCTGAGGTCCGCCTGTTCCCGCAGCAGCACGAAGAGCCGTTCCCCGTACAGCCCGGGCTGGCCCGCCGCGCCGCCGACCAGGCCGACCGTGACCAGCAGCGTCAGGGCGCTCGCACCGGCCAGCGCCCGGCCGGGCGCGCGGGCCGAGGGGCGGGCCAGCAGCAGGGCGTACCCGACCGCGAGCACCAGCCCGACGGCGAGTGCGGCCCCGGTCGCGGCCGCCACCCAGAACGGCACGTCGCGGGTGCCGACCAGCAGCAGGCTGACCTCCTCCGGATCGGTGAAGGCCAACGGGCCGAACACGCCGAGCCCGACCAGCCAGGCGGTCGGCGCCCGGCCGCCCGCTCCGGCCGGATGGCGGGTCACCGCCCGCAGCGCGGCCAACGCGAAGCCGGTGGGCGGCAGCGTCACCAGCAGCGGCAGGTGTGCACCGGAGTGGCCGGTGCCGGCGCCCACCAGCAGCAGCGCCACCCCGGCGACGAGACCGCCCACCAGCACCAGGCCGGCCGGTCGAGGTGGCTCGCCGGCCTCGAAGCGAGCCCAGAACCGGGCATCGAGCAACGCTGCGGCCAGTACGCCGACGGCTGCCGCGCCCAGTCCGGCGAGAATGGTCTCCAGCAACCCGCCGAGCGCGCCCAACCAGACCCAGGGCAGCAGCAGGGCGAGCCCGGCCGCCACGGCGAGCAGGGCCGCCACCGACGGACGTGCGTCGAGTCGTGCCGGCCGTCCAGCCAGGTCTGCCGCCCCGGGACCGCCGACGGGCTCGGCGGTGACCGCCCCGGGGCCGTCAGGGCTTTCGGGGGCGTACTCGGGCTGCGAGGTTTCGGGAGGTCGGCCGGGGCCGAGGACGTGGGCGGGTAGCCGGGTCGTCACCACCGCCAGCAGCATCGCCACGAGGGCCAGCGCGGCGAGGTACGCCTCGTGGTGCACCGGAGGGATCGTCCGCAGCAGCCCGAGCACGCCGAGCACGAGCGCACCGGCGAACCAGAGTCGTCCGGTGACGCGGACCGTCGCCGAGCGGGGAATCAGGGCCAACGGCAGCGTCGCGGCGGCGATCAGCAGCACGGTGAGCACGCAGACCACCGGCCAGAGCGGCACCAGCCGGTCCAGTCCGCCGATCAGCACCACCTGCTCGACGGCCCAGCCGCCGGTCTGCGCCAGGACCGTGACCGCGACCGTCCAGCAGCCGGCGAACACCGCCGCGACGATCGCCCAGGGGCTACCGGTCGAGCCGGGTGTGGTGGGTTCCGCCCGCATCCGCACACAGTACGGCCCGGCCGCTTCTGAAACCCGACGGCTGCCGGGGAACCGACGGAGGTGCCGGTGCCGGCACGTGTGGGGGAGGGCCGGGGCGGTTAACGTGGACGGGTGCGTGATCCGAACGTTCTGCGGTCCGTTGCCGGGCAGCTCTCGCCCGCCCGCCGCGCCGCCGACCTGCGTCGGTTGCGCGCCGAGCGGTTCGACGTGCTGGTGATCGGGGGCGGGGTGACCGGTGCCGGAGCGGCAGTCGACGCCGCCTCCCGGGGCCTCAAGGTGGCCCTGGTCGAGGCGCGCGACTTCGCCGCCGGCACCTCCAGCCGGTCCAGCAAGCTGATCCACGGTGGTCTGCGCTACCTGGAACAGTTGGAGTTGGGCCTGGTGCACGAGGCGCTCACCGAGCGCGGGCTGCTGGCCACCCGGCTGGCGCCGCACCTGGTGCGGCCGGTGCCGTTCCTGGTACCGCTCCCCGCCGGTCAGGGCGTCCGTGACCTGCCCGCCCGGCTGCTGCGTCGGGCCTACTACGGTGCCGGGGTGGCCGCGTACGACGCCTTCGCGGGCGTGTTCGGCGGCGGCCGGGGGATGCCGTTGCACAGGCACCTGAGCCGGGAGGGTGCCCGCCGCGTCTTCCCGAGCCTGCGCTCCGACGGCCTGGCCGGCGCTATCCGCTACCACGACGGGCAGGTCGACGACGCCCGTCTGGTGGTGACGCTGGCGCGCACCGCCGCCAGCCTGGGCGCGACGGTGGTGAGCAGCGCCCGCGCGGTCGGGCTGATCCGGCAGGCACGGGAGGTCACCGGGGTCCGGGTTCGCGACCTGGAGGCACCCGCCGGCTCCCCCGAAGCCGAGTTCGAGGTACGCGCCCGCACGGTCATCGCCGCCACGGGTGTCTGGACCGACGACATGTCGCGGATGCTCAACGACGTCGGGCTGCGGCCCGGTATCCGGGTCCGGGCGTCCAAGGGCGTGCACCTGGTGGTGCCCCGCTCGGCAATCACCGGTGAGACCGGACTGATCCTGCGTACGGCCACAAGTGTCCTGTTCGTCATCCCGTGGGGTGGACACTGGATCATCGGTACCACGGACACCGACTGGCGGTTGGACCGTTCGCATCCGGCCGCCTCCGCCAGCGACATCGAGTACCTGCTCCGGCAGGTCAACACGGTGCTGGACCGCCCACTGACCACCGCCGACATCGAGGGTGTCTACGCCGGACTGCGTCCGTTGCTGGCCGGCGAGGCGGACTCCACCTCGAAGCTCTCCCGGGAGCACGCCGTCATCGAGCCGATGCTCGGGCTCCTGCTGGTGGCCGGTGGCAAGTACACGACGTACCGGGTGATGGCCGCCGACGTGGTGGACCGGGCGGTGCGGCGGCTCGGCGGCCAGCGTGTGTCGCGCACCGCGGACCTGCCGCTGCTCGGCGCGGACGGGTACACGGCAATGTGGCGGGACCGGGCGGATCTGGCCCGCCGCCACGGTTTGCCGGTGGGCGTGGTGGAGCACCTGCTGGAGCGCTACGGCAGCCTGACTCTGGACCTGCTCGCCCTGATCGACGCCGACCCGCTGCTGGCCTCCCCGCTGGCCGGCGCGCCGGAGTACCTCGCCGCAGAGGTGACGTACGCGGCCCGCGCCGAAGGGGCGTTGCACCTGGAGGACGTGCTGACCCGGCGTACCCGGATCTCCTTCGAGACGGCGCACCGGGGCCTGGAGTCGGCGGAACACGCGGCGGAGCTGATGGGCGCGGTGCTGGGCTGGGACGCGGCCCGACGGACCCGGGAGGTGATCCACTACCGGGCCCGGGTGGAGGCCGAGCGGCAGTCCCAGCTGATGCCGGACGACGCGACAGCCGACGCCGCGCGACTCGGTGCCCCGGATGTGCGGGGATACCCGGCGGATCGGGGTGCCGACGACGGCGCGGCGGGCCTGGCCCGCTGACCTATCCACTCTGGAGATCGCTGAGCATGGATATCCATCCGGCGGGTTACGCTCGCTACCTACGGTGGGGTAAGTTCCGCGAGTGATGGCGCTTTCCCGATCACGACTGGCCTTCCTGCCCGGCGTCGCCCTGCTGGCGATCGTCCTCAGCGGCTGCGCCCCCTTCGGTGATCGCTCCGACCCGTCCGTGGAGGCGAGCGCCCCGGCTGCCGGGCAACCCGGCGGTGCGGGGGCTGCCACCACCGGAAAGGGCCGGGTCAGCCTGCTGCAGAATCACGGTCCCGACGGGCCGCTACGCACCCTGAACGTGGAGCCGGACGGGCGCTGGGAGTGCATCGACTGTGCCGGCGACGGGGTCACCTCGACCGGCGCGTTGAGCGAGGAGCAGCGGGAGCGCCTGCAGCAGCTCCTAGCCGAGCCGGATCTGGCCCGGGAGACCGACGAGGCGCGCGGCTACCGGGTCAGCTGCGTCGGCGCTCTCACCTCAAGCCTGCTGACCGCAGCCGGCCTGATCACCTCCCAGGACTGCCCGGGGGAGGAACGGCCGCCGGTGGCCGAGGAGATCCTGCTGCTGCTCACCCAGAACACGCCCGCCGAGATGGTCGGCTGACGCGGGTCAGAGCACCTTTCCGGGGTTGAGCAGGCCGGTCGGGTCGAGCGCCGCCTTGATCGCGTGGTGCACCCGGACACCCACCGGACCGATCTCCCGGGCCAGCCAGTCCCGCTTGAGCAGGCCGACGCCGTGCTCACCGGTGCAGGTGCCGCCGAGGTCCAGCCCCAACCGCATGATCTCGTCGAAGGCCCGCCGGCCGCGCTCCAGGCTCGCCGGATCGGCTCGGTCGACGACGATGTTGGGGTGCATGTTGCCGTCACCGGCATGACCGACCACGCCGATCGGCACCTGGCACTCGGCCGCGATCCGGGCCACCCCGTCGAGCAGCGCGGCCAGAGTTCCCCGGGGTACCGCCAGGTCGTCGATGATCAGTCCACCGTTGCCGCCCGGGTACGTGTCCGCGGCGTACTTCTCCATGGCCGGGTGGGCCAGTCGGCGGGCCTGCAACAACGCGGCGGCTTCCACGGCGTCGCTGGCCGCGTAGACCTCCTCGGCGCCGGCCGCCTCGCAGGCCGCGGCCAACTCGGCCAGGTCCGCCGCCGCCCGGGTGCCGGTGTCGGCGGCGGCCAGCAGCAGCGCCTCTGCGTCGGTGCGCAACCCCATCGGCCGGTACGCCTCGATCGCCGCCAGGTGGGTGCGGTCGAGCAGTTCCAGCAGGCTGGGAGAGAGCCCCTGGGCGGCGATCCGGGCCACCGCCTCGCCCGCCGTGGCGGTCGAGCCGAACACCGCGACCAGGGTCAGCGACTCCGCCGGAGCGGGCCGCAGCGCCACCGTCACTTCGGTGATCACACCGAGGGTGCCCTCCGAACCGACGAAGAGTCGGGTCAGGTCGTAGCCGGCCACGCCCTTGGCGGTGCGCCGCCCGGTGCGCAGCACCTCGCCGGAGGCGAGCACCACCTCCAGACCGAGCACGTACTCGGTGGTCACGCCGTACTTGACGCAGCACATCCCGCCCGCGTTGGTGGCGACGTTGCCGCCGATGGTGGACGACTCCCAGGAACCCGGGTCCGGCGGGTACCAGAGACCGCGCTCGCCCACGGCGGCGCTGAGCGCGGCGTTTACCACTCCCGGCTGGACGACAGCGATCCGACTCACCGGATCGATCTCCAGGATCGCGTCCATCGCGGTGGTGCTGATCACCACAGCGCCGTCGACCGCGTTCGCCGCGCCCGCCAGCCCGGTACGCGCACCCTGCGGCACCACAGGTACGCCGTACCGTCCGGCTGCCCGGACCACCGCGACCACCTCCTCGGTACTGCGCGGCCGGGTCACCACGAGCGGGATCGCCGAGGCACACAGGTCGGCCTCGTCCCGCTCGTGCCCGCGCAGCAGGTCCGGATCGGTGAGTACCGCCTCCGGCCCGAGCGCGGCACGCAGGTCGTCGAGGAACGGGGAGGTGGCCATGCGGCCGAGGCTACGACCGGCCACAGGTGATCACCAACCTGGGTCGGCGCCCGGTACGGTGGCTGCCGTGATCTACGTGGACCGGCCGTCCTGGCCGGGGCGCGGCCGCCTCTGGTCGCACCTGATCAGTGACGTCTCCCTCGCCGAGCTGCACGCCTTCGCCGAGATGCTGGGTGCCCCCAGGCGGGGCTTCGACCGGGACCACTACGACATCCCCGCGGACCGCTTCGCGATGGCCGTCTGGCTCGGCGCGCAGGTCGTGCCCAGCCGCGACATCGTCCGCCTCCTCCGCGCCGCCAACCTCCGCCGCCCCAAACACCTCTCCCGCCCCACCCGGCTCCGCGCCGATCATGCAGTTGTGGCACGTGACAAAGGGGATATGACACCCGTAAAACCTGCCACAACTGCATGATCGCGGTGGGGGTGGGTTGGGGTGGGTTAGGGGGTCAGCGGGTCAGGGGGAGAGGTGGGTTAGTTCGCGGGTGAGGTTTGTGTGGGCGGGGTGGGTCCAGTGGGCGGCCAGCGCCGGGATGCGGTAGAGGGTGGGTAGGGCCAGCAGGGCGGTGAGCACCTGGGCGCGGGCGGTGCGGTAGTGCGGCTCGGGGACGTGGGCGTACTCCTGCCGGATCGCGGCGGCGTACCTGTCGTACTCCTGTGGTGGTGCGGCCAGCACGGCCAGGTCGGCGTCGCAGAGCAGCGCGCCCTCGGTGTCCGCCGGATCCACCATATGGCCGGCGGTGAGCAGGACCAGTCGATTCACCTCGGCCACCGCGGCAGCGGGCAGCCCGAGCCCGATGAGCAGGGCGTCGGCCAGCTCCGCACTGTCGCGCTCGTTGCGGTCGCCGGACGCGCGAGGGTCGTACACCGCGTCGTGGCACCAGGCGGCGAGTCGGACCAGATCAGGTCGGCGCGCGGTCGAGGCGTGCCTGTCGATCACGTCGAGCACGGCGATCAGATGCGCGACCGTGTGGTAGTGCCGGTGCGGCTCCCGCCATCGGGCGAGCAGTTCGGCCCCGGCGGCGTCGACAGGCCCCGGGTCGACAGCTCCGGCTGCCCGGGCGGCGGCGCGCCATCGTGCGATCAACCCCGTCACCGGGCCGAGTCTGCCCCATTCGTCGACGGGCCCGGGACGCGCTGCCGCCGGATCGGAGGGATGTACCGCTTCGGTGGGAATGTCCGCGCGCCAGGCGGGTAGTCCCGGCCATGGCGGTGGCCCGGAACGGACTGTCTCGGCTGTTGCGCCGCGACGGTGCGCGTGACGGCCGGTCCGACGTGGACTCGGCCCGGATCGCCGGCACGATGGCGCAGCTACACCACCGTGGGAAGGCCACCCTGCGCGACCGCCTGCACCGGGTGCGCCTGTCGCTCGGCCTCGCCGCCCAGGCGGGTCTGGCGGCCGGGCTGTCCTGGGTGGCCGCGCACGAGCTGCTGGGCAATCCGCAGCCGGTCTTCGCCCCGATCTCCGCCGTCGGCACCCTGGCCGTCTCGGTGGGGCAGCGGTTCCGCCGGACCATCGAGCTGATCCTCGGAGTGGGTGTCGGGGTCTTCGTCGGCGACCTGCTGATCTACTTCCTCGGCACCGGGCCGTGGCAACTCGGGTTGGTGGTCACCTCCGCCATCGTGCTCACCGTCTTCGCCGGCGGCAGCGTCGCCATCGTCATCCAGGCCGCGGCGACCGCGGTGCTGATCGTCACGCTCAGCCCGTCGGTCGAGGATCTGGAGATACCCCGGTTCATCGATGCGATAGTCGGCGGCAGCATCGCGCTGCTGGTCACCGCGATCCTGCTGCCGCTCAACCCGCTACGGGTGCTCAACCGGGCGGCCCGGCCGGCGCTGGACCTGCTCGCCGAGCAGCTTGAACGCGCCGCTGAGGGGCTGCGGGAACGTGATCGGGACAAGATCCAGGGTGCGCTGGACCGGTTGCGCGACAACAAGGATGAGCTGACCACCTTCGCCGAGGCGATCGAGGGCGCCAAGGAGACCGCGCTGCTCTCCCCGGCGCGGTGGCACCGACGCAGCGAACTCACCCACTACGCGGAGGCGGCCGATCCGATCGACCGGGCGATGCGGAACAGCGGCACCCTGATCCGTCGTGCGGTGACCCTGGTGGAGGACGACGAGCCGGTCCCGGAGCCGATGCCGGACGCGGTCGCCCACCTGGCCGCGTCGGTCCGCCAGCTGCAGAAGGAGTTCGCTCAGGGCGAGGAACCCGAGCAGGCCCGGGAGCGGTCGCTGCGTGCCGTCAGCGAGGCCGGCCGGGCGTACGGCGACGGGGTCGGGTTCTCCGGCAGCGTGGTGGTGGCCCAGGTGCGTACCACCGCCAGTGACCTGCTGGTGGCTTCCGGCATCAGTCAGGAGGAGGCGAACCGGCTGGTCCGACGCTCCTTCGGTGAACTGGACCGACCGGGGGCGCCGGCCGGGCCGGAACCGGCAGTGCAACGACCTACCGCGCCCCCGGTCGGCTGAGTCCACCCGGGGCGGCCATGCGCCCGGCCCGACGGGCCGGGCATGACTACGCTGACCGCATGGCCGTCACCCCGTCCGGCGGATCTCTGCCGCCGTCGCCGTCCGTGCCCGCCGATCCAGGCGCGGGTGGTGGCGTACCCGGAATGCCACGACGCCGGCTCAGCTGGCGACGGGCGCTGGTGCTGACTGGGGTGATCATCCTGATCGCGGCCTGCGCGATCTTCATGCTCTTCACCCTCGGTACCAGCCTCGGCCCGGAGGCCCTGCTCGTCGGTACCGCCGCCGCGGTCCTGCCGGTCCCGGTGCTGGTGGCCTGTTTCCTCTGGCTCGACCGCTACGAACCCGAGCCGCTGAAGTACCTGGTCTTCTGCTTCGCCTGGGGCGCCTTCGTCTCCACAGCGGCGTCGCTGACGGTGAACGAGACAGCGGCCGGCTGGTTCGAGGACCAGGGCCTGCCCGTCGCGCTCACCGCCGTGCTGGTCGCGCCCTTCATCGAGGAACTGACAAAGACACTCGGCCCGATCCTGCTGCTGGTCTTCCGGCGGCGGGAATGGTCGGGCATCACCGACGGCCTCGTCTACTGCGGTCTCTCCGCGATCGGCTTCGCGATGGTGGAGAACATCCTCTACCTGGGTGGGTACGGATACGCAACGGGAGTCGAGCAGTACGGGCCGGCGACCGGGGCGCAACAGGTGATCGCCATCTTCATCGTCCGGATCCTGCTCTTCGGGTTCGCCCACCCGTTGTTCACCTCGATGGCCGGTATCGGTCTCGGTATCGCCGCCCGGTCGGCGGACCGCCGGGTGCGGTTCTTCGCCCCGGTCGCCGGGCTGCTGCTGGCGATGATGCTGCACGGGGCGTGGAACCTGCTGCCCACGCTGACCCAGGCCACCGGCGAGGTGCTGATCTCGCTCTTCGGCTTCGTTGGCGTGATGGTGCCGATCTTCTTCGGCATGGTCGGCCTGGCGGTCTGGCTGCGGGCCTGGGAGGGGCGGCTCACCGAACGGGTGCTGCCGGACTACGTCCGGGCCGGCTGGCTCACGCCACCGGAGGTGGCCGCGCTGAGCAGCCTCGGCCGGCGACACGCGGCCCGGGTGTGGGCCCGGCGGGTGGCCGGCGACGCCGGTCTACGGGCGATGCGCGGCTACCAGTTCGCGGCGACCCGGCTGGCGCTGCTTCGCGACGGTGCCACCCGGGGTCTGGACCGCCGCCCGGTCGACCGGGACCGGACGGCCCGGGAGGAACAGGAACTGTTGCACTCCATCGCCGCATACCGGTCGTACTTCGTCGGTCGGGACCCGCAGTCACCTGTCGGCGTCTGGGACGGGCACCGCTACCACCTGCGCTTCCCCGACGGTTCGCAGCGCCCGGTGGAGGCACCCGAGGAGCCTGTGGTCCCGATCCCGGTGGTGCTCACTCCGCCGCCTCCGCCGCCCGCCTTTCCCGCTGGCTACGGCCAACCGGGCTGGTACGGGCCACGGCCCGCCGCCCCCTGGCCGCCCGGTCACCGCTGAGCACCCGGTCCGCCCGCCCGTCACCGGGCGGGCGGAGCTCAGGTCATCAGGCTGGTGAGGAAGTCTCCGAGCCCCTGGGCCATCATCATCAGGGCCGCACCGATGGCCTTGAACATCTGCGCGGCGCCCTCCGGCCGGAACGCCATGAAGTAGATCAGGAACGCGAGGCTTCCCCAGGCCAGCACCTTCTTCACGAATACCGGCATCGTCCCTCCCCAGGCCGGTGGTGCGGCTGGCTTCCCGTCGGGGAGCGCGGCAAACGACGCGTGGGCCGGTCGAGGGTCGCGGAACTGTCAGAGGTAGAGACCTGTCGCGTTCTCCTCGATCCGCTCGGCGGCCACCGCGTGTACGTCGCGTTCCCGCAGCAGCACGTAGCCGCGGCCGTGCAACTCGACCTCGGAGCGGTCGTCGGGGTCGAAGAGCACCCGGTCGCCGGAGACGATGGATCGTACGTTGGGGCCGACGCCGACGGCCGTGGCCCACGCCAGGCGTTTGCCCACGGCCGCGGTGGCGGGAATCACGATGCCGGCGCTGGAACGCCGCTCGCCGTCGCTGCCCTCCATCCGCACCAGCACGCGGTCGTGCAGCAGCCGGATGGGCAGGCCGGTGTCGAGGTTCGGGTCGGCTGTCACGCCGCAGACGCTACCGTGTCGTTCTCCGCCGGCCGTCGGTGGTCATCGGGTTAGCGCACCGGTCGGTGGGGCACTGTGGGTGACGAATTCGTCCTACCGTTGCCTGGTCGGGCGTATCCTGTCCGACCTGACGCAGTGCGCGGGCCGAGATCTGCCGGGAGGTGCGCTTGAGCCGCTTCGAGCGGATACGCGGACGGCTGCGTCGCGCGTACGAGTCGGGCCGGGAATCGGTCCGAGCGGGTCGCCGGACACCGCCCGACGCCCCGGAGCCGGCCAGCGTGGCCTCCCCGTCGAGCCCCGGGCCGGCGGCACCGCCGGCGGCAACGGTGGTCGGTGCCGAACCGCCCACCCCGGTGCACAACTCCACCTCCAGCCGCGACGACGCCGACGTGCCGCACGCGCTGCGGATCGCCGCCGCCTGGTGTTGGCGACTGATCGTCATCGGCATCGTCTTCTGGGCGCTGCTGAAGCTCGTCGGCACGATCAGCATCGTGATCATTCCGTTGGCCGTGGCGCTCCTGCTGTCGGCGCTGCTGGCACCCGCCGTCGGCTGGCTGCTCCGGGCCCGCCTGCCGAGATCGCTGGCGACCGCGGTGGTGCTGGTCACCGGGCTGGCCGCGGTGATCGGCACGCTCACCCTGGTGGTCAACGAGTTCATCAAGGGCGTCCCGGAACTGACCGCGAAGTCGACCCAGGGTCTGCAACAGATCCAGGACTGGCTCAAGACCGGGCCGCTGCACCTGTCGGACAACGACCTCGACAGGTACATCGAGGAGACCCAGCAGTGGGTCAACAACAACACCGAGCGGTTCACCAGCGGTGCCCTCTCCACCGCAGCCACCCTCGCCGAGGTGCTGACCGGCACCGTGCTTGTCCTCTTCGCCACCTTCTTCTTCCTGCGCGACGGCAACATGATCTGGCGTTTCCTGGTCCGGCTGCTGCCGGTCGCCGCGCGTTGGAAGGTCGACGACGCCGGGCGGGCCGCCTGGGCGACGCTTGTCGCCTACGTTCGGGCGACAGTGCTTGTCGCCTTCATCGACGCCGTCGGCATCGGCATCTTCCTGGTGATCTTCGACATCCCGTTCGCCTTCCCGCTGGCGGCCCTGGTCTTCCTCGGCGCGTTCATCCCGATCGTCGGCGCGACCCTCTCCGGAGGCGTGGCGGTCCTTGTGGCGCTCGTCGACAGCGGCCCGGTGACCGCATTGATCATCCTTGGCGTGGTGATCGGCGTGCAGCAGGTGGAGGGGCACGTCCTCCAGCCGCTGATCATGGGCAGGGCGGTCGCCATCCATCCGCTCGCAGTGATCATCGGTCTGGCGGCCGGTGTGGTGCTCGCCGGGATCACCGGCGCGTTGGTGGCCGTGCCCATCATCGCGGTGCTCAACACCGCGGTCCGTCGCCTCGCCGCCCGGCGCGTCCCGGACACCCCGCCCGACGCCGTCGTCGTCGCCTCCCGGGCGCCCTGACCCCGCTGCGCGGCCACGCCGCGACAGCGGTGGCCGGCGGCGGCACTGGGACGACTCAGCTCGCCGCCAGGCGGGTCAGCGCGCCCCGGGCCACCTCTGGGCGGGTCGTGTACCAGAACGGCGGCAGCGAGCGGCGCAGGAACGAGCCGTAGCTGCGGGCCGTCTCCAGCCGGGAGTCGAGCACCGCCACTACGCCCCGGTCCCCGTTCGCCCGGATCAACCGGCCCACGCCCTGGGCCAACCGCACCGCGGCGATCGGGACGCTCACCGCCGCGAAGCCGGAGCCACCCTGCGCGTCGACAGCCGCCGCCCGAGCCGCCGCGAGCGGTTCGTCGGGGCGCGGGAAGGGCAGCCTGTCGATCACCACGAGCTGGCACGAATCACCCGGCACGTCGACGCCCTGCCACAGCGACATCACCCCGAACAGACAGCTCGATCGTTCCTCCCGGAAGCGCCGGACCAGCAGCGGCAGCGCCTCCTCGCCCTGGAGCAGCACCGGCAGGTCGGTCCGGGCGCGCAGCAGCTCCGCCGCCTGCTGCGCGGCCCGTCGGGAGGAGAAGAGCCCGAGCGTACGACCGCCGAGCGCGGTGACAAGCGCGAGCAGTTCCTCCCCGGCGGCCTCGGGCAGCCCGGAGGCCGCCGGGCGGGGCAGGTGGGCGGCCACGTAGAGGATGCCCTGCCGGGGGTAGTCGAACGGCGAGCCGACGTCCAGCGAACGCCAGCCGAGCCCGGAGTCGGTCAACCCGTCGGCGGGGTCCGGCGGGGTCGGTGCCGTAGCACCCGCCGCATCGTCCGGCGTGGCGCGCCGGGTGGCCGCGGCCAGGGCGCTGGCGGCCGGCGACGGTGGGCCGGGTGGTGGCGAGTCGAGACCCAGGGCCCGGGCCACCGTGTCGAACCGCCCGCCCAGCGCGAGGGTGGCCGAGGTGGCCACCACGGTCCGCTCGTCGTAGAGGTGGGTGGCCAGGGTGCCGGCGACCGACAGCGGCGCGACCACGAGCGCCCGCCGCCCGGTGACGTCGTTGCGCTCCACCCAGGCCACGTCGTGCTCGGCTTCCTCCAGCAGTCGCTGGGCGGTGGTGGACAGCTCGTCGAGAACGGCCTTGGCCTGCTGCTTGCGTACCAGGTCGGGGTCGTCGGCCTTGACGTCGCCGATGCTGTCCAGGGCGGTACGGGTGGCGGCGTCCAACAGCGTGCACGCCTCCCGCAGCGGGCCGGGCAGCCCGCTGGTGATCCGCCCGACAGGTGCCTCGGCCAGGCCGACCGCCAGGGCGTCACCGGACGCGGTCAACGCCTCGGCCGTCTCCGGCCGCAGCAGTGGACGGGCCCGCCGGGCGGACCTGTCGATCAGCTCCGGGGTCAGCTCCGCCTGGGCCGCCGAGGAGACCCGGTCGGCCAGCTCGTGGGCCTCGTCGACGACGAGCAGCCGGTGCGGCGGAACGATGTGGCGTCCGGCGAGCATGTCGACCGCGAGCAGGCTGTGGTTCGTCACCACGATGTCCGCCTCCCGGGCCCGGGCCCGGGACGCCTCGGCGAAGCACTCCGCGCCGTACGGGCAGCGGGAGGCGCCGACGCACTCGCGGGCCGGCATGGAGACCAGCCGCCACGTCTGGTCGTCGACGCCCGGGTCCAACTCGTCGCGGTCACCGGTGTCGGTCTCCAGGGCCCAGTCCCGCAGGCGCTGGACCTGCTTGCCCAACCGGCCGGCCGCACCGAGCCAGCGCGTGCCACCGGGACTCTCGGCCGGGGCGTCGAAGAGCGTGTCCTCCGGTTCGTCCGCCGTGGAGTTCTCCAGCCGGGCCAGGCAGAGGTAGTGGTGCCGGCCCTTCAGGACGGCGAACGTGGGGCGTCGGCCGAGCAACGGTTCGACGGCGTCGGCCAACCGGGGCAGGTCGTGCTCCACCAGTTGAGACTGCAACGCCAGGGTGGCGGTGGAGACCACCACCGGACCGTCCACGGTCAACGCCGGGGCGAGGTACGCCAGCGACTTGCCGGTACCCGTGCCGGCCTGCACCAGAAGGTGGTCACCGGTGCGGACGCACTCCTCGATCGCGGTGGCCATCCGCTGCTGGCCCGGCCGAGCCGTACCGCCCGGCACCGCTCCGACCGCGGCTGACAACAGCTCGGCTCCGCCGGGCCGGTCGCCTCGCCGGCGTGCCTTGCCGCGGGTGGTGCCGGTGCCGGTGGCGGTGCGGGGCGGAGTCACCGTGGCACGGTACCCGCCGGGGCGGACGTGGTCGGTACCGAACAGCCGTGTCGTGGTGGCACCGAACGGAAAACACGGCCACGTCGTCCGGTAACTTCCCGACGGCGACGCCTGGGCGGAATCGGCTAGGGTGCGACTCATGCCGAGCGACGTGATCCGGGTGATCTACCGCAAGTTCGACGGCAGCGCCCACCGCGACTACCCGGCCCGCCGGCTGGCCGAGGACGACCTCGGCATCTGGCTCGGCGTGTCGGCCGGCACCAGCTCGGTCTACCACGGCCGACCGTCGGTCGAGCAGATTCCCTTCGTGCTGCTGGTGCCGCACCACGCCTGGTGGACGGGCATGTTCAACCCGCCGCCGCGCACCAGCGAGGTCTACTGCGACATCGCCAGCCCGGCCCGCTGGGAGGGTGAGGACACCGTCCACCTGATCGACCTCGACCTGGACGTGGTGAGGCGTCGCGAGACCGGCCTGGTCGAGCTGCGCGACGAGGACGAGTTCACCGAGCACCGGGCCCGGTTCGGGTACCCGGACGACCTGGTGGCGGAGGCCGAGGCGGCGGCCCGCTGGCTGCTCGGCGCGCTCGGCGACGGCACGGAGCCGTTCGCCACCTCGTACCGCAAGTGGTTGGCCCTGGTGGTCTGACCGCCTCCCCACAGCGTCGACCCCAACCGGGGCACGACGCGGCGTCGGCGCGCGGACCGACGGCCTGCGGGTGATGATGCTCCGATGGTGGACGACTGTGGCTTTGACGTGGTGGCGCCGACCGGCGGCGCGGTACGCGACAGGCTCCGGGTGCCGCCCGGTGGACCTGTCGACCTCGCGGCGATCGACACCCGCTCGACTCCGGGGCTGCCCGGCATCGAGGTGACCGGACCCGATCGCAAGAACTGGGCCCGCCGGCAGGTCGCCCGGCTGGGCGCGGGGCTGGCCGGCCGGCAGGAGATGCTGTTCGCCGGTGCCAAGGCCGACCCCGGCGTCGGGCGGCGGGTGCTGCTGGTGCTTCAGGCGATGGACTGCGGTGGCAAGGACGGCACGGTCAAGCGGGTGGTCGGGGCGATGAACCCGCTCGGCGTGCACATCCGGGCGTTCGGCCCGCCGACTGCCGAGGAACTGCGGCACCACTTCCTGTGGCGGATCCGCCGGGCCCTGCCACCGCCGGGCCACCTGGGGGTCTTCAACCGCTCGCACTACGAGGACGTGCTGGTGCCCCGGGTCCAGGAGCGGGCTCCGGAGGACGTCTGGCGGCCCCGGTACGCGGAGATCGACGAGTTCGAGCGGGAGTTGACCGACGCCGGGGTGGTGGTGGTCAAGGTCTTCCTGCACATCTCCAAGGCCGAGCAGGCGCGGCGGCTGCTGGCCCGCCTGGACGATCCGACGAAGCACTGGAAGTACCACCCGTCGGACGTCGATGCCCGGGCCCGTTGGGACGACTACCAGGCCGCGTACGCCGAGGTCCTGGCCAGGTGCGGTACGGATCTGGTGCCGTGGTACGTGGTACCGGCCGACCGCAAGTGGTACCGGGACTGGGCGGTGGCGCACCTGCTGAATGAGACGTTCGACACTCTTGATCTGGGGTATCCGCCAGCCGACTTCGACATCGAGCGGGAACGGGAGCGGCTGCTGGGAACCACGGGGCCGGTGAAGGTGAACGGAAGTTGAACGAGCGGTGAATGCGATCTGGCCAGGGGTGGGCCGGCGAATCGCCGATCTGACGGTTCCCTAGCATTCCCTCAGCAGGGCGCCGAGCGGCGGCTGCCACCCCTTCCACCCGACACGACGAGGTCCGTGCTGTGAGGTTTTCCTTCCGCCCCAACGAGGGCGCTTTCTACGAGCTCTTCACCAGGGCCGCGCAGAACCTGGTCCGGGGTACCGAGCTGCTCAACGAGCTTGCCCTGCCCGATGTCGAGGTGCAGTCGGTGAGCGAACGGCTCACCGAGGTGGAGCACGACAGCGACCAGATCACCCACGAGCTGTACAAGAAGATCAACTCCACCTTCGTCACCCCCTTCGACCGGGAGGACATCTACCGGCTCGGCTCTCTGCTCGACGACGTGATGGACCACCTGGAGGCGGTGGGCAACCTGCTCTACCTCTACGGGCTGACCAAGCTGCCGTCGTTGCCACGGGAGATGCACGAGCTGGTGCACGTGCTCGACCAGCAGGCGAAGCTGACCGCGGACGCGATGCCCCGGTTGAAGTCGATGAAGGATCTCGAGGACTACTGGATCGAGATCAACCGGCTGGAGAACGACGGTGACCAGGCCTATCGGATGCTGCTGGTGCGGCTGTTCTCCGGTGAGTACGACGCGTTGACCGTGCTGAAGATGAAGGAGGTCGCCGACGAGCTGGAGGCCGCCTGCGACGCCTTCGAGCACGTCGCCAACACCGTCGAGACCATCGCGGTCAAGGAGTCCTGAGCCTGTGAGTCCCGAGCTCATCGCCGTGCTGGCGGTGATCGGGGTGGCCCTGGTGTTCGACTACACCAACGGCTTCCACGATGCCGCCAACGCGATCGCGACAAGCATCTCCACCCGGGCGCTGACACCACGGGTCGCCCTGGCCATGGCGGCGGTCGGCAACTTCATCGGCGCCCACTTCGGTGCCGAGGTGGCCAAGACCGTCGGCAGCGGCCTGGTCGAGCTGCCCACAGGTGTCTCCAGCCTCGGCATCGTCTTCGCCGGGGTGATCGGCGCGATCACCTGGAACATCATCACCTGGTACTTCGGCCTGCCCTCGTCGTCCTCGCACGCCCTGATCGGCGGCCTGGTCGGCTCGACGGTCGCCGCCTCCGGGACGGTGCTCTGGACCGGCATCGGGGAGAGCGTGATCATCCCGATGATCCTGTCGCCGATGGTCGGCTTCATCCTCGGCTACATCGTGATGGTCGCGGTGCAGTGGATCTTCCGGAACGGGCACCCGGGCAAGCTGAACCGGGGCTTCCGCTGGGCCCAGACCGCCTCGGCGGCGGCCATGTCGGTCGGCCACGGCATGCAGGACGCCGCCAAGACCATCGGCATCGTGGTGCTGGCCCTCTTCGTCGGTGGCTTCCAGGACGACGCGACGTACATCCCGGAGTGGGCGTTCTGGACCTCGGCGGCGGTGCTGGCTGCCGGCACCTACGCCGGTGGTTGGCGGATCATCCGCACCCTGGGCCGGAAGATCATCGACCTGCGTCCACCGGAGGGCTTCGCGGCCGAGACGGTGGCCAGCGGCGTGCTCTACTTCAACGCCCTGGTGCTCGGCGCGCCGATCTCGACCACCCACACGATCACCTCGGCGATCATGGGTGTGGGTGCCACCAAGCGGCTCTCCGCCGTGCGATGGGGTGTGGCCGGCAACATCATCGGAGCCTGGATCCTGACCTTCCCCGCCGCCGGCTCGATCGGCGCCCTGATGTACTTCCTGGTTCGTCCGCTGTTCAGCTGAGCTGGTGGAAGGGCCCCTGGGCGACCGGGGGCCCTCCACCAGCCGATCAGATGTAGGAGACGCCGATCTGGGCGCGGATGTCGTCCAGCAGGCCCATGATCTCCAGGGTGGCCGAGTGCGGCACCAGCGGGCTCTCGGTAAGCCCTTCGGCCAGGCACCGCTGCACCTCGACGGCCTCGTGCTGGTAGCCCGAACCCACAAGCTCCTCGCTGATCGTCTCCGGTTCCGCGCCCGCGCGGTGCAGGGTGAACCCGTCGGGCCGGAAGAACGGCTCGGGCAGGTCGATCCGGCCGGTGCTGCCGGTGATCGAGGCGGTGAGCCCGGAGGCACCCACCATGCCGCAGCTCAACGTGGCCACCGCCCCGGAGTCGTAACCGAACACCAGGCCGGTGTTCTCGTCGGTACCTTCCGGACCGAGCTTCGCCCAGGACCGCACGTGCTGCGGCACGCCCAGCAGCAGGTGGGCCAGGCTGACCGGGTAGACACCGAGATCCAGCAGTGCGCCGCCGCCAAGTGCCCGGGCGCGCATCCGGTGTTCGGGCGGGAACGGCCCGGCGACGCCGAAGTCGGCCCGGAGTCCGGTCAACGTGCCGATCGCGCCGTCGGCGATCAGTTGGCAGACCCGCCTGATGAGCGGATTGCACCGCATCCACATCGCCTCCATGAGGAAGACCCCTGCGGCGCGGGCGGTGTCGATCAGTTCGGTGCTGGTGGCCAGGTCGAGAGTGAACGGCTTCTCCAGCAGCACCGGCCGACCGGCGGTGAGGCAGGTCAGGGCCGCCTCGTGGTGGGCGGCGTGCGGGGTGGCGACATAGATCACGTCGACGTCGGCGTCGGCGGCCAGGTCCGCCCACGAGCCGTACGCCCGTGGTGCGCCGTGCCGTTCCGCGAAACGCCTCGCGGACTCGGCGGTACGTGAGCCGACCGCGACAAGTTCGGCCCCCGGCACCAGCCGGAGGTCCTCGGCGAAGCGGGCGGCGATGTGGCCGGTGGCCAGGATGCCCCAACGAGTCATGGCGCGACGCTACCGAAGATCAGCAGGGGGCTGTACTGCGCATCCACGGGTCGGGACTAGGCTCGGCGCATGAGGACCGACAGGGGCTTCCCGGTGCCGCCGGCGCTTGTGGAGCACGCTCGGCGCTTCCGGTCCTCCGGCGCGGCGCCGGCGGTGCCCCGGGTGGCCGCCACGGTGCTGCTGCTCCGCCCCGCCGATGACGGCTTCGAGGTCTACCTGATCCGCCGGGTCGCGGCGATGACGTTCGGCGGCGTGTACGCCTTCCCGGGCGGTGGGGTGGATCCCTCGGACTCCACCACCCACCTGGACTGGGCCGGCCCGACACCGACGGACTGGGGCGTACGCCTCGGACTGGACCCGGCGGCGGCACAGGCGGTGGTCTGCGCGGCGGCTCGCGAAGTCTTCGAGGAGGCCGGCGTGCTGCTCGCCGGACCCGATCCGGCCCGGGTCGTCGGTGACGTCAGCGACGACGGTTGGGAGGCCGCGCGGGTCGATCTGGAGCAGCGGCATACCGGGTTCGCCGACCTGCTCGCCGGGCGGGGGCTGACCCTCCGGTCGGATCTGCTGCTGCCGTGGAGCCGGTGGGTGACCCCGGAGTTCGAGCCGCGCCGGTTCGACACGTACTTCTTCGTGGCGCTGCTGCCCGAGGGGCAGCGGACCCGCCACGTTTCCGCGGAGGCCGACCACACGCTGTGGATCCGGCCCGCCGACGCGGGGGAGCGGGCCGTGGCCGGCGAGCTGACCATGCTCCCGCCCACCCTGGTCACCCTCGGCGAGGTGGCCGCCTGCCCCGACCTCGCGGCGGTGGCTCAAGCGGCGGCGACCCGTGACGCGGTCACCCCGATCACGCCCCGCCTGGACCTCTCCGACGCGGACCAGCCCCGGTTCCGACTGCCCTGAGGCGGATCAGCCGAGCTGGTAGCTGACGTGGGCGGCCCAGCGGGCGAAGCCGAGCCGCTCGTAGAGCGCCACCGCGCCGGTGTTCGACTCGTCGACGTAGAGCATCACCCGGTCCAGCCCGCGCCGGTCGCGCAGGTACGCCAGCCCGGCCGTGGTCAGGGCCCGGCCGAGCCCGCCACCGTGCGCGGTTGGCTCCACCCCGAGCACGTACACCTCACCGATGCGGGCGGAACCGGGTCGCTCGTGCACCTTGGTCCAGTGGAAGCCGAGCAGCCGGCCGCTCGCCGACTCGACGGCGAGCAGGAAGCCGGCCGGGTCGAACCACGGCTCGGCGAGACGTACCCGCAGGTCCTCGGCGGTCCACCGGCCCTGCTCCGGATGGTCGGCGAAGGCTCGCGCGTTGAGGGTCAGCCAGGCGTCGTCGTCGCTGCCGGGGCGGAACGCGCGCAGGGTCACCCCGTCGGGCAGGCGCGGTGCGGACAACGGGGCGTCGAGCGGTCGACGCAGTTGCCAGAGGACCCGGGCGCGCTGGAAGCCGAGATCGACAGCGAGGGCCGCCGCCGAGGGGTGGTCGCCGTGCGCCCACGCCCGCAGCGGCCCGGCGGCGGTGGCCAGCACTCCCCGGGCCAACGCCCGCCCGGTGCCCCGCCGCCGGTACGCCGGGTGCACCATCAGCTCCACACCGACCCCGCTCTCCGGGTCCGTCGTGTCGAGGTGGGCGTACCCGGTCAGTGTGCCGTCGGCGGCACGCGCAACCAGATGGCTCGCCACGGCGTGCTCGTCGCGCAGTCGGAGCAGCACATGTTCGTCCATCGGGTCCGCACCGTCGGCGTCACCTGCCGTACGGGCGAGCGCCAGCACTTCGGTGATCTCCGCCGGACCGAGTCGGTCGACGCGGCTGACCTGGTCGCTGCCCGACTGGGTGCTGCTCATCGCATCACCGTAACCGGAGCGCCGGCGCGGCGGTCCGAGTGGCGGGTGGTGCGCCCGTCACAGTCCGCGCGGTGGCAGCGCCTGGACCTCGAACCGGCCGGCCAGTTCCGGCAGGATCCGGTACAGCGCGTTGACGGTGCCCTGACGGTCGCCGCCCGCGTCGTGCAGCAGGACTATCGAGCCGGGCCGCGCCGCGTTGAGCACGGAGCTGGCGATCCGGCTGGCTCCGGGCGCCCGCCAGTCGGACGGGTCCAGCGTCCAGTGCAGCGGTGCCATGCCGAGGTCCCGGGAGACCGAGATGACCGAGTAGGTCCAGGCGCCGCCGGGCTGCCGGTACCAGGCGATGGGCGCGTCGGGCACCGCCGCGCGGATCGCCTCGCTGGTCCGCATCAGATCGGCCCGGATCACCTCGGGTGAGCGGGCGCCCAGGGCGACGTCATGGTCCCAGCTGTGGTTGCAGAGCGTGTGCCCTTCGGCCACGATCTGCTCGACCAGCCACGGGTACGCCTGAGCGTTCTTGCCGACCACGCAGAAGGTGGCCGTGACGTGGTAATCCCGCAGGATCGCGAGGACCTGGGGGGTGTAGTCGGGGTGCGGACCGTCGTCGAAGGTGAGCGCCACACCTGCGGTGCCGGTGCTCACCCGGGTACCCATCGGGCCGATGTTCGGGTCCTGCGCGTGTTCGTCGGAGCCTTGCGACCCGTCCGGCCCGGCGTCCGGCGAACGGCTCGCGTCGGGTTCGGCGTCGATGGGTGCGGACTGGTCGGCGTACTCGGGGTGGTCCGCGCCGGTCGCGGTGACAGCGGTGTCGGTGCGCGACGGGTCGGGTACCAGGCTTCGTCCGAGCAGGTACGCCGTGCCGAGCACCGCCGTCACCACGAGCGTGATGATTCCGACGGCTCGTGCCGCCCCCACCTGGTTACCGCCCACCAAAGCCCCCCGCTGGTCAACTGGCAGTCACGATAAGACCTGCCAGTCGACCAAAAAGGGCATATCGGAGTTTTAGCCTTCGATGCTGAGGGCGCGCACCGGCAGCGGCGCGTGCTCGGCAGCCTCCGACAGGGCCCGCGACGGTGGCACCACGAACTTGTAGCCGACCTGCCGCACGGTCCCGATCATCGACTCGTACTCGGAGCCGAGCTTCGCGCGCAGGCGACGAACGTGCACGTCGACAGTCCGGGTGCCGCCGAAGTAGTCGTAGCCCCACACCTCGCGCAGCAACTGGTCGCGGGTGAACACCCGACCCGGGTGCTGGGCGAGGAACTTCAGCAGCTCGAACTCCTTGTACGTGAGGTCGAGCGGGCGACCCTTGAGCTTCGCGGCGTAGGTGTCCGGGTCGATCATCAGCTCGCCGGCCCGGATGGAACCGCCGGCGCCGGCCGTCGCGTTGCTCAGCCTGCCGACCGCGAGCCGCAGCCGGGCCTCCACCTCGGCCGGGCCGGCGGAGGCGAGGATGACGTCGTCGACCCCCCAGTCGGCGTTCAGGGCGATCAGCCCGGCCTCGGTGACCACCGCGACGAGCGGTACGCCGAGCCCGGTGGCGTGCAGCATCCGGCAGGTGGCTCGGGCCTCGCTCAGCTCGGAGCGGGCGTCGACGAGCACGGCGTCCGGGCTCGGGCCAGCGACCAGGGTGCGGACGTCGCGGGGTGCGGTGCGAACCGAGTGCGGCAGCAGGTCCAGTGCCGGTAGCACTGCGGATGGTTCGCCTGCCCGGGC
The DNA here is from genome assembly GCF_016863495.1 of Micromonospora andamanensis. Lineage (GTDB taxonomy): Bacteria > Actinomycetota > Actinomycetes > Mycobacteriales > Micromonosporaceae > Micromonospora > Micromonospora andamanensis. The sequence continues at coordinate 236,132 of NZ_BOOZ01000003.1, forward strand.
GGTCACCAACAGCAGGATCTCCACGATCACCTCCGTCCCGGCGGCCGGTAGCGGCCGCGCGCGACCAGCGGCACGCCTGCGGGGTGTGGCGCTGGGAACTTCCGTGGGTCCCGGCGTCGCTGACGGGCGGGTTTCGCCGTTGAGCGTAACCGATTGGTCGGGCGCGACCTCGGCGCGGTTTCCTCTTTGCCCCATCTGCCCCTGATCGCGGCTCAGGTTTTAACGTCGCGGAAACGCTGGCACCCGCGATGTGAGGTTGGTCTGGCACGATCGGTAGGTGTTTTCCTCCAACTCGCCCGAGACCGGCCGTGACCCGTGGACCGAGGACGCGTCCGCCCCGCCCGGTACCGGTCCGGTCGTGGAGACCGACGAGCGGCGCTCCCGTGGCCCACGCCGGCTGCGCCGCGGCGGGTCGGCCCGTCGTCCCGACGACGAGCCGGACGCCGACGACGAGGAGGACGAGGAACCGCCGGTCGAGGTACGCCGGCAGCTCTCCCTCGCCATCGGCGGCTTCGCCGCGCTGCTCGGCCTCGGCCTGGTCATCGCCGCGCAGACGTCCAATCCGGGTTACCGGCTGCCCTTCACCCTCGTGGTGCTCACCGTGCAGGTGCTCTTCCTGCTCGCCTGGACAATGGTCACCCGGCCGCCGGCGTTGGCGGTCGTCCTCGGGGTCGGCGCGCTGACCGCGGTGACGGCCGACGTGGTGGCCGTACGGTCGGCCGAGGCCCGGTTGGTGCCGCTCCTGTACGTCGCGGTCGGCGGAGTGCTCGCCGCGGTGCTCGGCCAACTGGTCCGGCGGGTGGACCGGGTCCGGGTGACCGACTCGCTGCGGACCACCGCGACGATCGTCTTCGGGTTGGTCGCCTTCGCCACGCTCATCGTGCTCACCCGGATCCCGGCCGGTACCCAGGCGATAGCCGTCTGCCTCACCGCGGCCGGGGTGGCGCTGACCGTCGCCCGACTCACCGACGCCGTCGCCGCCTGGCCGCGACTGGCGCCGCAGGTGCCCAGGGGCGCGGCGGGAGTGGTCGGCGGCGCCATGGTCGGCACCCTGGCCAGTGCGCTTCTCGGCGGGTACCTGGTCACCCCGTTCACCCCTACCCGGGCCGCGATCATCGGACTGGTGGCAGCGGTTGTCGCAGTACTTGCGGACCTCGCCGTCAGCTACGCGGAGGCGGGTCGACTGATGGCCGGTGAGGTGCCTCCGGTCTGGGCCGCCCGGCACGTGCAGGGGCCCCTCGGCGGTTTCGCGATGGCGGCGCCGGCCGCGTACCTGATGTGCCGGCTGGTGCTCTGACAGCCGGCGCGGGGCGGCACGTTCCGGCCGCGCGAGATTGAGAAATCCGGACCAGGGGTACCACCGGGTCGCCGCTGGCGGCATCGAGGTACGACGAGACAGGAGGCGGCGTGGAGCAGGAGCAGGCGTACGGACAGCGGCCACGGCGACGTGGACGCAAGGTGCTCATCGGGTTCGTCGTGCTGCTGCTCGTACTCGCCGGACTTGTCGCCATCGCCGACCGGGTGGCCGCGAGCGTGGCCGAGCGCACCATCGCCGACGAGGTGCGTCAGCAGGTCGCCGAGCAGGGGGCGCAGTCCTCGCCGCCCGAGGTCGAGGTGGGCGGCTTCCCGTTCCTCACCCAGGTGCTCGACGGCCGGTACGAACGCATCTCGATCAAGTTGCGGGACGTGCAGGCGTCGGTGCAGGGCGACGCGGTCGCGCTGCCCAGCCTGGACGTCGACGCCCGGAACGTACGGGCGTCGCTCGACACCCTGCGCACCGGCCAGGGTGAGGTGGTTGCCGAGACCGTCAACGGCACCGGCACCATCAGCTACCAGAGCCTGGCGGCCCTGCTCGACCGGGAAGGGCTGACCCTCGGCGAGCGGGACGGGCAACTCGCCGTCACCGCCCCGGTGGACGTCCTCGGCCAGCGGCTGACCGTCACCGGCACCGCCGACATCGTCGTCGGCGAGGAGGGGCAGGTGGCGTTGAAGTTTGACGACCTGAACGCCGAAGGGCTGCCGGACGTGCCGTTGGCCCGCACCCTGGTGAACAACTTCGCGCGCAGCATCTCGGTCGACGTGCCCCTGCCGGAGTTGCCGTTCCAGCTCACCGTCCGCGAGGTCCGGCCGCAGCCGCAGGGGCTGACGGTGACCGCCGACGCACGGGACGTGCCGATCAACTCGGCCGGCTGATCGCCGGCCCGGTGTCCCGGATGCTGGTCGGGCCGGTAGAGATATCTGGGATCGCTGGTAGGCTCCCTGCTCATGGGGACGCTCCTCACCAAACGGCGCGCGGTCGACCTGTGCCGCGTGGCCACCTGCCTGTGTCGCCCCGTCATCTGACGGCGGGGCTGTCTCGGGCCGCTCAGCGGCCAAGGCACTCGGGGTCGCGTACCTAGTTCCCGGTGCATCCCACCAAACGCCCGGCAGCGGCGCCGTCGCACGAACCCGTGATCCGTTCCTAGCTATGGGTCCCGCGCGTGGTGCGACACCTTCACATCCCACGACCTCCGCGCGCTGGCTCACCATCCATCCTCACCAGGGAGTGATCTGATGAGTCGCGACACCGCACTCGTCTCGGCCGAGTGGGCCGAGAAGAACCTCGACGCCCCGGGCGTCGTCTTCGTCGAGGTCGACGAGGACACCTCGGCCTACGACTCCGGCCACATCGCCGGTGCCATCAAGTTGGACTGGAAGACCGACCTCCAGGACCCGGTCCGCCGGGACTTCGTCAACAAGACCCAGTTCGCGGCGCTGCTCTCCGAGCGGGGCATCAGCAACGACGACACCGTCATCCTCTACGGCGGCAACAACAACTGGTTCGCCGCGTACGCGTACTGGTACTTCAAGCTCTACGGCCACCGCGACGTCAAGCTGCTCGACGGTGGTCGCAAGAAGTGGGAGCTGGACGCCCGCCCGCTGGTCAAGGACACGGTGACCCGCCCGGCCACCCAGTACGTCGCCGGCGAGCCGGACACCAGCATCCGGGCCTTCCGCGACGAGGTCGTCGACGCGATCGGCACCAAGAACCTGGTCGACGTGCGCAGCCCCGACGAGTACGCCGGCCGCCTGCTCGCCCCCGCCCACCTGCCGCAGGAGCAGGCGCAGCGGGGCGGCCACATCCCGACCGCGATAAGCGTGCCGTGGTCGAAGGCGGCGAACGAGGACGGCACCTTCAAGTCCGACGACGAGCTGCGCAGGATCTACGGTGAGGCCGGGCTGGACGACAGCAAGGAGACGATCGCCTACTGCCGGATCGGCGAGCGTTCCTCGCACACCTGGTTCGTCCTCCAGGAGCTGCTGGGTCACCGCAACGTGAAGAACTACGACGGATCGTGGACCGAGTACGGCTCGCTTGTCGGTGTGCCGGTGGCGCTCGGCGATGAGCCGGGGGAGGCCTGAGATGACCGCACCCACCGCAGCGAGCACCACCGCCGCCGGCTGCGCCGCCCCGGACCAGGCCGCCCCGCTGCCGGCCGGCCTCGACCTGGAACGGGAGACCGTCATCACCGGTGTCGTCCGCTCCGCGGCGGGCGAGGCGGTGCCGGGCGCGTACGTCCGGCTGCTCGACTCGACAGGTGAGTTCACCGCCGAGGTGGTGACCTCGCCGGCCGGTCAGTTCCGCTTCTTCGCCGCACCTGGTGCCTGGACGTTGCGGGCGCTCTCCCGCCAGGGCAACGGGGACACCACGGTGACCGCCGGTCGCGGCATCAACGAGGTGTCCGTCACCGTCACCGACTGACCCACGCTCTGATCGTCCCGTGGCCCGCGTGCCTCCCGAAGGAGGAACGCGGGCCACGCGCCGTCCGGGCCGCCGCGCGACTGCGCTGACGTTGCTGCTTCGACGACGGCCGGATGTGGCAGTGTCCCCGAAACTGCTGGGCCTCCCTGGCGGGGCGCCGGCCCGGGAGGGTCGGCGCCCCGTGGTGCGGGAGGGTCAGATTCCGGTGGCTCTGGTGCAGTTGGCGACCGGGTCCAGGGCGAAGTCGAGCGTGCCGACGATGCCCGCCTCGACCCGGTGGCGCTGCACCTGCGGCACCCAGCCGTCCTTGGCCACGATCACCTCGTAGCGGCCCTTCGGCAGCCACCAGGCGTAACGGCCGTTGGCGTCGGCCGTCAGCGTCGTGCCGGTGCCGGCCGAGATCAGGTTCACCCGGACCGTGGCCGGGATGCCGACCGTGACGCCGCCGCAGGTCGTACCCGTGACGGTGCCCCGGATCTTGCCCCAGCTGGCCGGCGGCGACACGTTCATCTCCACCGAGACCGGGGTGACCGGGTAGGGGGTGTCGGAGGCGATGGCGAGTTCGCCCGCGTACCGGCCGGGTTGGGCGACGCCCGCAGCCTCGGTGGCGGTGAGGGTGACGGTCACCGTCCGGGACTCACCAGGTGCCAGGGTGAACGCGGTCGGGGAGCTACCCAGCCAGGGCAGGTCCGCATCGGCGGCGCAGAGTTCCAGGCCACCGAGCCGTTCGCTGTCCGCGCTGCCCACGAAGGAACTGGGCGACCCGCCGACCTTGTACGCGCCGCATGCGGCGGCCCCCCGGTACCTGCTGAACCGGACGTTTGGCAGGTCCCGCCAGGCTCCGGTGACCGGGTCGAAGCCGACGGTGCGGTTGGTGACCGCCGTCGATCCGTCGGTCACCCCGCCGGCCAGCACCAGCAGCCCACCGGCCGCCGCGTACTGCGAACCCCACAGCTCCAGCGGCAGCTCCGGCAGCGGACTCCAACTGTTTGCCGCGGGGTCGTACCGGTAGGCGTCGGTGTACTCGGTGCTGCCCGTGCCGCCGGCACAGTAGACCGAGGCACCGATCCCGCCGCAGGCCAGCCACGACACCGGGTGCGGGTAGGCGGCACCGGTGCTGAACGTGCCGGTCGCCGCGTCGAAGACCACCAGCCCGTCGCTGTCGGTGCAGGTGGCGTCCGCGCAGCCACCCACGAGATAGACCTTCCCACCGACCACTGCCGCACCGGCCGCCGCGACCGGGGCCGGATTTGTCACCCCCGGCAGGGTGCTCCAGGTTCCGGCGGCCGGGTCGAAGACGTCGACGGTGGCGACTGTCGCATCGTCAGCCCCCCAACCTCCGATCACGTAGAGCTTGCCGCCGACCGCCGCCGCGGCGGGCTTGGAGCGCACCGTCGGCAGGTCAGGCAGGGCCGTCCAGGCGCCAGGCCCCGGGTCGTACGCCCAGGCCTTGCGCTCGGTGCCGGTGCCACCGCCACCACCGACCGAGTAGATCTTCCCGTCCAGCCAAGCGGCGGCGTTGTCGAAGATGGCCGCCGGCAGCTTGGCGATCTCGCTCCACGCCTCGTCCTCGGCGATCGTGGCCTCGGGTGCCGCCCCGCCGTACGCGGTGCCGGTGCGGGCCTTGCTGATCCCCTTCATCTTCTGCTCCCGCAGCGGTGCGCCGGCGCGCCTGAGCAGTTCGAACTGACCGGCGCGTTCCAGCAGGTCGACACTTGCCGGCGCGGTACCGGTGTTGCGAACCGTCACCCGGGTGGTGCGGGTGCTGCCGTACGGCTGGTGCGACTCGATAGTCGTCGGGCTGACGGTCAGCCGGCCGGCGGCGAGGGCGAAGTTCGCCCGTTTGACCTTGTCGGCGGTGACCGTCACGTCCTTGGTGACAGGCGCGTACGGGGTGCGGTCGGCGGTGAACGGGTGGGTGCCGGTGAGGTCCGAGAAGAGCCAGTAGAAGCCGTCCGGCTCGGCCGGGTCCTCGGGCGTGGCGGCCGAGACCGCCATGTTCTCAGGACGGTCGTCGCTGACCACTGTCACGCCGTTGAGCGGGTCGCCGGTGTTGCGGTCGGTGGTGGTGCCGACCACCAGCCCGCCGGGCACCGGCGAGCATTCCCGGTTGACCACCTGTACGTCGTCCACCTGCCACCACCAGGCGAAGGTGCCCTTGAACCGGAATCGAACGAGCGCGGACGCGGCGTTCGCGGCCGGGTCGAGCGGCACCTCCTCGATCCGGGGACCACGTCGGCTGGCGGTCTGGTGCCAGACGTTCGTCCAGGTGGCCCCGGAGTCGGTGGAGACATCGATGTCGGCGGTGTCGCTGATGCCGACGGCCCGCCAGTCGCTGCGGAACCGCAGCACCGGTGCTGCCGTCGTGGACATGTCGATCGGCGGGGCGATCAAATCGGTGTCCTGCGTGTTGCCGGAGCCGAGGGCGTCGCTGTCGATGATGGCGAAGCCACCGCTGCCGCCGGTGAGGTTGCCCCGGGAGCGGGGATCGTTGAAGACCCAGCCGCCGGAGGCGGTCCGGTTCGCCACCGTCCAGCCGGCGGGTGCGCTCGTCCCGTCGAAGCTCTGCGTGAGCAGCGGCGTGCCGAACTGCGCCGTGTACCCGGCCGCCGTGCAGGCGGCGTCGACGGGTACCGCCACGTTCACGGTTGTGGCGTCGCCGCCCACGGCCACCTCGCGGGTGACGGTGCGGTAACCCGGGTACCTGGCGGTGACGGTCAGCCGGTATGTGGTGTTGCCGGGCAGGGTGAAGGAGTAGCGGCCGGTCACCGGATCGGTGAAGACCGGATCACCGGGCCGGCCGGCGACCTCGATCCTGGCGTACAACGGCCAGCCGTGGCCGGAACCGTCGGTGACCTTGCCGCTCACCGTGACCGTCGGGGTGGCGAGCAGGCTGAAGTCCCGGCTGACGGTGCCGCCGTCGGGCACCGTGACCGTCGCCGACTGCTCGGCGTAGCCGAAGGCGCTTACCGAGAGGGTGGTCTCGCCGGCTGGCACGCTCAGCGTGTACCGACCGTCGGCGCCGGTGGTGCTGCTGCGGGTGCCGTCGGTCACCGTCGCGCCGGACACCGGATCGTCGTCAGCGGAGTCGGTGACCACACCTGTGACCCGGCCGACCGGCCCCCGGGGTGCGTCCCGCACCGCCGCGTACGCGTCGAGCCGCCCCTCGCCGAAGACGTTGTTGTCGGCAGGCGTACCTCCGCAGGTGGTGGCGTCGACGTCGCGGGCCGTGCGGTCCAGCAGTTCCTCGGTGGCGGCGAGGTCTCCGCGCAGACCGGGTGCCGCCGCCCAGAGCAGTGCCACGGTGCCGGCCACGTGCGGCGCGGCCATCGAGGTGCCGCTGAACGAGGCGTATCCACCGTTACGGACGCTGGACCGGACGCTGCTGCCCGGCGCGGCGATGTTGGGCTTCAGCGGTTCGGTACCGGAGCCGCGCCCGGAGAATCCGGCGATCGTGTTGTTCACGTCGTACGCGCCGACCGCGTAGGCGTTCGGGTAGTCACCTGGTGAACCGGCGCTGCCGCAAGCCGGACCGTCGTTGCCGGAGGAGAAGACGGGGAACATGCCGGCGGCCCGCCAGGCGGCGACCGTCTGCTGGTACCAGAGGTCACCACCGTCCCCGCCCCAGGAGTTGTTCACGATGTCCGGGCGGAGGTCGGGTCGGGGGTTCTGGCCGGCGGCGTCGGTGGGGGCGAGCACCCACTGACCTGCGGCGAGCAGCGAGGCGTCGGAGCAGTTGTCCGACTCGCAACCCTTGGCGGCGATCCACTTCGCGCCCGGGGCGACACCGATCTGGTTGCCCGCACCGTCGTCACCGACCATGGTGCCCATCGTGTGGGTGCCGTGGTCGTTGTTGTCGCAGGGCGCGGTGCCGGCGCACACGCCGGCCGGGTCGAACCAGTTGTACGCGTGGTCGAAGCTGCCGCCGCCGAGGTTGCCCCGGTAGGAGGCGACCAGCGCGGCATGGTCGTAGCGCACGCCACTGTCGATGTTGGCGACCACGACACCCTCGCCACGAGCACCGAACTCGTCCCAGACCCGGGGTGCGCCGATGTTCGTCAGTCCCCATTCGACGGCTGCGGTTCGGGCTCGCGTGACCTCGGTCTCGGTGGGCTGGATCAGCGGATAGCTGCGGCTCGGCGCGATCCGGGCCACCTCCGGCCGGCGGGCGATCTCGTCGAGCAGCGCCTTGTCACCCTCCACCCGCAGCGCGTTGGCGATCCAGTACGCGGTGTGCGGCACCTTGCGCTCGTCGAGCAGCGTACGCAGATCGCGTTGGGTGCGGTCGGCCGTGTCGGTGAGCAGCCGGTGCACCTCGCCGGCCCGGGCGTCGGGATCGCGGAGCCGGCCGGCCTGCGCCAGCGGCGCGGTCTCGGTCAGATAGACCAGAAAGGGTGCGGTCGACGTGGTGCCGAGCTGGTCGAGCAGCGCCGGGTCGACGGTGGCTCGGTGCGCCACCGGCGGTTGGGTCGGCGCGGCGATGGCGGGCTGGCCGGTGACGCACAGCACGGCTGCGGTCAGCACCGCCACCGCCCGCCATCGTGGCGACCGGGTGGATGGTCGTGTGAACAAGGTTCCTCCCCACGTCGTCGGTCCCGATCCGTTCGGGCCCGCACACCCGCGCGCCGCGACGCGGCGGCGCGGAGCGGCCGGGGCGATGTGGGTGGCCGGTGGTGGTGCCTCCGCCCGCTGAGAGTCATGCTCTTGCGCCGACCGTCAGTGATCAATGGACGGCGTCGGTCAGTACTCGGTCAGTGACGAGGCGCGATTCTGACCGTTAGGCTGAATCGGGCGTCATCGGTGACCGTCTTTGGCGATCGAGGGAAGTCGCAGGTCAGAGGGTTGCGCTCGGGGGAGGCGTCGTGTCCGGTCCAGAGTTTCCGATAGTTGTCTGCGTCAGCTCCGACGCCACCGTGCGGCAGCGGGTCGTGCAGCGGCTGGACGGTGTCGGGCCGGTGGTGATCTGCGCCGACCTCGCCCAGTTGAGGGCCATGTTCCCCGCCCCGCCGCCGGAGCCGGCCGGGCCGAGCGACGATCACGACGAGCGCCCCACGGCCCGGCCGGCCAACTGGGGGGATCTGGTGGTCGACCGGGCCGGGCACCTGGTCACCTGGCGCGGCACGCCGCTGGGGCTGACCCGTACCGAGCGGGAACTGTTGGCGCGGCTGGTCAGTCCACCTGTCACGGTGTGGAGTTACGAGCGGCTGTTCGCCTCCGTCTGGGGCGGTGCCTACCTCGGCGACACGGCGATCCTGCACTCGGCGGTGAAGCGGTTGCGTCGCAAACTGCGGACGCTCGTCGACGGGCCGCAGGTGCAGACCGTACGCGGCGTCGGCTACCGGCTGAGCTCGCCGCCGGAGGCGGCCGGCGGGCGTCCCGACGGCAGGCCGCGCCCGGCGTGACACGATGACCGGGTGAGCAGCACCGTCCACACCGGGTACCCCCCACCGACAGGTCCCCGGCCACCGGCCACCGGCCCCCGGTGGCCGCGCTGGCTGATCGCGGCGACTGTGGTCTGGGCGGTGCTGTTGGCCGGCCTCACCTGGGTCTCGTCGGCCCAGGATCCGCCGACCGTCCGGGAACAACGCACCCTCACCCAGGCCGGGTCGGTGGTCGACGGTGCCGTCGGTCAACTGGTCGCGGCGGCTGACGGCGGCGTGCCGGCGCTGACCCCACCCGAGGTCGACAGAGGCTGCCGGATCAGCCCTCTCGCCGACGGTGCGACGCTGACCCGCGCTGTCGATCTGGCCGCGCCGGTGGGCGAGGAGCAGGCCCTGCTGGAGCGGATCGCCGACCGGCTGCCCGAGCGGTGGCGGGCCGGTGTCCGGCGCACTCCCGAGGGTCCCCGACTGCGCGGCGACGCGGGCGAGTTCGTCACGGTGACCGGACGGCCGGCGACCGACGGTCGGATCCGGTTCACCGTCGAGACCGGGTGTCGTCCGGTGGGCGACGACTACGACGCGGCCGGGACCACCCCGGCGGGCCCCGAGGTCGGCGCGCTGGCCGAGGCGGTGCGTGCGCTCGGTGGCGGGGCCGACGGCCCGGAGTCGGTGGTGACCGCCCCCTGCCCCGGCGGCGGGGTGGCCCGTACCGTCCGGTCCGTCGTCGACCAGGTGGCAACGGGGCCGCAGGCCGCGCTCGCGCCGTTGGCCGGCGGCACGCCTGTGGTGGAAACCCCCGAGGTGTACGCCTACCGGCGCGACGACGTCGCGGTGCTCGCCGATTTCCAGCCGGAGCGGGTCGTGGTCTTCGCGACCACCGGTTGCCCCGGCTGAGCCGCGCCACCTCGCGGAGCGGGCTGCCGCTCAGTCCGGCCGGCTCGGGCCCTCGTCGCGGCTGCGACCCAGCGCGTCCACCCGACCCCACCGACCGGGGATGTCCAGCAGTTCCACCCGGCCCATCCCGGGCGGCACGTACGGGTCGATGATCAGGTGCTCGCCCTGGGGTTCGAGTCCGAGCATGACCCGGAGCAGCAGCAGCGGTGTGCCCGCCGACCAGGCCTGCGGGCTGCACGCGGTCGGGTACTCCACCGGGTAGTCGGTCAGGTCGCGTTCGTAGCCGGCGAATGCCTCCGGCAGCCGGCCGGCGAAGTAGCGGGACGCCGCCAACATCGACTCGCAGATCTTTCCCGCCTCCTCCCGGAGACCGTACTTCCACAGCCCCCACGCGATTATCGAGTTGTCGAACGGCCAGACGGTGCCGACGTGGTAGCCGATCGGGTTGTAGCGGCCCTGGTCGTCGGCGAGGGTACGGACGCCCCAGCCGGAGAAGAGCCGGGGACCGACAAGGTGTTCGGCGACCCGCCGGGCCCGGGATTCATCGACGATGCCACTCCAGAGCAGGTGCCCGATGTTGCTGGTGAGGGCGTCGACCGGGCTGCCGTCGGAGTCCAGGGCCAGCGCGTAGTACTCCTTGTCGGGCAGCCAGAAGTCCCTGTTGAAACGCTCCTTCAGCTCGGCGGCCTCCCGTTCCAGCCGGTCGGCGTAGATCGGGTCGTTCCAGTGCAGCCGGGCCATCCGAGCGCCGCGCAGCTTGGCGTCGTAGGCGTAGCCCTGCAACTCGCAGGTGGCCCGGGGAAAGCTCGGCAGCCGACCGTCGGAGTAGCAGATCGCATCCCAGGAGTCCTTCCAGCACTGGTTCTCCAGACCGACCTGGGGACTGCGGGTCTGGTACCAGACGTATCCGGTGCCGAGCAGGTCGCCGTAGGTGTCGATCCAGGTCAGCGCGGCCCGCGCCGAGGCCTCCAACCGTTTGACCAACGCGCCGTCGCCGGTCCACCGCTCGTACTCGTCGAGCAGGATCACGAACAGGGCTGTCGAGTCGGCCGCGCCGTAGTAGGGCGTGTGGGGCTGCTCCTCGAAGCCGGCGGTCTCGCCGTAGCGCAACTCGTGCAGGATCTTGCCCGGCTCCTCGTCGCGGAAGTCGTCCACCCGGTGGCCCTGGAGCCCCGCAAGCATTGTCAACGTCGGCGGGATCAGCTCCGGCATGAAGGGCAGCACCTGAAGCGAGGTGAAGATGCTGTCCCGGCCGAACAGGGTCATGAACCAGGGCAGGCCGGCGGCCATCAGGCGGACGCCGAGCGCGATCGACTCGTACCGCAGCGCGGCCAGGTCGTTCAGGCTGCGCCGGTACGCCCCGGCCAACGGCTCGCAGTCGCAACCCAGCTTCGGCGCCCGGGCGATGAACTCGGCGTGTTCGGCCTCGATGGCGGCCGTCGTCCGGCTGCCCGCGAAGGGCAGTAGGGAGCGGACGTCCTGACCGCGGGCACCGTAGATCACCGTGTTGACCGTCAGCCGGGTGGTCCACTCGCCGTGCGGCCCGATCCGGATCGGAAAGGTCATGCCCCGGCGGTCGACCTGGGCTGCGGCAGTGCTGTGGATCGTCGTCTCGCGGTGGAACGCGTCCCGGCGGTAGGTCAGCCGCAACGAGTCCTCGCCGGGCGCCGCGGTGTTGTGTCCCTTCTTGCGCTTGGTGTCCTTGATCTCGAAGATGTCCGCGAAGTCGGCGGCCATCTCCATCCGGACGGTGAAGCTCATCTCCTGCCCGGAGTGGTTGAGCACTGTCAGTTCCTCGGACAGGTCGCCGCTTATCGCCCGACTCCTGATCACCGAGACCTTCGCGTCCAGGAAATGGGTCGGTTCGCCCGGAACCAGGAAGTAGCGGGTCTTGTGGGATTCGGAATCGTCGATGGAGAGGGCGTGCAGCCGTTCGCCGTCGATCAGCAGCAGCCAGGTGGAGAGGAAACGGGTGTCGAAGGAGAACAGGCCGGTGGGGAAGTCCAGCGACGGCTCCACGTCCCCGCGACGGTCGCTGACCAGGAAGGTGTTGCCGTCGAGGATGCTCACCAGTTCCTTCACCGGGTCCACCTGGCATGCTCGCGGGCCACCTCGCGCGGATCCCGGGTGCCGGGCGCGGATGGGAAGAACCGGCGGAACGCGAGGAACAGCACCACGTCGCCACGGAAGGTGCTCTCGTTGCGGAACGTCGTGGCGATGGCCTGCGCCCGTCCGGTGGCCAACCGGTCGAAGAGATCCACCGAGCAGTACCAGGTGGCGTCCCCCGGCTCGGCGCCCTGCCCGACCTCGGCGACCCCCGGCCGCATTCGGACCAGCCAGTGCTCGGTGCGGTGCCCTTCGGTCAGGTCGATCCGCAGCGTTCCCATGGCCGGACCGCGCAGGACCTCCGGGGCGCGGGCCGGCAGGGTCGCGAAGAACTGCTGGGTGGCCTCGGTCACATCCGAATCGTAGGCATTCGCCCGCCTTGTCGGGCGGGTTCCGTCGCCTTCCCAGGTGCTGGCCGCCGAGCCTTCCCGGACGCTGTCCGGCGAGTCAGTAGATGAGCGCCTGCGCGCCCTCGGCCATCGTCTCCTCGACGAAGACGGCGGCCCCGGCGATCCGTACCCCGGGGATCACGTCGCCGGAGTCGATGTCCCGCCGGGCGGCGCACTGGGTGCAGGCCGTCACCGTGCCGGTGGCGAGGACTACGTGCAGCAGCTCGGCCAGCGGGGCGGAGTGCGGCAGCTCGAAGTTCTGCGCCCGACCGGGCAGTGCGAACCAGGTCGACTCCCCGGTCAACCAGAGCGAGACGGGCACCCCGGCGGCGGCCGCGGTGGCTGCCACGGTGAAGGCCTGGGCGCACCGTTCCGGTGCGTCGGCACCGGCGGTGGCCTTGACGACGAGAGTGCGGGCCATGCCTGCCAGCATAGGATGACCCGGATGGTCACCGAGATCGGGTTCGTCAGCCTGCTGGTCGCCGGCTTGGGCGCGCTCGCCGGTGGCCTGGTCTACCTGGCGGTACGCATATCGAGAGGCAAGTGGTGATCCGGTGAGTGCGAGGAGTGAGCCGGTTTTGCGAGCCCCGCAGTCGCGAACGAAGGTGATCCGGTGAGTGCGAGCAGTGACGACAATCCGTTGGCGCCGCCGCCCTGGCTGAACGCGCCGCCGGTCGAGGCGTACCCCTTCGAGGAGAGCCACGACCTGCGGGTCGGCCCGAAACTGCACCCCGCGCTCGACGGCCTGCTGCCGTACATCGGCGTGTGGCGGGGGCGCGGACGAGGTGGCTTCCCCACCATCGAGGACTTCGACTTCGCCCAGGAGATCCGGATCAGCCACGACGGGCGGCCGTTCCTGCACTACGAGTCGCGGGCGTGGATCCTCGACGAGCAGAGCCGTCCGGTCCGGCCAGCCGGTCGCGAGGTCGGCTGGTGGCGTCCGGTGCTGGACGGCGACCGGGCCACCGACGAGCTGGAGGCCCTGCTGACCACCCCGACCGGGGTGATGGAGCTGCACCTCGGCCGGCGCAAGGGCACCCAGGTGGAGTTCGTCACCGACGCGGTGGTGCGGACCGCCACCGCGAAGGAGGTCACCGCCGGGCACCGCCTCTTCGGCATCGTCGAGGGTGCCCTGCTCTACGCGCAGGACATGGCCGCTGTCGGCCAGCCGCTCTCCCCGCACCTGTCCGCCCGCCTGCTCCGGGTCGCCGGCTGACCCGCGTCCCGACCCGGGCCAGCCGGCCGGCTGACCCAGGTTCAGGGCAGCGGTAGCGGGAAACCGAGCAGGTCCTGCAACTGCCGGGTACGCCGGGCAGGTCGGAGCGGCTCACCGTCGAGGGTGTGCACCGCGACCAGGCCGCGTACCGACGAGGTGAGCCAGACCCCGTCGGCCTCGCGCAGACCTGCCGGGGTGACCATGCGCTCGGCGGCGTCGCAACCGACCTCGGCGCAGTGGGCGAGCAACCAGGCGACAGTGGTGCCGGGCAGGATGCCGGTGCGGCCGGCGGGCACCGTGCAGAGCGTCTCCCCGGCCAGCCAGACGAGGTTGGCTGTCGGTCCTTCCAGTGCGTACCCGTCGGAGGAGATCCAGAGCACGTCGTCCACGCCGGCCCGGGCGGCCCAGCGACGGGCGGCGCTGCTCGCCCCGTACGACGTCGACTTGATGCCCACCGGAAGCCAGTCCAGTTCCGGGCGGGCCTCGGCGGGCACCCCCAGGGAGAGGGTGGCCACACCCACCCCGTCGTGCCGGGCCTGCCGGGCCGCGGAGGCGACCTCCGACAGGGTGGCGTACACGGTGGGCGGGCCGCCGCCCTCCGGCCCCCGGGTGCAGATCAACCGCAGCGCACCCTCGACCTCGGCCGGCCACCCGTCGGCGACCTCGTCCAACAGCTCCAACAGGGCGGCATCCGCCGGCAGGGTCAGTTCCACGGCCGACGCGCCGGTCCGCAGCCGGGCCAGGTGTTCCGCGCGCAGCCAGGCCCGCCCGCCGCGTAGGTGCATGGTCTCGAAAAGCCCGTCACCTCGCAGTACGCCGAGGTCGTCGCCGCGCAGCACCGGCTCACCGGCCGGCAGCCGGCCCCGACCCAGCACGCCGATCCGGGAGGTCACCACGGGGGCCGAGCATAGTGCGGTACCTGTCGCGCGGGGAGGTACCGCAGCGCCGAACTATGATCGGTGGGTGTCCGAATCCTCCCTCGCGGAACTGCTCCGCGCCCGTGGGCTGCGGCTGACGGCGCAACGACAGCTGATCCTCCAGGCGGTGCTGGACCTTGGGCACGCCACCCCTGAGCAGGTGCACACCGCAGTACGCGAGGTGGCCGCCGGGGTCAACATCACCACCATCTACCGCACGCTGGAGCTGCTGGAGCGGCTCGGCCTGGTCACCCACACCCACCTCTCGCACGGGTCGCCGACCTACCACGCCGCCGGGGAGGACCAGCACGTACATCTGGTCTGCCGCGAGTGCGGGGCGATCGACGAGATGGATCCGGAACTGATGCGTCCGCTTTCCGACCAGTTGGCCGGGGAACGGGGTTTCCGGGTGGACATCGGCCATGTCTCCTTCTTCGGCCTCTGCGCGCGGTGCGGAAACGGGGAAAAGGCATGATCGACATTGCCGGTGCGGTGGCCGTGGGGAGCATCGACGAGGCCAGTCGGGACCAGCCGGAGCCGGCGCACGCCGCAGCCGGCGTGCGGGGCGTGGCCGCGCACTACGGCGACCCGATGCGCGAGCAGCGCCAGCTCACCACCGAGGTCGGCCTGGTGGACCGGTCCCACCGGGGCGTCATCGCGGTGCCGGGTGCGGAGCGGATCTCCTGGCTGCACACCCTCACCACCCAGCACCTGGCCGAGTTGAGCCCCGGGCAGGGCACGGAACTGCTCGTGCTGTCGCCGCACGGCCATGTCGAGCAGCACGCCATGGTGGCCGAGGACGGCGACACCACCTGGCTCGACACCGAGCCGGGGGCGACCGCCGGGCTGTTGACCTATCTGGAGAAGATGCGCTTCTTCAGCCAGGTCGACCCGCGTGACGCCACCGCCGAGCACGCGCTGCTGTCGCTTGTCGGCCCGAAGGCCCCCGAGGTGACGGCCCTGCTCGACGTGCCACCGCTCGCCGAGCCGGACGTGGTGGGCCTGCCCGGCCCGAAGTTCCGGTCGGGGGAGTTGCCGCCCCGCCCGACCGCCCGCTACGACGTACAGCCGCTGCCGCAGGGTGGGTGGGCCCGGCGCGGTCCGCTCGGGGTGGACCTGCTGGTGCCCCGGCCCGCGATGGACCAGGTTGTCGCGCGGCTGCGCGACAACGGGGTGCCGCCGGTCGGTCTGTGGGCGTACGAGGCGGTGCGGGTGGCCGCCCGGCGGGCCCGGGTCGGCGTCGACACCGACCACCGGACGATTCCCGCCGAGGTGAACCTGATCGCCCCGGCCGTGCACCTGGACAAGGGCTGCTACCGGGGGCAGGAGACGGTCGCCCGGGTGCACAACATGGGCCGTCCGCCGCGCCGGTTGGTGTTGCTGCACCTCGACGGGGTGGCCACCGACCAACTGCCGGTCGCCGGTACCCCGGTGACGTTCGACGGCCGTACTGTCGGCTTCGTCGGCACGGCGGTGCTGCATTACGAGCTGGGCCAGGTCGCGCTCGCGGTGGTCAAGCGTTCGGTGCCCGACGATGCCGCCCTCCGCGTCGGCGACAGCGCCGCCGCCATCGACCCCTCATAGAGGGTTTCCTGCATTCGGCCGACCCGGCGGCGAGGATCCGGGGCCGGGCCCGGTCCCCTGATCCGGCGGTCGCATGGTGTGGCCACCCCGCCGGCCCCGCTGGTGACCGGGGGCGCTCTAGGATCGCCGGCATGACGACAGGGACGTTGATCACGGTTGCCCCCACCGGCGCGGAGTCGGCGAAGACCGAGGTACCGGCGCTGCCGGTGACCCTCGACGAGCTGCTGCTCACCGCCAAGGAGTGCGAAGCGCTGGGTGCCTCCGTGATCCACGTGCACATCCGGGACGACGCGGCACGGCCGACCCTGGACCAGGGGCGGCTCCGCGCGACGGTGGCGGCGCTCCGCGAGGGCACCGACCTCATCGTGCAACTGTCCACCGGGGGTGCGGTCACCGACCCCGAGGCCGACCGGCTCGCCGTGCTGGACGCGGCACCGGACATGGCCTCCTGCACCATGGGGACCGTCAACTTCGGCGACGAGGTCTTCCTCAACCGCTGGGAGTTCATCGTCGACCTGCACACCCGGATGCAGGAACGGGGCATCGTGCCGGAGTACGAGATCTTCGATCTCGGTCACCTCAGCGCACTCCAGCGCCTGTTGGGGAAGTACGGCCTGCCGCACGGCGGCCACGTCCACGTCGACTTCGTGATGGGCGTGCCGGGTGGCATGCCGGGCACCACAGCGACGCTCGTCGCGGCTCAGCAGATGCTCCGGGATCTGCCCGAGGGCACCACCTTCTCGGCGACCGGCATCGGCCGTACCAGCCTTCCGGTGCTGCTCGCCGCGCTCTCGGCCGGCGGGCACCTGCGGGTCGGGATGGAGGACACGGTCACCTACGCCAAGGGCCGTCCGGTGGAGTCGAACATGCAACTTGTCGCGCGTGCGGTCGGCTTCGCCCAGCTCGCGCAGCGTCCGCCGCTGAACACCGCCGAGGCCCGCGCGCTGCTCGGCCTGTAAGGCACCAGTCGCCCGGCGTTCTTTACCCCCGGAGGTGGACTCCCTGCTCACCCCCGCGTGAGCGTGGGCCGATGCCTCGGTACCGTCCACGTCGTGGGAAAGACGTACGAGGGCGGCGTACCGCTCGCCGAGGTGGTCCGGTCCGGCTTCGTGGAGGGTGTGCACCGGGGGTCGGTGGTGGTGCTCGACAGCACCGGCACGCCCCTGGCCGGCGCGGGTGACGTCACCTCGCCGATCTTCCCCCGCTCGTCGAACAAGCCGATGCAGGCGGTCGGGATGCTCCGTGCCGGCCTGTCGCTCACCGAGCCCGCCGAGCTGGCCATCGTCGCGGCCAGTCACGCCGGGGAGGAGTTCCACCTGGCCCGGGTCGCCGGGCTGCTCGCGGGGGCCGGGTTCGACGAGGACGCCCTGCACTGCCCACCGGACCTGCCGGCGGGCGACGAGGCGCGGATGGCGGTGCTGCGGGCCGGGGGCGGGCCGACCCGGCTCCAGATGAACTGTTCCGGCAAGCACGCCGGAATGCTGCTGACCTGCCGCTCCGCCGGTTGGCCCGTGGACGGCTACTGGCGCGCCGACCACCCGCTCCAGCTGTCGCTGCGCGACACGGTGGCGGAGTTCACCGGCGAGGAGCCGGTGGCGGTAGGTGTGGACGGCTGCGGTGCCCCGGTGCTGTCCGCGTCGTTGACCGGACTGGCCACGGCGTACCTGCGGTTGGTCGCCGCCGAGATCGACACCGGGGCGGGGAAGGTGGCCGCCGCGATGCGGGCCCACCCCGAGCTGGTCGGCGGTACGCAGGCGGACGACACCCGACTGATGCGTGGTGTACCCGGGCTGTTGGCGAAGATCGGCGCGGAGGGTGTCATCGCCATGGCGCTGCCCGGCGTCGGTGCCGTGGCGCTCAAGATCGACGACGGCGCCGGCCGCGCCCGCATGCCGGTCCTGGTCTCGGCCCTGCGCCGGCTCGGCGTCGACGCGCCGGTGCTGACCGAGTTCGCCGAGCTCCCGATCTTCGGCGCCACCCTCCCCGTAGGCGCCACCCGCCCCCTCTGGTAACCCCACTCCACCCCGCGATCTTGCACTTTTCGTCCCCGCAAACCTGGTCAGACCGGGTACTTCGGCGACCGAAAGTGCAAGATCGAAAGGATGGGGGGCGCGTGTCAGGGGAGGAAGGTGAGGAGGGCGGAGTTGGTGTGGGTGGGGTGTTCGAGGGGGAGTAGATGGGCGGCGTCCAGTACGTCGGGTAGGCGTACCGCGTGGGGTGCTTCGGCGGCGATGCGATCGGCGAGGTGGCGGATGTCGGGTACGTCCGCCGCGCCGGCGGCGACCAGTACGGGCATGGTCAGCTCGGCGAGTCGCCCGATGGCCGGCGGGTCGAGTTCGGCCACGTCCACGGCGCTGAGCGCCAACTCGGCGGCGAGCGCGCGTTCGTCCATCTCGGTGGCGAAGGTGACCAGATCAGGGTCCACGTCCGCTGGCTCGCGTTCCGGGCCGACCACCCAGAACCGCACCTCACCCGCGGCCGTAGCGGCGAAGTCCTCCGGATCGACGTCGCCGACCAGGCTTTCCCACAGGTCGTTCGTCTGCTCCGACCATTCGTGACCGGAAACCGCGGTACCGAGCAGTGCGAGCGCGCTCACCCGGTGTGGGTGGGCGAGCGCGGTGTCGATCGCCACCGCCCCGCCAAAGGAGCAGCCGACAAGCGCCGTGCTGGTCAACCCGAGGGCGTCGAGCAGGCCGACCACGTCGTCGTGGTGGGCGAAGGCGCTCGGCGGCAGCTCGGACTCCCCGTAGCCCCGCAGGTCGAGGGCGATCACCCGGTGCCGGGTCGCGAGCGGCGCGATCTGGTCGCGCCACATGCGGCGGTCGGCGATACCGGCGTGCAGCAGTACGACAGGCGAACCGGTGCCGGCCTCGTCGTACGCCAGTAGGGCTCCGTTTACCTGGATCTTGGTCACCGCAGGACGGTACGACCGGGTGCGAGACGTCCGCAAGCTGGTAATGAGACGTCGCTAACTCCGGCTAGCACTTTGCTTGCAGCTGCTAGCAGCGCGGGCTAGCGTTGAGTCATGGCCACTCCCAAGGACCTTCCCGACGTCGGCGGGTTCATTCGTGACCTGCGGCGGAACGCGAAGATTTCGCTCCGGCAACTGGCCGACCAGGCGGGGGTCAGCAACCCCTATCTCAGCCAGATCGAGCGCGGCCTGCGCCGCCCGAGCGCCGAGGTGCTCCAGCAGCTCGCCAGCGCGTTGCGGGTCTCCACTCCGGCGATGTACCTGCGGGCCGGGCTGCTCGACGACAAGGAGGGCCAGGGCGTGCTGGCCGCCATCGCGGTCGACGCGGACCTGACGATGGCCCAGAAACAGTCCCTGACTCAGATCTACGAGACATTCCGCCGGGAGAACGCCCGGCTGGCCGAAGCGACAGCCACGATGAGCGGCGCGAGCGGCGAGACCGACACCCCGGCCGCGAGCGGCGAGACCGGCAGCTCCGACGCGAATGAGGTCACCGCTCCCGACGTGGCCAATCTGGCCGCGACCGGACCCACCACCGCGGCGGGCACCCCGACCGAAGCGGTGCTCGAATCGGTCGCGGTGACCGAAGCGGGTACCGCTCCCGCGCCGAACAGCACCCCAGCCAGAAAGGCCGCCCGCAAGGTGGTCCGCAAGACCGCGACCGCGGCCCAGGAGGAGAAGTAGTCATGACCCAGCCGAAGACCAATCGCATCCCTGCCCCGATCTACGCCGCGGCCGGTGCCGGTGAACTGGCCCTGCAGCAGCTGCGCAAACTGCCCACCGTGGTCGGTGAGCTGCGCGACCGTGTCGTCGCCGATGGCGGCCGGGCCGTCAACGAGCTCGGCGGCAAGGCCGTCGTCACCGGCTTCGAGCTGCGCCAGAAGGCGAACGACACGCTGCGTAACGCCAACCGGACGGCCGAGTCGCTGCGGCAGAAGGCCGCCCCACCGGCGGACCTGGCGAAGCTCCGCGAGCACGCCGACCTGGCGAAGCTCCGCGAGCGGGCCGACCTGGCGAAGCTCCGCGAGGCCGCTGACCTCAACAAGCTCCGCGAGGCGGCCGACCTGGCCAAGCTGCGGGAAGCGGCCGACCTGGACCGACTGCGCGAGTTGGCCACCCGCAACGCGGCGGTCGTCGTCGCCGGTGCCCAGGCCGCCCAGATGCGGGCGTTGGCCGCGTACGGTGCGTTGGTGGCCCGGGGTGAGCGGGTCGTCGGCACCAGCGTGCTGGAGGCCGCCGACACGGTGAACGCCGACATCGAGGCAACCGAGGCCACCATGCCGGTCGAGGCCACCACGCCGGCCGTCTCCGCCGAGCCGCCCGCGACCGTGAAGAAGACCGCCACCGTCAAGAAGGCCGCGACCGCCGAGGTGCCGAGCCCGGCCGAGGTGGCCGAGATCGTGGAGGCCAAGCCGGCTGCCGCGAAGCGGGCCACCCGGGCCAGGTCGACCACCCGGCAGACCGCCACCAAGCGGACCGACGGCCCGTCGGCGAAGCTGCCCCGGGGCACCAAGCGGAGCCAGTGAGTCACCAGCCGGCGATCCCGGACCGTCCTGTCGCCACGGACCCGGGGTCGCCGGCATAAGCTTGCCGTCATGGCCAACGCCGCGCCGATCTTCGTCTTCGACGTCCGCTTCGTGATCGAGCTGATCCTGTTCGTCTTCGCACTGATCGTGCAGGGGGTGGCTCTCGTGCACGCCGTGACGCAGCGCTCCGATGCCTTCCCGGCGATCGGCACCCTGCCGAAGGGCGGCTGGATCGCGATCCTGGCGGTCACTCTCCTGCTCACTCTGCTGACCCGCTCCACCCTCAGCATCTTCGGGCTGATCGGTGTGGCGGCGGCGCTCATCTACCTGCTCGACGTCCGGGTCGGACTACGCGACCTGGGCGACAACAGAGGGTCCTGGTGAGAGCCTTCCGCTGGCCACCACCACCGGACGGGGGACCACGCACCTGGGGTCCCGGCCCGGGTGCTCCGCGTACCGGCCGGCCGCCGTTGCCCGACCCGGAAACCGAACTGGTCGCCACCCCACACGGCGTACGGCTGGAGCGGTTGGTGACAGGTGTCGGTGACCCGGTCACCGTCTTCGCGCACGGGCTGGCCAACGGCATCGCCACCACCCGACCCTTCGGCAGCGGTGTCACAGGTCGTCGGGTCTTCTTCCAGTTCCGTGGCCACGGTCGTTCCGACGTGCCCGAGGGCCCGTGGACTTATCTCGATCTGGCCCGTGACCTGCGGGCGGTCGCCGATCTCAGCGGCGCGACCCGCGCCTTCGGAGCCAGCCTGGGCGCGGGTGCGCTGTGTCGCCTGCTCGCCGAGAGCCCGGAGCGGTTCGAGCGGCTCGTCTTCTTCCTACCTGCCGCCCTCGACAGGCCACGTGGATCTGTCGCCCGGGCGCGACTGACCGAACTGCTGTCGGCCGTGGAGAGTGGGGACGCCTCGGCGGTGGCGGAGGTCGTCTCCACCGAACTGCCGCCGGCCGTCCGTAACACCCCGGCCGGCTGGGCCTACCTGCGGCAACGGCTGGACCATCTGCTGCGTGACGGACTCGCCGCCGGCCTGGTCGACCTACCGGAGCAGGCTCCACTGCCCGACGCCAGCGTGCTCGCCCGGGTGACCGCGCCGGCGCTGGTGATCGCGGCCGAGGGCGACGACCTGCATCCGGTGGAGGTGGCCGAGCAACTCGCTACCGTGCTGCCCCGAGCAACCCTGCACCGGTACGACCGTCCCGGTGTGCTCTGGACGGAACGCGCCGACCTGCGCGGGCGGATCTCGGACTTCCTCAACGGGTAGCCTGCCCTGTCATGGGCGTCACACACCACGGCCGTACGCACCGACTCGATCTCGCCGATCCGACCCTGCGGGAGTGGGAGTGCACGGTTCTGCACGCCGACCCGGAGCAGGGCGTGGTGCTGGACCGCTCGGCGTTCTACCCGGGCGGCGGCGGCCAGCCACCGGACCACGGCGTACTGCTGTGGCAGGGGGTGCAGACCCGGATCGTCGGCACCCGCAAGGGCGACGACCTGTGGCTGATCCCGGCCGAGGGTGACCCGCTGCCGCCGGCCGGCACCACTGTCACCGGTGCGGTGGAGGACGAGCGGCGCAGCCGCCTGATGCGTACCCATTCCGGCCTGCACGTGCTCTGCGGCGTGGTGTTCCGTGACTTCGGCGCGCTGGTCACCGGCGGCAACATGGAACCCGGCGAAGCCCGGATGGACTTCAACCTGCCCGAGGTACCTGCCGACTTCAAGACCCGCATCGAGGAGTTGGTGAACGCCGAGGTGGCGGCGGACCGCTCGGTCGCCACCCGGGTGCTGCCGCGCGAGGAGGCGCTGGCGCTACCGGACATCATCCGTACCCAGTCGAACCTGATCCCGCCGGACGAGGTGGAGGTCCGCATCGTCGAC
This sequence comes from Micromonospora andamanensis, assembly GCF_016863495.1. Classification (GTDB taxonomy): domain Bacteria; phylum Actinomycetota; class Actinomycetes; order Mycobacteriales; family Micromonosporaceae; genus Micromonospora; species Micromonospora andamanensis. Next base: position 258,740 of record NZ_BOOZ01000003.1, read on the forward strand.
ATCGTGGGGCTGGACGTGCAGGCCGACGGCGGCACCCATGTCGCGTCGACGGCGCAGATCGGCAAGGTGCGGGTGGTCAAGGTGGAGAGCAAGGGACGGGCCAACCGCCGGGTCCGGATCCGCCTCGCCGACTGACACCAGCGCCGAGCCCCGCCCGCGCCCAGGTCACGGGCTGGGCCAGGTCACGCACGGGGCCCGGCGCGGTCGGGGTCCGGTCAGAGGCGGGGCCCGGTCGCGGGCGTGCTCGGTCGCGGAATGCGGCGTTTTGGTGTATCAGGCGCTCGGGAAGGCCCGGAATGCCGCATGTCGCGGGCGGCTCACGGTGGGTGTGCGTGTGGGAGGGCCCAAGGTCTCGCGCAGCGGGGCGGGCGCAGGATGCCGCAATTCGCCGTATCGGGCGCGATGGAGGGACCGGAATGCCGCATGTCGCGGCTCGCCCGGCGGCTGTCGCGGCGCCCGGGTGACTGTCGTGGCTCGCCCGGCGGATCACGTAGCGGATCGTCCGGAAATCTGACGCCGGGTGTCAGGTATTGCTGGCAACGTGGCGGGCATGACGACATCGTTGACTGGGCGGGTGGCGCTGGTCGCCGGGGCGACGCGGGGCGCCGGCCGGCAGATCGCCGTGCAACTGGGCGCGGCGGGTGCCACCGTGTACGCGACCGGTCGCAGCAGCCGCGCCGGCCGCTCCGAACTGGACCGCCCGGAGACCATCGAGGAGACTGCCGAACTGGTCACCGATGCCGGCGGCACCGGCATCGCGGTCCGGACCGACCACCTGGTGCCCGACGAGGTGCGGGCCCTCGTCGAGCGGATCGACGCCGAGCAGGGCCGACTCGACGTGCTGGTGAACGACGTGTGGGGGGCGGATCCGCTGATCACCTGGGAGAAGCCGGTCTGGGAGCAGCCACTCGACGCCGGTTTCCGGACGCTGCGGCTGGCGGTCGACACGCACGTGATCACCAGTCACTTCGCGCTGCCGCTGCTGATCCGTCGGCCGGGTGGACTGGTGGTGGAGATCGGGGACGGCACGAAGGCGTACAACGACGACAACTATCGGCTCTCGGTCTTCTACGACCTGGCCAAGACCTCGGTCAACCGGCTCGCCTTCAGCTGGGCGCATGAACTCAAGCCGTACGACGGCACGGCCGTCGCGCTCAGCCCGGGCTGGCTGCGGTCCGAGGCGATGCTTGAGCACTTCGGTGTGACCGAGGCCAACTGGCGCGACGGCGCGGCAAAGGATCCGCACTTCCTCATCTCGGAGACCCCGGCCTTCGTCGGCCGCGCGGTCGCCGCGCTCGCCGCCGACCCGGACCGGGCACGCTGGAGTGGCCAGTCAGTCTCCGCCGGGGAACTGGCAAAGGTGTACGGCTTCACCGACGTCGACGGCAGCCAGCCGGACGCCTTTCGGTACATCAGCGAGGTGGTCGACGCCGGTCGCCCCGCCGACGTCACCGGCTACCGCTGATCGTCGCCCGCCGTCCGGCCGCGCATGCTGTCCGGTGGTGCACGCCTTTCGGTTGTGCACGCCGGTCGGCGGCTCCGGTGGCTGTCCTCGCTGGTGGGCGGCTCACGACCGGCCGGCCTCGTCGGCCGGCGGCCGACGATCAGCGGCGTAGAGGGCGGCGGTCCGGGCCGACGCCTCGGCCAGCCGCGCCCGCAACTCGGGCGGGTCGAGCACCTCCACCTCCGGGCCGAGACCGAGCACCTGGGCGTACGCCACCTCCACGGACTCGACGGGCAGCCGGATCGTCGACCAGCCCTGTTCGTCGGGCCCGGTAGCGGCGGCGACCGCCTCGTCGTACCCGAAGGGGGTGTCGATCAGGTGCCGGAGCCGGCGCAGGCCGGCGGGGCTCAGCCGGAGCGTCACCTCGGCCCGCAGCATGCTCCGCAGGAACGAGGTGGCCTGTCGTTGCCAGTGGGCGGCCAGGTCGAAGTCCGGCTCCCGGTCGAAGCCCTCCTCGTGCTGTTCGACAGAGGTGACCCGGTCCACCCGGTAGGTGCGGACATCCTCGCCGACCCGGCCGACGAGATACCAGGTCCCGCTCTTGAGGACCAGGCCGTAGGGACAGATCTGGCGGGTGACCTCGTGCTCCCCGCGCCGGTAGCGCAGTGTCACGACCCGGTCCCGCCAGACCGCGTCGGCAAGCTCGGTAAGCCACTGCGGCGGGGCGTTCTGGTGGTGGTACCAGCCGGGTACGTCCAGGTGGAAACGCTGGCCGGTGCGGACCGGGGCGTCGCGCAGGCTCGGCGGCAAGGCGGCGAGCACCTTGAGCTGCGCTGCGGCCACCGCGTCGGTAAGTCCCATGTCACCGGCCGGGCCGGGTAGCCCGGCGAGGAACAGCGCCTCCGCCTCGTCGCGGGTCATCCCGGTCAGCCGGGTGCGGTAGCCGCCGAGCAGCCGGTAGCCACCGGCCCGCCCACGGTCGGCGTAGACCGGCACCCCGGCGGCGGACAGCGCCAGCACGTCCCGGTAGACAGTCCGTTCGGAGACCTCCAGCTCACGGGCCAACTCGGCCGCCGTCATCGCCTCACGGGACTGGAGCAACAGCAGCAGCGACAGCAACCGCGACGCCCGCACCGACGGTCACCGTCCGCCGGGGGTCAACAAACCCCTGTCGTACGCGGCGGCCACGGCGGCGGCCCGGTCGTTGACCCCGAGCTTGGCGTAGACGTGCAGCAGGTGGGTCTTGACCGTGGCCTCGCTGATGAACAGGCGCGCGGCGGCCTCGCGGTTCGACGAGCCACGGGCCACCAGGGTGAGCACCTCCAACTCGCGTTGGCTGAGTGGTTCCTCGGCCGGCTGCCGTGGGGTACGCAGGCGACCCATCAGCCGGCCGGCCACGCTTGGCGAGAGCACCGACTCACCCCGGGCGGCGGCCCGTACCGCCCGCACCAGTTCGTCGCGGGGCGCGTCCTTGAGCAGGTAACCGGTGGCGCCGGCCTCGATCGCCGGCAGCACGTCCGCGTCGGTGTCGTACGTGGTCAGCACCAGCACCTTCACTGGACTGCCCGCCGCGACGAGGCGGCCGATCGCGGTCACCCCGTCCATCCCCGGCATCCGCAGGTCCATCAGCACCACGTCGGGGCGGTGGCGGGCGACCATGGTCAGGGCCTCCGCGCCGTCCGCCGCCTCGCCGACCACCTCGAACCCGGGGTCACCGGCGAACATGCCACGGAGCCCGTCCCGCACCACCGGATGATCGTCGACGATGAGCAGGCGTACCGGGGCGGTCATGCGGCGGCTCCGGGCAGGGCCGGCACCGAGGCCGAGACGGCGGTGCCGGCACCCGGTTCGGACTCGACCGCCAGTTGGCCACCGACCCGGGTAACCCGCTGCCGCATCGCGGTCAGGCCGTAGCTTCCGTCCTGGTCAGGTGTTGCCGACCTGTCGGTCACGTCGAACCCCGAGCCGTCGTCACGGACATCCAGAGTGACGATGTCCGACATGTACGATAAAGTCAGCCCGACCCGGGACGCGGCGGCGTGCCGGGCCACGTTGCTCAGTGCCTCCTGCGCGGCCCGCAGCAGCGTCACCTCGATCTCCGGGTGCAGCGGTCGGGGTGTCCCTGTCGTGTTGACGTTGGCTGCCACCCCGTGCAGGGCCGACCAGCGCTCTCCCAGCTCGGAGAGGGCGTCGGGAAGGCGGGCCGTCTCCAGGGGCTCGGGGCGCAACGCCCGGACCGACCGGCGGGCTTCGGTGAGGCTCTCCCGGGCCAGCGCCAGGGCGTTGTCGACGTGCCGACGCCAGTCGGCCGAGCGGTCGCGGGTCTGCTCGGCCGCCTCCAGTTGGGTGATGATGCCGGTAAGCCCCTGCGCCAGGGTGTCGTGGATCTCCTGTGCCATCCGCTGCCGCTCGTCCAGTACGCCGGCCTCGCGGGCCTGGGTGATGAGCTGGGCGTGCAGCCCTTCGTTCTCCCGTACCGTCTCGGCGAGTTGCTGGTTGGCCGCGGCGAGTTCCGCCACCAGCCGTTTGCGCTTCGCCTCTTCCCGTTCGCCCACGTAGCTCAGCCAGCTCACCGCGCCGGCCACCACCAGGTTGAACAGCACGAGCACCAGCCACAGCGTGAAGTGCGACCACGACCGGGGCAGGCCGCCGCCCTGTGCGGTGCCGACAAGCACGGCGGTGCAGCCCATCCCGACGAACCGCCACCCTCCGCTGAGCAGGGCGAAGGCGTGCAGGAACCCGATCCAGGCGAAGAATCCGTACCAGGGGCTCGCACACACCAGGACGGCGGCGAAGGCGAGCAGGCCGACGTAGTAGCCGGCCATCAACCTGCGCCGCTCCCGCCACTGCGGGTGCAGGGTGTGGAACCAGGCGATCCACGCGGCGGATGCGCCGGCCACGACGAGCGTGGGCGCCAGCGGCAGACCGCCGGGTGCCGGCGCGAAGGTGGCCAGCAGCGACCCCACGAGCAGTCCGCAGTAGGGCAGCACCAGGTGCAGCCGCGCCTCCCGCGCCCGCCAGTCGGCCAGCCGGTCGTCGTCGCCGGTCCCGTCCCCGGCGAGGCTGGGCCCCCGAGCCCTCTCGCAGCTGGTCATCCCGTCCCCGCTCACCGTGCCGTCACTCCCAGCGGAACAGCTTCGCCGCTGCGGCACCGGCCGCCACGGCGATGACCGCCATTATCCCCAGATGCAGTGGGTGCGGTGCGGTGCCGGTCCAGGCGTCGAGCAGCGCCTGGACCCCGGGCGGCGTGTAGGCGCCCACGTCGGCCAGGAAATCGGGCAGCAGGAACCGGGGCAGGTACACCCCACCGAAGAACATGATCAGCATGAACACCGGTACCGCAAGCGCCTGGGCCGACTTGGCGGTGGGCGCGACCGCCGCCACCAGCAGCCCCACCGCGAGCAGCGCGGCCGTACCCAGGACGAGCGCCGCCGCGAAACCCAGCGGATGCTGCGGCAGCGGGGTGCCGAACGCGACCCGGGCGACCACTGCGAGAAGCACCGCGCTGGCCAGGATGCCCACCAGGGCCAGCACGAGCTGGGCGGCCAGCAACGCCAGCGGACTCGCAGGTGTGGTGGCCAGCCGACGGAGAATGCCGCGCTCCCGGTAGGTGGCGAGCACCGTGGGCAACGCGTTCACCGCGACCATCGCCAGCGTGACCACAAGCAGCGACGGGGTGAAGTACGTGACGAACGACTGGTTGTCGAAATCCGGATTCGGCTCGCGCAGCGTGGGAATCAACCCGAGCACCACCAGGATCAGGGTGGGCAGGGCGACAGTGAGCACAAGCGTCGGAATGTCCCGCAGGTGCAGCTTCGCCTCAGTCTTGAGGATCTGGCCGAAGGCGTGCATTGAGTCCCCTTCAGTCGGCGAGCCGGCGCCCGGTCAGCTCGACGAACGCGTCGTCGAGCGTGGCCTGCTCCAGCCGTAGGTCGGCGGCGATGATCTGGTGGCGGGCGAGCACCGAGGTGACCGCGTGCAGCATGTCGTCGGTACCTGTCACCACCACCTGGCTGCCGCTGCGGGTCACAGCGGAGACCTGCGGCAGGTCGGTGAGCAGTCGGTCGTCGAGCGGTACGGACGGTCGGAACCGGATGCGCTGCTCGGGTACCACCGCCGAGACCAGCCCGGCCGGGGTGTCCAGGGCCACCACCCGCCCCTTGTCGATCACGGCGAGGCGGTCGCAGAGCCGCTCGGCTTCCTCCATGAAGTGGGTGACCAGCAGGATGGTCACGCCGCGGTCCCGAATCCGCTCGATCAGGTCCCAGGTGTCCCGGCGGGCCTGCGGGTCCAGCCCGGTGGTCAATTCGTCCAGGATGGCGATCCGCGGGTTGCCGACAAGCGCCAGCGCGACGGAGAGGCGCTGCTTCTGGCCGCCGGAGAGCTTGTCGTACGGGGTGTTCCGCTTACTGTCGAGGCCCAGCTCGTCGATGAGCTGCGCCGGGTCGGCGGGGTCGCGGTAGAACGAGGCGTAGAGCTGCAACGCCTCGGCGACCCGGAGCCGATCGGGCAGCTGGCTCTCCTGAAGCTGCACCCCGACCTGTTGGCGCAACCGGGCGGCGTCCCGGCGGGGGTCGAGCCCGAGGACCGACACCCCGCCCCCGTCTGGGACGCGCAGCCCGGCCACACACTCCACAGTGGTGGTCTTGCCGGCACCGTTCGGTCCGAGTACGCCGAAGATCTCGCCGGCCTCGACGTCGAAGGAGACGTCCGCGACCGCCACCGTCTCGCCGTACCGCTTGTGCAGGCTGGTCACCTCGATGACCGGCATGGCCACCGCCTCTCGCCGTCGGGTTCTCGGGTACGACACAAGGGTCCCGAGAGCAGACCGGCGGCGAATCGACCGGCTGTAGGTGATCTTCGTCAGCTCCGGTTGATCGCGGTGATCCGTCAACCGGTGGATGCGCCGACGAGTGACTACGCTCCTGGACGTGCACGCATCCGAGATTCCCTCCACCGCCGTGGGCGCGGGCCGCCGCTTCGTCAGCGGGGCCACGCTGCTGCTGCGGGGCGTCGGTCTGTACGTACGCAACCCGGGCCTGATGCTGCTCGGCGTCATCCCGGCGCTGATCTCCGGGGCGATCTTCGTGTCCGCGTACGCCTTGCTCGTCTTCTTCGTCGACGACCTGGCCGCCGCGGCCACCCCGTTCGCCGACGACTGGCCCACGACGGCCCGGGGCGTGGCCCGGGTGATCGCCGGCCTGGCGTTCCTCGGCCTCGGCGGCCTGCTCACCGTCCTCACCTTCACCGCTGTCACCCTGGCCGTCGGCGACCCGTTCTACGAGAAGATCTCCGAGCGGGTGGAGCGGCGCTACGGCGGTACGCCGGACGCGATCGAGGTGCCGTTCTGGCCGTCGCTGCGGCGCAGCGCCGCCGACTCGCTCCGGCTTGTCGCCCTGGCCGCGTTGTTCGGCGTGCCGTTGTTCGCCGCCGGTTTCATTCCGCTCGTCGGTCAGACCGTGGTGCCTGTCATCGGTGCGGCGGTGGGCGGTTGGCTGCTCGCCGTGGAACTGACCGGCGCGCCCTTCTCCCGGCGCGGCAAGCGACTGCCGGACCGCCGCGCCGCGCTCAAGGTGGACCGCGCCACCTCACTCGGCTTCGGAGTCGCGGTATTCGTCTGCTTCCTGATCCCACTCGGTGCCGTACTGCTGATGCCGGCCGCGGTGGCCGGCGCCACCCTGCTGGCCCGCAGCTCACTCGGCCAACCCATCACCGAGGGCTGACATGGACATCACCTTGGCCGCGGGTGACCTGGGGGTCTAGGCCGGGCGCAGCTCGCGCACGCAGGACCACTGGGTGGCCACCTGCTGGTAGCCGAGCCGGTTGTTGACCGCCAGCATCGGCGCGTTCGCGGCGTCGTTGCCGGTGTAGGCGACGGTGACGCCGCGCGCCGCTGCCCGGTGCAGCGCGGCCAGCTTCACCAACCGGGCCAACCCTCGGCCCCGGGGGTCCGGCACCGTACCTGTGTAGTCCGACCACATCCGCGCGCCGTCGCGTTTCACCAGGCTTATCGACACCAACTCGCCGTCGACCTCGGCGCCCATGCTGGCCTCCCGGTCCAACCCGACGTTGTCCCAGGTGGTGGCGAGCCAGTCGGCATAGCCGATCGCGCCGGACACGACGTCGCCCGGCTCGTCGGCACTGGCCAGCACGTCCACCCGGTGCACACGCGCCCGCTTTTCCGCCGCACCGCCACGCGGCCGGCACGCTGCTCGCGCGTAGGTCGAGGGCCGTGGGTACGTTTGTTGTCGCTGGGACGACAACAAACGTACCCACGTTCAGTCTCGCCAGCCGGCGGTGGTCAGGGCGGCGCGGAGTTGGGCGGCGACATCGTCGGGGCGGTGGCGGACGTCGAAGGCGGTGAACCGCAGGATGCGGTCGCCGTCGATCCAGATCCGGTTCTGTCGACGCAGGTCTGCCGCCCAGTGCCGGGCGTCCATGTGGTGCCCGCCGTCGACCTCCACGTGCAGTCGCCACTGTGGCCAGTAGGCATCCAGGTAGCGGATCCGTCCGGCGGCGTCCCGGCGTCGCTGCTGCGCTGTCGGTGCCGGAAGGTGGTGGCGCCGGCAGAGCCGAATCAGGTCGATCTCGGAGAGCGCCTCCGCGCCACCGGCGAGGTCCTCCAATGTCCGTCGGATCAGGAGCCGCCGCCGGGCCTGGGGCAGCCGGGCGAGGACCGCGCCGATCTCCGCAGGGGTCGCCCGCCGTTGCTGGCAGCCGGCCGCGAGAATCTGTTGCGCATCCTCGTCGGTACGCGCCCACTGGGCCGCGTCCACAAGTGAGCGGGCCATCGAGGTGCGGTCGGGCCGCCCACGCTGTCGGTCCTCGACCGGCAGTTGCCGGGCGCGGCGTACCCGAGCCGCAGGCAGGCCGAGCGGCAGCCGGCGCAGCAGGTCTGCCCGACGTCGGTGATGCGGAACCAGCACGTCGACGGTCTCGTAGCGCCAGTTGCCCCGTAGCCCGCCCGCTGTCGCCGCCGCCAGCCCGGCCAGCACCGCCCCCGGACCGGCCGCCAGCACCGCCACCCACAGGTGCTGTTCTCGACGGTACGGCTCATCGGTCGGGGCGGCCCGCAGGATTCCCCGACACACCCTGCTCCACCGCCCGGTCGCCAGTAGATGCCGGACCTTCGCCGGGGGTAGTTCGGCGGTGGCCTGCGCCCAGCTGACGATCCCCGACTGCTCGAACAGCAACCACTGCAACGCGTCGGCGTCGTCCCTGGGTATCCGCATCTATCGATTGAACCCGAGGTCGGGTACGTTACTTGTCGCCCCAGCGACAAGAAACGTACCCACGCGCGCCGCACACGCCCGCCGTGAGCGGCTCAGGCGGACTCGCGGATGATCAGCTCGGTGGGCAGGATGAGGGCCGGCTCGACCTGTTCACCGGCGGCGAGGCGGAGCAGCAGCCGGGTGCCCTGCCGGCCCAGCTCCACGATCGGCTGTCGAACGGTGGTCAGCGGCGGATCGGTGTATGCGGCGGTCTCGATGTCGTCGAAGCCGATCACCGCCACGTCCTCGGGCACCCGCCGCCCCGCCTCGCGAAGCGTACGCAGGGCGGCGTGCGCCATCAGGTCCGATGCGGCGAAGACGGCGTCCAGGTCGGGGTGGGCGGCGAGCAGTTCACGCATCGCCGCCGCGCCGGACTCGCGGGTGAAGTCGCCCACCGCCACCATCTCCGGCAGCCCGGCGGCGAGGACGGTGTCCCGGTAGCCGGCCAGCCGTTCGATGCCGGCGACCATGTCCTGCGGACCGGCGATGGTGGCGATGCGTCGTCGACCACTGTCGATCAGGTGGCGCACCGCCAGGGTCACCCCGCCGACCTGGTCCACGTCGATGTACGGCACGTCAGCGCCGTCGAGCGGCCGGCCGCTGCACACCACCGGGATGCCAAGCGCGGCCAGCCGGGCGGGCAGCGGATCGGCCCCGTGCAGCGAGGCGAAGAGCACCCCGTCGACGTGCCGCCCGGTGGTGTACCGGGCGACCCGCTCATGCCCGGCCGGTGACCCGGCCAGCATCAGCACCAGTTGCTTGTCGGCGGCCTCCAACTCCTGCGCGGCGCCGCGGATGATTCCCGGGAAGACCTGGTCGTCGGAGAAGACCCGGGTGGCCTCCTCCGGCATCACCAGGGCGATCGAGTCGGTCCGCTGGGTGACGAGGGTACGTGCGGCCAGGTTCGGCACGTACCCCAGCTCGGCGACCGCCTGGCGGACCGCCTCCTGGATCGGCTCGGCGACCGTGGTCGAGCCGTTCACCACCCGGGAAACGGTGGCCCGGGACACCCCGGCCCGTCGTGCCACCGCTTCCAGAGTGGGCCGCTGCGCCCCCGTCATCGGAGAAACCACCACCTCGTCACAGCCCGTTCCGGGAGATCACCTCCTGGTACCACCGGGCGCTGGACTTCGGTGTACGCCGCTGAGTGAGGTAGTCGACGTGCACGATGCCGAATCGCTTACGGTACCCCTCGGCCCACTCGAAGTTGTCAAGCAATGACCATACGAGATAGCCGCGCAGGTCGACGCCCCGGGCGATGGCCTCGTGCGCGGCGCGCAGGTGGCCGTCGAGGTAGGCGATCCGGTCCGAGTCCTGCAGGGGGGTCGTCGGGTCGGCGGTCTTGTCCGGGAAGGCCGCGCCGTTCTCGGTGATCAGCAGCGGCACCGCCGGGTAGTCGGTGGCGATGCGTTCCAGCAGCCGGGTCAGTCCGGCCGGTTCGATCATCCAGCCCATGTCGGTGAGCGGCCCGACAGGTGCCAGGAACTGCACAGCACCCTCGGTACCCGGGTACGCCCCGCCGCCACCGGCACCGTCCGGCCGCCCGGCGACGTAGGTCGGCGCGTAGTAGTTGATCCCCAGCAGGTCGATCGGTGCCGCAATGATCTTCTCGTCGCCGTCCTCGATGAAGGTGGGCTCCACGATCCGCGCGACATGCTCCCGGACGTCGTCCGGGTAGCCGCCGACCAGCAGCGGATCGAGGAAGATCCGGTTGTGCAGACCGTCGACCAGACGTGCGGCGGCGGCGTCGGCGGCGCTGTTCGGGTCGGCGGGGCGTACGTCTGCGGGATTGAGCGTCACCCCGACGCGGCCGGCGCCACCCGCGCGCAGCGCCTGGACGGCCAGGCCGTGGGCGAGCAACAGGTGATGCACGGCGCTGAAGGCGGCGCCCGGGTCCTGCACGCCTGGCGCGTGCACGCCGTTGCCGTAGCCGAGGTACGCCGAGCACCACGGCTCGTTGAGCGTGGTCCAGGTGCCGACCCGGTCGCCCAGGCGGGCGTACATGGCGGAGGCGTAGGTGGCGAAGTGCTCGGCGGTGTCCCGCTTGGTCCACCCGCCCTGATCCTGCAACGTCTGCGGCAGGTCCCAGTGGTAGAGCGTGATGATCGGGTCAATGCCCCGGCCCAGCAGGGCATCCGTCAGCCTGTCGTAGAAGTCCAGGCCACGGGGGTTGACCGGGCCACTGCCGTCGGGCTGGATACGGGGCCAGGACACCGAGAAGCGGTACGCCTGCAACCCCAGCTCCGCCATCATCGCGACGTCGTCGGCGTACCTGTGGTAGTGGTCGCAGGCGACGTCACCGGTGTGGCCGGCATGCACCTTGCCGGGGGTACGGCTGAAGGTGTCCCAGATCGACTCGCCGCGCCCGTCGTCGCGGGCCGCGCCCTCGATCTGGTACGCCGCGGTGGCCGCACCCCAGAGAAAGTTGTCCGGAAATCTGAACTCAGTCACGCCTTGACCGCACCTTCCATGATCCCGCCGATGATCTGGCGGCCGAACAGGACGAATACCAGCAGCAGGGGCAGCGTGGCGATGGCCGTGCCGGTGAAGACCTGGGACATGTCCTGGTAGTAGCCGTCAGACAGGGCCCGCAACGATAGCTGCACTGTGGGATTCTCCGGGTCGTTGAGCACCGCGTACGGCCAGAGGAAGTCGTTCCAGGTGGTCATGAAGGTGAGCAGACCGAGCACCGCGGCGGCCGGCCGCAGTGCCGGCACCACCACATTCCAGTAGATGCGGGCGGTACCGCAACCATCCACCCGGGCCGCCTCGATCAGCTCGCTGCTGACCGCCTGCCCGGCGTACTGCCGCATCATGAACACCCCGAACCCGGTGACCAGCGCCGGCATGATCACGGCCGGCAGCCGGTCGTTCAGGTTCAGCTTCGTCATCAGCATGTACAGCGGGATGATGCCGAGCTGGGTGGGCACCATCATCGTCGCGATGATGATCATCAGCAGCGCGTTGCTGCCCCGGAAGCGCAGCTTGGCGAAGGCGAACCCGGCCAGGGTGGAGAAGAGCACCACAGAGGTGGTGACCACGACGGCGACGATCGCCGAGTTGATCAGGCCGGTCAGGAAGTAGGCGTCGGTGTTGGCGAACAGCCGGGAGATGTTCGCACCGAGGTTGCCGCCGGGAGTCACCGGCGGCGGCAGCTGACCCATCGCGTCGCTGGACCGGCTGGCCACCACGAACATCCAGTAGATCGGGAAGACCGACAGCACCGCAGCGGCGACGAGCGCGAAGTACGTGAGCGGGCTCGCCCGCCACAGCCGGCTCATCGCGCCACCTCGCTGCGCTCGCTCATCGGGAGCCTCCCTTCCGCTTGCCGGTGTCCGGCCGGGCACCGGCGCCGAGCCGGCGGATGATCAGTACGTTGATCGCCGCGACGATGGCGATCAGGGCGAAGAGCAGCCAGGCGACAGCGGACCCGTAGCCGAAGTTGTAGTAGGGCGCGAAGGCGTTCTCGAACATGTACATGGTCATCGTCTGCGACTCGCGCATCGGCCCGCCGCGGATCGCGTTGGTGCCGGAGTGGAACAGCCGGGGCTCGGTGAACAGTTGGAGCCCGCCGATCGTGGAGATGATGACGCAGAAGATGATCGTCGGCTTGAGCAGCGGCACGGTGATGGTCCAGAACTGCCGGGCCCGGTTCGCGCCGTCGATCGCCGCCGCCTCGTAGAGGTCACGGGGGATGGCCTGCATGGCGGCCAGGAAGATCAGCGCGTTGTAGCCGGTCCAGCGCCAGTCGACCATCGTCGAGATGGCGACCCAGGAGGCGAACCGGTTGGACTTCCACTCGATGCCGTCGACGCCGACCAGGTCGAGCAGCCAGTTGACCATGCCGAACTCGCGGCCGAACAGCACCCCGAACACGATCGCCACGGCGGCCGTGGAGGTGACGTTCGGCACCAGCACCGCCATCCGCCAGCCGGTACGCATGCGGAGCTGCCGGTTGAGCAGGTTCGCCAGCCAGAGCGCGGCGAGCAGTTGCGGGAGGGTGCTGAGGACGAAGATGCCGAGGGTGTTGACCACCGAGTGCCAGAAGTCGCTGTCGACGAGCAGCCGGGTGTAGTTCTCCGCGCCGATGAATGTGGGATCGCTGCCCAGCAGGTCCCAGTCGTGCAGGGACACCCAGAAGGTGTACGCCAGCGGCCAGGCCCCGAAGATCGCGAAGATCACGAAGAACGGGGCGATGTAGAGGTAGGGCGAGTACTTCGCGTCGATCCGGCTCAGCCGGCCGGCCCGGGACGGGCGGGTGTTACGCGGCGCCGGTGTGGCCGGTGGTCGCGCGTCGAGCTGCAACGCCATGACCCGTTGACTCCTTTCCACGCCCCCGCCCCGCGCCGGCCCAGGGCGGAGCGCCGTACGCGTCGGGTGGACGCGGCGGGCCCTGGACCGGCGGCGGGGATGAGGCCGTCGGGCCGTTACTTGGCGGCGGCCTTCTTGGCGTTGTTGATCGCGTCCTGCCATCCCTGCTCGGGGTTGCGCTGCCCCAGCTCGACGGTGCGGACCGCGTTCTCCACCTCGGTGCGGACGGCCTGGTTCTTCGGGCCCATGTAGACCGGCTTCAGCGTCTTCGCGCCCTCACCGAAGATCTTGCCGACCGGCGCGTCGGAGAAGTACGCGTTCGTCGCCTCGGTGATGGCGGGGTCGTCCAGCGCCTGCGGCGAGGACGGCAGCGGACCCTTGGCCTTGAACGCGCCGATGTGACCCTCGGCGCTGGTCAGGAACTTGGCCAGCTTGACCGCCTCGTCCTGGTGCTTGCTCTGCCGGGGCACGGCCAGGTGCGAGCCGCCCCAGTTGCCGCCGTTGCCCGGTACCCGGGCGATGTCCCATTTGCCCTTGGCCTCCGGGCCGGCGTTGCCCTCGATCACGCCGGTCATCCAGGCGGGGCAGGCGATGGTGGCGAACTTGGCCTGCTTGAAGGCGGAGACCCACTCCTCGGACCAGGAGCCGTACTTGCCGGACAGGCCGGCGTTGATGATGTTCATCGTGGTGTCCCAGGCCTGCTTCACCGCCGGGTTGCTGTCCACCACCAGGTTGTCGCTGGTGTCGTAGTAGTGGTAGCCCTGCGCGTTGCCGGCCGACTGGAGCACGATCGTGTTGAAGGTGTTGGTGGCCGCGTCCAGGAACGCCGCACCGGTGTTGGCGGCCTTGAACTTCTCGCCGGTGGCGATGTACGCCTCCCACGTCGGCCAGAGTGCGGACACCTGCTCACGGTCGGTGGGCAGGCCCGCCTTCTCGAAGAGGTCGGTGCGGTAGCACATGGCCATGCCGCCGACGTCGGTGCCGAGCCCGATCAGCTTCTGGCCGTCGGCGGTGAGCCCCTGGTTCCACTTCCACTCCAGGAAGTTGCCCTTGAGGTCGGCGGCACCGTGGTCGAGCAGGTTGACGAAGTTGTCCGGGTTGGCCTTGTACTCGACCATCAGGCCCTCTTCGATGGCCACCACGTCGCCGGCGCCCTTGCCGGCGGCGAGCCACTGGGTCAGCTTCGGCGAGTACTCGTCGAGGTTGCCGCCGGTGCCCCGCTCGACGATCTTGATGTTCGGGTTGGCGTCCATGTACTGCTGGTAGAGCTGCTCGTAGCCGAACTGCCCGAAGACGTCGACGGTGAGCGTTATCTTGCCGTCCCCGGCGGCCTCGTCGTCGCCGCCGCAGCCGCTGGTGACGAGCAGGACGCCGGTGGCGGCCAGAGCGACCGCCGCGAGGCGGTGACGCGGGAATGTGCCCATTGTCTGATGACCCCTCTCAGGTCGGGGTGGTGGTGGAATAGTTTCTGAGAGCGCTCTCTCGTAGCCTGCGGTCCGCGCCGGACGGTGTCAAGAGAGCGCTCTCTCGAGAGGGTCACAGAATGGCCACGGGCGGCATCCAGCAATGGAGGCCACCCGTGGCCCAGTGGGGAATCAGCCGGTGCGGACCCCGTCGAGCAGCGCGCGGTCACCCGCCACGGTCAGCGTGTCGAAGCTGACCCGCCCCCAGAGCGCCAGCAGCAGGTCGCTTGCGGTGCCGCTGACCTGCACCCGGGCGTGATGGTCGTCGTGGTCGAGGATGGTGCCGGTGTCGAGCAGGGCGACCCCCTCGCCACGCAGCCGCAGGTACCACTCCTGGGCGGCATCGGTGGCGGTCAGCCGGACCACGCCCTGCCACGGGCCGCCCGACTTGCGCCGGCCCGCCGGCAACCAGGTGTCCAGCACCTCGCTCACCCCGTCGGCCGCGAGCTTGGCCTCGATCGGCTCACCCGCGGCGATGGCGAGCTGGGCGTCCCAGCGGTGCACCGCCGTCTCGTGGGCCATCCGGCGCGGCCAGAAGGCCGCCTTCTTCGGCTGGGGAGCCCAGTTCCACGCCGGCGCCTCCGGATCGAGGGTGTCGAAGAGCGCCATCAGCTCGTCGTACGCCTGCTGCCACTGCTGGACGGCGGTGACGCCGGCCGCCGGCTCAACCGGCTGGGACCGGCTCTGCTGCGGTGCCGCCGGATCACCCGAGCCGGCCACGTCGTGCACCCACCGGTAGATCCCGGCGAGGTGGCGGGTCAGGTCGGTCACGGTCCAACCGGGGCAGGACAGCACGGGCGTCTCGGGTGGCGCCTCGGCCACCGCGGCCGCGAACGCCGGGCCCTCCGCCCGGAGCGCACCGATCCAGAAGTCCTTGGTGCCGTGCAGTCTGCTCATCGCCATCCTCCCGGGGGTGACCGGGCCACCAGTGGGTGCCGCGGCTACCCCTCAGCCTAGGGTGAGAGACGTGTCTGACGTCTACGCCCAGCCGACAGCCGCTCCGCAACCCGCCAGCACGGGCGATCTGGCGCAATACACGACATTGTGCGTGGGAGGGCCGGCCGGCCGGGTCGTGACCGCCGGCAACGCCAACGAGATCGTCAGCCTGGTACGCGAGGCAGGTTCCGAGATCCTCCTGCTCGCCGGCGGAAGCAACGTGGTGATCGGTGACGCTGGTTTCCCCGGCACCGTGGTCCTCGTCCGCTCCCGGGGGCTGCGGGTGCTCAGCGAGGACGAGCAGACCGTGACGGTACGGGTCGAGGCCGGCGAGCCGTGGGACGACCTGGTCGCCACGACGGTACGCAACGGCTGGTCGGGGCTGGAGTGCCTGTCCGGCATTCCCGGCTCGACCGGCGCCACCCCGATCCAGAACGTCGGGGCGTACGGGCAGGAGGTCGCCGAGACCATCACCGCCGTGCAGGTCTACGACCGGACGACCGGCACGGTCGGGCAGGTCGAGGCGGCCGAGTGCGGCTTCGCGTACCGGTCCAGCATCTTCAAGTACAACGAACGCTGGCTGGTGCTCTCGGTGGACTTCCGGCTGGCCCGCTCGCCGCTGTCCGGTCCGGTGCGCTATGCGGAACTGGCCCGGGCGCTCGGCGTCGAGGTTGGTGACCGGGTGCCGCTGGCGCAGGCCCGGGTCACGGTGCTGAGACTGCGCGCGGGCAAGGGCATGGTGCTCGACGCGGGCGACCCGGACACCCGCTCGGTCGGTTCGTTCTTCACGAATCCGGTCCTCGACGCCGCCGCGTACCAACGGCTGCGGCAGCAGGCCGCCGAACTGGGCGAGCCACCGGCGTGGCCCGGGGCCGGCGGCGTGGTCAAGGTCAGCGCCGCCTGGCTGATCGACAAGGCCGGCTTCGGCAAGGGCTATCCCGGCCCGGAGGGCACCGCCATCTCCACCAAGCACACCCTCGCCCTGACCAACCCCACAGGCACCGCCAGCACCCAGGCCCTGCTCACCCTGGCCCGGGAGATCCGCGACGGCGTCCAGACCCGCTTCGGCGTAACCCTCCACCCCGAACCCGTCCTCATCAACTGCACCCTCTAACCCGGGGGGTGGGTCAGGTGGGGGCGATTGTGGGCCAGGGGACGGTGAGGCGGCCGTGGCGCCAGTGGCGGGGGTGGTCGAGGACCGGCCAGCCCTGGGCGCGTACGGCCGACACGGTGTGCAGCCAGCGCTGGCGGGGGCCGAAGGGGGCGTAGCCGGCGGCGGCGTGCCAGGCGTCGTCAAGCGCCCGGATCAGGTCGTGGATGCGCTCACCCGGTACGTTGCGGTGGATCAGCGCCTTCGGCAGCCGCTCGGCCAGTTCGGCCGGAGTGCGCATGGTCGCCAGTCGGGCGGCCAGGGTCAGTGAGCGCGGCCCGTCGGCATCGAGCAGCACCCACCCGCCGAGGCGCCCCAACTCGTCGCAGGTCCCCTCCACCACCAGCCCGCCCGGCGCCAGCCCGCCGCGCATCGTCGCCCACGCGCCGGCCACCTCGCTCTCGTCGTACTGGCGCAGCACGTTCAACGCGCGGACCAGAGCGGGACGCAGGCCAGCCAACTCGAAGCCACCGCGGGCGAAGGTGAGACCTGGTGGATCGGCGGCGGGCTGCGCGTCGGTGACGCGTACCGGATCGATCTCCAGCCCGACCACCCGCACGTCGGCGCGGATCCGGGCGGCGAGCCGGGCCCGCAACTCCACAGCCGTCACCGCTGTCGCACCGTAGCCTAGGTCCACCACGAGCGGGTCCGGTGCGGCGCGCAGCGGCTCGGCGCAGGTCTCCACGATCCAGTTGTCGATCCGGCGGAGCCGGTTGGGATGCGTGGTCCCCCGGGTCACCGCACCGAGCGGTCGGGGCGCCGGCACCACCATCAGCCCGTCCGGTGCACCTTGTGCTGGGCGGCCTGAGCCAGCGGTCGGACCACGAGACGGTCCACGTTCACGTGCTGCGGTCGGGTGGCGCACCAGGCGACGCAGTCGGCGACGTCCTCGGCGAGCAGTGGCTCGGCGACACCGGCGTAGACCGCCTCCGCCCGCTCGACGTCTCCACCGAAGCGGGTCAACGAGAACTCGTCGGTCTTCACCATGCCCGGGTCGATCTCGATCACCCGGACCGGGCGCCCGCACAACTCCAGCCGCAAGGTGCCGGCGATCGCGGTCTGCGCGTGCTTCGCCGCGGTGTAGCCGCCCCCGCCCTCGTACACGGTGAAGCCGGCGGTCGACGAGACGACGACGATCGTGCCCGCCCCGGAGCCCTCGAGCATCGGCAGCAGCGCCTGGGTGACCCGTAGCGTGCCGAGCACGTTGACGTCGTACATCCACTGCCAGTCACCGATCGCGCCGGACTCCACCGGATCCAGCCCCCGTGCCCCGCCCGCGTTGTTCACCAGGAGGGTCACCGGCCCACCGGCCTGCTGCGCGGCCCGGGCCAGGTCGGCCACCGACTCGTCGGAGGTCACGTCGCAGCCGACCGCGGTGGCCGAGCCCCCGGTGGCGGTGATCCCGGCGACCAGTTCGACAAGCCGGTCGGTACGTCGTGCCGCGGCGAGCACGTGGAAACCCTCACCGGCGAGCCGCCGGGCGGTGGCGGCGCCGATCCCGCTGGACGCCCCGGTGACGATCGCGACACGACTCATCCGGCCATTCTCGCTCCCCGCCGACGGCCGGTGGGCGGCGCGGTCGCCATGAGGTCGGTCACGCCCGGGGCCCTGCCCGACGTATTTCCCGCCGCCGATCGGGAAGATGACATCCGGCGTGGAGTGTTGACGCAGAAGCGCCGGTCGTGCGGGACGGCATCAACCGTGGCAAAGGGAGCGGACGTGGCGGAAGAGCACACCGGTGTCGGTCGTCAGCGAGGTTCCCTGCCGTGGCCGAGACCTCGGCGGATCGCGACCCTGTCGGTACACACCTCACCGCTGCACCAGCCGGGCACCGGGGACGCCGGCGGCATGAACGTCTACATCCTGGAGGTCTCCCGGCGGTTGGCCGAGGCGAACGTCGAGGTCGAGATCTTCACCCGGGCCACCTCGGGTGACCTGCCGCCGGTGGTGGAGGTCGCCCCCGGGGTGCACGTCCGGCACGTGATGGCCGGCCCGCTGGAGGGCCTCACCAAGGAGGAACTGCCAGGTCAGCTCTGCGCGTTCACAGCTGGTGTGCTGCGCGCCGAGGCAGCGCGACCCCCCGGCCACTACGACCTCATCCACTCCCACTACTGGCTCTCCGGACAGGTCGGCTGGCTGGCCAAGGATCGCTGGGGGGTGCCGCTCGTGCACACCGCGCACACCCTGGCCAAGGTGAAGAACGCGCAGTTGGCCGCCGGTGACCGGCCGGAGCCCAAGGCGCGCGTGATCGGCGAGGAACAGGTGATCGCGGAGGCCGACCGGCTGGTGGCGAACACAGGGGTCGAAGCGCGGGACCTGATCGGCAGGTATGACGCCGATCCCACCCGGGTCACCGTGGTCGAGCCCGGTGTGGACCTGGAGCGGTTCCGTCCCGTCTCAGGTGACCGGGACGCCGCCAGCACCGCCGCCCGGCTCCGGTTGGGCCTGCCCACCCGGGGCCATCTGGTCGCCTTCGTCGGGCGGATCCAGCCGTTGAAGGCTCCCGACGTGCTCATCCGCGCGATCGCCGCCCTACGGGCGCGGGACGCCGAGCTGGCCCGGGAGGTCGCGGTGGTGATCTGTGGCGGCCCCAGCGGGACCGGGCTGGACCGGCCCACCGCTCTGATCGAGTTGGCCGCCGCACTCGGCGTCGCCGACCGGGTGCACTTCCTGCCACCCCGCACCGGAGCGGAACTGCCCCTGCTCTACCAGGCGGCCGACCTGGTCGCGGTGCCGTCCTACAACGAATCCTTCGGTCTGGTCGCGTTGGAGGCCCAGGCCTGCGGTACGCCGGTGGTGGCCGCTGCCGTCGGTGGCCTGGTCACCGCGGTGCGGGACCAGGTGAGCGGGGTGCTGGTGCGCGGGCATGATCCGGTGGACTGGGCGGGTACGCTGGCCCGCCTGCTGCCCGACCGGGCCCGACGGGCAGCGTTGTCCGTCGGTGCCGCCCGGCACGCCCGGGACTTCTCCTGGCACCGCACCGCCGCCGGCCTGCTCGCCGTCTACGGTGAGGCGATCGCCGACCGCCGGGCCGGTCTCACCGCCGAACTCACCGGCTCCCGCTGCTGAGCGCCGCACGGTCCCGGCCCACCAGGGGCGACGGTGACTGACCGGCAGCCGGGCAATGCTGTGGTGATCGTCGTAGAGTTGGCCGGATGAGCGACCTCGGTGCCCTGATCGAGTCCGTCTGCGCGGAGCGGGAACTCGCCTGCGAGTCCACCGGACCGGGGTCGTACGCGGTGACCCTGCCCGGTACCCACAAGCTCAAGACGATCTGCAACCTGATCGTCGGCGAGCACGCGCTGCGGATCGAGGCGTTCGTGATGCGCCAGCCGGACGAGCGGCGCGAGGAGCTGTGGGCCTGGTTGTTGCAGCGCAACGCCAAGATGTACGCCGTGTCGTTCTCCATCGACGCGGTCGGCGACGTCTACCTGACCGGCCGGGTCAACCCGGAAGGTGTGGACGCCGACGAACTGGACCGGCTGTTCGGTGCGGTGCTGACCTACGCCGACGAGTCCTTCGACACGATGCTGGAGATCGGCTTCGGCAGCTCGATCCGCCGGGAGTGGGAGTGGCGGGTGAAGCGGGGTGAGTCGACAGCCAACCTGGCGGCCTTCGCGCACCTGTTCGAGCCCTCGGACGCCGCCCGGTCGGCTCCGCCGGCCGCCGGAGGTTCGGACGGCTCCTGACGGGTAAGCCGCTGCGCGCGGTGCGGCGTTGGGACCCGCCGC
This sequence comes from Micromonospora andamanensis, assembly GCF_016863495.1. Lineage (GTDB taxonomy): Bacteria > Actinomycetota > Actinomycetes > Mycobacteriales > Micromonosporaceae > Micromonospora > Micromonospora andamanensis. Next base: position 279,046 of record NZ_BOOZ01000003.1, read on the forward strand.
GCCGAGACGGCGAGTGTCGAGGAGCGTGAGCGTCCATGGCTCAGCGAAGCAGCTCGGGTCGCGGCGGGACCGCGACCAGGACCAGGCGGCAAGGCGGCAACCAGACCCCGAACACGCCACGGATATCCGAGTCGGAGATCTCCCGGATGCGGGTGGACGACATTCGGGGACAACTGCGGCGGTACGGGGTCTCCGGCATCTCGGCCCTCCGCAAGCCGGAACTGGTCAAGACGCTGGCGAAGGCGATGCGGTCCGGCGGTGCCGGGCGTCGCAGCAGCGGTCCGGCCGGCCGGGCCAGCGCCACGAAGGCAGCCGGCACCAGACAGGCGGCGTCCAGCCGGACGGCGCCGGGGCGGGCCAAGTCGGCACCCGCGAAACGGGCCGCTCCCGCGAAGCGGGCCACTCCCGCGAAGCGGGCCGCTGCGGCCCGCAAGGCGACAGGTACGGCGGGCAGGCCGAGCGCGAGCGCCGCCCGCAAGACGACAAGCGCCGCCCGCAAGACCACGAGCGCCGCCCGCAGGACCACGACGGGTACGGCGCGCAAGGGCGTGGCCGGCGCGAGGAAGTCGGCCCCCCGCACGTCGGCCACGGCCGGCGGGCCAGGCAGCACGGCCACCCGCCCCCGGAAGGCGGCACCCGGCCGGCGGTCGGCCGCCGGTGGCGCGGCGCGGACCGGGCGGTCGAGTTCGCGATCGATCAGATCGTCGCAGATGATCTCCTCGCTCCAGGACCGGCCGGAGCGTCCCGGCCGCAGCCTGGTCACCACCAACCACGACGTGATCCGACGGTGGGCCCGGGAGCGGGGTGCCAAGCCGGCGACGATCGGCGGTACCGAGCGCGAGGGGCGGGCCGGGGTGCTGACCTTCAACATTCCGGGTTACCGGGAGAGCAGCCGGATCCGCGAGATCACCTGGGACGAGTGGTTTCACACATTTGATATGCGTCGACTGAACCTGATCTACCAGGAGCAGCTGCGGGACGGTCGACAGAGCAACTTCTTCCGGACCGAATCACCCGATCGGGAAGACGGGTGAGAGGTTTGCGGGAATAGCCCTCGGGTACCCGCTGTTGGCCTTGACCGAGGGCCTAAGCGCCGTCTCCCAGGGATTCGGTAGCTGTGACGGGCGAGACAGTCGCTCAGGTTGAATCACGAGGTCGGGCCGCACTAACTTTATTGCACCGCGTCACGCTCGGTGCCGTTCGGGGGAGCGGCGGATCGATCAGATCTGTGCAGCCGGGCGAGACGCGGGGGACGGGTGGACCGACACCGTTGGGGGACGGTGGCCCACCTGTTTGGACCGGCGGCGCGAGCGGGCGTCGCTTACGGGGGTGAGTGTCGCCCGCCGCCGCCGGTCGTACGACGTGAAATGCCCGGTACATCTCGTACCGGGCATTACGCGTGCGCTCAGGACCGCCCGGCCAGCGACGGCTCGACCCGTTCCCCCTGATGACGCAGGGCGGCCACCCGTCGTTCCCGGGACGGCCCGGCGAGCAGGTGCGCACCGGCGGCCAGCAGACCCAGCGCGCCGACAAGCAGCCAGTGCCCTTCGCCCCACATTTGCAGGCTGAAACCCCCGAGCGTCGGCGCGATGAACGACGCCGCCGGGAACGCCAGGTAGAACACCGACTGATAGCGGGCCCGCAGCGCCGGCGGTGCCAGGTCCGCGTTGATCTGTGCGTTGGGTGGCGCGGCCAGCATCGAGCCGACCGTCCAGACCACACAGGCGCTCAGGTAGAACGCGAGATCGTCGGCGACGGCGAGCGCGCCGAAGCCGAGCGCGAGCAGCGCCGTCGACAGGGCCAGCACATGCGCTTTCCGGTGGCGGTCGATGAGCCGCGGTACGAACAACTGCCCGAGCACGATCAGGACGCCGCCGAGGGCCACCACGGCGCCGTACGCCGACGGCCCCAACCCGTCGGCGCGCATCGCCAGCGGCATGATCGTCGACGCCTGCATGGTCAGTACGGCAAGCACGAAGGTCAGCCCGACGAAGACCAGGAAATGCCGATCGGTCAACGCGGTGTGCAGTCCCGGGCGACGCGATCGGCGGGTGTCGACAGCCGGAGCCGCCGGGATCCCGCGGCGGGCCAGGGTCTCCGGGACCTTCCAGGCGATGAGCGCGGCGGTGGCGAACGTGGCGACCGCGTCGACCAGGAAGAGAGCCACGTAGCTCGCCTCAGCCAGTAGCCCGGCCAGTACCGAGGCGACCGCCATGCCCAGGTTGAACGCCCAGAACTGCAGGTTGAAGGCGCGGGACCGGCGGTGCTCCGGTACCACGTCGACGATCGCCGCGACGAAGGCGGGACTCGGCATGGAGTGCGTCACCCCGACCAGCAGGGCGAGCGCCGCGATCACGCCGAGGTGCTGGCTGAAGGCCAGCGCGACCATCAGGCCGGCGGTGACCAGATGCGCCGCCACCAGGGTCGAGCGTCGGCCCCACCGGTCGGCCAGGACCCCGCCGAGCAGCACCCCGGCGGCACCGCCCGCGCCGTACCCGCCGACCACCACGCCGGCCAGCGACTCGCTGGCGCCTCGGGCCGCAGTCAGGTAGAGCGACAGGAAGAGCATCGCGAACGCGCCGGCCCGGTTGATCAGCAGGCCGGCCCAGAGGTACCAGAAGGTCGCGGGCAGGCCGCCTGCGGTGTCGGCCAGCCAGCGACGAAGTGCCCCGACCGGTGGCCGTTCGTGCTGCTGCTCGGTAGGCACCTCGACCCCGCCTATCTGTTCGGACACCTAACAGATCTTGCCGGGTCGCCCCACGGGAGGGGCGTCGGGGGTTCACCCCTGGGAGGTGGCCACCGGCTCCGCCGCCTGCGGCGCGGCGGGTTGCGGCGCGGTCGACTGGACGGTGACCACCGGCGCGGCACCTGCGGTACGCAGGGCGACGGCCCGCCGCTCCCGCGCCGGTCCGGACAGCAGGTGGCCCACCGCCATCACCAGGCCGATCACCGCGCACCCGAACCAGAGGGTGGCGTTGCCGGCCTGCTCCCGCACCAGTCCACCGAGGATCGGCGCCGCCGCGCCGGCCAGCTGCCAGGAGAGCGAGAAGACACCCTGGTAGCGGCCGCGCAGCTCGGCGGGGGAGAGCTCGGCGATGAGGGTGGCGTTGGACGGCGAGTTGAGCATCTCGCCGAGGGTCCAGATCAGCACCGTCAGCCCGTAGAACCAGGCGACGTCGGCGAACGCGGTCAGCCCGAAGCCCGCGCCCATCACCACCGCGGCCAGGGCGAGCACATGCGACCGGCTGCGCCCCTTGATCAACCGAGGTACGAAGAGTTGGCCGGCCACGATCAGGACGCCGTTGAGCGCGATCACCGATCCGTACGTGGCGGGGCTCAGGCCGGAGTCGGCCATCGCGATCGGCAGCATCGAGATGTGCTGAAGGAAGACAAGTGCCCCGAGCAGGTTCAGGGCGACGAAACCGAGGTACACCCGGTCGGTCAGGATGGTCCGCAGGGCTCCGGCCGGAGCGCCGCCGCGGGGCATGTCGACGGTGACCGTCCGGGTCTCCCGCACCTTCACGAAGATGATCAGCGCGGTGACCACTGTGGTGGCCGCGTTGACCACGAAGAGCAGCAGGTAGCCGGCCTGCGCGGCGAAGCCGGCGAGCACTGCGGCACAGGCGAAGCCGAGGTTGATCGCCCAGTAGTTGAGCGAGAAGGCGCGCAGCCGATCCCGCTCCGGCACCACGTCGATCATCATGGCGCCGAACGCCGGGCGGGCCGCCTCGGCGAAGAGACCGAGCAGCAACGCGCCCGCCGCGACGGTCCACAGGTCCCGGGCGAAGCCCAGGGCGAGCATCATGGTCGCGGCGCCGAGATGGGAGGCGAGCAGCGTCGGCCGACGGCCCCACCGGTCGGTGAGGGTGCCGCCGGCGGTGGTGCCGACCGCACCGCCGACACCCCACGCGCCGAGCACCAGGCCGGCCTGTGTGGCGGAGAAGCCGCGTTCCTGGGTCAGGTAGATGGCGAGGAAGACCAGGACGAACGAGCCGAGTCGGTTGATCAGCGTGCCGGTCCAGAGGTACCAGAAGGTCCTCGGTAGCCCGCCTGTGGTGTCCCGGAACCAACCCCGCATCGCGCGCACGCCGGCGCCCCCGTTTCCGTAATGCCTGATTATCTTTTGGATCCTTACCAACCTAATGGCGTGCCGGAATCAAGGTCACCCGTATTTCCACGTGGTGGTCGTCACCACCCTTCCCGCGCGGGCCGTTCGGGGTTGCGGCAGGATGATCGGCATGACAGCTAGCGAGGGGCCCACCGTCGGGACGCTGGTCCTGCTTCGGCACGGCGAGAGCGACTGGAACGCCAAGAACCTCTTCACCGGTTGGGTCGACGTCGACCTGACCACGAAGGGGGAGAGCGAGGCGCGCCGCGGCGGCGAGCTGCTGCGCGAACACGGCCTGCTGCCGGACGTGGTGCACACAAGCGTGATGCGCCGCGCCATCCGGACCGCCGAGTTGGCGTTGAACGCCGCCGACCGCCACTGGATCGCGGTGCGCCGGTCGTGGCGGCTCAACGAGCGCCACTACGGCGCGCTACAGGGCAAGAACAAGAAGCAGACCCTTGAGGAGTACGGCGAGGAGCAGTTCATGCTTTGGCGCCGGTCGTACGACACCCCGCCGCCACCGATCGCTGACGACGACGAGTGGTCGCAGGTGGGTGATCCGCGTTACGCGCTGCTGCCGACCGAGCTGATGCCGCGTACGGAGTGCCTCAAGGACGTCGTCGAGCGGATGTTGCCGTACTGGTACGACTCGATCGTGCCGGACATCCTGGCTGGCCGCACCGTGCTGGTGGCCGCGCACGGCAACTCGCTGCGGGCGCTGGTCAAGCACCTGGACCAGATCAGCGACGAGGCCATCGCGAAGCTCAACATCCCGACCGGGATCCCACTGCGCTACGACCTGGACCCGCTGCTGCGGCCCCAGACGCTGGGCGGCACCTACCTCGACCCGGAGGCCGCCAAGGCCGCCGCCGCCGCGGTGGCCAACCAGGGGCGCTGACCGACCGCGACGCCGCACGAGGGCCCCGGCGTCGGCCGGGGCCCTCGTCGTGCTCAGGCAGGGGTGACGGGTTCGCCGGTGATCAGGTAGACCACGTGCTCGGCACTGTTGACCGCGTGGTCGGCGAAGCGCTCGTAGAAGCGGCCGAGCAGGGTGGCGTCGATCGCGGTCTCCACGCCGTACGGCCAGTCCGCGCCGAGCAGCACCCCGAACAGCCCCTTGTGCAACTCGTCCATGGCGTCGTCGTCGCCGTCCAGCTCGGCGGCGAGATCGGCGTCGGGGTGGGCCAGCACCGAGGCGATCTTCTCGGCCATCCGGTCGGCGATGGTCGCCATGTCGGTGAAGACCGGACGCAGCTCGGCCGGTACGGCCGGCGACGGGTGCCGGCGCAACGCCGTCTTGGCGACGTGGTCGGCCAGGTCACCCATCCGCTCCAGATCGGCCGCCACGTGCAACGCCGTGATCATGGCGCGCAGGTCGGAGGCGACAGGGGCCTGACGGGCCAGCAGGTCGCAGACCCGCTCCTCGACCTGACGGTAGAGCCCGTCGATCTCCGCGTCCCGCTCGATCACCGACTCCGCCGCCCGGTGATCGGCGGTCAGCAGGGCCCGGGTCGCCTGCCGCAACGCCGCCCGAACTCCCTCGGCCATCTCGACAAGCAGTTGGCTGACGGCCTGAAGTTCAGCTCGGAACTCGTCGCGCATTCTCACGTCCTGTCCGTCGGTGCCGGCGATCTCGCCGGCAGGGCTTTGCGCAGGTACGCCGCCAAACTAGGGCTCCCGGGCGGACCGGAGGTGAACGCTGATGAACTACGCCGGACGCGCGGGTGAACTTTCCCGGAAGCGAGAGTGCTTCGTCCTGTTCTGGGCGATAGCCGGGTTAACAATGACCCTACGATCGCCGAGTGACGTGGGCGGTGACGGTGGGTGTGGCTGCGGCCCTGGTGGTCGGGGTGGCCGCCGGCCTGTGGTTGTCCCGGTTCGGTAAGGGGAGGCTCGCGATCGTCGACGAAGTGCAGGTCGGGCTCGGCCGCCGCGCGATCGACTCGCTGCGCGCGGGGGTCGTGGTGCTCGACGCAGAAGATGTGCCGGTACTTGTCAATCCGGCGGCGCGGGCGATGGGGCTGTTGCGGACCGGTGGTCGGCCCGGTTCGATCATGGCGCATCCGTTGATCCGTACCCTGGCGGGTCAGGTGCGGCGTACCGGCGTGCGGCGCGAGATCGAGCTGGACCTGCCCCGAGGCCGCGACAACGCCGGAGAGAACCCGCTCGGTGTGCACCTACGGGCGATGGGCCTGGGCAACGGCTACATCGCTGTGGAAGCGGCCGACGTGACCGAGTCGCACCGGCTGGCCCGGGTCCGGCGTGACTTCGTGGCGAACGTCAGCCATGAGCTGAAGACCCCGATAGGCGCGTTGCAGTTGCTCGCCGAGGCACTGGTGGACGCCACCGAGCCGGCCGACGAGGGGCGCCCGGATCTCTCCGAGGACCTGGTCGCCGCCCGGCGGTTCGCCGAGCGCATCCAGCACGAGTCGACCCGGTTGGGGCGGCTGGTGCAGGAGTTGCTGGAGCTGACCCGGCTCCAGGGCGCTGAACCGCAGCCGGCACCCGAACCGGTCGCGGTGGACTGGGTGATCTCCGAGGTGATCGATCGCACGCGGACCGCCGCCGCCGCCCGTCGGATCGAGGTGGCGGTCGAGGCCGAGCGGGGACTGACCGTGTACGGCAGCGACAACCAGATCGCGACCGCGGTGGCGAATCTGGTGGAGAACGCACTCAACTACTCCGGCGAGGACACGACGGTACGCATCGCCGCCCGGGCCACCGAGGAGCAGGTGGAGATCGCTGTCACCGACCAGGGCATCGGCATCGCGCCCACCGACGTCGACCGCATCTTCGAACGGTTCTACCGGGCCGACCAGGCGCGCTCCCGCGCGACCGGCGGCACCGGCCTGGGGCTGGCGATCGTCAAGCACATCGCGAGCAACCATGGCGGCCGGGTGGATGTTGCGAGCACTCTTGGTGGTGGGTCGACGTTCACCCTCCGGCTGCCCGCCCGCCCGCCGGACGACCTGCTGGCGACACTGCCGCCTGCTGGGATCGAGGCCGGCGCGGCTGAGCTCCGGCAGGTCTGACCGCACGTGGATCAGGCCGGGCTCCGACCCGGTCCGACCGATGGAAAGGAAACGCCCGTTGAGTCGAGTTCTGGTGGTCGAGGACGAGGAGTCGTTCTCAGACGCCCTGTCGTACATGCTCCGTAAGGAGGGGTTCGAGGTTTCCGTGGCCGCCACGGGGACGTCGGCTCTCACCGAGTTCGACCGGACCGGCGCCGACATCGTCCTGCTCGACCTGATGCTGCCGGAGATGTCCGGTACCGAGGTCTGCCGGCAGCTGCGCCAGCGCTCGCCCGTGCCGATCATCATGGTCACCGCACGGGACAGTGAGATCGACAAGGTGGTCGGCCTGGAGATCGGCGCCGACGACTACGTGACCAAGCCGTACTCTCCCCGCGAACTGGTCGCCCGGATTCGCGCGGTGCTGCGCCGGCAGAGCCCGGAGGCACCCGAGTCGGGCGTGCCGACCCTTGCCGCCGGGCCGGTCCGGATGGACATCGAGCGGCATGTGGTGACAGTTGACGGGGGCACCGTGCAGTTGCCGCTCAAGGAGTTCGAGCTGCTTGAGCTGCTGCTGCGCAACGCGGGTCGGGTGCTCACCCGGGGCCAGTTGATCGACCGGGTCTGGGGCGCCGACTACGTGGGCGACACGAAGACGCTTGACGTGCACGTCAAGCGGCTGCGTTCCAAGATCGAGCCGGAGCCCTCCACTCCGCGCCACATCGTCACGGTGCGCGGTCTCGGCTACAAGTTCGAGCCCTGAGCCGACCCGGACCACACCGTCGCCTGACCGGTCGCCGGTCACGTTCTGTTGCTGCTCGACGTGGTTGCGTTGGGTAACGCCGCACTCGGCCGGCAATTGTTCTACTCGGCTCCTTTGCTCTGCTTACACATACGCACAACTCGCCCACCAGGAGATACGCAGCCGCTCTCGCGCCTGAAGGCCGTTTCGCCGACCACAGAGAGCTACCTGTGCGTATAGGTAAGCAGAGCAAAGGCACGCGAGGGGTGAGTTGGTCGGGCGGCGGATGGTCACCCGGTGTCAGGGCTTGCGCGGCGCTGCCGGGTTGACCGGGGAGGGCTGGGCGTCAGACGCCGTCGGCGGGGTGGGGGGCGACGAGGCCCTGCCGGGTCCGCGCCGCGCACAGCTCGGCCAGTTTGGCGTACGCGGCCTCGCCGATCAGCGCGGTCAGCTCCGGGGCGTACGACAGGTACATCGGGTCCGCCCCGACGTGCGCGTCGGTCGAGGAGGTGCACCACCAGTCGAGGTCGTGTCCACCGGCACCCCAGCCGCGTCTGTCGAACTCGGCGAGCGTGGACACCAGCACCTTCGTGTTGTCCGGCCGCTTCACCCACTCCTGGTCTCGGCGGACCGGCAGTTGCCAGCACACGTCCGGCTTGTACTCAAGCGGATGCGCCCCGTCGCGCAACGCCTGGGCGTGCAGCGCGCAGCCGCCGCCGCCCGGGAAGTCCGCGTCGTTGAGAAAGACACAGGGGCCGTCAGCGCCCTGGGTGGCGGTGCGCCGGGCCGGTGTCTTGCCGTCGACTGTGTCGTTCTCGGTCCAGTTCTTGAACCCGCGCCGGTAGTGCTGCCAGGTCTGCGGCGTCAGCCGCTTCACCGCGGCACGGACCCGCGACTCGTCGTCCGAGTCGGTGAAGAACGCGCCGTGCGAGCAGCAGCCGTCGGCCGACCGGCCGGCGATGATGCCGTGGCAGCCCCGGCCGAAGATGCAGGTCCAGCGGGACAGCAACCAGGTGAGGTCGGCCCGGATCTGGTGCCGTTCGTCCGCCGGGTCGACAAACTCGATCCACTCCCGGGGGAAGTCCAGCGGCACCTCCCGGCTGCGCGGGTCGGCCGGGTCGTCCACCAGCACACGGAGTTCGATAGACCCTGTCACCCGGCCAGCGTACGCGTGGTGCGACGGGCAGGTCGCCGAGTGGCGAGAACCGGGTGGGCCTAGGGTTCTCCCATGCGACTGGGTGTCCTCGACGTCGGTTCGAACACTGTGCACCTACTGGTGGTCGACGCCCACCGTGGCGCACACCCGTGGCCGGCCCACTCGGAGAAGGCGGTGCTGCGCCTCGCCGAGCAGATCGGCCCGGACGGTGCGCTCCGCGAGGTCGGCGCGGACGCCCTGGTCACGGCGGTGGACGCGGCGCGTGTGGCGGCCACCGAACTGGAGGTGGACGAGCTGATTGCGTTCGCCACCTCCGCGGTGCGCGACGCCACGAACGCGGCCGACGTGCTCGCCCGGGTGCGGGACTCCACAGGCGTACGGCTGGAGGTGCTCTCCGGCGCCGACGAGGCGCGGATGACGTTCCTGGCCGTCCGACGGTGGTTCGGATGGTCCGCCGGGCGGCTGTTGGTGCTGGACATCGGGGGCGGCTCGCTGGAGATCGCGGCGGGTATCGACGAGGATCCGGACATCGCGGTGTCGCTGCCGCTGGGAGCCGGCCGGCTGACCCGGGACCGGCTCGGCGTCGATCCGGAGAGCACCGCACCGCCCACCCCGGAGACGGTGGAGGAGCTGCGGCAGTACGTCGACGCCCACCTTGATCCGGTGGTGGAGCGGATGACCGAGGTGGGTTGGGAACGGCCGGTGGCGACCTCGAAGACCTTCCGTACGCTGGCCCGGCTCGCCGGCGCGGCACCCAGCGGGGCCGGGCTCTGGGCCCGACGCCGACTCACCCGTTCCGGGCTGCGGCAGGTGCTCGGCTTCATCCGGCACATCCCGCCCGCACAGCTTGTCGAGTTGGAGGGGGTAAGTGCGGGACGCGCCCATCAACTGCTGGCCGGTGCCGTGGTCGCCGAGTCGGTGATGCGTCGACTCGGGGTCGACTCCCTCGATGTCTGTCCGTGGGCCCTGCGGGAGGGCGTGATCCTCAGCCGGCTGGATCGACTGGCACCTGTGTGATCCCCGTCGTCCTCGCTGTCCGGTTTACCTGCTCTCGTCATGGTGTCGCGACGCACGGCGGCTACCCTCGGTGGTGTGACTTCCCGCGTGCCGGTGCTCCTGTCCAGTTCCTCGGTCTTCCCTGAGCGGACCGCGGCGGCGTTTCAGCTGGCCGCGACGCACGGCTACGACGGCCTTGAGGTGATGGTGTGGACCGATGCGGTCAGCCAGGACGGGGGCGCGCTGCGGGGCCTGTCCGACCATTACGGAGTGCCGGTACTCTCCGTGCACGCTCCCTGTCTGCTGGTGACGCAGCGGGTGTGGAGCCCTGATCCGTGGGAGCGGCTGCGCCGGGCGGCGGCGCTGGCCGAGACCCTGGAAGCGCCGACGGTCGTGGTGCACCCGCCGTTCACCTGGCAGCGGGAGTACGCGCGAGGCTTCGCCGAAGGGCTCGACCGGGTGGCCGGTGAGTTCGGGGGCCTGCGGTTCGCGGTGGAGAACATGTATCCGGTGCGGATGGCCGGCCGTCAGTTCGTTCCGTACGTCCCCGGCTGGGATCCCACCGAGGCCGGTTACGCCTCGTACACGCTCGACCTGTCGCACTGCGCGGCCTCGCACACCGACGCCCTGGCGATGGCCGACCGGATGGGCGAGGGCCTGGCGCACGTGCATCTCGGCGACGGCACCGGTGAGGGACGCGACGAGCACCTGGTGCCCGGCCGCGGCAACCAGCCCTGCGCCGAGTTGCTGCGCTCGCTGGCCGGGCGGGGTTTCACCGGCTCGGTAGCGGTCGAGGTGACCACCCGGGGCGCGACGAGCCGACAGGTTCGCGAGGCGGATCTACGCGAGGCGCTGGCCTTCGCCCGTCAGCACCTGAACACGCCGTCCCCGGTCGACGCCTGACCGTCGCCGCTCCACCCCGATCGGAGCGGGTCAGGAAACCGGTGTCAGCGGGTCCGGCTGGCTGGGCACGGCGGCCCGCTTGCGGGCCCGATGGGCGGCCACGTGCGAGCGGGTGGCGCAGCGCTCCGAGCAGAACCGCCGGCAGCAGTTGGACGAGGTGTCCAGGTACACGTTGCCGCAGCGGTCGTCGGCGCAGACACCGAACCGGGCGCTGCCGTACTCGCACAGCCAGACCGACAGGCCCCACACCGCGCCGGCGAGGTACTCCGAGCTGACCGAGGCGCCCCGGCTCGTCACGTGCATGTGCCAGTCGCTGGAGTCGTGCCCCGAGATGCGCGGCTGCACCGGGAACGTCTCCAGCAGCGAGTTCAGCTCGCTCACGGCCTGGGCGTCCCGCCCCGAGGTGCCGTACGCGAAGACGTCACGCAGCCGCTTCTGGGCGCGCCGGAAGGTTGGCAGATCCCGCTCCGCGACCTCCTCGCGCATCCACTCCTGGTCGTCGCAGAAGAGGGCGCGCAGATCGTCGAGGTCGTCCAGTCGCGCGTTGACGAGGTCAACCCCGGTCCGGGCGTACGCGTCGAAGTCCACGCCCCAACCGTAGACGACTCATCCCGGGCGTGGCGCGTCGATGTAGTGCGGCAGGAACCGGGCGTAGCCGTCGGTGATCAGACTGGCGCTCTCCCGCAGCCCGGCACCCGCCGACTCGCCGTCGACGATCCAGCTGCCGAGCACCATGCGGTTACCGGCGAACTCGGGCAACGCCCGGAACTCCTGGTAGCAGAAGCCCTCGTCACCGTAGTCGCCCGGATTGCTGACCTCCCCGCCCGGGGTGACGATCCGCACCGCGGCACCCTCCCGACCGAGCAGCGGCTTGGCGACATACTCGGACATCCCGCGCGGTGTGTCCAGGTACGCCGGTAGCAGCAGCTCGTGCCCCGGGTACAGCTCCCACAGGACGGCCAGCAGCGCCTTGTTGGACAGCAGCAGCTTCCAGGCCGGCTCGATCCAGGTGGTCGGGGTGCCCGGGCGCACCGCCAACGGACCGTACGGCTCGGCGAGCATCCACTCCCACGGGTAGAGCTTGAAGCAGGTGGTGACCGGGCGGTCGGCGGCGTCGACGAAGCGCCGGCCGTCCCAGCCGAGCTCCTGGATCGGCAGCAGGTCGACATCCAGCCCCGCCTGGCGGGCGGTTTCGGCCAGGTAGCCGGCGGTCATGTGGTCCTCGCCGGTCTCCTCCTCGTTCGACCAGACCACGTGCACCCGCCGGTGGTGCAGCCCGGCGCCGATCTTCGCCCAGGCGCCGACGAGTCGCTCGTGCAGGCTGTTCCACTGGTCCAGCTCCGGCCGGGTGTGCTCCAACCAGTACCACTGGATGATGCTCGCCTCGACGAGTGCGGTAGGTGTGTCGGCGTTGTACTCCAGCATCTTCGGTGGCCAGCTGCCGTCGTACCAGAGATCGAAGCGGCCGTAGAGGGTTGGTGGCGCCTCCCGCAACGAACGGGCGACCGCCTCGGCGGCCCAGTCCGGGATGCCGAACTCGGCGTACCTGTTGCGCTTCACCACGTGCTCGGCCGCGGCCAGCGACATCCGGTGCAGTTCCTCGGTCGCCTCCTCCAGGCGCAGCACCTCGTCCAGCTCGAAGGCGTACGTCGCGGTCTCGTCCCAGTACGACATCACCCCACCGTCGGGCAGGTCCGTGTCGACGTAGACCAGGCCCTGTTCGCGGATGGTGGCGTCCCAGTCGGGGCGCGGTGTGGTCGACTCGCGGCGCACGATCAGCCGCCGCAGGAGGCGAGGTGGGTGCCGAAGCCGCCGCGTTCGGGCACGGCCGCGCCGGCCGGGTCAGGCGCGACCCGGCCGCCGCTGCTCTCGGCCGCGGGTGCCGGCACCCGCATGGCCATGGCCACCGTCTCACCGCCACCGGTGGGGCCGAGGGCGCAGTCGTCATCGTCGTCGTCGGAGGTCATGTTGCAGCCGGAGAGGGCGAGCGCCAGCGCGGTGAGCGCGCCTAGCTGCACGGAGGCCGACCGGAGTCGGCGGCGGGGGCGTTGTTCCACGACATGGTTGTAACCGATGAACGCCATCCCGTCCGCCCCGGGCCCGGGACGACGGGGAACGTACCTGGCGGTCGGGTGGGCGTTACGCTCGGCTCATGCTCCGTTCCGTCATCCTCGCCGCCTCCCGGTCAACCCGGGTCGAGCGGCTCGTCGCGACGGCCCCGTTCTCCCGGGACGTCGTCCGCCGGTTCGTCGCCGGCGCCAAGACCGACGACGCGTTGCGCGCGACCCGCGAACTCGTCGACGACGGTCTCGCGGTCACCCTCGACAATCTCGGTGAGGACACCGTCACCGGTGAACAGGCCAACGCCACCCGGGACGAGTACCTCACCCTGCTGCGGATGCTCGCCGACGCGAAGCTGACCCCCGCCGCCGAGGTGAGTGTGAAGCTCTCCGCGCTCGGCCAGGCGTTCGACGAACAACTCGCCTACGACAACGCCAGGGCGATCTGCGCCGCCGCCGAGGCGGCGGGCACCACAGTCACCCTGGACATGGAGGACCACACCACCACCGACTCGACCCTGGACATCCTGGCCAAGCTCCGCAAGGACCACCCGTCGACAGGCGCGGTGCTCCAGGCGTACCTGCGGCGTACCGAGTCCGACTGCCGCGAGCTGGCGTCGGCCGGGTCCCGGGTTCGGCTGTGCAAGGGCGCGTACCGGGAGCCGGAGTCGGTGGCCTACCAGTCGCCCCGCGAGGTCGACAAGTCGTACGTCCGGTGCCTCAACATCCTGATGTCCGGCGACGGCTATCCGATGCTCGCCACCCACGACCCGCGCCTGATCGCGATCGGCGAGGACCGGGCGCGCTGGTTCGACCGTGACCCCGACCGCTTCGAGTTCCAGATGCTCTACGGCATCCGGCCGGAGGAGCAGGCCCGACTGGTCGGCGAGGGCTACACGGTGCGCACCTACGTGCCCTACGGCGACGACTGGTACGGCTATCTGATGCGCCGTCTCGCCGAGCGTCCCGCCAACCTGGCCTTCTTCGCCCGCGCGCTCGCCTCCAGGAAGTAGCTCAGTCCGTACCCGTACCGCCGACCCGGTCGGCGGTACGCGGCATCCCCTTGACCGAGCTGGCTAATGTCATTAGCCTATTGGCTATGACAACTAGCTTCGTGGAGCGCGCCGGTGGCCGGATCGCGTACGAGGTGCACGGGCAGGGGCCGCTCGTGGTGCTCTCGCACGGCATGGGGGAGAACCGCCACTCGTACCGGCACCTGATTCCGCTCCTGGTGACGGCGGGCTACCGGGTGGCTTCGATCGACGTACGCGGGCACGGCGATTCCAGCACCGGCTGGCCGTCGTACGCCCCGGTGGAGGTGGGTGCCGACCTGCTCGCGGTGGTTCGCGACCTCGGCGGCGGTCCGGCGGTCCTGGTGGGTAACTCGTCAAGTGGCGCGGCAGTGGTCTTCGCCGCCACCGACGCGCCGGACCTGGTCAACGGCATCGTGCTGGTCGGCGCGTTCGTAGGTCAGCCGAAGCTCAACCCCTTCATGCGGCTGGCCCAGCACCTGGTGCTGCGCAGTCCACGGCTGTTCGGCCTGTTCCACCGCACGCTCTTCCCCGTGCACCGGCCGGCCGACGACGCGGAGTTCCGCAGGCAACTGGTGGCGGCGCTGCGCCGCCCGGGCCGGATGGCGCCCCTGCGCGGCGTGATCCACCAGGTGCAGCCGCACTGGAGCGCCCGCGCCCCGCAGGTGCGCCAGCCGGTGCTGGTGCTGATGGGCACGAAGGACCCCGACTTCCCCGACCCGGGCGCTGAGGCCCGGGCTGCCCGGCGGCTCTTTCCGGTCGCCGAGGCGAGGATGATCACCGAGGCCGGTCACTACCCGCACGCCGACCGTCCCGAGGCGACGGCGAGCGAGCTGGTCAACTTCCTGGCGGCGGCCAAGAGTGCCTAGAGCCGGGCTCAACGCGCAGATCGTGGTACGCGAGGCGGCCCGGCTCGTCGACGAGGTCGGGTATGACCGGCTCACCCTCGCCGCACTGGCGAACCGGCTCGGCGTGGCCCTGCCCAGCCTCTACAAGCACGTCAAGGGTGCCGACGCGCTCGCGCAGCAGTTGTCCGCCCTGGCCACCGCCGAGATCGCCGACGAGATGACCACGGCCGCCGCCGGCCGCAGCGGCGAGGAGGCGCTCCGGGCCGTCGCCAACGCCTACCGCTCGTACGCCCGTCGGCATCCCGGCCGCTACCCGGCCACCCAGCGGGTGCCGGATCCGGCGGACCCGGCCCACCTCGCCGCCGGGGAACGCGCGGTAGGCGTCGTCTACGCCATCCTGCGGGGGTACGGCATCGACGGCGACGCCGCGGTGGACGGCGTCCGGATGTTCCGGGCGGCGGTGCACGGCTTCGTCTCGCTGGAGGCGACAGGTGACTTCGGGCTGCCCCGCGAGGTCGACAGTTCCTTCGACCGCATGATCGCGGCGCTGGGCGTGGCGTTCTCGTCCTGGCCCGCATCGAGGAAGCCCGGCCCGGCCTGAACGTACGGACCGGGACAGCGGCCGGTTGATCACCCTTTCGTCGGCACCACCGCAGGCCGTACCCTTCGCCGATGAATCACGGGGGCCCTGCGGGCGACGACCAGCCGGCGCCGACCGGTGCGGCACCGAACGAGCCGACGGCGGAGACGGCACGTTCTCCGGAGGTGGAGACGCCAGCCGCCGGTACGGTTCCTCAGCGCCGGCGTCGTAGGTGGCCACTGTGGGCCGCGGTGGTCGCGGTGGTGCTGACGCTGAGCGCCGGCGTTCCGGTGGCGCTGCTCACCGGCCGAGTGTCCGATGTCGAGGTCGGCGAGCCGGCGACCGCCGCCTCGCCGACGGAGAACCCGACCACCGTCGCCGCCCGGCAGGTCGCCGAGCGGATCACCGCGCAGCTCGACAAGCAGGCCGCCGCGCTGCTCGGCGGCGACCGGTCAGGATTCGCCGCGATCGCGTCCCCGACCGTACGTCCTGATCTGCGTCGCCGGTTCGACGCGCTCAAGGCCCTGCGGGTCACGCACTGGCAGGGGCGCCCGAGTGGCCTGCCCACCTCGGCCGGGCGGGCGGGGGAATGGCGGGTGCCTATCGAGTTCCAGTACTGCTTCGTCGTACCGGCCTGCCAACCGAGCCCGATGGTGGTCGAGACCCGGTGGCGCGACGGCGCGGAACCCCGACTGCTCACCTTGCCGAAGTCGAAGTCGTCGGCGTATGTGAACGGCCGCTTCAACGGCCAGCCCGGCGTCCTGCCCTGGGAGGTCAGCAAGCTGGCGGTCCTGGTCGGCAAGCGGGTCATGGTGGCCAGCACCCCGGCGCACCGCAACCGGTTGCCGGGGCTGTTGAAGCGGGCCGAGGCGGCGGCGAAGGTGGCTGACACCTACGCCGTGACAGGTACGCCACCCGACCTGTACCGCGTTTTCTACGCCGGACCGAAAGAGTGGGACCGGTGGTACGGCGGTGACCAACCGGAATGGGGTGCCGGGTACGCGGTGAACGTCGGTGGCGGTCACCACGAGGTGGTGCTGGCACCCGAGACGCTGGGCTACGGTCCCGTGCTTGACGAGTTGCTCCGCCACGAACTGGCCCACGCCGCCTCGTTGCCCGACAAGAACTACTGGGACGACTCGGCCTGGTGGCTTATCGAAGGGCTTGCCGAGTACGCGGGGGCCGACGGTCAGCCGGTCGCCCGGTACGAGGGACTGGTGCCCACCCGACGGCTGGTGAAGGGCGACTGGGACGGCAAGCTGGACAAGCTGCTGCCCGCCGGCGACGCACCGGACGAGCAGGTGGCAGGCCACTACGGGATCGCGTACCTCGCCTTCCGGCATCTGGTCGACCGCTTCGGTGAGGAGCGGGCGTTCGCCTTCTTCAAAGCGGTGGTGTACGACCTGCGGCTACCGGCGCAGACCACCGAGGAGATCTTCGGGGAGTCCTGGGCGAGCCTGCGCAAGGAGTGCGTCGCGTACATCCGCAAGGCCGTGCGGTGACCGGCATGACAGGTTCAGATGTGCCTGCTGAGCCGCCGGTTCCGGCACCCGGGCGACCTCGGCGGCGTTGGGGACTGTGGGCCGCGCTGCTTGTGGTCGTGCTGCTTGTGGCGTGCAGCCTGCCGGCGGTGACGGTACTGGTGATCGGGTCCGGTCGCGAGGGCGCCGACGGAGCGTCGAGCGAGTCGGCCAACCCGACCGAGAACCCGACCACTGCGGCAGCCCGGCAGCTCGCCGAGCGGATCGGCGCGCAGCTGAACCGTCAGGCGGCCGCCCTGCTCGACGGGGACCGGGCCGGGTTTTTGGCGATCGCCGAAACCGCAGCCGCGCGCACCGAGCTGCGCCGCCGGTACGACTCGCTCAGAGCGCTGCGGGTGGCCCGTTGGGTGGCCAGCCCGAGCGGCCTGCCCACAAGCGCGGGCGAGGCGGGCGAGTGGCGAATGCGCGTCTCGATCAACTACTGCTTCGTGACCGCCTCGTGTCAGCTGAGCCCGATGGTCGTCGACACCAGGTGGAGCGACGGTCCGGAGCCGCGGCTGCTGGAGATCGAGAGGTCGAAGCCCTTCCCGGACGTGCTCGGCCAGGCCAGCGGTCAGCCCGGCAACGTGCCCTGGGAGATCAGCGAGTTGACAGTGGTGGTGGGCAAACGAACACTCGTGGCGACCGTACGGGAGCATCGCGAGCTGCTGCCGATCCTGCTGCTGCAGGCCGAGGCGGCAGCCAGGGTGGCCGATCGGTACGCGGTGGACGACACGCCGCCGGACAGGTACCGGGTCTTCTATGCCGGCAAGAAGGAATGGCAGAGCTGGTACGGCGGCGAACAGCCCGAATGGGGGATCGGTACGGCGATAAGCATCGGCGGCGGTCACCACGAGGTGGTACTCGGGCCGGACAGCCTGTACTACGGCCCCTACCTCGACCAGGTGCTCCGGCACGAGTTCACCCACGCGGCGACGATGCACGACGGCTACTGGGAGGATTCGGCCTGGTGGCTGGTTGACGGGTTGGCCGAGTACGCGGCGGCGAACGGGCAACCTATCGCCCAGTACCCGGCGCTCGCCGAAACCCGGCGGCTGGTGCGTGGCGACTGGGACGGCAGGTTCGACGACCTCTACCCCACCGAGGAGTTCTCGGACGAGGAGGTGAACGGAACCTACGGCATCGCGTATCTCGCGGTGGGGTACTTCATGGAGCGGTTCGGTACTGAGCGGCTGCTCCCCTTCTTCAAAGCCGTGGTGCACCAAGGCCGTCGACCAGCGCAGACCTCCGAGGAACTCCTGGGCGTGCCCTGGTCCGAGCTGCACGAGGAGTGCGTCGCGCACATCCGCGCGGCCGTGGGTTGACCTGGTGCCCTGGTCGGGGCGACATCGACAAGGGCTCGTAGCATGTGTCCCGTGCGCCGCTCCGACTCGCCGCGGCTGCCAGCCACGCGGCTCCGCCTGCTCACCGTCCTGCTCGCCGTCACCGTACTGACCCTCACCACCGCCGCCTCCTGCGGTGGCGACGAACCGTCGATCACGCTCGCCGCAGCGGCCCGAGCCGCCGTGGCCGAGGAGATCGATGCCCCCGCCACAGTCGTCGCCCGGGCGGCGGCGACCCTCACCGCACCGGCCGACGGCACGCTGGCCCGCCTCCGGGTGGAGCCGGGTCAGCGGGTCAAGCGCGGCCAGGTGCTCGCGGTGATCAGCTCGCCGTCGGCCCGGGAACGGCTCCGCCAGGCGCGTACCGCGCTGAACGCCGCGAAGCGCGCCGGTGGTGGCGGTGGCGGCGGCGACCTCGCCGGTTCGCTGCGCGGCACCGACCGCGCGGCCGAGCAGACGCACGCCGCCGCCCGCGCCGCAGCCGCGAAGATCAGTGACCCGGAGTTGCGGAAGGCGCTGCTCACCCAGGTCGAGGCGGCACAGCGACGGTACGACTCGGCGGCCCGGGCCGCCGACCGGGCGGTACGGGAGGTGCAACGCGGTGTCCGGAACCTGAACTCCGCCGTCAGCGCGCTCGCCACCGCCCAGCGACTTCAGGCCCAGCAGGCGTACGACCTGGCCAAGGCGAATGTCGACGCGTTGACTCTGCGTGCCCCGATCGCCGGGGTGGTGCAACCGGGTGGCGTCAGCACCGGCGCTGGTTCGGCGGGGGCGCTCGCCGGGCTGCTCGAATCGGGCGGTATGCCGTCGGGGATCGGTGCGGAGAGCCTCGGCGCGCCCGCTGGCCCGCCGCCGGGCGTGGACAGTGCGGTCCCGGTGGGTGGCCGGGTCACCGCTGGCACACCGGTGCTGACCGTGGTGGACAACCGCGAGCTGGGTCTGCTCGCCGAGGTCGACGAGACGGACGTGCTGCTGGTCCGGCCCGGGCTGACCGGCACCGTCGAACTGGACGCCGTCACCGGTGCCAGCTACGTGGCCACGGTCCGTTCGATCGACGTGCTGCCCAGCACGTCGGCCCGGGGTGGGGTGAGTTACCGGGTACGACTCTCCCTCGGCGCCGGCAGCTTCGGTGAGGCCGAGCCCGCGCCCACCCCGCGCCCCGGGATGAACGCGGTGCTGCGACTGCGGGTCCGGGAGGAGGCGGACGCGGTGACCGTGCCGGCGTCGGCGCTCATCTCGGTCGACGGGCGGGACACCGTGTGGCTGGTCCGTGACGGTCGGGCCGACCGGGCGGTGGTCACCGTCGGCGTGCAGGGCCAGGACCTGGTGCAGATCGTCGACGGGGTACAGGCCGGCGACCGGATCGTCATCCGGGGCACCGACCAGGTCCGCGAGGGCCAGGAGATCGGGTGAGCCGGGGTCCGGCCATCGAGGCGTTCGACGTGTCCCGGACGTACGAGTTGGACGGCGTCTCCGTGCCCGCCCTGCGGGGCGTGTCGCTGACCGTCGGAGCAGGGGACTACGTGGCGCTGATCGGGCCCTCCGGGTCCGGCAAATCCACGCTGATGCACCTGCTCGGCGGCCTGGACCGGCCCAGTGGTGGCCGTCTGGTGATCGGTGGCCGGGAGGTGGGCACCCTCTCCGCCCCGGAGCTGGCCCGGCTGCGCAACGAGACCATCGGCTTCGTGTTCCAGGCGTTTCACCTGCTGCCGCGTACCTCGGCGGTGGACAACGTGGCGTTGCCGCTTGTGTACCGGGGCGTCGGCGCCCGCCAGCGGCGGGAGCGCGCCGCCGCGATGCTCGGCCGGGTCGGCCTGGGGCATCGGCTGCACCACCGGCCCAACCAGCTCTCCGGCGGCGAGCAGCAGCGGGTGGCGATCGCCCGGGCCCTGGTCACCGACCCGACAGTGCTGCTGGCCGACGAGCCGACCGGCAACCTGGACAGCACCACCGGTGCGGCCGTGCTGGAACTGCTGGAACGACTGAACGTCGAGTCCGGGGTGGCGCTGGTGATGGTCACCCACGACGCGGAGGTGGCGGCCCGGGCCCGCCGACGCATCGCGATGCGGGACGGCGTGGTCGTCGCCGACACTGCGGCCAGCCCCGCTGGCGGTACGGCGGTGTCGGGGCGCGGCGGCGACGCCGCGGACGGGACACGCCCGGCGGACGGCGGGGCCGACGCGTGAGGGTGGCCGAGGCGTGGCGGGTGGCGTGGGACGCCCTGCGCGCGAACCGGATGCGCAGCGCGCTGACCATGCTCGGGGTGGTCATCGGGGTGGCCTCGGTGGTGTTGCTGGTGGCCATCGGTACCGGCACCAAGCAGCGGGTGGAACAGCAGGTGGAGGGTCTGGGCTCCAACCTGCTGCTGGTCGTGCCGGGGCGACTTGACGTGGGCAGTGCGCCGGCGCTCTCCCCGCTCACCCTCCAGGACGTGGACGCCGTAGGCCGGGTGGTGGGTGATCCGAACCGGGTGGCCGTGACTGTCGCCTCGGGTGCGACCGTGCGGGCCGGCAACCGGGAGGACTTCACCACCGTCCAGGGGGTGCTGGAGACGACCCCGACGGTCTTCGCCCGGGAGTTGGGGCGGGGCCGGTACCTGACCGGTTCCGACGTGGACACCGGCCGGCGCGTCGCGGTGCTCGGTGACTCGGTAGCCCGTTCCCTGTTTCCTGACCGCGAAGCGGTCGGCCAGCAGATCAACGTGGCAGGCGTCCGCTTCCGGGTGATCGGCGTCTTCGTGCCGCTCGGGCAGAGCCTCGGCGTGGACCGGGACGACGAGGTGCACATACCGGTGACGGCGGCGCAGCGGCTCTACGGCACCCAGCGGGTCGACGCCATCGCGGTGAAGGCCCCGGACCGGGAACGGATCGACGAGCTGGGTGACCGGATCGTGGCCGAACTCAACGGCCGGCATCCGGGCACCGAGTTCAGCGCCGTCACCCAGGAGCAGATCCTCGGTGTGCTCGGCGACATCCTCGGCATCCTGACCGGCGTCCTGGCCGCCATCGCCGGCATCTCGCTGCTGGTCGGTGGGGTCGGCGTCTCCAACATCATGCTGGTCTCGGTCCGGGAGCGGACCCGGGAGATCGGGCTGCGCAAGGCGGTGGGTGCCCGTCCCCGGGACATCGGCGTGCAGTTTCTGCTGGAGGCGGTGCTGCTGACCTCCGTCGGTGGGCTGACCGGGATGGCCCTCGGCGTGGGTGGCGCACTGCTGGTGGCTGCCTTGTCGCCCATCCCGGCGGCGGTGACCTGGTGGTCGCTGGCACTGGCGTTCGGCGTCTCGGCGGCCGTCGGCATCATCTTCGGGGTGGTACCCGCCCAACGGGCCGGTCGACTCGATCCGGTGGTGGCCCTGCGCGCCGAGTGATCTCCCCGATACCCGCGGCCGAGGTTGATCGTTGCCGAAATTCCGGGTACGGCACCCGACCAGGGGTTTTTCATCGTCTGCCCGGGGTCGAGCCATGATCAGTTGCAGGAAGGGATCGCGCCGGTCACAGCCGCCCCGCTACCGTACTGGTAACACGCGCGTCGCCGGCCGCGCGGGAGGACCCGTGTGGCGGCACGCGCCGGGCATGGGATGGGTCGGGTGAGCCATGGCCGGGTCGCAGTCCGACGGTCGGCTGTCGGAGGTCAAGTTCCTGACCGTCGCCGAGGTGGCGACGGTCATGCGGGTGTCGAAGATGACTGTCTACCGCCTGGTGCACAGCGGTGAGCTGACCGCCGTACGGGTGGGCAGGTCGTTCCGGGTTCCCGAGCACGCGGTGCACGAGTACCTGCGCGGCGCCTTCCAGGAGACCGCCTGACCTGGTGCGGGCCGGGTCACGCGGGCCCGGTGGAACGGGCATCGAGCGGGGGCGCGTTGGTCCTGCTGACGCGGTCCCGCTACGCTGGACTCTGATCGTGACCGCTGGTGCGCTCCGCCGCCCACCCCGCCGGTCCGGTCCCTGTCCGCAAGCGGTCGTCGACGCCACGGGTTCGTGGTGTCCTCCCGGTCGCGCCGCACGTTGCATCGAAAGGCTGTCGTATGGGCTCGGTGGTCAAGAAGCGCCGCAAGCGCATGGCTAAGAAGAAGCACCGCAAGCTGCTGCGCAAGACCCGCGTCCAGCGTCGCCGTCTCGGCAAGTGACCGACGCCGGGCCTGGTCCCGGCGTCCGTCCCTCGCCAACTGTCGACCCTCGGAGGCTCAGGTGATCAGGCCGCGGCTACCCCGGCTCGATCCCAGCTGCCGGGGTAGGTGCGAGACATGACCCCCGGTGGCTCCCAGAGCCCTCCGGGGGTCGTCGTCGTGACCGGAGTCAGTCGTTATCTCGGCGCGCACGTCGCCGCCCGGCTCGCCGCCGACCCGCGGATCGACAGGGTCATCGGCATCGACCTGCCGGAGGCGGGACCCGAGGTCGACGCGCTGCTCGACCGGGTCGAACGGATCCGGGTCGACGCCGGCTCGGTGGGGGGTCTCCTCGCCGACCTCGACGTGGACACCGTGGTACATCTGGCCCTGGTCAGCTCCCCGGATCCGCAACAGGGTGGCCGGGCGGCGATGAAGGAACAGAACGTCATCGGCACCATGCAGCTGCTCGCCGCGTGTCAGCGGGCACCACGGCTGCGCAAGATCGTGGTCCGTTCCTCCACCGCTGCGTACGGTGCGTCGTTCCGCGATCCGGCTGTCTTCACCGAGGAGACCGAGCCGCGCGAGGTGCCGCGCGGCGGCTTCGGCCGCGACATCCTCGACATCGAGGGGTACGTCCGCGGTTTCCGTCGTCGGCGCGGTGACGTCACCGCCACCGTGCTGCGCTTCGCACCGTTCATCGGCTCGACCGCGGACACCACTCTCACCCGCTACTTCGCGCAGCCGGTGGTGCCCACCATCCTCGGTCGGGACGCCCGCCTGCAGTTCCTGCACTTCGAGGACGCGCTGGAGGTGCTGCACCGGTCGGTGGTAGAGGACCATCCCGGCACCTTCAACGTCGCCGGGCCCGGAGTGCTCGCGCTGTCGCAGGCGATCCGCCGCGCCGGACGGGTCGCCGTACCGGTGCTGGAGCCGGGTCTGTCCGGTGCCGTCGCGCTCGCCCGGGTGATGGGCTTCGGTCGTTACGGCCTGGACCAGGTCGACCTCTTCGTGCACGGCCGGGTGGTGGACATCTCGCGGCTGGAGCGGGAGTACGCCTTTTCGCCCCGCTCCACCGCCGCCGCCTTCGACGACTTCATCCGGGCGCACCACGGGCGTGCCGTGGTGACCCGGGAACAGTTGGCCGCCGCCGAGCAGGTGGTGCTGGAGCACATCAGGCAGGTCCGCGCCGCCGTCCGGGAGCGGTCGTGACCGGGCCCGAGGAACAGCGTGACGAGGCGCGTCTCGACGACAGGTACGCACTGCCGACGCCGGTGACGCCCGACGCGGACCCGGCCCGGCGCAACGGGCACCGCCCGGCCGCACCGGAGCAGGTGGGCGACGTCTGGGACCGCCGGGTCGCCACCGGCCTGGCCTTCCTACGGCGACGGCTGGCCGGCGACTACGAGGTGGACGAGTTCGGCTTCGACCCGGAACTGACCGAGGCGGTCTTCCATCCGCTGCTGCGCCGGCTCTACCGCGACTGGTTCCGCACCGAGGTCACCGGGTTGGCGCACGTACCCGCTGACGGGCCGGGACTCGTGGTCGGCAACCACTCCGGCACCGTCGCCCTCGACGCGCTGATCCTCTCCACCGCGCTGCACCACGAGCACCCCGACCATCGCTACCTGCGGCTGCTCGGCGCGGACCTGGTGTTCCGGATGCCTGTGGTCTCCGAGATCGCCCGCAAGACCGGCGGCACGATGGCCTGCAACCCGGACGCCGAGCGGCTGATGCGCAACGGCGAGCTGGTGGGTGTCTTCCCGGAGGGCTTCAAGGGCATCGGCAAGTTGTACGCGGACCGCTACAAGCTGCAACGGTTCGGGCGGGGCGGTTTCGTCTCGGCGGCGCTACGCACCGGTACCCCGATCATTCCGGTGGCGATCGTCGGCGGCGAGGAGATCTATCCGATGCTCGCCGACATCAAGCCACTGGCCCGGCTGCTCAAGCTGCCGTATTTCCCGGTGACACCGACGTTCCCCTGGCTCGGGCCGCTGGGCATGGTGCCGTTGCCGAGCAAGTGGCTCATCGAGTTCTGCCCGCCGATCCCGACCGAGCACCTGATGGATTCGGCGGACGACCCGCTTGTCGTGTTCAACCTCGCCGACCAGGTACGGGAGACTATCCAGCAGACCCTGCACCAGTTGCTGGAGCGTCGGCCTGACCCGTTCGGCCCTTAGATCTCAGGTGCACCGAGAAGCTGCCCCGCACGGCCGTCACCGTCGCGTCGAACCGGGCGAGTGGTAGTTGGTCATAGACGTCAGCGGAGTAGTCCTGCTCGGCAAGCCAGGTAAGCAGCGCGGCCGGCTCGTCCGCCCGTAGGGCGGGGGCGAGACACGCGTCGATCACGGCCTCGAGGAACCGCTTGTCGATGTCGACCTTCTTCTCAAGGACCATGCAGAACAGGGTGGCGACCGACTCGCCCTCGCCGATGGGGCTCTTGAGCACGCCGAACCGGGTGCGAAGGCCGGTTCCCGGCATTGCCGCGGTGGTGTCGTAGCCGCGGGCGAATGCCTTCGGCGGGGTGTCCCAGCGCTTGCGCCAGTTGGCTGCCACGGATTCCACAGTGGTGCCCGGGATGGGCGGCAGCGGGGCGGCGGACGGTGCGTCGCTCGCCTCGCCACTGGGTGCCGGCTCCGGCTCCGACTCCGGTCCTGGCGGCGTGTCGCCCTGTGGGGTGCCGGATGTGGGCCCCGCCGGCCCGGCGGTGCCGGCCGGTTCGCGCTCGCCGTGCCACCATGCTCCGCCGAGGCCGACTGCCACCACGATCAGCCCCGCCAGCAGGATCTTTCCGCGCCGTCCAAACCTCGGTGACGGGCGTGCGTCAGCTCCGACCTGGTCCGTCATGCGTGTCCCCCGTCGTCGTGCACCGTGGCCACAGAGGACCCCTTCGGCCGGGCCAAGCTAGCACCGGGTCGGAGCACGGTCAACGTTGTGTAACAAAACGAAAGCTGTAAGACTTTCGATGTCTTGTAGGCGGTCACCGCACGGGGGAAACATGAGAGACGTCCGCGCGCAATTATCCTATTTGTCGATCTTTGTCCTAGGGTTGATGTTCCTGCTACCGGCCGCTCCAGCGGCGGCCGCGCCCGGCTGTGTCGGAGCCGGCTGCCGCGGCAAGATGGCGGCGGCGCAGGGCTGCCGGGATGGCGCCTTCGCCATCAACGGCTTCACTCTCGTCGATCCGGACGTGACCCAGCCGCCACGTGGCGACCTGTGGTACAGCCCGGCCTGCAAGGCCATGTGGGGTGAGCTGAACGCTCCCGAACTCTTCGGGTTCCTCTACGCGCAGCTCTGGACCCAGAGCGAGTACGGCGGCGTCAACGACCTGGCGGACTACTTCCAGATGGGCAGCGCCGGAAACTACACCACGCCGATGGTCGACTGGCAGCAGTCGGTCAAGTTCTGCGGCAGCCACAAGGGAACCGATCCGGACATGGACCTTCCCTCCGGCGGCTTCAACGCGTGCACGCTGTGGCGCTGAGCCGCGTCGGCAGCAAGCAAGTGATCATCCACAGTGCAATGACGGGGGAGTCATGCGTTCACTGAAGAGGCCACTGCGGCGCCTGATCGCCGCCACGACCGCAATAGTCGTGATACCTGCCGCAGGTCTGCAGGTGTCGAGTCCGGTCGGTGCGGCCGAGCCGGAGCGCCAAGCCGGGCAGGCTGCCTTCACCGCACCTGACGAGGCACTGGGCAAGGCGTGGCGGAAGTCCGCAGACGTGCTGGTGACCGGGGCCGGTGACACCGACGGATACCACCTCTACGTGGCCCGGGAGTCCGAAGCCTTCGGGTGGTCCACCCTGGCCACCCTGACATCCAGCTCGCTCGCCGTGGGTCCGTGGACCGGTGCCGTCTGCGTCACCGGGTCCGGTAGGTACGCCGTCGCGGTCTTCGCGCCCAAGAAGGCCGCCAACAAGCCGGAACTGTCCCGCGCCGGCGCCCTTGCGGCGGTGGTGGAGATCGCCACCGGAAAGGCCACCCACGTGGCCACCGGCGTCGAGTTGGCCTACTTCAACCCGGCCTGCGGCCCGGGCGACCGGGCCCTGCTCACTCGATCAGTGGGTGACGACTTCGCGCTCACCACCGAACTGCTCACCGTCGACGCCGCCGAGGCCCGGGTGACCAGGACCCGTCGCGTCGACGGTCAGCTCACCACGCCCGCACCGGCGCCGGACGGCGACTACGGCATCCTCGGCGGTCAACTGGTACGCGTCGACGCCACCGGTAAGACCACCCCACTGGCCCGGCCGCAGGGCCAACCGTTCGCCGTGCAGGCCACCGCCGGCAGCGGCATCGACCTGGTGAGCGTGGACGGTGAGCAGGCGGTCGCCCAGCGGTTCCGGGACGGCAGGCTGACCGTCACGGCGACCGGCCCCCGCGACCGGCTCCAGCTCTTCGGGCAGCGGGGCGGCCGAAACGCCCTGGTCGGGCAGGTGAGCATGCAGGGCAGCAGGCCGGAGCTGAGCGTCCTCCCGGCGGTCAGCCAGGTGCGCGCGCTCTCCGCCGAGGGTCACCTCGTCGCCGAGGAGGTGGTCACCCAGCAGAGCATGCGCGCGGTAGGCCAGCCGCTGCGGCCCGCGGACCCGGCCGACGCCGGCGACGTACGGGTGGCGGTGCGGGCCACGGTCAGCGGCAAGGGTGCCGTCCACACGCTGGACACCACCCTGGCGCCGACGCTCGACGTCGAACTGGGCGCCGACACCAACCAGCAGCGTGCGGCCGTGGCCGACATCGGCAGCCCGACGTGCGCGATCCCGCGCAACGACCCTCGGGTGCAGCCCCTGCAACCCAGCCCGGACATGGTCGAGTGGGCTGTCAACCAGGCGGTACACGGACGGCTCAACGTCACCCGACCGGCGAACTACCTGAAGGCGGGCCTGCCCGCGTACCAACCCCAGGGTCTGTTCCCGTTGCGCCAGCTCGTCGGCGGCGGTCGGGTGCCGGCTCAGATCATGCTCGCCGTCCTGGCCCAGGAGACGAACCTGTCCCAGGCGTCGTGGCGGGTCGTACCCGGCGACACCGGCAACCCGTTGATCGCCAGCTACTACGGCAACCATGACAATCTCGACGTCATCGACTACAGCAAGACCGACTGCGGGTACGGCATCGGTCAGGTCACCGACGGGATGCGGGTGGACAGCAACGTGTTCACCGATACGCAGCGCCGGGCGATCGCCGTTGACTACGCGGCGAACCTCGCCGCCGGGCTCAACATCCTGATCGAAAAGTGGAACCAGATGAACACCGAGCTCAACGCGCACAAGAGCTACATGAACAACAACGATCCCACCTGGGTGGAGAACTGGTTCCTCGCCGTCTGGGCGTACAACAGCGGCTACTACCCGTACGACCGTCGCAACACGGATCTGCAGAATGGCCGGTTCGGGATCGGGTGGTTCAACAACCCGGCAAACCCGAGGTACCCGGCCAACCGGGCGCCGTTCCTCCGCGCGACCATGGCCGACGCCGAGCGGCCCAACGAATGGGCGTACCCAGAGCGGATCATGGGCTGGGTGGAGACGCCGCAGATGAAGGGCTTCCCGATCATGACTGAGGCGTACTCCCACCCGGAGTACGGCGCCAACTCGCCCATCTACCCGGACCGATTCACCAAGGTGCTGTCCATCCCGGACCGGTACGCGTTCTGTTCCGAGGTCAACAGCTGCTCGCCGGCCACCAACGGTTGCCCGGCGGACTCCGAAGCCTGTTGGTGGCACGGCCATGCGACTTCGGGCAACTGCCTGATGGAGGAGTGCGCCCGGGAGAAGCTCAGCTACGGGTCCGGCGCCGCCGAACCAGGTGTGAAGCGCATCTACCCACGCAACTGCGAGACGTTCACCGGTGACAAGAACGGCAACCGCAACACCAACAAGCGGATGTCATTGGTCTACTCGCTCAACGACACCGGGCAGTACAACCTCGGGTGCGACATCGGCGCCACCGACGGCAAGTTCACCATCCGCCGTGGTTCACCGGCCGGCGGTGGCACCGCACCGTACGCCGAAGTCGACCTGCACCAGATCGGCGCGGGCTACAAGGGCCACATCTGGTTCACGTACGTCAACAGCAGCAACCCGAAGCGCCGCATCGTCGGTTCGTGGACGCCGAACCTGGATCTGGTACCCGGTGAACGCGCCCGCTATGACATCGTCGCCCACGTGCCCAGCCACGGCGCGGACTACCACAACGCCGAGTACCTGATCACCACGGGCACGATCGGCCAACAGCGAACCTGTGCGCTCAACCTCGCCGAGGAAGCCGGCTGGGCGCTACCCGGCGGCATCCCCAACCCGAACCCCGCGAACCTCGGCGAAGACAAGTGGGTCTACCTGGGCTCGTACGAGTTGGGTCGGGGAGCGCAGGTGCAACTGAACAATGTCGGGACGATGCACACCCAGAACTTCGACGCGGTAGCGTTCGACACCATCGCGTTCGTGCCGATCGGCAGCAACCCCGGTCACTCCTGCGGCGACGACTACTGACGACAGCCGGAGGTACCACTCCGCCGTCCTCCCGCCTCGGGCGCCAGCCTGGTGTCCGAGGCGGGACCGGTCGGTGGGGGTGAAGTCGCGCGGCGATCAGCCGTATCGACCCGATGCCCGGCGGGGCCGGAGCACCTGACCGGTCAGGCGCAGGCAGCGGGGATAGGACCGAGCGTGTCGCTTGTGGCGGTGAGTTCCTGGCCGCAGGCGATGGCAGCGCGCATGGCGTTGGCCCGCTCGGCGACTGTCTCCAGCAGTGCCAGGGACTCAGTGGTGCGTACCCGGTCGGCCCGGGAGCCCCGGCCCTCCAACGCGTTCAGGGACCGCCGCTGGTCGGTGAGGAACGCGTCGACAGCAGCCAGCGCCGCGGCATCCGAGCGCTGCGCGGCAGCACCGGAGAGCAGGCGTACGCCCTGTCGGGTGTCCGCGTCCATGTCGTCGAGCACGGCGCTGTATCCGCTCTGGCTGCCCCGCAACGTGGATGCCTCGGCCAGCCGGGTGCGGGCGAAGTCGAGGAAGAGTTGCCCCCGACTGATGTCGGAGCTGGTGAGCGCGAGCTGGGCCCGTTCGGTGCCGCGCTTCATCCCGTACAACGCGTCACCGGGCACCGCGTCCTCGCTGGCCGCCGAGATGCCGGAGACGGCGACGGCACCGGCGGCGATACCGATCAGGATCGCGCCGCGGGCGCGGGCCCGGCGGGCGGTGACCGCAGGTAGCAACGACCCACGACTGGCCGATGCCTTCTCCGCCGGCCGGGCGGGAGCCGGCGCGCCGACGCCCTCGCGGGCCGCGGTGGCCAGCAACATCGCCCGCAGGCCGGTGCGGAACTCCGGATCGACCTCGGCGGCCGGCGGGTTTGCCCCGAGTCGTCGGCCGAGCGTGACGAGAGGCACGAGCCCCTCGTCGTCCCTGGAACGCACGTGATGCCGTCGGCCGCCGTTGGCTTCGTCGAGAAGCTGCGCGAAGCGCTCGGCGCGCCGACGGGAGAAGAGGGCGTTGTCCACCGTGGCACCTCCTCTCGCTGGTCACGGCCGGTCGGCCGCGTTCACCGCCAGCGATCGATGACCTCGTGACACCACGGCAGCTGGCCGTCGGCGGCACCGTCGCAGGTCACCCGGTGGACCCCGAGGGTGCCCGGCCTGTCATCGGTCGCACCCGGAGAAACGCGCCGTGCCCGGGGCGGGTTACGGCCCGGCCGGTGTCGAAATCACGCAAAGTGATCGCTTCCGGATCGAAGGAGCCCAGGTACGGGCAGGATCCGCAGCCTCCGGCGGTGCCGACGATCACGGCTGGAAGCCGTCCGGAAGCAGCCGGGCGAGGGCCCGCACCGCCCGATACTGGAGTGCCTTGATCGCGCCCTCGTTCTTGCCCATCGCCCGGGCGGTCTCGGCCACCGAGAAGCCTTGGAGAAAGCGGAGCACGATGCACTCCTGCTGCTCGGGGTTGAGTCGCTTCACCGCGCTCAACAGGGCGACGTTCGTGATGTGCTCCACCACCGCCGCCTCCGGGCTGCCCTCCGGGCCCCGATCCTCCCGATCGGCGTCGAGAACATCGCCGGTGGTCACCTCCAGTCGGTACCGCCCGGACTTGAAGTGGTCGGCGACCAGGTTGCGCGCGATCGTCACAAGCCAGGCACCGAGGTCCCGGCCCTGCCAGGTGAAGCTACCGATCCGCTTGAGGGCGCGCAGGAAGGTGTCCGAGGTGAGGTCCTCGGCGAGCTGTCGATTGCCGACCCGGAAGTAGACGAAGCGGAACACGGTGTCCACATAGCGGTCGTAGATCAGCCCGAAGGCCTCGGCCTCGCCGGCCTGGGCACGTTCGACGAGAGCCCAGACCTCGGTCGCCGGATCGGACGGATCCGGGCGGCTCGGGAACCCGGTCGAGGTGCCGGCCGGCTCGGTGACCGCCGGAAGTACCGCGGTCTCGGTGGCGGACACCTCGACGGGTGCGTCCCCGCTGCGCCGCGCCTGGGCCGGCATCGTCGGGCGGTTCGGGGAGGCGACCCGCCCACCTGCGGGTTTGGCATTCCCCCCGGGCGCGGGTGGTCGATGTGGCGGCTCGTTCTGGTGAGGTCGGCTGCCGACCCGCCGCGCGGCACCGTCACCCCGGACAGCGAGGTTGGCCGAGGCGTCCGACGCGCCGTGGCCGCCGCCGCGTTCGTTCATCGGGGTACGGGCGGTCGGGCCGGTCAGGCCGACCGGACGCTCGGCGAAACCGAAGGCGGTCATCGCGCCGCCTCCGTTTCGCAGGTGGCCGCCGGGCCGGCAACGACCGGGTGACCGGTCGTTGCCCCGTCGGGCAGGGTGGCTCCGGGGTGTGCCGGCGGGCGGCAGTTCCCCTTGAGGTGCTGGTCCAATGCGCTCAACGGCACGGGGGCCTCCTCGGGCTGAGGGGTGTCGACTCACGGCAAATGGGGTGAGCCGACCCGAGTGATGATAGGGCCAACGTCACCCGCGCGTGGCAAGTCCGTTACACAGGGCCGAAGTATTTCCCGACGTGTCGCCGACCTGGCGGACCGTTTGTCCGTCGGGTGTGGTTGACAACCGGCCGTTGGGGTGATCCCCAGTGGATTCGCTGTTCTTGCTGGTGAGGGGTGGTATCGGTAACGGTCATCAGGTCCGGTGAAGGCTGGCGTCGACCCCGCACCGGGCGTCCGGAAATGCGGTGCCGTCGCACCTGTACCGCACCGTCGGTGACGTCGCCGGGTTCCGTCGACGGGACTGGCCGTACCTTTCTGGACGGCTCGGGCGGTCACCCACGGCTGGGCGGCCGATGGTGACAGATGGTTCGCGGGCGTGGCCGTGCGGATCGGGCTGTGCCAGACTCAGCCACCGTGCAGGATCCTGACTCAGTCGCCGGTCCCAACCTCGCCGACCGCCTCCGCCGGGCTGCGGAGCTGCACCCCGGCAAGCCCGCGCTGCACTGGCAGGACCGGACGATCACCTGGTCCGAACTGGACGAGGCGGTGAGCGGGGCGGCCCGGGCGCTTGCCGACGCGGTGCCGGGGTCCGGCGCGGCCCAGCCCGGTGCGCGGGTCGCCGTGGCGCTGCCAAACGTGCCGGAGTTCGTGATCAGCCTGCTCGGCGTGCTGCGGGCCGGCTTGACGGCGGTACCTGTGAATCCCGGCCTGACCGCCCGCGAACTGCGGCACATCCTGGCAGACTCGGGCACGTCGGTGCTTATCGCCACCGAGCGGGTCCGGGATCTGGTGGCGGAGCTGGACCTTCCCGCGCTCGTCGAGGTGCACACGAGCGTGCCGACGGTCGGCGGCGACCAGACGTTCGCGACCCGGGGGGCCGACGATCTGGCGATACTGCTCTACACCTCGGGTACCTCGGGCTGGCCGAAGGGAGCGATGCTCTCGCACGGTGCGTTGGCGGCCAACCACGAACAGGTGGGCCGGATCGAACCGCCGGTGGTCGGCCCGGACGACACAGTGCTGCTGGCTCTGCCGTTGTTCCACGCCTACGGCCTGAACGCCGGGCTGGGCGCGGTGATCCACAATGCCGCGGCCGGGGTGCTCGTCGACGATTCGGGCTCCGACGCGGCGCTCGCCGAGATCGCCCGGCACCGGGTGAGCGTGCTGGTGGGCGTACCGTCGATGGTGCAGACCTGGTCCCGGGCGGACCCGGACAGTCTCGCGGCCGCGATGGCCGCCGTGCGGCTCGTGGTCTGTGGCGCGGCGCCGCTGGAGCCGGTCGACGCGGCGCGCTTCACCGAGGCGACAGGTCACCCGGTGCATGTCGGGTACGGCCTGACCGAGACCGCCCCGGTGCTCACCTCGACCCTGGTCAGTGGTGAACCCAGGCCCGGTTCGATCGGTCGCCCCCTGCCGGGGATCCAGGCCCGGCTGGTCGGTGCGGACGGTACGGAGCTGTGGCGCGACGGGGTCGCCGCGCCCGACGACGATCCGGACGAGATGGACCTCACCGACCCCGCCACGGGCACCGATCCGGGACAGCTCGTGGTCCGGGGCGCGAACCTCTTCGCTGGGTACTGGCCGGACGGCGCGGGTGGACCGGACGCCGACGGCTGGTGGGCCACCGGCGACGTCGCGTACGCCGATGCCGACGGCGATCTCTTCCTGGTCGACCGGATCGGCGAGCTGATCCTGGTCAACGGCTTCAACGTGTACCCGCGCGAGGTGGAGCTGGTGTTGTCGGCGCACCCGGCGGTGGCGGAGTCGGCGGTAGTGGGTGTGCCACACCCGAGGTCCGGGGAGACTGTCCGGGCGTACGTGGTGCCGCAGGCCGAGGTGGCCGGTACCGAGCTGATCGCCCATTGCACGCGTAATCTGGCCAGATTCAAGTGCCCGACCGCTGTCGAGTTCGTCGACGTGCTGCCGCGCTCGGTGATCGGGAAGGTACGCAAGACCGTGCTCGGCACGACGGAGGAGACCGATGCGTGAGCCCCGCCTGACCCTGATCACCCGTCCCGGCTGCCACCTCTGCGAGGACGCCAAGGCGGCGCTCGACCGGGTGGTCGCGGTCACCGGCGACAGGTGGACCGAGCGGGACGTCAGCGGTGACGTGGAGCTGGAACGTGAATACGGCGACCGGTTGCCGGTGCTGCTGCTCGACGGAAGGGAACACGGTTACTGGCGGGTGGAGGAGGAGCGGCTGTTGCGGGACCTGACCACCCCGCAGCTCTGAGGCCGTCGCAGCGCGGCGCTGCCGGATAGGGTGCGCCGATGACCCCTGCGAGCCCTCATCTGGTCTGGGACTGGAACGGCACCCTGCTCAATGATCTCCGCCTCGTGGTGGCCTGCACCAACGCGGCCTTCGCCAGCGAGGGTGGGCCGAGCGTCACTCCCGAGGAACACCGGGTCCGGTTCCGCCGGCCGATCGCCGACTACTACGCGGAGGTGCTCGGCCGAGCGGTGGACGACGACGCCTTCGGTCGACTCGACAAGATCTTCCACGACGCGTACCGGGTCGGTCTGACCACGTGTGAGCTGGCGCACGACGCCGTGGACGCGATGGCGGCCTGGCCGGGCAGTCAGTCCCTGTTGTCGATGTGGTTTCACGACGAGCTGGTCCCGGCCGTCGAGACCTATGGTCTGAACGGCCGGTTCGCCAGGGTCGACGGGCTGCGGGCGCAGGTCGGCGGCGACCGGAAGGCGGAGTCACTGGCCCGGCACCTCGATGCCCTGGGCGTCGACGGTCGGTCGGTGGTGCTGATCGGCGACTCGCTCGACGACGCCGAGGCGGCCCTTTCGGTAGGTGCCCGCGCCGTCCTCTACACCGGCGGTTTCACCGACCGCGCCCGCCTGCTCGCCTCCGGCCACCCGGTCGCCGACACCCTCACCGAGGCCGTGACCCTCGCCACCACTGTCGCCGATTCACCCCGTCGATCATGAACTTGTCGCCCTCAGAATCGGCGTGTCGGGGCGATAACTTCATGATCGACCGATTGGAATGGGGTCGGGAGCGGTGTGGGATTGGTCGGAGAAGTCGGTATTGAGGGATAATCGCGCGGGTGTTCACGGCGAGGTGGTGATCGATCTTGTGGGATGGAGGGGCCGGTGGGGGCGCGGGCCGTGCCAGCAAGATCGCGATTTGTGCACGTCTTCACAAGCGCCTACTCTGTAATTCCGACGCGCCCTGCTAGCACAGCCGGCAACATCGGTCGCCAGTGGGAGTCCCGAAACGGCCGACCAGTGGAGTTGGTCGAGGATCGCACCGCACGGAGTCTCATGAGTCAGCACCGTCACCCTGGCGCGCCCCGTCGCGCAGGTGCCGTACCGGCGCTCCCGGACCTGCCCGAGGCGACGGTGGCCCGGCTCCCCGAGTATCTACGTGCCCTGCACAATCTCGCTGAAACCGGTCACGAGACGGTTTCCAGCGAAGGGCTGGCCAACGCCGCCGGGGTGAACTCGGCCAAACTCCGCAAGGACCTGTCCCAACTCGGCTCGTACGGCACCCGGGGCGTCGGCTACGACGTCGGGCTGCTGATCGATCAGATCGAGTACGTGCTCGGGCTCACCCAGCGCCGGGCCGTCGCCCTGGTGGGGGTGGGTAACCTCGGTCACGCCCTGGCCGGCTACGACGGCTTCGCCAGCCGTGGATTCCGGATCGCCGCGCTCTTCGACGCCGACCAGGAGCGGGTCGGCGAGGAGATCAACGACCTGGTCGTACTGCACATCGACGAGCTGCCCCGGGTGGCCGCCGAGGAATCCATCGCGATCGGTGTCATAGCCACCCCGGCCGCCGCCGCGCAGCGCGTGGCGGACCAGTTGGTCGCCGTCGGCGTGACAAGCATCCTGAACTTCGCGCCGTGCGTACTCTCGGTTCCGGACGGGGTCGACGTGCGCAAGGTCGACCTCGCCATCGAGTTGCAGATCCTGTCGTTCCACGAGCACCGCAAGGCATCCCTGACCGCGCTCCCCGCCGCCGGTGGGTCTGCCCTCACCGCCCTGCCGGGTGGTCTCGCGGTCACCGAGAGCCAGGAGGCGATCGGCACGTGAAACTCCTCGTCGTGGGCGCGTCGTACCGCACCGCACCGGTCGCCACGCTGGAACGGCTCGCGGTGTCACCCAGCGGGCTCGACCACACCCTGGGGCGCCTGGTCGCGCAGCCGTACGTGAGCGAGGCCGTCCTCGTCTCCACCTGCAACCGGGTGGAGGTCTACGCGACGGTGTCGGGCTTCCACGGCGGCCTCGGCGACATCTGCGCCATCCTCGCCGAGCAGGCGGGCTGCCAGCCGGCCGCGCTGGCCAACCACCTCTACGTGCACTTCGATTCGGCAGCTGTGGACCACGTCTTCCGGGTGGCCGCCGGCCTGGACTCGATGGTGATCGGCGAGGCGCAGATCCTCGGCCAGCTGCGTGACGCCTACCACTGGGCCAGTGCCGCGGACACCGCCGGTCGCCTGCTGCACGAGCTGATGCAGCAGGCGCTGCGGGTCGGTAAGCGGGCCCACTCGGAGACGGGCATCGACCGTGCCGGTCAGAGCGTGGTCACCGCCGCGCTGGGGCTCGCCGCCGGTCACCTCGACGACGACCTCACCGGTCGTCCCGCGTTGATCGTCGGTGCCGGGGCGATGGGCTCGCTGGGCGTGGCGACGCTCTCGCGGCTCGGCGCCGGGCCGTTGACCGTGACGAACCGGAGCACGGACCGGGCCGTCCGGCTGGCCGAGTCTTACGGTGCTGGCGCGCGTCCGATGACCGAGTTGGCCGACACCCTCTCCACCGTGGACATCGTGGTGGCCGCCACCGCGTCCGCCGAGCCGGTCCTCACCCGCGAGGTGGTCGCCTCGGCGCTCGCCGGCCGTGCCCCGGGACGTGGCCCGCTGGTCCTGCTCGACCTGGCGGTACCGCGGGACGTCGGCCCGGGCGTCGCCGAGCTGCCCGGCGTCGAGGTGATCGACATCGACCGGATGGCGGCGCTGCTCGCCGACGGCCCGGTCGCCGCGGACGCCGCCGCCGTCGAGCGGATCGTGGCCGGCGAGGTCGAGTCGTTCCTCAGCTGGCTGCGCGGCGCCGACGTGGCCCCGACCGTCGCCGCCCTGCGCGGCCGAGCCGACGACGTGGTCACCGTCGAGCTGCGTCGGCTCGCGCAGCGCCGTCCCGACCTCAGTGACGACCAGCGGGCCGAGGTGGCCCGTACCGTGCACCGGGTGGTCCAGCGGCTGCTGCACCAGCCGACCGTCCGGGTCCGCCAGCTCGCCGCCGAACCCGGCGGTGACCAGTACGCCGCCCTGCTGCGTGAGCTGTTCGATCTTCAGGTCCCGCAGACGTCGCCGGTGGACACCGTGCCGGACCTCACCCCACCCGCCGGAGGCGAGCGATGAACGAGGCCCCACTGCGCCTCGGTACCCGGGGCAGCAAACTGGCGATGGCCCAGTCCGGTCAGGTCGCCGAGGCGCTCACCGCGCGAACCGGACGCCCTGTCGAACTGGTCGAGGTGGTCACCGCAGGCGACCGGTCCAACGCGCCGGTGCACCGGCTCGGGGTCGGCGTCTTCGTCTCCGCGCTGCGTGACGCCCTGGTCGCCGGGACTATCGACTTCGCCGTTCACTCGTACAAGGACCTGCCCACCGCGACCGCGGCGGGGCTGCACATCGCCGCGGTGCCGCCGCGACAGGATCCGCGTGACGCGCTCGTCGCCCGCGACGGCAGGACGCTCGCCGAACTCGATCCCGGCGCGGTTGTCGGCACCGGCGCGCTGCGCCGGATCGCCCAGCTGCACGCGTTGGGCATGCCACTGTCGGTAACCCCGATCCGGGGCAACATCGACACCCGGCTGGCCCGGGTGCTCGGCCCGGAGGCCGACCTGGACGCCGTCGTCCTGGCCCGGGCGGGCCTGACCCGCATCGACCGCGCCGACGTCGTCACCGAAACGCTCGATCCGATGCTGATGCTGCCGGCTCCCGCTCAGGGGGCGCTGGCGGTGGAGTGCCGGATCGACGACACCGACCTGGTCGAGTTGCTCGCCACGCTCGACCACGCACCGTCACGCGCCACGGTCACCGCGGAGCGGGCGATGCTTGCCACCCTGGAGGCCGGATGCTCCGCTCCGGTCGCCGCCCACGCCGAACTCGCCGAGGGCGAGACCGGTGAGGAGATCTACCTGCGCGGGGCGGTGATCAGCCCGGACGGCACCCGCGAGATCCGGCTGTCCCGCACCGGAACGCCCGCCGATGCGGCGGAGATCGGTAAGGCACTCGCCGCCGAACTCCTCGACCTCGGCGCCGACTCGATCCTCGGCCCGCAAGGACACGACGGCCCGGGGACCCAGCAATTTGGGAGCACAGAATGACCCGCACCCGTAAGCCCGTAGGCCGCATCGCGTTCGTCGGGGCAGGACCCGGCGACCCGGGCCTGCTGACCCGCCGGGCGCACGACGCCCTGGTCGACGCCGATCAGGTGGTGTACGACCGGGGAGTCCCCGAGTCGCTGCTCGACGCCGTCCGGGCCGAGGCCAGGTCCGATGCCCAGTTCACCCCGGCCGAGGGCGCGCCGGGCGACGTCGCGAAGATCCTGATCTCGGCGGCCCGTTCCGGGCAGAACGCGGTGCATCTGGTGGCCGGCGACCCGTTCGGCCACGACTCGGTGGTCAAGGAGGTGCAGGCGGTGGCGCGAACCGCCGCGCACTTCGAGGTGGTTCCGGGGGTCGGCCAGGCCGAGGGGGTGGCCACCTACGCGGGCGTGCCGCTGCCGGGCGTACGCACCGCTGCCGACGTCGAGGACGTCAGCAATCTGGACTTCGAGGCGCTGGCGGCAGCCGTGCAGCGCGGCTCGCTGGCGCTGGCTGTCGATGCCGGTGACCTGGCCGCGATCCGGGACGGGCTGCTCGCCGCCGGCGTTGACGGTGCCACTGACGTCGGGGTGACCGGCGACGGCACCGGAGAGACGCAGTACACCACCACGTCGACCGTGGACTCTTTCGTCGCGGCGGCGCTCGGCTTCACCGGCCGGGTCGTGCTGACCGTTGGCGACGGTGTGGGTCAGCGGGACAAGCTCAGCTGGTGGGAGAACCGCCCGCTGTACGGCTGGAAGGTGCTGGTGCCCCGCACCAAGGAGCAGGCCGGCGCGATGAGTGCCCGGCTGCGGGCGTACGGGGCGATCCCCTGCGAGGTGCCGACCATCGCGGTGGAGCCGCCGCGCACCCCGGCCCAGATGGAGCGGGCGGTCAAGGGCCTGGTCGACGGCAGGTACGCCTGGGTGATCTTCACGTCGGTCAACGCGGTGCGGGCGGTCTGGGAGAAGTTCGCCGAGCACGGGCTGGACGCCCGGCACTTCGGCGGCGTCAAGATCGCCTGTATCGGCGACGCGACAGCCGACGCGGTCCGCGCCTTCGGCATCCAGCCGGAGCTGATTCCTTCAGGTGAGCAGTCCTCCGAAGGGCTGTTGGCCGAGTTCTCGCCGCACGACGAGGTGCTCGACCCGGTCGGCCGGGTGCTGCTGCCGCGTGCCGACATCGCCACCGAGACGCTCGCCGCCGGGCTCACCGAGCGCGGCTGGGAGGTCGACGACGTGACCGCGTACCGGACGGTCCGGGCCGCTCCGCCGCCCGCCGAGATCCGGGACGCGATCAAGTCGGGCGGGTTCGACGCGGTGCTGTTCACCTCGTCCTCCACGGTCCGGAACCTGGTCGGCATCGCCGGCAAGCCGCACACGCGTACCGTTGTCGCTGTCATCGGGCCCAAGACGGCGGAGACCGCTACGGAGTTCGGCCTTCGGGTCGATGTCCAGCCGCCGCACGCGTCGGTGCCCGATCTGGTGGAGGCGCTCGCCGGCTACGCCGTCGAGCTACGGGAGAAGCTCGCCGCGATGCCGGCGAAGCAGCGCCGTGGTTCGAAGGTCCAGGGGCCGACCGCGCTGAGGTTCCGGTAGCCGTCCCGGCTCCGGCTGGTCGTCAGGGAGGGTTCATGCCGTACCCAGAGATTCGGCCCCGTCGGCTGCGCCGCACCGCGGCGATGCGTCGGCTGGTCTCCGAAACCCGCGTCGACCCGGCCGAGCTGGTCGTGCCGATGTTCGTCAAGGAGGGGCTCACCGAGCCACGCGCCATCTCCTCGCTGCCGGGCGTGCTCCAGCACTCGCGTGATTCGCTGCGCAAGGCGGCGGTGGAGGCGGTGCAGGCCGGCGTCGGCGGGATCATGCTGTTTGGGGTGCCGGCGTCGCGCGACGAGTACGGCTCCGGCGGCATCGACCCGAACGGCATCCTGAACGTCGCGATCCGTGACGTGGTCGCCGAGGTGGGCGACGCCACGGTGGTGATGAGTGACCTCTGCCTGGACGAGTTCACCTCGCACGGGCACTGCGGGCTGCTCACCCCGACCGGTGAGGTCGACAACGACGCCACCCTCGCCGCCTACGCCGAGATGGCCGTGGCCCAGGCCGCCGCCGGGGTCGGGGTGGTCGGTCCGTCGGGGATGATGGACGGCCAGGTCGGGGTGGTACGCCAGGCACTCGACGCGGCGGGTCACACCGACGTGGCCGTGCTGGCGTACGCCGTGAAGTACGCCTCGGCCTTCTTCGGCCCCTTCCGGGACGCGGTGGAGTCGGCGCTTGACGGCGACCGGCGGGCCTACCAGCAGGATCCGGCGAACCTCCGTGAGTCGCTGCGCGAGGTCGCGCTGGACGTCGCCGAGGGCGCCGACATGGTGATGGTCAAGCCGGCGCTACCGTACCTCGACGTGGTGGCGTCGGTCCGCGCCGCCGTGGACGTGCCCGTGGCCGCCTACCAGGTCTCCGGCGAGTACGCGGCTGTCGAGGCGGCTGCCGCGAACGGCTGGATCGACCGGGAGCGGGTGATGCTGGAGACGCTCACCTCCATCCGCCGCGCCGGCGCCCAGATCATCCTCACCTACTGGGCCGTCGAGGCTGCCCAGCTGCTCCGCCAGCGCTACTGACCGGCCACCCGCAGCGCACGCCATAATGCTGCGGCTGCGGCTGCGGCTGCGGCTGCGGCTGTCGGCTGACGGTGGCGTTGTTGGCGTGGCCGATGCGAGCGGCAACCTCACGGCGATGGCTGGCCACAGCCGGTCCGAGCGCGCATGCCGCCAGCCGGTCCGAGCGCGTCCGAACAGCCGTCACCCTGAGTACTTTCTGTCCCTCCCGCCAACTTCCCCCACACGTCCTTTGCTCTGCTTCAACCCACGCACAACTCGCGGAGAGTAGTTGCCGGGTGCGGAGATGCCGTAGCCGCGCCTTGAGTCATCGCTGGTCACGGCACCTGTGCGTGGGTTGAAGCAGAGCAAAGGGCGCGTAGGTGTTATTGGTTGGGGACCAGGAAGTGGGCGCCACCGTCACTCCAAGTGAGTGTTGCTGATGGTAGTGGGCCGATCGGTGCCTCCGGCAGCCATCGGCTCGGGAGCGGCCCGTTCGGCGGCCCGGGGGCACGCGGGGTACCGGGCGCGGTGCGGGGAGGGCGGGTTATCCACAGGTTTTTCCACAGGGGTTGCCGCGCTGGTTTCGGCAGCGGCAAGGTCTGGGCATGTCCACCATCTTCGAGCCGCCGGACCTTGGCCCCACGGTGGGGCCGTTTCCAATCGCCGGTCTGGTGCGACGCGCCCGACGGATCGTCGGGCTCAGTCAGTTGCGGATGGCCCGGTTCGCCAAGGTCGCTCCGTCGACAGTCGCGCGCGTCGAGGCGGGCAGCCTGACCCCTAGCCTGGCTGTGCTGGAGCGGCTGCTGGGTGCGGCCGGGCTCTACCTCGTGGCCGTCGACCAGGACGGTCGGGTCGTGCTACCGATGGAGGTCTGGGACGACACCCGCGACGGCGCGGAGCGCCGCTACCCGGCGCACCTGAACACCATTCTTGACCCGGAACCGGGCGAGTGGTGGGCGGACATCTACGGTCTGGCCCGACCGCCGGAGACCTACCACCGATCCCGGGCCGACCGGGAGGCGCGGCGGCGCCGCAGTCAGTGGGAGGTACGGGTGGCCAAGTACCGGAACGTGCCGCCGCCACCGGATCCGCGCACCTGGTAGGAGACCGACGGCCCGAGGAGCCGCCGGTCAGTGCCGGCCGGGGAGCCTGACAGCTCAGCGCGTCGCGTCGAGGCGGTGGACCAGCTCGGCGACGTCGACGCTGTACTCGCACCAGTCCCGGTCGGTGCGGTAGCCCAACTCGGCGTTGACCTTGAGCATGGCCTCGTTGGCCTGTGCGTTCCAGGTCTGCACCTCGGTCAGCTGCGGCTCGGCCGAGCGCAGCTCCAGCAGCATCCGGGCCTTGATCGCCCGGTCGATGCCGTAGCCGCGGTGATCCTGCACCACAATCGTGTCGTACTGGTCGGCGCGGGTCGGGTGCTGAGCCGGCACGACCACCTCCGTCAGGCCGGCCACCTCACCCGTCTGCTCGTGCAGGGCGAGCACGATGTACGGCTTCATGCCCCGCCGGTGCAGACAGTCGAGGCTGTCCCGGAGCCGCTGCGGATCATACGAACTGGGTCGCAGTTCGCCGTCCTCGATGTCCCGGACCTCGGCCTTGGCCCGCGCGTACGCCTCGATCAGCTCGTCCGGCGGACCGCCGGGGTGGAACTGGACGCGGTAGCCGGCACCGACACCTGTGGACATCTCCGCCAACTCGGCCCAGTCGACGCCGGAGAGGTCGAGGACGCTGCGGGTCTCGACGTACTCCTGGGTGAAGCCGAGTGACTCGTAGAAGGCGACGGCAGGAGTGTCGCCGACCACCTCGACTCCGATGGACTCGAAGCCCTCCTGGTAAACGCGGCGGGCCGCGCGCAGGACGAGATCACGGCCGAGGCCACCGCGTCGCACGGTCGGGTGGACCAGAACCTCAAGCACGCCGATGTTGCCGAGCAGCAGAACGTGCACCTGCCCGAGGATGGCTCCCGGGTTGCCGTCGGCATCCGGATCTTCCTGGGCGATCCAGGAGATCCGCCGTTCGCCCGGCATCACCTCGGCGAGGTACTCCCGCAGGGAACTCTCCCGCCACGGCGGATCCTGCGGGAGATCGGCCGCCAGGACCGCGTTCAGCGTGTCCAGCAGCGACGCGATCTCGGCGGACGACGCGGTCCTGGGGTCCCACTCGCGCACCATCACCCGTCTAGCTTGCCGCTAACCGCTGCCGGGGGGAAGTGTCCAGTTCTCCAATGTATGCGGACGATCACTTCACGTGCGACTGGCCTGTCCGTACCGGTTGGCGGCGTCGAAGACGTCCTGGGCGTACCTTCGGACATCGTTGTACGACAGAATCGCGTTCCACCAGTCACCCGGAATGGTGAGGTTCCGGCCGCCCTTGCACAGGTACATGCCGGCGGCGAGCGCGGCGTCGTGGATGTTGTGCGGGTCCTTGCGGCCGTCGTTGTCCGCGTCGGCGCCGATCTCCTGCCAGGTGGTCGGGATGAACTGCATCGGCCCGATCGCCCGGTCATAGGTGGTGTCGCGGTCCAGCTCGCCCCGGTCGGTGTCAGCGATCCGCATCCGGTTGCCCTGGCCGTCCAGCGGCAGACCGATGATCTCCGGGACCGCCCGGCCATCCGCGCCGAGCTGGGCGTTGTTGGCCTGACCGTGGCGGGACTCGACCAGACCGATCGCGGCCAACGTGGTCCAGCTCAGGCCGCAGGCGCGATCGGTTTCGGCGAGCACCAGCTCGGCGTAGCCGTACGCCTGCATGGCGATCGGGTCGATGCCGACCTTGGCGCCCGTGTCGCGGGCCCAGCCGGCCAGGGCGTCGGACGGGCGGCCACCTGCCGGTCCGGCGGCGCCCGGCGGGGCCACGCCCGGCGGCAGGGTCGCGGTGGGCGGCGGGAACTGCCCG
Source organism: Micromonospora andamanensis (assembly GCF_016863495.1). Taxonomy (GTDB): domain Bacteria; phylum Actinomycetota; class Actinomycetes; order Mycobacteriales; family Micromonosporaceae; genus Micromonospora; species Micromonospora andamanensis. The sequence continues at coordinate 322,163 of NZ_BOOZ01000003.1, forward strand.
GGTGGCGGGGCCGCGCCGGACGGCGGCAGGTCGCCGGGCAGCGCGTCAGGCACGTCGGCTGTGGCATCCGCCGCCACCTGGCGCGGTGCGTCGAGGGTCGCGGGCACCAGCAGCGCGCCGGCTGCTGCGGTCGCCGCGACCAGGGCGAGCAGGAACACGCCGGGCAGGGTCAGCCGGCCACTGGGCCGCCGGGACCAGTCGCGGGTCGCCCGGGCCGCGGCCCGGGGCCCCGGCAGACGTACGGCGTGCGCGAAGCGAGCCCGGCGGCGCCGGGCTGACGGTGCACCGGATTCCGTAGTGGACTGCTCGACAGTGGTCTTGGGCCCGGACTCGGTGCCGGAAGCGGTGCTCGGTCCGGTCGTGGCGCTGCGCTTCGTGCCTGCGGCTGCGGTGCGGTCCGCTGCGGTGTCGGCTGCTGCCGTGCTGTCCGCTGCGGAAACCGGCTCGGTGGTCGGTGCCTCCGGGGCCGCTTCGTCGACCGGTCTGCCGGGCCCCAGCCAGGGCCGGCGGGGCCGGGGCAACCCGGTCGCCGGCCTGTCCGGGCCGGCGTCGGAGCCCGCGCGCGGCGTGGCCGGTCGGAGGGGCCGAAGGGTCGTGCGCTCTGCGCCGTCTGCCACAAGTCGAGTATCACCCATGTCACCGCTGACGTCAGGTCCGGTCGTAGGCTGATGCCATGCCCCGGTACGAGTTCCGTTGCCGCGCCTGCGGCGACACCTTCGAGGTCAACCGTCCGATGGCGCGGGCCGGTGAGCCGGCGCCCTGCCCACAGGGGCACGCCGACACGGTGAAACTGCTCTCCACGGTCGCGGTCACCGGCCGAGGTGGCGGCGGGTCAGGCGCCGCACCCGCGCCGGCCGGTGGCGGCTGCTGCGGTGGCGGCTGCGGCTGCTGACCACTCCGGCACGGTCGTGGATGGGTGGTACGGGTGATGCCGGCCTTGCCCGGACGCCGGGTCCGATGGCACCTTGGGTCGGAGCCTCGGCCGGCCGTTCTCACGATGCGTGATGATCTGGTTTCGGGAAGTATGGTGCCGAGACCAGGGGGGAGGTTCCACGCATGCCGCCACGGATGCACCTCCCGACCGGCTGGGTGACCTTCGTTTTCACCGACATCGAGGGCTCCACCCGGCTGGCCCAGCTGCTCGGGTCCGGCTATCGGCCAGTGCTGGCCGAGCACCGGCGACTGCTGCGTCGGACGATCGCGGCGACCGAGGGCGCGGAGCTGCTGACCGAGGGCGACTCGTTCTTTCTGGCCTTCGACGATGCCGGGGCGGCGTTGACCGCGTGTCTGACCGCGCAGCGGGCGCTCGGTGAGCACGACTGGCCGACTCCCGAGTCGGCCCCCCGGGTCCGGATGGGACTGCACACCGGCTGGGCGGAGCCACGTGACGGCGAGTACGCCAGCCCTGAGGTGCACCGGGCGGCCCGGGTCGCCGCCGCCGCGCACGGTGGGCAGATCCTCTGCTCGGCTGCCACGGCGCGGCGGGCAGATCCACTGCCGGCCGGTGCCTCCCTGCTCGACCTCGGGCTGCACCGGCTGCGTGGCTTCGACGACCGGGAGCGGCTCTTCCAACTCGTCGCGCCCGGCCTGGAGCGGCAGTTCCCGCGCCCGCGTACCGCCGACGCGGTGGCGCACAACCTGCCGATCCAGGTGACCACGTTCGTCGGTCGACAAACCGAGCGCGCCGAGCTGAGACGACTGGTGGCCCGGCACCGGCTGGTCACCGTGCTCGGCGCGGGTGGCAGCGGCAAGACCCGGCTGGCCGTCGAGTTCGCCACCGACCTGGTGGACGAGTACCCGGACGGGGTCTGGTTCGTCGACATCGCCGCGGTCACCGACCCCGGGCTTGTCGCCTTCGCGGTCGCCGCCGTGCTCGGGCTGCGCCCGGAGCCGGGTCGCCCGATGGTCGACACGCTTGTGGAGTACGCCGCCCCCCGCCGGATGCTGATCGTGCTCGACACCTGCGACGCCCAGCCGGCGTCCTGCGCCGAGGCGGTGTCCCGGCTGCTCGCCGGTGGCGGTGGGGTGCGGGTGCTGGCGACGACCCGGGAACCGTTGGCGCTGCCGGGCGAGGTGGTCTGGCGGATCCCGCCGCTCTCCGTCGACCCGGCCCCGGACGGCACCGAGAGCGATGCGGTGGCCCTGCTGCTGGACCGCACGGCGGCGGCCCGGGGCGGCCGGCAGCCCGACCCGTCCGAGTCGGCCGACGTACGCCGGGTGGTGCGGCGGCTGGACGGGTTGCCGCTGGCCATCGAGTTGGCCGCGGCTCGGCTGCGGGTGCTCTCGGTGGGTCAGCTCGCCGAGCGTCTCGACGATGTGCTCGGCACGCTCGACGCCGGCCGTGCGGACCCACTGCCCCCGCCGGCCGATCGGGGTAACGCCGGCAACCAGCGGGACACCGTCGACCTGGCCGCGGCGGCCACCGGTCTCAGCCCCTCGACCCCGGCCATCCGGGCGGTGGCCCGCTCCGCGGTCGAACGGCACCTCACCATGCAGGCCACGGTCACCTGGTCCTACCGGACGCTCGGGCCCCGTGCGGCCCGACTGTTGCGCTGGCTGGCGGTCTTCGCCGGCCCGGTCGACCTGCCGACTGTGGAGTGGTTGCTCGACGACGACCCGCTCGACCCGCTGTCGGTGCTTGTCGACAAGTCCATGGTGCTGGCGGAGCCGCACGCGACCGGTTGCACGTACCGGATGCTCGACCCGATCCGGGCCTACGCGGCGCGGCGGCTCGCCGAAGCCGGCGAGGAGCAGGCCGCCCGCGACCGGCACGTGGCCTGGTCGGCGCATGCCCTGGAGCGGGCGCACCTCGGCCCGGACGGGCAACCGGTGACGCTCTCGCTGTACGCGCTGGATCCACTTGCCGGGGAGCTGCGGGCCGCGCTGCGCTGGTGTGCCACGGGTGGCAGCGCCCGGGCCGGTCTCCGGCTGGCCGGCGGGCTGGACCAGTGGTGGCGCGAGCGCGGACTGGCCCGGGAGGGACGGCTCTGGCTGTTCCGGTTGTACGGCCGGCTGGCCGAGACCGGCGAGGCGATCCCGGAGGACGAGCTGGCGGCGGCTTACCACATGCACTCCCTGCACGCCGGGGGCGACGGCGAGTTCGGCGAGGAGTTGCGCTTCTCGCAGCGGGCGGAGGCAGCCGCCCGCCAGGCGGCGGACGCCGGTCTGCTGGCCCGGGTACTGGCCGGCCGGGCAGCTCCGCTCGTCGACATGGGGCAGTTCGCCGAGGCGGAGCGGGTCTGCCGGGAGGTCATCGACTGGGCGCAGGAACAGGGGGTCGAGTCGGAGGCGTTGTTCGCCGTGTTCCGGCTGGCCGAGTTGCTGTGGCGGCGGGGCGCGCTCGACGAGGCGGCGGAACTGCTCGGTGCGGCCCGTCCGGTGGAGGCGTCCCGGCCGGTCGACCGGGGCCGACGCTCGGTGGACATGCTGCTCGGCATGGTCGCGTTGGCCCGGGGCGACCTGGTGGCCGCGCACGAGCATCTGCTGGTCGCGCTCCGGTCCCGGATGAATCACGGCTTCCACGGGCGGGCCTGCGACACGTTGAACGCCATCGCGGTGCGCTGCGCCGTCGGTGACCAGCCGCTGACCGGGGCCCGCCTCTTCGGTGCGGCCCAGGCGACCCGGGCGGGTCTGCGGTCGACGCCGGGCATCTACGAGGCGTACTGGACGGAGCGGCAGGCGGCGCTGCGCCGGGTGCTCGGCGACGCCGCCTTCGACGAGGCGTACGGGGAGGGTGCCGACCTGGGGCTGGACGAGGCGGTCGCGCTGGCACTCGGTGTCGAGCACCCCGATCTGGCGGCCGATTCCGGGCGGTTCGCCAGGGGTCGCTCCGCTCCGCGCCAACCCAGCACCGTCGACCGCCACACCGAGCACGCCTGAACCGGGACGGCTGACCCGGAGACGCCCGGCCGTGGTGCCGGCCGGGCGTCCCGCTGTGCTCGTCAGGCGCGAGCGCGGCGCTCGGCGTCTGCCTTCATCCGAGCCGCCCGGTCGATGTCGGACTGCTGGACGGCGGCTACCGATCCGAAGATGGCGACCGCCTGGTAGTAGGTCCATGCCAGGCTCAGGCAGGCCGGCCGGACGACTGAGTTGTAGGTGGCGCAGGAGCGCTTCAGGTCCTCGTAGAAGGCGCTGTCGAGGCGCGGTTTGTTGGCGCCGAACTGGCCGACCGCCTTGTAGTTGCGGTAGCCGAAGTCGTGGCGGGCACAGGAGAGGCTGAACTTGAACCCGAGCGGGTTGTCCGGGCTGGACGAGCAGTAGTCGGTGGACCAGTCGAAGTTGTACTCGGCCCAGGGTGCCCGGTTCTGTCGGGCGGAGTACCAGGCGTTGTAGCTACTGGCGCTGGTCTGGGTCCAACTGGACAGGACGGACAGCTTCTGCTGTGGAGTGACGGCCGCCGTGGCGGGGGAGGCCACGGCGAGGGCGGTGAGCAGCGCGAGGAGGCCAGAAGCGAGGATGCTGGCGAGACGTCTGGGCATGGTCGTACCTCCGCGGGGGTGTGCGGTGCAGCCACTTGTTACCGGCGAGTCACCGGGGTTCGATCAGTTTCGATCAATGGCACGGCCTGCCGGTGTTACCCACGAGAAATATTGGTGACCTGTGCCGAAACAGACGAATGCCCTGGACACCGAAGGTGCCCAGGGCATTCGTCTGTCGGTCAGTCGAAGAAGCGGGCCAGGTGGGTGGCGGAGGGGCCGTCGTCGTCCGGTCCCAACGGTGTGAGGTCGGCGAAGACGGACGCACCGTCGCTGCCGGCGTGCAGTGGGTACCAGCGCGGGGTGCCCGGCGGTCGCATCACGCAGACACCCTTGACCGTCTGCACGTCCAGCAGTCGCACGTGGGTCGGGTCGGCCACCGCGTTCACATGGCCCCACCAGGGGCTCATCACGTGCAGCACACCCCCGGGTCGGAGCACCCGATGGCACTCGTCCAGCAGCGGCAGGAAGTCGATGAGGTGCTCCAGGATGTGCACCGCGAACAGCACGTCGACCGAGTCGTCGGCCAGCGGCAGGGAGCCGGACAGGTCGGCGACCGCGTCCACCCCCGGCGCGGGGAAGATGTCGAGCCCGAGATTGCCCGGCCACTGCTTGGTGCCGCCGCACCCCAGGTCGACAACCACCGGGTCGCGTCCACCCACCCGCACCCGGCACCAGACGCCGAAGACGCCGGCCAGCCGGCCGACCTGCTCGCGCACCAGCCGCAACTGTGCCGACTCGTCGACCTCGCCGGTCAGGTGAGCGACGCCCCGGTCGAAGCGCACCTCGACCGCGAGCGGGCGAAGTCTCTCGTCGTGACGGACCTGGTCCGTCCACGCCTCGGTGAGGAAACCGTCCACCGCCCGCAGCCGCTCGGCGGAGGGCGGGGTGTGTGCCAACGCGACCATACCGGCCACCTCCGGCCCGCCCGTTACCCGGATAGTTGACCGGTATGCGTTGGTTGTCCCTGAAATTCGCGCTGGACGTTCCAGGCCGCCGTCCAGATCAGAACTCGGTGATCCGCCCGGCGTCCACCCGCAGCCGCCGGTCGAGGCGTACCGCCTCCAGCATCCGTCGGTCGTGGGTGACCAGCAGCAGCGTGCCCTGGTAGCTGGCCAGCGCGGACTCCAGTTGTTCGATGGCCGGCAGGTCGAGGTGGTTCGTCGGCTCGTCCAGCACCAGCAGGTTGACGCCGCGCCCCTGCAACAGGGCCAACGCGGCCCGGGTCCGCTCGCCGGGGGAGAGCGTCGCGGCGGTTCGCAGCACGTGCTGTGCGCGGAGGCCGAACTTGGCCAGCAGCGTCCGCGCGTCCGCCGGGGAGACGTCCGGCACCGCGGCCCGGAAGGCGTCCAGCAGGGGCACGTCACCGAGGAACAGGCCCCGCGCTTGGTCCACCTCGCCGACCACCACGCCAGGCCCGAGAGCGGCCTGGCCGACGTCCAGCGGTAACCGGCCCAGCAGAGCCGCCAGCAGGGTCGACTTGCCGGAACCGTTCGCCCCGGTCACCGCCACCCGGTCCGCCCAGTCGATCTGAAGGTTCACCGGGCCGAGGGTGAAATCGCCCCGGCGTACCACGGCGTCGCGGAGAGTGGCCACGACGGCGCCGGCGCGGGGCGCCGCGGCGATCTCCATCCGCAGCTCCCACTCCTTGCGTGGCTCCTCGACCACCTCCAGGCGTTCGATCAGCCGCTCGGTCTGCCGGGCCTTCGCCGCCTGCTTCTCGGACGCCTCGGACCGGAACTTTCGGCCGATCTTGTCGTTGTCGGTGGCCTTGCGCCGGGCGTTGCGGACCCCCTTCTCCATCCAGGCCCGCTGGGTACGCGCCCGTGCCTGGAGTCCGGCCCGGGTGTCGGCGTACTCCTCGTAGTCGGCGCGCGCCTGGCGGCGGGCCACCTCCCGCTCCTCCAGGTACGCCGTGTATCCGCCACCGAAATGGTTCACCTGCTGCTGGTGCAGGTCCAGTTCCAGCACCGAGGTCACCGTGCGGGCCAGGAACTCCCGGTCATGGCTGACCAGCACCGTGCCGGCGCGCAACCCGGTGACGAACTCCTCCAGCCGGTCCAGCCCGGCCAGGTCGAGATCGTTCGTCGGCTCGTCGAGCAGGAAGACGTCGTACCGGCTGAGCAGCAGCGACGCCAACCCGGCCCGGGCGGCCTGCCCACCGGAGAGGCTCGCCATCTCCTGATCGAGATCAACGGCGAGTCCCAGTTCGGCGGCCACCTCCTCGGCCCGCTCGTCCAGATCGGCCCCGCCGAGCCCGAGCCAGCTCTCCAGCGCTGCGGCGTACGCGTCGTCCGCGCCCGGCCGGCCGGCGGTAAGTGCCTCCGTCGCCGCGTCGAGGGCGGACTGCGCCCCGGTCACGCCGGTGCGGCGGGCCAGGAACGCCCGGATCGTCTCCCCGGGGCGGCGCTCCGGCTCCTGGGGAAGGTGCCCGACGCTCGCGCCGGGCGGGCTCACCGCGACGCTGCCGGCCTCGACCGGCAACAGACCGGCGAGCGTACGCAGCAGCGTCGACTTGCCGGCTCCGTTGGCCCCGACCAGGCCGACCACGTCACCGGGGGCGACCACGAGATCCAGGCCGGTGAAGAGGGTTCGTTCCCCGTGTCCGGCGGCGAGGTCCTTGGCGATCAGCGTGGCGCTCACAAGCAGCCGAGCCTACCCGTCGCCGCGCGGCGACCCGCGCGACGAGGCAGACTCACGTGCGTGTTGACCACTCTGGCGATCGACTGCGGGGGCGGCGGGATCAAGGCGTCCGTCCTCGACGGCGCGGGCACCATGCGGGCCCAGCCGATGCGGGTGCCGACGCCGTACCCGCTGCCGCCGGGCCTGTTCGTGCAGACCCTCGTGGAACTCGGTGGTCGACTGCCGGCGGCGGGTCGGGTGACGGTGGGGATGCCCGGCATGATCCGGCACGGCGTGGTGGTGGCCACCCCGCACTACGTGACCCGCTCCGGGCCGCGCAGCCGGGTCGACCCGGCGCTGCTCGCCGAGTGGTCCGGGTTCGACGCCCGCAGCGCGCTGTCGGCCGCGTTCGGCCTGCCGGCGCTCGTGCTCAACGACGCCGAGGTACACGGCGCCGGGGTGGTCGCCGGCACCGGTTGCGAACTGGTACTGACCCTCGGCACCGGGCTGGGCAGCGCCCTGTTCGACGGTGGGGTGCTCGCCCCGCACCTCGAACTGTCACACGCCCCGGTGCGCTGGGGCACCACCTACGACACGTACGTGGGTGAACCGGAGCGCCGCCGGCTGGGCGACGCGTTCTGGTCCCGGCGGATCCGACAGGTGGTCGAGGGCCTGCGCCCGGTGTTCCGCTGGGACCGGCTGTACCTGGGCGGGGGGAACTCGAGGCGGATCCGCCCCGAGCAGCTCACCCGGATGGGTGACGACGTCGTGGTGGTCCCCAACAGCGCCGGCATTGTCGGTGGCGTGCGCGCCTGGGACCTCGCCACCGTCTGAAGACCGCCGCTCGGGCAGGGAAAGCGACCGGGAACAGTCGCGGTACCGCAGGTGTTGTGCCAGCGTCGGAGCAGTGGTGCGAACGGAGGGGGTGGCGGCATGGATCTTCTGGCCGAGTACCGGCGGGCGACCCTGTTCTTCGAGGCGGGCGACCCGAGCAGCGCGGCCCGGCTGCTCGAACCGATCATCGAGGCGGAGCCGGACAACGCCGCGGTGCGGCAGTTGCTGGCCCGGGCCTACTTCCAGTCGGCGCAGCTCAGCCGCGCCGAGGAGCAGCTGCGAGAACTGGTCGACCGCAACCCCAGCGACCACTACGCCCACCACGTGCTGGGCCGGACGCTGGAGCGGCTCAACAGGTACACCGACGCGCTGCGTCACCTGCGGATCGCGGCGGCCATGCACTCGTCCCACGACGACTACACGGCGGCACTGCGCCGCGTCGAGACCCGGGTAGGCGGCGGTCGCTGATCCCGGACATGTGTCGCGAGGGCAGCCCGAACGGGCTGCCCTCGCGTCGTCCTGAGCCGGCTGACGACCTGCCTACCATGGGCCGCATGACAGCCGACCGGACGGTGGACGTGGCATGAAGCTGAAGCTGGACCTGCACGACATCTTCAACAAGGGCCACGACATCGACCGGGCGCTGCGCGGGATCATGGACGAGGCGGTGGCCAAGAAGGCCACCCTCGTCGAGATCATCCCGGGCAAGGGCTCCGGCCAGCTCAAGAAGCGGGTGCTGCGCTTCCTCGACCAGAAGGACGTCAAGCAGCTCTACCACCGGGTCGAGAAGGACTCCAAGAACTTCGGCCGCCTCTTCGTCCATTTCCGCTGGAAGTAGCCGCCTCAGAGCGGGTAGGTGCGGGCTACGGCGAGCATCTCGGAGGAGTGGGAGCCGGTGACGCCGACGCCGGGTGGGCGGGGGCGGAAGCCGGGGAGGGCGTCGAGGCCGTCGCTGGCGTCCATGGCGCGCAGCGCAATGCGGTCCGCCTTCGGGGTGACGGTGAGCGTGACCTCGATGCCCTCGGGCGGCGGGGCGTGGAAGACCACACCGAACCCCCAGCGGCCGTCGCGTTCCTCCACCGGCACCGCGCGGCCCGCCACCCGGGCGTCGCGCACCGTCGCGGTGGAGGTGTCGACGTGCAGGGTGGCCAGGCGTACCTGGCGTTGCGGGGTGAGCCGGAGGGTAAGCGTGCGCGCACCAGCGGCGCTGGTGTCGGCAAGTACGTCCAGCCGGGGCGCGGGCAGGTCGGCGGGCTGTGCCGGGCCGCCGAGCAGCTCGTCGTCGCCGATTCCGGGGAACTCGTCGGCGACCTGGACCGGTCCGTCCACGTACTCGTCGGTCCAGGGCTGTGGCTCGGTCTCGTGACTGAGCCAGCGGGCCTGGGCAGTGCCGGCGTCCAGCGCGTACATCAGGTGGGTGGGCACGGGGTGCGCGGCGTCGAACCTGTCGACGGCGATGGCGGTCCCGGCGAGGACCACAGCGGCCAGCGCGGTGGCCCCGGCGGGCAGGGCGCCGAGTCGGCGGGCCCGCAGCGCCACCATGCCCCGCTGGCCGCCGGCCTGCGGGTGCAGCAGGTCGATCACGGGCAGCGCGGCCAGCCCGAGCAGTACCGCGAAGAGCGCCGCGACGCCGCCCATCGCCATGCCCAGCGCCGGGAAGAGCAGTACCACAGTGGGGAGCAGCAGGATCACCGCGACCGCGGCGGCGACGGTCACCGCGATCACCGGTACCGGGCCGTCGAGGCGGGTGGCCAGCGCCACCAGCCCGCCGAGCGCCCCGGCCAGCGCGGGCAGGGTCGCCAGGTAGGCCCCACCGGGTGCCAGGACGGCGAGCAGCACGCCGAGCAGCGCCAGCCAGCCGAGCCCGCCGATGGCCAGGGCGGCCGGGCCGATCCGGCGTCGGCTCAACGCGTACCAGGCGAACACGACGGCGGCGGCGAGCGCCAGCACGGCCAGCCGGTACCAGGTCGGCCGGTACGGGTCGAGCAGTTCGGCGTTGCCCGGCCGGAGGGCCACGATCGCCGCCCAGAGGAACTGGGCGCCCAGCGGGGCCACCACGATCGGCACCAGGGCCAGGCCGAAGCCGGCGGCCAGCCGGCCAGCGGTGACCCGGTCCCGGCGGCGGGCCAGCCAGCCGAGCGCGACCACGCCGGTCAGCGCCAGCAGCGCCAACGGCAGCACCAGCCAGCCGGGGTAGCGGGCGAGGCCGCCGGGGACGGGGAAGTAGGTGGCGTCGTGGCCGGCGCGTAGGTCACCGAGGTCGATCCGACCGAACTCCCGGGCGAGACCGAGGGAGTTGTCACCGTGATGCTGGAGGCTGGCCCGGTCCATCGAGGCCGGGGTGTCCAGCGGCGTGTGGTAGATCGCACCGCCGTCCAGATACGCCGAGTTCAGCCCGAGGAACCCTTCGTCGAGGAAGGCGGTGAAGTCGGTGTCGTTGGGTAGGGCGCGGTACACCTCCACCGCGAACGAAGTGCCCACCGGGTGCGGTGCGGCCCGACCGAAGACCTCGACCAGACGCGCGTTCTCCGGTGACGTCTCGAACATGATCACGGGACCGGTACGGCCCCGTGCCTCCAGGTTGAGCACCACTCCCTTGCCGGCGGCCAGCGGGTGCTCCGAGGCGAACGCCGAGGCCCCGCAGAGGCACGCCTCCTCCGCGTCGGTGAGCACGAAGACGACGTCGTTACGGGGTGCCGGGCCGTCGGTCAGCGCGCGGGCCACTTCCAGGATGGTGGCGACCCCGGCGGCGTCGTCGTTGCCGCCCGGACCGGTCTGCACCGCGTCGTAGTGTGCGACAAGGAACACCGTGCCGGTGGGATCGGTGCCGGGCAGCCGCGCCACCACGTTGCGCACCCGGGCCAGGGTGGCGCCGCCCGCCGCGCCGCTGAGCTGCCCGGCCTCCTCGGCGACGGTGTCCTGCACCTGCGTCTCCAACCCGAGGCCACGCAGTACCCCTTCCAGGTAGGCACGGACCTCGTCGTTGGCCGGGCTGCCCGCGACGTGCGGCCGGCCGGCGACCTGCGTCACGTGCGGGTACGCGCGTCCCGCGCTGAACTCGCCGGTCGGCGTGTCGGCCGGCCGGGGTGCCGGCGGGCGAAGATCGAGCAGGGCACCCGCGCCGACGGCAACGAGCGCTACGAGTGCCGCAAGCGCGGCGAGCGGGCGTCGACGCGGCCGGGTGAGGGCGCGGTCGGCGGCGGGGCTGGGGGGTGCGCCCACGGGTGACTCCTCGCGAGGGGTGGTTCTGGGGTGCACATCATCCTCCATGCCACCTGAGGGTGCCCCGTCATGTTGTGTGCGAACGTTGTCTAATACAGGATCAGCGGGGCACTCGGAAGGAGCCCGACATCACCAGCGATCTTCCGCCAGTCGCGGCGGTGACCCGGCCGGCCCGGGGGACCGGGATGACCGGTCCCTCCGTCGTGTCGTGGCCGTATCCGCAGGGCGGGCTGGGTGGCAATCCGAACCTGCCCCCCGGGGAGCGGCTGCGCGTACTGCTGGTCGAGGACGACGAGGGCGACGCCTTCCTGGTCGGCGAGCTGCTGGCCGAGACGAATTCCGGGATCGACCTGCTGGTGGCGACCAGCCTGAGCGAGGCTCGTCGGAGGATCGCCGGCGTCGACTGCGTACTGCTCGACCTGGGTCTGCCCGACGCGCAGGGGCTGGACGGGCTGCGGCAGGTGCTGGAGATGTCGGGCAGCGCGGCCGTCTGTGTGCTCACCGGCCGCACCGACGAGCACCTGGGCATCGTGGCGGTCGCCGAGGGGGCCCAGGACTACCTGGTCAAGGGCCAGGTGGACGGGGTGCTGCTGACCCGGGCGCTGCGCTACGCGGTGGAGCGTAAACGGGCCGACGAGAACGCGCGCCGGCTGCGGGAGGTGGAGCTGCGCCAGGCCGAGTCGGCCCGGTTGGAGCGCGGCCTGCTGCCCCAGCCGCTGATGTCGACCGACCAGATCGCGGTGCACACCTTCTACCGGCCCGGCCGGCACGCCGCCCTGATCGGCGGCGACTTCTACGACGTGGTGCAGACCCGTCCCGACCGGGTAGATCTGATCATCGGCGACGTCTGCGGGCACGGTGTGGACGAGGCGGCCCTCGGCGTCGAGCTGCGGGTGGCCTGGCGGGCGCTGATCCTCGCCGGGGTGCCGGACGACGAGGTGCTGCCCGCACTGGAACAGGTGCTGATGAGCGAGCGCCGGCTTCAGGAGATCTTCGCGACCGTGGCGACGGCCCGGTTGGACCTCAACGCCGACCGGGCGACGGTGCGACTGGCCGGTCATCCGCCACCGGTGCTGCTCGCCGGTGGCCGGGTGACCCAGGTGCCGGCGCCGGGCGGTCTGCTGCTCGGCGTACGGCCCCGCCGGCCGGTCGCCTTCGACCTGAAGTTCGACACCGAGGACTGGTCTCTGCTGATGTACACCGATGGTCTGATCGAGGGCCGGGTGGGCGCGGGCGACGAACGGCTCGACGTGCCCGGCCTGACCCGCCTGCTGAGCGAGCCGGCCAGCCGGGCGGTTCCGTTGTCGGATCTGCCGGCCTGGCTGGTCGGCCGGGCCGAGCAGCTGAACAACGGCCCGTTCGCCGACGATGTGGCGATGCTGCTTGTCACGCGGGGCGGTGGCCGGTGACGAGTACGGGTGCCGGCTGGAGTCTGCGCGGTCGGCTGGCGTTGCTCGTCGCGATCGTCGGACTGCTGCTGATCGGGGTGGCGGTCGCGGAGACCGTGGTCGCGACCCGCAACCGGGCGCACATCGACGCGGTGCTCAACGTGACAGGTCCGCTGCGCGCCCAGTCCCAGGAACTGCTCGCGGTCCTTGTCGATCAGGAGACCGCGATCCGGGGATACGCGTTGACAGGTGAGCGGGAGGACCTCGTCCCGTTCGACACCGGTCGGCAGCGTGAGCAGCAACTGGCCACCTCGATGGACAGGCTGTTGGCCACCTACCCGGAGCTGCGTGACGAGTTCCAGATGGTGCAGCAGCAGGCTGAGCAGTGGCGACAGACTGTCGCCCTGCCGGTCATCGCCGCCATCGACGCCGGTGGCACCGTCGCTGGCCAGCAGTTGCTCACCGATCAGTCGCGGCAGCAGTTCGACCAGATCCGGGTCGTGGTCGACGCGCTGCAGAACGGCATCCTCGAGGTGCGCGAGGAGGCCGCCACGGACGTGCGAAGCACCAGCAACCTGCTGGTGCTGCTGCTGATCATCGCGGCGCTCGTGGTGCTGGTCGCCGGGGTGGTGCTGCTCACCTCGCTGGAACGGATGGTGATCCGTCCGCTGACCAGCCTGGCCGGGCAGGTCCGGGAGGTCGCCGTCGGTGACTACGGCCACGGCATCGCCGGCACCGGTCCACCGGAGTTCCGGCGTCTCGGCGAGGACGTGGACGCCATGCGGCAGAAGATCGCGGCGGACCTGGCCGAGGTGCGGGAGGCGCGGGAGCGGATCGAGTGGGTGAACACCCAGTTGCAGAAGCAGGCCGAGGAGCTGACCCGGTCCAACCGTGACCTGGAACAGTTCGCCTACGTCGCCTCGCACGACCTGCAGGAGCCGCTGCGCAAGGTGGCGAGCTTCTGCCAGCTGCTCCAGCGTCGCTACGCCGGGCGGCTCGACGAGCGGGCCGACCAGTACATCGCCTTCGCGGTGGACGGCGCGCAGCGGATGCAGCGGCTGATCAACGACCTGTTGGCGTTCTCCCGGATCGGTCGGCTCACCGCCGGCTTCACCGAGGTCGACCTGAACCGCCTCATGGAGGAGGTGGCGGGGCAGACCGAGCCGGCCCGGCAGTACGCCGACGCCGAGCTGACCTGGGGCGAGCTGCCGGTGATCCGCGGTGAGGAGCCGCTGCTGACAAACCTGCTTGTCAACCTGGTCAGCAACTCGGTGAAGTTCCGTCGGGCGGATGTTCCGCCGAAGGTGCACGTCTCGGCCCGGCTGATCGGCGAGGATTGGGAGATCACCTGCCAGGACAACGGCATCGGGATCGAGCCGGAGTTCGCCGACAAGATCTTCGTCATCTTCCAGCGGTTGCACGCCAAGGACGCGTACCCGGGTACCGGAATCGGGCTGGCGATCGTCAAGAAGATCGTCGAGTACCACGGTGGTCGGGTCTGGGTGGACACGGACGTGCCCGAAGGTACGGCGATCCGTTTCACCCTGCCCGCGCTGCCCGCCGACGTCGAGGCCGCGAAGAGCGGCACCGGTGTGGACGGGGTGGATGCGGACGGGTCCGCGCCGGCGGACGTGGCGACGGACCGGGCCGATGACGAGGTCCGGGCGGGTGACGGTACCGTCGGCGCCGAGGCCGACGGCGAATCGGAGCGCCCCTCGGCTGTCGTTGGCCAGTCCCCGGCCGGCGGTGGGACAGGCGGCATGAAGGAGACGGTGGGATGACCGCGCCGGCGGACGGCAACAGCCCGATCGAGGTGCTTCTGGTCGAGGACGACCCGGGTGACGTGCTGATGACCCAGGAAGCGTTCGAGGAGCACAAGCTGCGTAACCGCCTCAACGTCGTCTCCGACGGTGCCGAGGCGTTGGCCTACCTGCGTCGTGAGGGCCCGTACACGGACGCGGTGCTGCCGGACCTGATCCTGCTCGACCTGAACCTGCCCCGCCGCGACGGCCGGGAGGTGCTGGAAGAGATCAAGAGGGACGAGCAGCTCTGCCGGATCCCGGTGGTGGTGCTGACCACCTCCCAGGCCGACGAGGACATCCTGCGCAGCTACCAGTTGCACGCGAACGCGTACGTGACGAAGCCTGTGGACTTCGAGCAGTTCATCTCGGTGGTACGGCAGATCGACGAGTTCTTCGTCAGCGTGGTGAAGCTGCCGCCGCGTGGTTGACACCCTGCTCGACGACGTCGCCGGGCTGTTGCGGGAGGCCGCCGACCGCGTCGTACTGCCGTTGTTCCGCCATCTCGACGCCGCCGACGTGACCGAGAAGGCCCCCGGTGAGCTGGTCACCGTCGCCGACCGCCGGGCCGAGGAGATGATCAGCGCCGGGTTGCTCCGGTTGCGCCCCGGTTCGGTGGTGGTCGGCGAGGAGGCGGTGGCCGACGATCCTGACCTGCTGCGTCACCTGCGCGCCTCGGGCGACGTGTGGCTCGTCGACCCGGTGGACGGCACCGCCAACTTCGCGGCCGGCCGCCGCCCGTTCGCGTTGATGGTCTCCCTGCTCACAGATGGTGAGCCGGTGGCCGCGTGGGTGTTCGATCCGCTTGCCGACGCGCTGG
Organism: Micromonospora andamanensis; assembly: GCF_016863495.1. GTDB lineage: Bacteria > Actinomycetota > Actinomycetes > Mycobacteriales > Micromonosporaceae > Micromonospora > Micromonospora andamanensis. The sequence goes on from NZ_BOOZ01000003.1 coordinate 337,323, forward strand.
CGACCGCCCGCACCGGCGAGGGCACGTACCTGGACGGTCAGCCGTTGCACCTGCCCGACGGGGCACCGCCGATGGGTGAGTTGCGGGGCGCCGCGATGACGAAGTTCCTGCCGGGGCCCTCCCGGCGCACGGTGGAGGCAGGCGGCGCACGGCTCGGCGAGCTGCTGCCGGGGCAGCACTGCGCCGGTCGCGAGTATCTCGACGTGCTCACCGGCCACCAGCAGTTCGTGTTGTTCTGGCGGACCCTGCCCTGGGACCACGGCCCGGGCACGCTGCTCGTGCGTGCGGCGGGTGGCGTGGCCCGCCGACTCGACGGCACGGACTACCACCCCGCCGACACCGAACACGGCCTCCTGGTAGCCGTCAACGAACAGGTCTGGACCGACGTCCACACCACCCTCCTCCCCACCTGACCCTTCGCCCGCGTCGATCCGCGTCGATCATGAGGTTGGCGGCAGTTTCAGAGATCAAGATTGCCGCTAACCTCATGATCAACGAAGGCTCCGATGCGGAGGGTGAGGGGGTGGTTGCGGGGGGTGGAGGGTTGGGGGGAGGTGAGGGTCGGGGGGCTGGTCGGGAGGGCTGGTTCCGGTATCCTGACCGGCGGCCTTCCGCCAGCAGGCCGCCGACCGGCGCCGGCGGGGGTCGCCGCCGCGCAGTGAGCCATCGGGGGCCGGCGGCTGACGAAAGGATGCTTTCGTGCGCAGGTCCATGCCCGTCCGGCGGTACGCCCACCGGCCGCTGATCGCCCTGCTCGCCGCTGTGGCGCTGCTGCTCGGCGTGGGTGCCGTGCCGGCGTACGCCGAGCCCAACGAGGGCGGCAGCAAGAAGCTGCGCGACGCCCTGGAGGCCACCGCCAAGGCGCACATCGACGCGAAACGCAAGCTGGACGGCTCCAAGAAGCGGCAGAAGCAGCTGGCCAAGGAGTTGTCCGCGATGGAGGGCCGGCTGGACGAGCTGACCGCCATGGTCGGTGAGGTGGCCGCGCAGTCCTACCGGGTCGGGCGGCTCAGCCCGGCGGCCGTGTTGCTGGACAGCGCGACCCCGGAGGCGTTCGTGCAACGGGCCGCCAACCTCGACATGATGGCCCAGCGGGACAGCCGCCGGATCCGGGAGCTGACCGAGGCGCGCGAGCAGGCCCGCCAGGCCAAGCTCGCGATCAACGCCGAGGTCCGCGAGCAGACCAAGCAGTTGGCCGTGATGGCGAAGAAGAAGCGGGAGGCCGAGGCGGCCCTGGCGGCGGTCAGCTCGGGCAGCAGCGGCGGGTTCAGCGGCGGCAGCTCGACCTCGGCGAAGCCGGCGCCCCGGAACTCCGACGGCTCCTGGCCCGGCGAGTCGTGCTCGGTGAACGATCCGACCACCTCAGGATGCATCACCCCACGCACCCTGCACGCGCTGAAGCAGACTCAGGCCGCCGGCTACAAGCGGCACGTCTCCTGCTACCGCAGCGGTGGTTCCGGTGAGCACCCCAAGGGGCGGGCCTGCGACTTCTCCGCCGCCACGAACGGCTTCGAGGACCGTACGGCCACCGGCGGCGACAAGTCGTACGGGGACAGCCTGGCCGCCTGGCACGTCCGTAACGCGGACCGGCTCGGCGTGCTGTACGTGATCTGGTACCGCCAGATCTGGCACCCGGGCACCGGCTGGCGGGCGTACGGTGGGAGCGGCAGTCCGGCCGCCGATCACACGAACCACGTTCATCTTTCGATGCATTGACGTACACGCGGCGGATCGCTGCGTACCATCGCCACGATGAACTCTCCATCGCCTGACGTGGTGGCCACGTCCGCGCCGTCCCTGCCGCAGGTGCCCCGGGCCCTGCCCAACGGGCTCGCCGCGTTCCTGGTCTTCTACTCCAGCGGTGCCGTCCTGGTCCTGGAGACCGCCGCGTTGCGCCTGGTCGGGCCGTACGTCGGGGTCACCCTCCAGGTGACCAGCTCGGTTATCGGCATCGCGCTGGCGGCGATCGCGTACGGGGCGTGGGCGGGCGGCTGGCTGGCCGACCGGCGCAATCCGCGTACGCTGCTGGCCCCGGCGCTTGTGCTCTCCGGCATCGCCACCGCGATCACCCTGCCCGCCGTGCGGTACGCCGGTGAGGTGCTGCGCGGTGGGGCGGAGAGCGCGGTGCTGCTGCTGGTCGCGGTCGCCGTGTTCGCACCCGCGATGCTGCTCTCCTCGGTCAGCCCTCTGGTGATCAAGCTTCAGCTCGCCGACCTGCGCCGCACCGGTCAGGTGGTCGGCCGGCTCTCCGGCATCGGCACGCTCGGCGCGGTCACCGCCACCCTGGTCACCGGCTTCGTGCTGGTAGCCGCGCTGCCCAGCACCGTGATCCTGTTCGGGTTGGCCGCCTCCCTCGGCATCACAGGTATCGCGCTCGGGGTGTACCTGCACCGGCAGGACCGGGCTGCCCTTCCCGGGCCGGCCCGGGTCAAGGCCGCCCTGGCGGTGCTCGGTCTGGCCGGGGCCGGGCTGACAATGGTCGCCCCGGACCCCTGCGACGTGGAGACCGCGTACCACTGCGCCCGGATCCAGGCCGATCCCGGCCGGGCCAGCGGGCGGACCCTGCTGCTCAACTCGGCCCAGCACTCGTACGTCGACCTGAACGACCCGACCCACCTTGAGTACGCGTACACCCGGTGGATCGGCGCGGTGGCCGACGTGATCGCGCCGGAGGGGCAGCGGCTCGACGCGCTGCACCTGGGCGGGGGCGGCTTCACCGTGCCGCGCTACCTGACCGCCACCCGACCTGGCACCGACAACCTGGTGTTCGAGATCGACGGCGGGTTGATCGAGCTGGGCGAGCGTCGGCTCGGCGTACGCCAGGGACCGGACCTGCGGGCGGTGGTGGGTGACGCCCGGATGCTGGTGGCCGCCGAGGCGACCGACAGCCGCGACTACGTGGTGGGCGACGCCTTCGGGCACCTGGTGGTGCCCTGGCACCTGGCCACCCGGGAGATGGCCGCCGAGATCCGTCGGGTGACCCGGCCGGGCGGGGTCTACGTGCAGAACGTCATCGACTACCCGCCGCTGCGGTTCATCCGCAGCGAGGTGGCCACCGTCGCCGCCGAGTTCGGGCATGTCGCGCTTGTCGCGCCACCCGAGGCGCTGGCCGGCGAGCGGGGTGCCAACTTTCTCATCGTGGCCTCTGACGCGCCACTGCCGCTGGCTGCGGTACGGGCCCGCCTCGATGACGCCAACGAACCGGTCAGCCTGCTCAGTGGCGGTGACCTGACGGACTTCGTCGGTGACGCGCTGGTGCTCACCGACGACTACGCACCTGTGGACCAACTGCTCGCCACCGCCTGATCGGGTGACATCCGTGACCGAATCAGACCAGAAAGGTGTAGGCGGCCTTACGTCGGGCAACAACGCCGACCATGGGTGGTGGGGCAAGCAGGGGAGCGCAACTGCTCGGTGAGCGGTACCGGCTCATCGAGCAGCTCGGCGCGGGCGGCATGTCGGTGGTCTGGCGGGGCTACGACGAGGTGCTCGGCAGGCAGGTCGCGGTGAAGGTGCTCGCGTCCCGGCTGGCCAGCGACCGGGCGTTCCGGCACCGGATCAGGATCGAGGCCCAGGCCGCCGCCCGGCTGTGTCACCCCAACATCACGAGCGTGTACGACTACGGCGAGTCCGTGCAGGTCGGGTTGACCGTGCCGTACGTGGTGATGGAGTTGATCGACGGCGGTCCGCTGACCGCGCGGCTGGCCCGCGACGGACGCCTGCCGTGGCGGGAGGCGGTGACGGTGGCGGCCGAGGTCGCCTCCGCGCTGGCCACCGCGCACGCCCGAGGCGTGGTGCACCGCGACGTCACGCCCGGCAACGTGATGCTCACCGCGACCGGCGTGAAGGTTGTCGACTTCGGCATCTCCGCCCTGGTCGGCGAGAGCGAGAAGGGCCCCGACGGCACCCTGCTCGGCACCCCGGCGTACCTCGCTCCGGAACGGCTCGACAACGGTCAGGTCAGCCCGGCCACCGACGTGTACGCGGTCGGGCTGCTGCTGTACCGGATGCTCACCGGCCGGCTGCCCTGGCAGGCCGACACCACCACGCAGATGCTGCGGGCGCACATGTACCGCGAGCCGGAGCCGATGCCGGACGTACCGGGCCTGCCCGGCGGCATCGCCGACCTCGTCCAGCGCTGCCTGGCGAAGCGGCCGGCGGACCGGCCGGACACCGCTGATCTGGCCCGGGTCCTCGCCGAGGCGGCCGGCAAGGTGCCGGCGGTGCCGGTCGGTGCCGGCGCCGGCGAGACCGGCCCGTTGTCCCTGGCGGACGCCGGTACCACGATCCTGCCCTGGTCTGCGGCGACCGACGCGTTGCCCCTGGCGGGCCTGCGCACCCGGCGCGGGCTGCACCGCCGACGTCGGGTCGAGGCGGTGGCGGCCGCCACCGGGCTGATGATCATCACGGCGGCGGTCTGGGGGGTCACCTCACACAGCCCCGCCAGCGGCGGGATCGACCAGCCGACCCAGGCGCGTATCGGCGGCGACCAGGACGTTCCCTGCCAGGTCACGTACGTGCTGCGCAAGGACTCCGGCAAGGACTTCACCGCCGAGCTGAGCCTGACCAACACCGGCGACCGTGAGCTGCGCGACTGGACCATGAGCTTCGCCTTCCCCGGCGAGCAGACGGTGACAGCCGCGACGCCGGCCCCGGTGCGGCAGCAGGGTCGGGCCGTGGCGGTGCAGCCGGCTCCCGAGCGGCCCGCGCTGGCACCCGGTGCCACCGAGAAACTGAACCTGACCGGGCGGTACACCGGGACGAACCCGCTGCCTGTGGAGTTCCGGGTGGGCACGGCGGCGTGCGGGGTACAGGTCTCCGGGGTGGCCGGCACCGCGCCCACCGCCAAGCCGGCACCCGTCAAGTCGACCCCGGCCAAGACGGTGAAGGCAGCGGCCGGGAAGGCCGGTTCCGGCGACGCCACCTCCAAGGGGAAGAAGCCCAAGGCCGAGAAGCCCAAGCCGGACGACGGTAAGGGAAAGGGCAAGGGCGGGGGGAAGCCGCAGCCGGCCAAGCCCGGCAAGGGCCCCGGCCGGTGAGCTGACAGGTCAGGACAGCGTGGAGAAGCGCTGGACCTGTTCGATTGTGCCCTCCACGATGAGAACCGTGCCCTCGGCGAGTTCCAGGCCGTCGGAGACGTAGCGGTACCGGTCCTCGCCCGGCCGTCTGATCCCGATGACCCGTACGCCGTAGCGGTCCAGCAGCCGGATCTCGCTTGTCGGGCGCCCCAGAAGCGACTGCGGTACGGGGATCCTCGCCACCGCGAAGGCCTCACCGAACTCCACGAAGTCGAGCATCCGACTGATGATCAGGTGGGCGAGCCGTTCGCCGGTCTCCGCCTCGGGAAAGATCACGTGGTGGGCGCCGACCGAGGAGAGGATCTTCGCGTGCTGCCCCGACGTCGCCCGGGCCCAGATCTGCGGTACGCCCAGCTCCACCAGGGCGAGCACGGTGAGCACGCTGGCCTCGACGGAGGCGCCGATCGCCACCACCGCCTGGCCCAGGTCGGCCACCCCGAGCTGGCGGAGGGCACCCTCGTCGGTGGCGTCGGCCTGCGCCACCTGGTCGAGCATCGACGACCATTTCTGTACGTGTTGGGCGTCGCGGTCGATGGCCAACACCTCGCGGCCGAGGGCGGAGAGCGATTCGGCCAGGTGGCTGCCGAGGCGGCCGAGGCCGATCACCGCGATGCCACCCTGGTCCGGCTTTCTATCCAACAACGGGTTGCTCCTCTGGGTAGCGGTAGAGCCGGCGCCGGGTGTTCAGGGCGATCGCCGAGCCGAAGGTGAGCGGCCCCACCCGGCCGACGTACATGAGCACGGTCAGCAGTAGCTGGCCACCATCCGACAGGGACGACAGGACGCCCACCGAGAGCCCGGTGGTGCTGAACGCCGACGTGACCTCGAACAGCGCGGCGTAGAACGGCAGCTTGTCGGTCATCGCGATGAGCGCGGCGGTCCCGGCGGCGACGATCGCGACGCTGAGCAGCGCCACGGTGAGGGCCTGCCGTTGGCTGGCGGTGGCGACCCGACGGTGCCCGACCGTGACGTCCGGTTCGCCGCGGACCTCGGCCCAGATGACGAAGGCGAGCAGGAAGAAGGTGGAGACCTTGATCCCGCCGGCGGTGCTGGCGCTGCCGCCGCCGATGAACATCAGGCCGATCAACAGGGTGTAGCTCTCCTCCCGGAGCTGGTCGGTCGGTACCACCTCGAAGCCGCCGGTGCGGGCCAGCGCGATCTGCGTGAACCCGGCGACCACCTTGCCGGGAACGTCGTACTGGCCGACCGTCCAGGGGTTGGCCCACTCGGCGGCCAGGAACGCGACCGCACCGAAGGCGATCAGAGCGGCGCTGCCCCAGATGGTCAACTTGGTGGCGACCGCCCACCGGGCCGGCTGCCGCCATTCGCGGACCGCCTCGAACAGGGCCGGAAAGCCGAGACCGCCGACGATGGCGCCGAGGGCCAACGGCAGACTGACCCAGGGGTCGCGGGAGAACGCCAGCAGCCCGTCGCTGTAGAGCGAGAAGCCGGAGTTGTTGAACGCCTGCACCGCGTGGAACGAGCCCGTCCAGAGGGCCCGCCAGAACGGATAGTCGTACCCCAGCCAGAGACGTGCCGTGACGATGAGCGCCATCACCAGCTCGCAGGCGAACACCGTGCCGGCGATGTGTGCCAGCAGCCGGCGTACGTCGCCGAGCCCGTACTCCGCGGTCTCGGCCTGCACCAGCAGCCGGTTGTGCAGACCGAGCCGCCGGGACACGGTGAGGATCACCAGCGCGGCACCGGTCAGGATGCCGAGCCCGCCCAGCTGGGTGAGCACCGTGATGAGCACCAACCCGGGGCCGGACCAGTAGTTCGGGGTGTCGGTGACGGTCAGCCCGGTGACCGAGATGGCCGACGTGGCGGTGAAGAGCGCGGTCATGAACGGGGTGTGCTGGTACTCGATTGTCATCGGGCGCAGCATCAGCAGGCCGGTGCCGATCAGGATCGCCACCAGGAAGACGAGCGGCACGAGCCGCACCGGGTGACGAAGGAACCGACGCACCAGACAATCTTCCGATTCCACCCACCCGTTCCGGGCCGGAACCGCCATCCCGCCACCCGCCCCGCCGACTCACTCCTTGCTCTGCGTCCTTGCTCTGCGTCCTTGCTCTGCTTCAACGGACGCACAGGCGGAGGATTCACCGGATGGTCAGCCGCGGACCAACTGACGGTCAGCCCGGGCAGGTCTGCTGAGGCGGTTCCCGACGAGTCAAGGAGACCGCGTTGCGACGTACCCTTTCCGCCCTCGGTGTGACGGTGACCCTGCTCGCCGCCGCCGTGGCCACGCCCATGGTCGCCACGGCGAAGCCGACAGGCGGCACGGACCCGGCCCGCGTCGGTGACCAGCCCATCGTCATCGGTCACCGGGGTGCCAGCGGCTACCGGCCGGAGCACACGTTTGAGGCGTACCGGCTGGCGATCCGGATGGGTGCCGACTACATCGAGCCCGATCTGGTCGCGACCGCCGACGGCGTGCTCGTCGCCCGGCACGAGAACGAGATCAGCGGTACGACCGACGTGGCGACCAGGACGGAGTTCGCCGCCCGTCGGACCACGAAGACAATCGACGGGGTGTCGGTGACCGGCTGGTTCACCGAGGACTTCACCCTCGCCGAGCTGCGGACGCTGCGGGCCAAGGAGCGGCTGCCCCAGGTACGGGTGACGAACACCGCATTCGACGGCCAGTTCCAGGTGCCCACCTTTCAGGAGGTGATCGACCTGGCCCGGGCGGAGAGCCGGGCCCGGGGCCGGGTGATCGGTGTCTACCCGGAGACCAAGCATCCGACGTACTTCGCCTCGATCGGCCTGCCGCTGGAGGAGCCGCTTGTCGAGACGCTACGTCGGGCAGGCTGGACGAAACGGCACTCGCCGGTCATCATCCAGTCCTTCGAGACGGCGAACCTGCGGCGGTTGGATCGGCTGACCGACGTGCGGTTGGCCCAGCTGCTCGACGCCACCGGCAGGCCGTACGACTTCACCGTGGCCGGCGACACCCGCACCTACCGTGACCTGGCCGCCCCCGCCGGCCTCAAGTGGATCTCGCGCTACGCCGACGGGATCGGCGCCAACAAGAACCTCATCGTGCCGCGCGACACCGCCGGCAAGCTGCTCGCCCCGACGACTCTGGTCCAAGACGCGCACAAGCAGAAGCTGATCGTGCACGCCTGGACGTTCCGGGCGGAGAATCAGTTCCTTCCGGCGGACTTCCGGATCGGCACCGACCCGAACGCCCGGGGCGACATCCAGGCCGAGTACGAGCTGTTCTACCGGCTGGGCCTCGACGGCGTCTTCACCGACCACCCGGACACCGCCGTGGCCGCCCGCGCCGCCCTACCCCGCCCCTGACCCCGACCCCACCCCTCGCCCCGCTCCGAGTTCCCTGCAACTGCGGGGATGTTGCTGCCTCCGCTGGGGGTCGACCCAGCAGCATCCCCGAAGTTGTCGAAGAATCAGCGCAGGCGGGCGGCCGTTGCGCAGGACAGCGCAAGTTGGGCCTTCGGCTTGCCCGGAGGCCCCGACATGCCGCAACCCGCCGCCCAACCACTGACACGGCCGGGAGTGGGCGGCGGAGCGTGGGGGTGGGCGACACATGGCGGGCCGGTGTCGTGGGAGCGGTGCCCACCGCTCGGGCGGGTCGGGGCGCCCGAGGCGTCGAGCTTGTAAGGGCTGGCCATCCCGACCCTGTTACTTGTGTGTTTCCGCCACATAGCCCGTGGGTGACGTCACTTCTAGCGTGAGCCGACACATAAGGTTTTCCTCCCTCTGAGTCCTCACGTGGAGTCGCAATGACGGTCCGGACGACACGGCGGGTGTTCATCTCCGCCGCCACGATGATGGCCGCGGCGATCGCCGCCACGGCCTGTGGCAGCCCCCAGGACACCGCCAACGGCGGCGGCGACAGCGCCGCGCCGGTGAAGGTTGGTCTGGTCTACTCCCAGTCGGGAGCGCTGGCCAGTTACGGAAAGCAGTACATCGAGGGGTTCAGGGCCGGCCTGGACTTCGCCACCAACGGCACCAACAAGGTGGGCGATCGGGCGATCGAGATCACCGAGGTCGACGACGCGGGTGACCCGGCGAAGGCGGTCTCCGCGGCCAAGGACCTGATCGGCAAGGGCAACAAGATCATCGCTGGTTCGACGGCCTCGGGTGTGGCGCTTCAGGTCGCCCCGATCGCCGCCCAGAACAAGGTGCTGTTCATCTCCGGGCCGGCCGCCACCGACGCGGTGACCGGCGCGAACAAGTACACGTTCCGCTCCGGTCGGCAGTCGTACCAGGACGTGGTGACGGCGAAGTCGTTCATCGGTGACCCGGCCGGCAAGAAGGTGGTGGTCTTCGCCCAGGACGGTGCCTTCGGCGACGCCAACGAGGCGGCGGTCAAGGCGGTCATCGGCGGAGCCGGCGCGAGCGTCAGCGCCGTCCGGGCGCCGGCCAGCGCGACCGAGTTCACCCCGTTCGCCAGCCAGATCAAGTCAGCCAAGCCGGACCTGCTCTTCGTCGCCTGGGCCGGCACCACCGCCCCGGCCATGTGGCAGACCCTCGACCAGCAGGGCGTGCTCACCTCCACCACCGTCGTCACCGGTCTGGACATCCGCGCCTCCTGGCCGACCTTCGGCGCCGCCGGCAGCAAGATCTCCTTCCTGTCGCACTACTTCGACGGGGCCAGCGACACCGAGGCGGCCAAGGCCGCGAAGGCGAAGGTCCCCGGCGGCACGCTCGACCTGTTCCACCCGGACGGGTTCGCCGCCGCGCAGATGGTGGTCCGCGCCGCGGCCGAGGGCGGCGACGACGTCGACAAGATGGTCACCGCGCTGGAGGGCTGGAGCTTCGAGAGCGTGAAGGGCACCATGACCATCCGCGCCGAGGACCACGCCCTGCTCCAGCCGATGTATCAGGCCAGCCTGACCGGCAGCGGCGACGCCTTCACCGCGACCGCCCAGAAGGCGCTCACCGGTGACGAGACCGCGCCGCCGGTCCAGGCGATGAAGGGCTGAGGCGGAGATGCTCGCCACCCGCGGTCTGACCTGGCGGATCGGTGAGGTCTCCATCGTCGACTCCGTCTACCTGGACCTGGCACCCGGGGAGTTCCTCGGCGTGATCGGCCCCAACGGTGCCGGCAAGACCTCACTGTTCAACCTGATCACCGGCCTGCGCCGGGCCACCGAAGGTCGGGTCACCCTGGACGGGCAGGACATCTCCGACCTGCCGCCGTACCGGCGGGCCCGGCTGGGCCTGGGCCGTACCTTCCAGGCGTCCTCGGTCTTCGGCTCGCTGAGCGTGCGGGAGAACGTCCGGCTCGCCGTGCAGGCACACCGCGGGGGTTCGCTGAAGTTGTGGCGGCGAGCGGCGGCCGACCGGGAGGTCGCCGCCGCCGCCGACGCGGCGCTCGACCGGGTCGGCCTGGCCCACCGGGGTACGGCACTGGCCGGCACCCTCGCCCACGGCGAGAAGCGGAAGCTGGAGATCGCCCTGCTGCTCGCCGGCGAGCCACGGGTGATGCTGCTCGACGAGCCGATGGCCGGGGTCAGCGCCGAGGACGTGCCGGAGCTGGTCCAGGTGATCCGCTCGTTGACCGGCGACAGCGGCCGGGCGGTGCTGATGGTCGAGCACCACATGGACGTGATCCTCGAACTGGCCGACCGGATCGCCGTGATGCACCACGGCGCGCTGCTGGCCTGCGACACACCGGAGACGGTGATGGCCAACCCGACAGTACAAGAGGCCTATCTCGGGGAGTCGCTGTGAGCGAACCGGTATTGACCGTGGAGGATCTGTCGGTCCGGATCGCCGGACTGCACATCCTCCAGGGAGTGTCGTTCACCGTGGCTCCGACCGGGGTCACCGTGCTGCTCGGCCGCAACGGGGTCGGCAAGACCACCACGCTGCGCGCCGTGGTGGGGCTGACCCCACGTAACGGCGAGGTCCGCGGCACGGTCCGGATGGGTGCCCAGAGCCTGCTGTCCCAGCGGACCCACCGGCTGGTCCGTGGTGGGCTCGGCTACGTCCCGGAGGACCGCTGCGTCTTCGCCGGCCTCACCGTCGCGGAGAACCTGCGGCTCGCCGAGCGGCGCGGCACCACTCCGGCGTACGACCGGGTGTTCGCGCTCTTTCCCGAGCTGGACCGGCGTTCCCGGCAACGGGCCGGCTCGCTCTCCGGCGGGCAGCAGCAGATGCTCGCCATCGGTCGGGTGCTGCTCAACGACAACCGACTGCTGCTTGTCGACGAGCCGACCAAGGGGTTGGCGCCGAAGGTGGTGACCGAGGTGGCCGAGGTGCTGGAACGGGTCGCGGAGTCGGTGCCGGTGCTGCTCGTCGAGCAGAACCTGGCCGTGGTGCGGCGGCTCGCCCGCGACGCGGTGGTGCTCGCCGCCGGCCGGGTCGCCTGGACCGGTGACGCCCAGGAGTTGCTGCTGGAGACCGCGCTGACCCGGTCCCTGCTCGGCGTCGGCTCGGCGGAGAGCCACCAGCCCGCCGGGCCGGGCGCCGACCACCAGCCCGCCGGCCAGCGGACCGCCGCCGCGTCGGCCTTGGAGGACGGTAGCTGATGGACGCGATCATTCTGTTGACGCTCACCGGTCTCGGCCTGGCAGCCCTCTACTTCCTGGTCGCCTCCGGGCTGTCGCTGGTCTTCGGTCTGGCCGACGTGCTCAACTTCGCCCACGGGCTCTTCCTCGGCGTCGGCGCGTACGCCACCTGGTGGGCGGCGGGGAACCTGCCCGGCGCCGGCCCCGACGGCCTCGGCTTCGTGGTCGCGGTCGCCTTCGGGGTGGCCGCCGGCACGCTGATGGCGGTCCTTGTCGAGCTGGTGCTGATCCGGCCGCTCTACTCGCGCACCATCGAGCAGGTGCTGGTCACCGTCGGTCTGTCGCTGGCCGGGGTGGCGCTGTTGCAGGCCACCTGGGGTGCGGACGCCCGACCGTTCCCGCGCCCGGCGTGGACCCGTGAGGTGACCTCGATCTTCGGCGCGCAGGTGCCCAACGGAGGGCTGCTGCTGATCGTCGCCGCGACGCTGGTACTCGGTGCGATTCTCGCCTTCCTCCGCTGGACCCGCTACGGCCTGATCATCCGGGCCGGGGTGGAGAACCGGGAGATGGTGACCGCGCTGGGCATCGACGTGCGCAAGGCGTTCACCCTGGTCTTCGCCATCGGCGGGGCGGCGGCGGCGTTGGCCGGAGCGCTGGGCAGCGTGTACTTCGGCACGGTCTCGCCGCAGCAGGGCGGCTCGCTGCTGATCTTCGCGTTCATCGTGGTGGTCATCGGCGGCATGGGCTCGGTGGTCGGGTCCGCGTACGCGGCAGTCGCGGTCGGGCTGCTGCAACAGTTCGTCAACTACTACGGCACCTCCGGGCTGGGTGACATCTGCGTGGTGGCGCTGCTGGCCGTGGTGCTGCTGCTGCGCCCGCAGGGCATCGCCGGAAAGGCGGTTACGGCATGACCGAGGTCAAGAGTCCCGAGGTTCCGGCACCCCCGGCTGCGGTGCCCGACGAGTTGACTGAGGAACCGGGCCGCTGGGGCCGGATCCGCCCCTTCCTGCCGCTCGCCGCGCTGGCGGTGGCGGTGATCCTGCCGTACTCGACGCTTCACCTGCCGGGCATCTTCGAGGGCGCGCTGAACTCGCCGGGCACCCTGCAACTGCTCGCCGTGTGTCTGGTCTTCGGCGGGCTGGCGGCCGGCTACGACCTGCTGTTCGGGCGCACCGGGATGCTCTCCTTCGGCCACGCCCTCTACTTCGCCGCCGGGGTCTACGGCACCGACATCCTGATCACCCGGGCCGGGCTGCCGTTGTGGCAGGCCGCGCCGCTGGCCATCGTCGGCGGCACGATTCTCGCCGGCCTGCTCGGCGCTGTGGCGCTGCGTACCATCGGCATCGCCTTCGCCATGGTGACGCTCGCGTTCGCGCAGGTCGGGGCGATTCTGGTGGCTCGGGACTTCGGTGGGCTCACAGGTGGTGAGGAGGGGCTGCCGCTGGACGTCGCCGGGCTGCCGGACGGGCTGGTCGGGGTCGCCAACACTGTCAACCTGTACTGGCTGGCGCTGGCGTACCTCGTGGTGGTGGTCTTCGTGGTGCACCGGGTCAGCGGCTCACCTACCGGCCGGGTGCTGGCCGGGCTGCGCGACGACGAGCGCCGCATCGGCGTGCTCGGGCTGGATCCGTACCGGTTCAAGCTTGTCGCCTTCACCCTGGCCGGCGGTCTCGCGTCGGCCGGCGGGGTGGTCTACTGCCTGATCGTCGGCGGTGCCTCGCCGCACATCACCAGCAGCGAGCTGACCCTGTCACTGCTGGTGATGGTGGTCCTCGGTGGGCCAGGTACCCGGTGGGGCCCGGTGCTGGGCGGCATCCTCTACATGTACCTCGATCATCGACTTGTGTCGTTCGGCACCTCCGACGCGGTGAACGCGCTGCCGGCGTTCCTCAGCCGGCCACTGTCCCAGCCGCTGTTCGTGCTCGGCACGGTCTTCATCCTGGCCGTCTACTTCTTCCCCGGCGGCCTGGCCAGCCTCGCCCCTCGGCTGGCGCTGCTCCGCGACTCCCTGCGTCCCGGCTCCCGGCGTCAGGGCTGAACGTGAGGCCGGCGGGACGGCACGGACGGCGTGCCGTCCCGCCGCGCTAGCCTCATGATCGGGGTGGCCGGACCGGCGCTTCGGTCCGGCCAGCCGGGCATCCGGCTGGCCGGACGTCGCGCTACGGCCCGGCGGTGGACGCCTGCGGGACAGGCGGGGACGGGGAGGACAGCATGAGTCAGCGGTTGGCCGTGGTCAGCGGCGGCGGTACGGGCATCGGGGCGGCCGTGGCCCGGGCGCTCGTCGAGGACGGGTGCTCGGTGCTCGTCGTGGGCCGGCGCGAGGAGGTGCTCACGGCGGCGGCCGAGCGGATCGGAGCCGAATCAGGCCGTCCCGAAGCGATCCGGGCCGTGACGGCGGACCTCACCGACCCCGACCAGGTGGTGAAGGTGGTCGAGGCGGTCGGTGGGCGGCCGGTCGACGTGGTTGTCAACAACGCCGGCGGCTACCACAGCGCGGACAGTGACACGTTGGCCGGGATCGCCGCGAACTGGCGGGCGACCCTGGACACGAACGTGCTCACCGCGGTACTGCTCACCGAGGCGTTGCGGCCGGCACTGCGCCGGCCCGGCGGGCGGGTGATCCTGGTCAGCTCGATCGCCGCGCAGCGCGGTGGCGGCGACGCGTACTCGGCGGCGAAGGCGGCGCTGCACGGCTGGGCGTACAGCCTGGCGGCCCAGCTCGGACCGGACCAGATCACGGTGAACGTGGTCAGCCCGGGCTACGTCGCGGAGACCGAGTTCTTCGCCGGCCGGATGACCCCGGAGGGCCACGCGCAGCGGGTGGCCGCGACCCTTGTCGGACGGGCCGGGGTGCCGGACGACGTCGCCGAGTCGGTGCGCTACCTGGCCAGCCCCGCCGCCGGCTACGTCACCGGCCAGGTGCTCGGGGTCAACGGCGGGTCGGTGCTCGGCCGCTGACGGTCAGCCGTTGAGCAGGTCGTACGCGGCGGTGGGGGCCTGCTGGGCCTGCTCCTCGGTGAACGGCACAACCTCGGGAGCGGCGCCGAAGTCGAAGTACTCGACAACGTACTCGGACGCCTTCTTCTTGCCGGCCGCCGGGATCTCCAGGGTGAGCGAGGACAGGTTGCCGTCCGCGCCGACCACCGCGCTGAGCGGTAGCTGCCCGGCGGCGTCACCGAGCGTGGCCACGCCCTCCAGAGCGTCAGCCAGCTCGGGCACGGCGGACAGGTCCACCACTCCGGTGTACGTCCCTGGTTCGCCGGCCTGGACGTCGGTTGCCGCGCGGATGATCGCGTCCGCGTTGCCCGGATCGGTGCCCTCGTAGGTGGGCAGCGAGTCCGGGCCCTCGATCTTCGCCGGGTCCAGCGCCATCCACTTGGTGGGCAGCTTCATCAGCTTCTGGATGTCCTTGGCGCCCTTGAAGTTCACCTTCATCCAGGTGCGTGACTCGACCATCCGGAAGGACATCTCCAGGGTGAAGTCCTTGTCCTTGGTGACGGTGTCGATGTCCATGCCCCGGTTCGTCGGATCGACCACACCCGAGACGTCGCCCGAGGCGTCGCTCGTGGTGAAGCGGAAGGCCGGGTCCTGCTCACCCGGCACGGCCGCCAGGAGCTCCTGCTTCGGGTCCGGTGGCGGTGGAGCTGCCTCGGGGGTGGTCTCGTCGTCGCAGCCGGCCACCATGGTCGCGGCCAGCAGGGCGGCGGCCACGGCCGCGAGACGCCGGGTCGTGGCGGTGGTGCCGGTTCGCTGAGTCATCTCGTCTCTTTCTCCGGTATCGAACGGGAATGGTAGAACACACTCCCGGCCGCGGTCCGGCTCTGCCGTCGCTCCGCTGGTAGAAACGTCGGATGAGCCAGGAACGGACGGCGGTACGGCAGCGGGCCGAGGCGGTGCTGCGGCGGCTGGCCGGCGCGCAGGCCCGGCTCCGCGAGGACCAGTGGCGGGCGATCGAGGCGCTGGTGGTGGACCGGCGACGGGTGCTCTGTGTGCAGCGCACCGGGTGGGGCAAGTCGGCTGTGTACTTCGTGGCGACAGCGCTGTTGCGCGACCGCGACGGCCAGGGTGCCGGGGCCGGACCCACCGGCCCGACCGTGATCGTCTCGCCGCTGCTGGCGTTGATGCGGAACCAGGTCGACGCGGCGTCCCGGGCCGGGATCCGGGCCCGCACCATCAACTCGGCGAACCTGGACGAGTGGGAGGAGATCACCGCCGAGATCCACGCCGGCATGGTGGACGTGCTGCTGATCAGCCCGGAGCGGCTCAACAACCCGGACTTCCGGGACGGCGTGCTGCCGAAGCTCGCCGCCACCACCGGTCTGCTCGTGGTCGACGAGGCGCACTGCGTGTCGGACTGGGGGCACGATTTCCGGCCGGACTACCGCCGGCTGCGTACCTTCCTCGGCAACCTGCCCGACCGCACCCCGGTGCTCGCGACGACAGCCACCGCCAACGCCCGGGTGACCCGGGACGTTGCCGAGCAGTTGGGCACCGAACCGGCAGCGGCGACCGGGCCGCGCCCGGACGTCCTGGTGCTGCGCGGCAGCCTGGACCGGGAGTCGCTCCGGCTGGGTGTGCTCGACCTGCCGAGCCCGGCGCACCGGCTCGGTTGGCTCGCCGACCACCTGGACCGGCTCCCCGGCTCCGGCATCGTCTACACGTTGACCGTGGCCTCGGCGACCGAGACCGCCGAGTTCCTCCGCTCGCGGGGCTGGGCGGTGGCCGCCTACACCGGGCAGGCCGAGGACGCCGACCGCCGCGCCGCCGAGCAGGACCTGCTGGACAACAAGATCAAAGCCCTGGTCGCCACAAGTGCGCTCGGCATGGGTTTCGACAAACCGGATCTCGGCTTCGTCGTGCACCTCGGCGCGCCGCCGTCGCCTATCGCGTACTACCAGCAGGTGGGTCGGGCCGGGCGGGCCGTCGAACACGCCGAGGTGCTGTTGCTGCCCGGCGCCGAGGACGCGGCCATCTGGCGGTACTTCGCCTCGTTGGCCTTCCCGCCCGAGGAACAGGTCCGCACGGTGCTGGCGGCCCTGCACACCGACCGGCCGTTGTCGACGCAGGCGCTGGAACCCGTGGTGGACCTGCGCCGGGCCCGGCTGGAGCTGATGCTCAAGGTGCTCGACGTGGACGGCGCGGTCGGCCGGGTACGCGGCGGCTGGCTCGCCACCGGCGAGCCCTGGACCTACGACGAGGCCCGGCTGCGCCGCGTCGCCGCCGCCCGCACCGCCGAACAAAAAGCCATGATCGAGTACGCCGCGACGACCGGCTGCCGGATGCGCTACCTGCGCGAATGCCTGGACGATGCGGAGGCGGTCGACTGCGGTCGGTGTGACCGCTGTGCCGAGCCGCTGTTCCCGCCCGAGGTGTCGGCGGCCGCGCTGACCGCCGCGCAGACCTTCCTCGGCCGCCCCGGGGTGCAGGTCCCGCCGAAGAAGCTCTGGCCGACCGGGCTGGAGTCGGTAGGCGTACCGCTGAAAGGGCGCATCGCCCCGACGGAACAGGCGCTGCCGGGTCGCGCCGTCGGCCGGCTGTCGGACCTCGGCTGGGGTGGTCGGTTGCGTGGCCTGGTCGGGCCGGGCGCGCCGGACGGCCCGGTGCCCGACGACGTCGCCGCCGCAGTCGTCGAGGTGCTCAAGGCGTGGGCACACGGTGACGACCCCTGGCCGGACCGCCCGGCCGGGGTGGTCTCGGTCAGCTCCCGGAGCCGCCCGGCGCTTGTCGGTTCGCTGGCCGAGCGGATCGCCGCGGTCGGTCGGCTGCCGCTGCTGGGCCAGGTGGTCGCCGCCGGGTCGACGACCGCGGACGGCCCGCGCGGCAACAGCGCCCAGCGGGTACGCGCCCTGCACGGCACCCTCACCGTCCCCGGCGACCTCGCCGCCGCCGTCGCCGACCTGGACGGCCCGGTGCTGCTGGTGGACGACCTCGTCGACTCCGGCTGGACCATGACGATGGCGACCCGGGAACTCCGCCGCGCCGGTGCGCGAGCCGTCCTCCCACTGGCCCTCGCCCTCGCGGCCTAGTACACGGGTGCTGCCGGGTGCCCGTCCGCTCAGCGTGCGGTACCAAGGGGCGTGCCGGGGACGGGTGGGGGCGGGGTCGGCGGGTGGCCGAACTGGCGGCGGTACGGTGGGCGCATGGCTGACCAGGCAACCGACCCGCCCGCGCTCGGGTCGGTGCGTACCGCCGAGCGGCAGTCGGCGGGCCAGGAACCCGGCGCGGCTCCGGCCGGCCAGGGCCCCGACGCGGCCTCGGCCACACCGGATCGGGCCACGCTGCGGCTGGCCCTGGTGGTTGGCGGGCTCGTCCTGGCGGTGCTGCTCGGATTCGGCCTCGGGCGGATCAACGGCGGCGGTGGCGCGTCGGCGGTGGGCGGGACGGACAGCGCGCTTGCCGACCACACCCATGCCCCGGGTCTCGGCGCGCACTCGCACGGTGCCGACCAGGACGCGGCGGCCGAGGCCGGTGGCCTGGCGGTCAGCCGCGATGGTTACACGCTGGCCCCGCTGGCCGCCGAGTTCACCCCCGGGCAGGCCGGTGAGCTGCGGTTCCAGATCCGAAACGGGCAGCGCCGGGCGGTCACCCGGTTCGCGGTCGTGCACGACAAGCCGATGCATGTGATCGTGGTGCGCCGGGACCTGTCCGGTTACCAGCACCTGCACCCGACAATGGCCGAGGACGGGACCTGGTCGGTGCCGCTGACGCTCCCGTCGCCTGGCGTCTGGCGTGCGTATGCCGATTTCACGGCCCTGGCCGACGACGGCCGGCAGACGGCGACGACGCTCGGGGTGGACCTGGTCGCCCCCGGCGACTACACGCCCCGTGACCTGCCCACTGCGTCGACCACGAGCACTGTCGACGGATTCACAGTCGATTACCAGGGTGTTCCCCAGCCTGGGCTGACCGTGCCGGTCAGCTTCCGGATCGCCGGAGCGGACGGCGGGGCCCCGGCGTTGGAGCGCTACCTCGGTGCGTACGGACACCTCGTAGCGCTGCGCGAGGGAGACCTCGGCTATCTGCACGTGCACCCGGAGCCGGAGCTGATCGACGGGACGATCCGGTTCTGGCTCACCACACCGGGACCCGGGCGCTACCGCCTCTATCTGGACTTCGCGACCGGGGGAGCGGTACGCACCGCAGAGTTCACGGTGTCCGTGCCTTAGGCCCTGTGTCGAAGTCCCTGGCCCGCCGCATGCCGACGCTGGGCCCAGCGGGTCAGCCGGCCGTCCGGCGCATCGGGGTGGCGGTGGGGTCGGCGGGCCGTCGGATCGGCCGTCGGGCCAGGTAGCGCAGCAGGTCGCGGATGTGGTGCTTCTCCTCGGCCGGCACCGCCGGATCCGCCAACCGTTGCAGGATCACCCGTACGTCGGCCTCCACCGGGCCCTCGTCGCCGCGTCGCCACGACCCGGGGCCGGCGTCGGGCAGGCCGAGCGCGCGGAAGGCCGCCGCCACCGGCAGGTCGAGTGCGGCGCAGAAACCGCGGACCTTTGCCAGCTCGGGGTAGTCCTGCCAGTCACCGGCGAGCCAGCGGAATACCGTCGAACGACCGACGCCGGTGTGGGCGGCCAGGTCGGTGACGGTCCAGCCGCGCTCCTCGCGGGCGTCGTCGATGGCACGGCGCACGAAACGCGCGAAGGCCATCTGCGGCGAAACCTCTGCCGAACCCATCCGGTGGGTCTTCCCTCCCGACCGGCACCCCACGGTGCGCCCTTCGAGAGTAGTACGCCGACGGCATCGGGCAATTGACTGATTGACCAGACGATGTCGGGTGGCGGGACGCGAATCCGTCACACCGTCGGTGGTGGCTGCGTGAGCAGAGTCTCCAGCCGGGGCGTGAGCTGCCACGCGTCGACCAGGTCCCGATACTCCGCACGCTGGGCGGCGGTCGGGTCGGCGCGGGTGTGGCGGGCCCGGATGAGCAGGTTGCGCGGCGTGTGCGCGGAGTCGACGAACTCGACCACCTCGGCCCGGTAACCGTGCAGCCGCAACAGCCCGGCCCGCAGCGCGTCGGTGAGGACGTCCGCGAAGCGCTCCCGCAGGATGCCCTGCCGGGTGAGCAGGTCGTACGGCGCCGGCGTCGGCCGGTTGCGAAGTTGCGCCGCTGTGTCGTGGTGGCAGCAGGGCGCGGCGAGCACCCAGCGTGCCTGCCAGCCCACCGCCCGGGCCAGCGCCTCGTCCGTGGCGGTGTCGCAGGCGTGCAGCGCGAGCACCAGGTCCGGTGGCGGTCCGACGGCCGCGTCGGCGATCGTGCCGGCGACGAACCGCACCCGGTCGGCCCAGCCCAGCCGCTCGGCCAGTTCGGTGTTGCGGCGGCGCTGGTCGTCGCGTACATCCACGCCGACCAACTCGACGTCGAGGCCGGACCGGGACAGGTAGCGGTACGCCGCGAAGGTCAGGTAGGCGTTGCCGCAGCCCAGGTCCACCACCCGCAGCGGGCGGTCCAACTGCCCGGCCAGGTCGTCGGGCAGCGTGGCGGCCAGCGCCCGGAGGAAGGCGTCCACCTGCCGTCGCTTGGCCGCCGAGCCGCCGATCGCGGCGAAGAGCGGATCGCCCGGGTCGAGCAGGTAATCCTTGGCCCGGTCGTGCCCGGACGCTGCCACCGGGCTGGTCGGCCGGGTCGCCGCGCCGCGGTGCACCTGTGCCTCGCCCGATTTGGTGACCCGCAGTTGCAGGGTGGCGTCGGCGGTCTCCACGTGCCAGTTGCCGAACGGCTCGGCCAGCAGCGCCTCCACTGCCGCGTCGGCCTCCGGGCCGGGGGCCAGGTTCCGGGTGTGTGGCCGGGCCCCGTCGGAGGTCGAGATCTGCAACCGTCGACCGGCCTTGAGGGCGACCGGCCGCAGCTCGGCCCGGACCATCGAGGGACGCTGGCCGCGTCGCCGTCCGGCCGCCACGGCTCGGGTGAGGGCCGGTCCGAGCAGCATCGAGCGGACCTCGGCCAGGGCGGAGTCCAGTGGTTCGGGCATCGCTCCATCTTCCAGGGACGGCCGGAGGGCATCATCATCCGGCGGGCAGCGGCCGGCCGCTGCCCGCGCTGCCACCCGGTCAGCTCTGCTTCAACCGACGCACCAGTTCCGGTGGGGACCGGTGCGTGCGGTGAAGCAGAGCAAAGGGGCCGGACATGACGTACCGCCCGGACGGCGGCGGGTCGGTCCAGCGAACTGGCCCTCGCCGCCGCCTCGGGCGGTACGACGTCAGTCGGTTGTCGCTTCGGCCGGCGTACCGCTGCCGGACGCGGCGCCCCGACGGCGGCGGCGACGGCGCGGGCGGCCGGTGGCCTCACCGGCGGCGTCCTCGCTGCGGCCGGTGGCCGCCTCGACCGGGGTGCCGTCGACGGGGGTCGAGACGGACTCGGTGCCCGCCACCGCCTCGCCGGCCCGGCGACGCCGGCGACGTCGAGGGGTACGGGTGCCTTCCTCGGCGGCGCTCCCGGCGGCCTCGTCCGGCGTGGCGTCGGCACCGTCCTGCCGGCGCCCACCGTCGCCGCGCCCACGGCCGCCCTCGCTCCGGCCACCGTCGCTCCGGCCGCTCTCGCCACGACCCCGACGGCGGGTGCCGCGCGGCTCGCCCCGACGAGGCCGGCCACCGCCCAGGTCCTCCTCGACCTCGGCGGCCAACCCGGCGCGGGTGCGCTCGGCGGTCGGCAGGGTGCCGGTGATCTCGGTGGAGATGTGCAGGTCGGTGTAGAGATGCGGAGAGGTGTGGTACGTCTCCGGCGGCTCGGGCATGTCCAGGCCGAGCGTCTTGTCGATGATCCGCCAGCGGGGCATGTCGTCCCAGTCGACGAAGGTCACCGCGACACCGCTCGCGCCGGCCCGGCCGGTGCGGCCGATGCGGTGGGTGTAGGTGTCCTGGTCCTCCGGGCAGTCATAGTTGATCACGTGGGTGACGCCGCTGACGTCGATGCCCCGGGCCGCCACGTCGGTGGCGACCAGAGTGTCGATCTTCCCGGCCCGGAAGGCCCGCAGCGCCCGCTCGCGGGCACCCTGCCCGAGGTCGCCGTGCACCGCCGCGACCGCGAAGCCACGGAAGTCCAGGTCCTCGGCGACCCGGTCGGCGGCCCGCTTGGTCCGGGTGAAGATGATGGTCAGGCCACGGCTCTCGGCCTGGAGGATCCGGGCCACGATCTCGATCTTGTTCATCGAGTGGGTGCGGTAGACGAGTTGCTCGGTCTGCGGCGAGGGACCGGTCTCGGCGGTGTGCCCCGCGTGGATCGTGATCGGGTGGCGCAGGAAGCGCCGGGACAGCGTCACGATCGGGTCCGGCATTGTCGCGCTGAAGAGCATCGTCTGCCGGTCCTCGGGCAGCATCGCCAGGATCCGCTCGACATCGTCGAGGAAGCCGAGGTCGAGCATCCGGTCGGCCTCGTCCAGCACCAGGGCGCGCACCCCGTGCAGGCGCAGGTGCTTCTGCTTGGCGAGGTCCAGCAGCCGACCCGGCGTGCCGACGAGGATCTCCACGCCCTTGCGCAACGCCTCGATCTGCGGTTCGTACGCGACGCCGCCGTAGATCGGCAGCACGCGCACGCCCCGGGTCCGGCTGGCCGCGGCGATGTCCTTGGCAACCTGGATGCCCAGCTCGCGGGTGGGTACGACGACAAGGGCCTGCGGCAGTCCGTCGCCGCCCTCGTCCGGTGCGAAGACCCGCTCCAGCAGCGGTACGCCGAAGCCCAGCGTCTTGCCGGTGCCGGTCGGAGCCTGCCCGATCAGGTCGGCCCCGCGCAGCGCGATCGGTAGCGCGTACTCCTGGATGGCGAAGGCGCGGGTGATGCCGGCCGCAGCCAGCGCGTCGACGGTCTCGGCGCGGGCGCCGAGCTCCGCGAAGGTCGGTGCCTCCGGTCGGACCGGGGCGGTCGGGATCAGTTCCTGGCCCTCGATCAGTTCTTGAATCGGTTCACTCATGTGGATTTGGGGGTGCCCTCTCGTGGGTGCGCCCCGTCATGTCCTCAGGGCGCGTTCGGTATGACGCGGGCCACACGGTCGGCGGCAGAAAGCCGAGCGGACCGGGCCGCACGCGCGCCGGTGGGTCGTTTCAACCGGATCGGAGTTGGACTCCGGCCGGGATCGGCACCTACGGCAACTGCTCCATGCTACCTGAACGGGCCAAACAGCGTCTCGATTCCGAGGTGACGAGCACCGACGCAAAGGTTTGTATGTGACCTGTCTCACATCTGGCCGGCTGAAGGCTGGGGTTCGCGGGCCGGTCGACGCTGCCGGCGGACGGTAGCCTGCGCAGGTGTCCGCCCCCACCCCGCCCGGCCACGCCGTCACCGACCTGCTCGGTCTGGTGGCCCTTGGTGAGCTGCTCGCCTTCGACCGGATGGCGGCCGACGCCCGGCTCGCGCCCGACCTGCGTCGCCGGGCCGCGCTGAGTGAGATGGCCGCCGCCGAGATCGCCAACTACCGGCGGGTGGCCGACCGGCTCACCGTGCTCGGCGTGCTGCCTGACGACGCGATGGCGGCGTACGTCACGCCGCTGCAGGCGTACCACGACTCGACCGAACCGCGCGACTGGGCGGAGGCGGTCACCAAGGCGTACGTCGGTGACGCGATCACCGACGACTTCCTCCGGGAGATCGCCGTCGCGCTGGGGGAGCCCGACCGCCAACTGGTCCTCGACGTGCTGCACGAGTCGCGGTACGCGGAGTTCGCCGCCACCGAGATCCGGCTCGCCATCGAGACCGATCCGAGAGTCGCGGGCCGGCTGTCGATGTGGGCCCGACGTCTGGTCGGCGAGGCGTTGTCCCAGGCGGGCCGGGTCGCCGCCGCCGACCACGGTGCGCTCACCGCGCTGATCACCGCGAGCGGTCAGGTGGACGTGGCGGAATTGTTCCGGCGGCTGACCGCCGCGCACACCGCGCGGATGGCCGCCGCCGGGCTCAACAACTGAGCGGGACCGCCGATCGCGCCGCCGGCCCTCGCCCCACGTCAGCGGACGGTGAAACCGACAGCCCGCGGGGACGCCTCGGCGATCTCGACGTAGGCGACCTTGCCGACCGGCACGATGATCCGCCGGCCCTTCTCGTCGGTCAGGGAGAGAGTGCCCTCGCCCCTGGCGACGGCGTCGGTCACGATCCGCTCGATCTCGGCCGGCGACTGTGCGCTCTCCAGGACCAGCTCGCGCGGCGCGTACTGCACGCCGATCTTGACCTCCACTGTGCCTCCTCCATCGGGCGGAATGGCCGCCCTGCGAAGGCTATCCGATCACGAGGTCGAAGTTCAGGCTGACTCACCTTGCAGGGGGAAGCTGGCGATGCCCCGCCAGGACAGCGCCGCGACCAGCGCCTCGGCCTCGGCCTTGGGCACCTGGCGGCCACCGGCCAACCAGAACTGCGCGGCAGTCTCGGCCGCGCCCACCAGACCCGAGGCGAGCAGCTCGGCGTGGGCCCGGCTGACTCCGGTGTCGGAGATGATCGTGTCGGTGATCGCCGCGATGCAGCCCTGCTCGACCCGCTCCACGCGCTGCCGCACGGCCGGCTCGTTGCGCAGATCCGACTCGAAGACCAGCCGGAAGGCTTCACTCTCGTGGTCGACGAAGTCGAAGTACGCCCGCACCGACGCGCTGACCCGCTCCTTGTTGTCGGTGGTGCTCGCCATGGCGTCGTGCACCTTGGCGACGATCGCGTCACAGTGCGTGTCGAGCAGCGCGAGATACAGCTCCATCTTGCCGGGGAAGTGCTGGTACAGCACCGGCTTGGAGACCCCGGCCCGCTCGGCGATGTCGTCCATGGCCGCAGCGTGGTAGCCCTGCGCGACGAACACCTCCTGAGCAGCGGCGAGTAGCTGCTTACGGCGCGCCGAACGGGGCAGGCGCGTGGGTCGGCCGGCGGTCTGGGCGCCGTTCCCCACAGCGGTCATGGGAACCTCCGAGGTTGTCGTACGGGCCGGCATTTCACCCGAACCGGTCGGGGCCTCGTGGCCCCTCGCGGAATTGGCCCGCCGCTGTAACTTATCGCCACTGTCGCCACACGGTAGCCTCAGCGGGGGCGACCAAGGAGCGCGCGGTGAGTGAAACAGGGCAACCCGGTGCCGCCACCCCGGGAGAGCACGGCGACGGGACGGGTCAGCGCGATGACCTGGCCCGTTCCGGCAACGGGTGGGCCCCGCCGCCGACCGACTGGTCGTGGGGTCCGGAGATGGTGCCGGGTTCCGGCACGACCAGCCCCAGGTTCGAGTCTCCGGCCGGTTGGGCCACCGCCTCGTCACGCCACGCCGACCTGCCCGCTCCCGTCGGTGAGCAGGCGGAGCCCGAGCGGCCCGCCCGGGTCAACGGCAACCACGTCAACGGCCACCAGGTGAACGGCAGCCCCGTCGCGGACCACTCGCCCGCCGGGCGGCACGCCCCGGTCAGTGCGCCGCCCGGCCTGCCCGCTCCGGGGCAGGACCCCGGCAAGGACCGGCTCGTCGTACCGGCGCCCCGCCCGGTCCCGGCCGGTGAGCAGCCGGTCACCTCCGGCCCGGGTCTACCGACCTCGTCACCCCCGGCCATGCAGGTGCCGCCGGTCGGCACCGCCGCCTCCGGCTTCGAGATGCCGCCCGGCCTGCACGCGCCGACCGCCGAACGGTCCGGAGACGGCCCGGACGCGGACCGGCCCAGTTGGGCACAGCCCGGCCCGGCCAGCGACTGGGCACCGCCGTGGGCGCGCGACGAGAGCGAGTCCGCCGATCGCCGGTCCGGTGAGGTGCCGGCCCGGAACTGGGCGAGTGAGCCCAGCCGACCGTACGAGCCGGTACGGGCCGAGCCGACCCGACCGTACGAGCCGGTACGTGCCGAGCGGCCCCGCCCGTACGAACCGCGCAGGGATGGGGAGCCCACTCCCGAAGGGCAGACGCCCACCGCGTCCGAGCCGGCCGACCAGCCGGCGGTCGTCGATCCGACCAGCACACCACCGGCCCAGCCGCGTCCCTCGTGGGCTCGCTCGGCCGACCTCCCGCCTACCGAGGACCGTCCGTCCTGGGCGTTGCCGCCGGTAAGCGACGGTCCGACGAGCGCCGCCCCGGCTCAGCAACGTCCGTCGTGGGCGCGCACGCCCGAGGTGCCGCCGGCCGAGGAGCGCCCGTCCTGGGCACGCGCCGCCGAGGTGCCGCCGGCCGAGGAGCGCCCGTCGTGGGCGTTGCCGCCGGTCAGTGGCGCACCGGCGAGCGAGGGCCTGCCCTGGGGTACGCGACACGAGGAGCCTCCGCCGTGGGGGAACCGGTCCGGCGGCCAACCGACAGACGAGCGCCTGCCGTGGGCGCTGCGTCCGGCCAGTTCTCCACCGGCCGGCGCGTCGTCCGGTGCCGTCGACCCGACGAGCGCGCCACCGGCCAGCAGCCGGCCGACCGCCCTCACCACAAGCGCACCGCCTGACCCGCCGAGCCGGCGGGAGACACCCGAGCCCGGCCCGACGCCACAGGTAACCGAGGCCCGGTCGGCCGCCGACCCTCCCGGGTATCGACCGTTCCGGCTGCGGCCGGTCCCGGACGAGCCGACACCCGCGCCCGCACCGGCTCCCGCCCCGCCGGCCCCGACCGCCGGGGCGGCCCCGACCGACCAGGTCACGGCTGAGCCCGGCCGCCGCGACCACACTCCCGCTGCGCCAGTCCCGACGGGTGCAGCCCCCTACGCGGCACGCCGCTCCGCGCCGGATCCGGTCCCGCCGACCGAGCCGGCCGGTGACCGTCCGCGGGACAGCACCACGGCGGTGTTGCCGCAGCGCGTCCCCGCCGAACCGGACGTGCCCGTCGTGCCGGAGCCGCCAGCTGTGGAGCCACCCGCCGAAACCCCGGAACTCGCCCGGATCGCCACCCATCTGCGCCGTGAGGACGAGCCGGCCCCGCTACGGGACCGGCCGGAGGGCTTCGACGTCAACGCCATCCTCGCCGCTGTCCGAGGCGTCGAGGGCGTCCGCGACGCTGCCCTGCGGCGTACCCCCGCCGGGGCTCACAGCCTGCGCCTCGACCTTGCTGACGGGGCCGACCCGGCCGAGGTGAGTCGGCAGGTCGCCCGCCTGTTGCAGGAACGGATGGGGTTGGCGGCGGCACCGCGCGGCCTGCCCGGCGTCCCCGCCGGGCCGGTGCGTCGCCGCGCGCCGGAGGGTCGGAGCGAGGCGGCTGAAACCCGTCCGGTCGCCGAGCCACGGCGTCCGGCGGCCCGGCCCGGCGGCACCCGGACGGAGACTTCCCCGAGCCGGCCGGAGACGGTGCCGGAGACCATCCGGCGACGCCGACAGTCACCGACGCCGAACCGGGGTCGGGCGGTCGTGGACGAGTCGGGTGCGTCGGGCAGTCCGGTGACGTTGGGCGCCTCCTATTCCGGCGGGCAACTCACCACCACCGAGTCCGCGCCGTCGCGACCGCTGGACACCGGCGGCGTGCCTGGCCCCCGGGTGGTCCTCGACCACGTCCAGGTGAGCACGTTCGGCCTCGACGCCACCGTCGAGGTCCGGCTGGTCGCGGGGGACCACAACGCCTCGGGGCACGCCACCGGGCCAGCGGTGGACGGGTTCGTGCTGCGACTGTGTGGCGTCGCGGCAGCGGCGGCCATCGACGAGCTGCTCTACGCCGCGGTCCCCACCGCGGAACGTGGACGGTGCTTCGTGGAGCATGCGGCGGTGGTGCCCTTCGGCAACTGTGAGGTGGCCACCGTCGTGGTGCTGCTGGTTTGCGACGGGTGGGTCGAGCAGTTGGCCGGTTCCGCCCTGGTGGCCGGCGATCCACGGCAGGCGGTGGTGCGGGCGACCCTGGCCGCGGTCAATCGTCGACTGGAGGCGCTGCTGGCGTGAACCGTTCCAGGCAGACTGGAACGGTGAAGCCTGCCACCCTCTGGCCCGAACGGCTGTTGCCCGCTCACTCGGTCCCACCGCCCTGGCCGGGGCGCGAGGTACGACTCGACGGGGTCGTCACCTACGTCCGGGAGACGCCGGCCACCCGCCCGGACGCCGAGCCGGCCCTGTACGTGCACGGCCTGGGCGGCTCGTCGCAGAACTGGACCGACCTGGCGGGGCTGCTCGCCGACCGGCTGGACGGTCAGGCGATCGACCTGCCCGGCTTCGGTCGGAGCGAGCCGGGCCGGCGGTACACGGTGTCGGTCTTCGCGGACCGGGTGATCCGCTGGATCGAGCACGCCGATCGTGGGCCGGTGCACCTGTTCGGCAACTCGCTCGGCGGCGCGATCTCGGTACGGGTGGCCGCGCTCCGGCCGGATCTGGTCCGGACGCTGACCCTGGTTTCGCCGGCCCTGCCGTTCCTGGACTTCCGCAGGTCGTTGCAGGGGCGGATGCTGCCGCTGCTGGCCATCCCCCGCAGCGAACGGGTGGCCGCCTGGCGGCTGGCCCAACTGACGCCGGAGGTGATGGCCCAGCAGGTGATGGAGGCGTGCGTGGCGGATCTCAGCCGGATCTGCGATCAGCGACGACGCGAGGCGCTTGAGGAGATCCGGGTCCGCTACGAGGCGGAGCACTACGCGGCGGCGTACGTGCGTACCTTCCGGGGTCTGGTGTCCAGCTTCGTGCGGTCGTACCTGCCGGGGTCGGGGTCGCTGTGGCGGATGGCCGGTGCGGTCCGTGCCCCGTCACTTGTCATCGGGGGACGGCAGGACCGGCTTGTCGACGTGCGGGTGGCGCCGCAGACCGCCCGGGTGATCCCGGACAGTCGACTACTGATGATCAATGGTGTCGGTCACGTGGCCCAACTGGAGGTGCCGCGCCTGGTGGCCCGGGCCGTGCTGGGGCTGCTCGCCGAGACGGGGGAACCCGCCCGCCGGGCGGACCTGGCAGGATGACCGGGTGCACAGCCCTGGTAGCCGTCGTCGATCGGCGCGCTCCGCTGGCCGTCACGCCATCCGACGGAGGGTCGCCGACCATGATCGGGCGGCGGACCTGACCGGGCCGGCCGGTGGCGGGGGGCGGCGACGGCGGTCCGGGCCGGGTGGGCTAATCCGGGTGGCGGTGCTGGTGGCCGCCGTCGGTGCTGCGGTGGCGATGGTGGCCGGTGGCGCCGGGATGGGCTCGGGGGTGGCCGAGGAGGTCGCCCCGGTGGCCTCCGCGTCGGCCGTGACTCCGCCGTCCCTGACTCCCGTGGAGTCGCCGACGCCGTCGCCGGTGGACGTCTCCCCGTCGCCCGAGGCGCCGGTCCTGCAGGAGCCGGGTTCGATTCCGTCGCGTGGCCCGGGTCGGTTCGGCTACGACGACGGGACCGGCCCGGTGCTGGGCACGGCCGGCGGCGTCCGGCGGTACCGGGTGGCCGTGGAGTCGGGCTCCGGCGTGGACGCGGGCGAGTTCGCCCTGGCGGTGCGGACGGCGCTGGCCGGTCCGGGCAGTTGGGTGGACAGCGGGCGGCTGCGGTTGCGGCAGGTCGGCGGCACCGCTCGTCACGACTTCACCGTCTACCTGGCCACGGCCGGTACGGCGGGCCGGATGTGTGCTGCCGGCGGTGTGGACATCCGGGTCGGTGGCAGGCCGTACACCTCCTGCCGGGCGCCCGGAAAGGTGATTATCAACCTGGACCGGTGGCGACTGTCGGTGCCGCACTTCGTCGAGGCGGACGTGCCGCTGTCGCTCTACCGGACGTACGTGATCAATCATGAGGTCGGCCACGAGTTGGGTAACCGGCACGAGCGCTGCCCGGGGCGTGGCGAGCCGGCACCCGTGATGATGCAGCAGACCCTCTTCCTCAAGGGGTGCGTCGCCAATCCGTGGCCGTACCTGGACGGCCGGCGGTATGCGGGGCCGCCACTCTGAGCGGCAGCCGACCGACAAAAATGCGGTGATGTGCCGGAATAGGGTGCGACCATGGCGTCATGCCCTCTTCACCCCTTTGGCGCAGACCTGATCGCCCGGAACCTCCACCCGAACCCGGAGTGCCTGCGGTACCGCACCGGACGGCCGTGACCCTGGGCATGGTGCTGGTGCTGGCCGTCACCGCAGCGGTGCTGTTGGGGCGGGCCGGTCAGCGGGTGGCCGAGCCGGAGCAGGGTTTCGGCGACCGGATCGCGTACGGGGCGGGGGGCGACGAGCGGGCCGGGCCGAGCCGGTACCCGTGGGTGGGTGCCGGCAGCTTCGCGGTGGCCGGTGACGAATCGCCAGTGCACGGCGAGGCCGGTCCGGTGGCCCGCTACCAGGTCGCCGTGGAAGAGGGCGCCGGTCAGGATCCGGCGGCCTTCGCCGCCGAGGTCGACGTGGTGCTGGCCGATCCGCGCAGCTGGATCGGCACGGGCCAACTACGCGTGCAGCGGGTCGCCGAGGCGGAACCGGCGGACTTCACCGTCTACCTGGCCACCCCGCGCACCTCGGAGGCGATGTGCGCCGAGGGGGGACTGAGCACGGAGGGCTACACCTCGTGCCGGCTACCCGGGCAGGTGATCATCAACCTCGCCCGCTGGCTGGAGGCGGTGCCGGACTACGGCGCACCGCTGGAGGTCTACCGGGCGTACGTGATCAACCATGAGGTCGGACACGAGTTCGGGGAGGGGCACGAGGCGTGTCCGGTGCCGGGGGGCCCGGCACCGGTCATGCAGCAGCAGACGTACGGCCTGGACGGCTGCCTGCCGAACGCCTGGCCGATCCTCGACGGGCGCCGGCACGTCGGGGAGCTGATCGGCTGACCACGGCGGCAGGCGTCACCGGCCCGTCGGGTATTCCCGCTCCCGCATAACGGGCGACGTGTCCCTGCTCATGGTCGATGGGCACGTCGGCGAGCGACAATGGCCCGGTTGTCCACCACATCGATCCCGGGGAGTCCACCGTGTCGCTGCCCCCGCTCGTCGAACCCGCCGCCGAGCTGACCGTTGACGAGATCCGCCGCTACTCGCGCCACCTGATCATCCCCGATGTCGGGGTCACCGGGCAGAAGCGGCTGAAGAACGCCCGGGTGCTGTGTGTCGGTGCCGGTGGTCTCGGCTCTCCCGCCCTGATGTACCTGGCCGCGGCCGGGGTCGGCACGCTGGGGATCATCGACTTCGACACCGTCGACGAGTCAAACCTCCAGCGCCAGATCATCCACGGCGTCTCCGACATCGGCCGGTCCAAGGCCGAGTCGGCTGCGGCGAGCATCCGCGAGATCAACCCGCTGGTGAACGTCGAGATCCACAACACCGCGCTGGACCGGGACAACGTCCGCGAGATCTTCGCCGAGTACGACCTGATCGTCGACGGCACCGACAACTTCGCCACCCGGTACATGGTCAATGACGCGGCGGTGCTGCTCGGCAAGCCGTACGTCTGGGGGTCGATCTACCGGTTCGACGGCCAGGCCTCGGTGTTCTGGGCCGAGCACGGCCCCTGCTACCGCTGCCTCTACCCGGAGCCGCCGCCGCCGGGCATGGTCCCCTCCTGCGCCGAGGGCGGCGTCCTCGGTGTGCTCTGCGCCTCGATCGGTTCGATCCAGGTCAACGAGGCGATCAAGTTGCTCGCCGGCATCGGTGAGCCGCTTGTCGGCCGGCTGATGGTCTACGACGCCCTGGAGATGAGCTACCGCAAGATCAAGGTCCGCAAGGACCCGAACTGCGTGCTCTGCGGCGAGAACCCGACGCTCACCGATCTGATGGAGGACTACGAGGACTTCTGCGGTGCGGTGTCGGTGGAGGCCCAGGAGGCGGTGGTGGACGCGACGATCACCGCGTCCGAGCTGAAGGAGTGGCAGGACGCCGGCAAGGACATCTTCCTCGTCGACGTCCGGGAGCCGGCCGAGTACGAGATCGTCCGTATCCCCGGCGCCACCCTGATCCCCAAGGGGGAGATCCTCTCCGGTGAGGCGCTGTCCAAGCTCCCGCAGGACCGGCAGATCGTGCTGCACTGCAAGTCCGGTGTCCGCTCCGCGGATGCGCTTGCCGCGTTGAAGGCGGCCGGTTTCCGCGACGCGGTGCACGTGCAGGGCGGAGTGCTCTCCTGGATCAAGCAGATCGATCCCTCGCTGCCCGCGTACTGATCGACGGCCGAGGGCCTCTCCGCCGAGTCCATGGGGGAGAGGCCCTTCGCCGCCACCCCGCCGTCGGTCGGATCTCACCTATCCGTCCTCCTGAGGCGGGATCGCGTTTGCGCCGGTAGCGTGGCCGCCGTGGTCGACATCGACGCCGCGATCGGGTTCGTGGTAGCTCACGGAGACACGGTGGAGCGTGCCCGGCTGTCCTGGTTGCGCACGGGCACGCAGCCACCGCCGGAGGTGCTCGACAGCGCCGAGGTCGGGCAGACGCTCGGCGGCGGCTGGCCGGCGTCCTGGGGCGAGGAGGTCGCCTCGGTCGACGCGACCTGCTTCCGCCTCGCCGAACTCGATGACCTGGGGGCGCTGGGCCGCCCGAGCGCCCGTCGGGCGTTGGACTGGCTTGCCGCCGGTCAGCAGCGTGACGGCTGCTGGGAGGAGGATCAGGCCCTCGCGGACTCCGCACCGGAGTGGGCGCGTCCGGGTGACCCGGAGGCCCGGCTGTATCTGACCGCCAACGCGGCCTTCTGGCTCACCGTGGCGGGGCTGGACGCGCGGGCCGCCGGGCCGTTGGATCACCGGGTCGGCGGGGCGTACGCCGGGGTGGTGTACGCCGCCAGCCAGGCCCTCGCCGCCCAACTGCGCCCGGATGGTAGTTGGCCGTCCTTCCTGGCCGCCGGTTGGCTCAGCGCGGCAGTCCTGCACCGGCAGCAGATGTTCTACGAGTCGGCGCAGATCAAGGCGGTGCTGGCGGAGCGGCTACCGCAGGCGTCGGCGGCCGACGCCGCCTGGCTCGCCGTGACGCTGCGCCGGGTCGGCGTCGACAATCAGGAGTGGACGCTCGTCGCCGCCCGACGCCGGCTCACCGAGACCCAGCGCAGCGACGGCGGCTGGAGCAGCGACGACGGCCACCAGTTCGACGTACACGCCACCCTCTCCGTAATCCGCGCCTTCCGCTGACCCCCACCCCCGGCCTCCGCGCACCCCTGTCCGGTGTTGATCATGAGGTTAGCGGTACGGAGAGCGCTTACCGGCACGGCTAACCTCATGATCAACGAGGGAAGGTGGAGGGCGGGTGCGGGTCAGGTGCGGAGGTGGCCGGTGCCGGTTACCACGTACTTGGTGCTCGTCAGTTCGGGGAGGCCCATGGGGCCGCGGGCGTGCAGCTTCTGGGTGGAGATGCCGATCTCGGCACCGAAGCCGAACTCGCCGCCGTCGGTGAACCGGGTGGAGGCGTTGACCATCACGGCCGCCGAATCGACCCGGGCCACGAACTCCCGGGCGGCCGACTGCGAGTCGGTGACGATCGCCTCGGTGTGACCGCTGCCGTACCGCCGGATGTGCGTGACCGCCGCGTCGAGTGAGTCGACGACGGCGGCGGAGATGTCCGCGGCCAGGTACTCGGTGCCGAAGTCCGCGTCGGTGGCCGGGACCACCGCGTCGGAGTACGCCGCGACCCGCGCGTCGCCGTGCACTGTCACCCCGGCCTCGGCGAACGCGGCAAGCGCAGCAGGCAGGAAAGCGTCGGCGATGTCGGCGTGCACCAGCAGCGACTCGGCGGTGTTGCAGGTGGACAGCCGCTGCGTCTTCGCGTTGAGAGTGATCGCGACAGCCATCGACACGTCGGCGGCGGCGTCCACGTAGACGTGGCAGTTGCCCACCCCGGTCTCGATCACCGGCACTGTCGAGTCCTCGACCACGGTGCGGATCAGCGACGCGCCGCCGCGTGGGATCAGCACGTCGACCAGGCCCCGGGCCCGCATCAGCTCCTTGACCGAGTCACGGGTGCTGGCGTCGACGAGCTGCACCGCGTCCGCCGGCAGACCGGCCTCGTCGAGCGCGTCCCGCAGCACCGCGACCAGGGCGACATTGGAGTGCGCGGCCGAGGAGGAGCCGCGCAGCAGCGCCGCGTTACCGGCCTTCAGGCAGATCCCGGCGGCGTCCACAGTCACGTTGGGCCGACCCTCGTAGATGACGCCGACCACGCCGAACGGCACCCGGATCTGCCGCAGCTCCAGCCCGTTGGGCAGGGTCGAGCCGCGGACCACCTCGCCCACCGGGTCGGGCAACGCGGCCATCTGGCGCAGCGCGTCGGCGATGCCGGCCATCCGCCCCTCGTCGAGGGCGAGCCGGTCCAGCACGGCCGCGCTCAGCCCGGCGTCGCGTCCGGCCGCCAGGTCCGCGCCGTTCGCGGCCAGGATCTCCGGTGTACGCGCCACGAGCGCGTCGGCCATCGCGTGCAGCGCGGCGTCCTTGGCGGTACGCGTCGCGACGGCAAGCGTCTCTGCCGCCGTTCGCGCCCGACGGGCCTGCTCGCTCACGCTCATGTCCCACTCCTCAGATGTCGGCCCGGTTCGGGGCGGTTCACAGCAGCACCAGGTCGTCGCGGTGGACGACCTCTCGTTCGTACGCCGGGCCGAGCGCCGCGGCAAGGTCGGCGGTGGAGCGCCCGAGCAGGCCGGGCAGCTCGATCGCGTCGTAGTTCACAAGCCCCCGGGCCACCGGTGCGCCGGAGGTGTCGACGAGGTCGACCGGGTCGCCTGCGGTGAATGCCCCGTCGACGGCGGTGATCCCGGCCGGTAGCAGCGACTTTCGTCGGCCCACCACGGCGGCGACCGCCCCGGGGTCGAGGTGCAGCCGGCCCCGGGGCGCGGTGGCGTGGGCGAGCCAGAACAGCCGGGCGGCGGGTCGTCGGAGGCTCGGGTGGAAGAAGGTGCCGACCGGCTCCCCGGCCAGCGCGGCAGCCGCCTGGCCGGCGGAGGTGAGCACCACCGGGATGCCGAAGCCGGTGGCGATCCGGGCCGCCTCGACCTTCGTCACCATGCCGCCGGTGCCGACCCCGGCGCGGCCGCTGCCGCCGATCTGGACACCGGCCAGGTCCGTCTCGTCGCGTACCTCGGCGATGCGGCGGGAGTCGGGTCGGGTCGGGTCGCCGGTCCAGAGCGCGTCGACGTCGGAGAGGAGCACCAGCAGGTCGGCGTCGACGAGCGCGGCGACCAATGCGGCCAGCCGGTCGTTGTCGCCGAACCGGATTTCCTCGGTGGCTACCGTGTCGTTCTCGTTGACGATCGGCACCGCCCGCAGGTCGAGCAGCTTGCGCAGGGTGCGGTACGCGTTGCGGTAGTGGGCCCGCCGGGTCACGTCGTCGACGGTGAGCAGTACCTGGCCGACGGTGCGGCCGTGCCGGGCGAAGGCAGCCGCGTACCGCCCGATCAGCAGGCCCTGGCCGACACTCGCGGCGGCCTGCTGGGTGGCCAGGTCACGCGGTCGCCGGGGCAGGCCGAGCGGGGCGAGACCGGCGGCGATCGCGCCGGAGGAGACAAGCACCACCTCGCGGCCGTCGGCGCCACGCCGGCCCAGGGCGTCGACGAGCGCGTCGACCCGCCCGTCGTCCAGTCCGCCGCTGGCGGTGGTCAACGAGGAGGACCCGATCTTGACAACGACCCGCCGGGCCGCCGTGACTGCGTCGCGCACCCGCCCATTCTGCGCTGTCGTCGCGGCGTCGCCCGCCGCCGTTCCCATAGTCTGGCCGCTTGTGACACCTGAC
This sequence comes from Micromonospora andamanensis, assembly GCF_016863495.1. Lineage (GTDB taxonomy): Bacteria > Actinomycetota > Actinomycetes > Mycobacteriales > Micromonosporaceae > Micromonospora > Micromonospora andamanensis. The sequence continues at coordinate 372,328 of NZ_BOOZ01000003.1, forward strand.
GAGTACGTCGAAGCGGTGCTGGAACTTGCCGACCGGATCCCGCCCGGCCGGGTGATGTCGTACGGGGCGTTGGCCGACGCGTTGGCAGAACGCTCCGGACGGGCGTCGGCGCGGTTGGTCGGGGCGATCATGGCGCGCCACGGCGGTGGGGCCCCGTGGCACCGGGTGGTGAACGCGGGCGGTGGGCTGCCACCCCGGTTGGCCCGCGAGGCGCGGGCGCGTTGGCTCGCCGAGGGGACACCGTTGCGCGGTAGCGGAGTGGACATGCGGTCGGCCGCGTGGTCGCCCGGGCAGGGGGTGTGACCGCCGCCATAACGTGAGTAATATTCGGCCCCATGATCGCGCCGCCGGGTGGCTCCGGCCCACCTCCCACCCCCGGCCCGCCCGCGCCCGCCTCCGGTCCGGCAGCCACCACCGCCGCCGTCCCGTCGGGCACGCCCCCGGATGCCGCAGCCGGCGCGCTGCCGCGCGGCGTGCACGCCGGCTACGCGCTCGGCTCGCTGGCGACGGGGGCGTTCGGCACCGTGCCGGGCCTGCTGCTGTTGCCCTACCTGACCGACACGCTGGGGGTCGCCGCCGGCGTGGCCGCGCTGCTGGTGCTGCTGCCGAAAGCATGGGACGTGCTCGTCAACCCGGTCGCCGGGCGGATCTCCGACCGCACCCGGTCGCGGTGGGGTGCCCGCCGTCCCTATCTGCTCTTCGCCGGGCTGGCGCTGGCCGTGCTCTTCGGGGCCATCTTCGCCGCGCCGTTCGGTGCCGGTCCGGCGTCCGGGGCGTACGTCGCCGTCGCCTTCCTGGCCACCGCTACCGCGTTCGCCTTCTTCCAGGTGCCGTACGTGGCCATGCCGGCCGAGCTGACAAGCGACTACGCCGAACGTACCCGGATGATGACCTGGCGGATCGCGGTGCTGGCACTGGCCATCCTGGTCGCCGGTGCGGTGGCCCCGCTGGTGCGCGACGCGGCCGGCGGAGGAGTTCCCGGGCACCGGTGGATGGGTGTCTTCGTGGCCGCCCTGATCGCGCTCGGCGCGGTCGGTGCCTTCCTCGGCACCCGGTCCGCCCCGCAGGGCGCGGTCGGCGAGAGCGAGCCGAGCCTGCGCGCCCAACTCACCGTCGCGGCCCGCAACCGGCCTTTCCGGGCACTGCTGCTCTGCTTCGTGGTGCAGTCCGCCGGAGTGGCCACCATCCTCGCCGGAGTCCAGTACTTCGCCGACCATGTGCTGCGGGACTCGGCGACAGGTCCGACCGTGCTGTTCGCCTGCTTCGTCGGCCCGGCGCTCGTGGTGATGCCGCTCTGGTCCCGGGTGGGTGCCCGGGTGGGCAAGCTCGCCGCCCTGGTGGCGGCGTCGTTGATCCTGTCGGCTGGGGGACTGGCGTTGGTCGCCGCACCGGTCCTGCCGGCCGTCGTGGTGTACCTGCTCGTCGCGATGCTCGGCGTCGGGTACGCCGGGCAGCAGGTGTTCGCGCTGGCCATGCTCCCGGACTGCATCGCGTACGACACCGCGCGTACCGGGCGTCGACAGGCCGGCGTCTTCACCGGAGTGTGGACGGCCGGCGAGACCTTCGGACTGGCCCTCGGCCCCGGCATCTACGGGCTGGTGCTCGCCCTCACCGGCTACGTCTCCTCCAGCACCGGCACCGCCGCCACCCAGTCCGACACCGCCCGCCTCGGCGTCCTGCTCGGCTTCACGGTCCTCCCCGCCCTCCTGATCGGCCTGGCCACCCTCCTGCTCCGCCCCTACGACCTCACCCCCACCCGCCTCGCCACCCCCACCCCGACCCCGGCCACCGTCGATCATGCAGTTGTCGCAGGTACAAAAGCCGCAGGAAACCACGGAAAGGGCGCCACAACTCCATGATCGACGAGAGCAGGGCTGCGCTGCCGAACGAGGGCGTGCCGGCGGAGCAGGTGCTGGCGGAGATCCGCGAGCTGCGGGCGACGGATCGGCCGACCCACGGCGGTCGGCTGTTCGCATACGTCTACGACCCGGCGGTGCCCGGGCTGGACGCGCTCGCCGCCGCCGCGTACGCGGAGAGCGCCCACGTCAACGGGCTCGACCCGACCGCCTTCCCGTCCCTGCTCGCCATGGAGAACATGCTTGTCGCGGCGGCGGCGCGGCTGCTCGGCGGCGGGCCGGACACCAGCGCACCGGACGTCGTCGGCAGCGTCACAAGCGGCGGCACCGAGTCGCTCATCCTGGCCGTCAAGACCGCCCGGGACGCCCGGCCGGACATCGCGGCACCCCGGATCGTGGTACCGGCCAGCGCCCATGCCGCGTTCGCCAAGGCGGCCCACTACCTGCGGGTGGCGCTCGACACCGTGCCTGTCGACCCGACCACCCTACGGCCGGCAGCCGCCGACGTCGCCGCCGCGATCCGACCGGAGACGGTGCTCGTCGCCTGCTCCGCACCCTCGTACGCGCACGGCGTCGTGGACCCGGTCGAGCAGATCGCCGAGGTGGCCGCCGCCGCCGGGGTCCGCTGCCACGTGGATGCCTGCTTCGGCGGCTGGACCCTGCCCTACCTGCGGCGCCTCGGCGTGCCGGTGCCCCCGTTCGACCTCGCGGTGCCCGGTGTCACCTCGATCTCGGTGGACCTGCACAAGTACGCGTACGCGCCGAAGGGCGTGTCGGTGCTGCTGCACCGTGATCCGCAGCTGCGCGCCCCGCAGTACTTCGCGTACGCCGACTGGCCCGGGTACACCATGATCAACCCGGTGATCTCCTCCACCCGCTCCGGTGGGCCGATCGCCGCCGCGTACGCCACCCTGCGGCACCTCGGCGACGACGGCTACCTGGAGCTGACCCGGCAGACCTGGGCGGCGGTGCGCACGCTTGCCGACGCGGTACGCGGCACCGACGGGCTGCGGCTGGCCGCCGAGCCGGAGTCGACAGTGGTCTGCCTCACCGCCACCGAGGACGGGCCGGACCTGTTCGTGCTTGTCGACGAGTTGGCCGTGCGGGGCTGGCACACCCAGCCCCAACTGTCGTACGCCGGCCTGCCGCCCAGCGTGCACCTGACGGTGACCGCCGCGGTGGCCCCCCGGGCGGCGGAGTTCGGCGATGACCTGGCCGACGCGGTCACCGCCGCCCGCGCGGCGGGGCCGGTGGGGTTGCCGCCGGAGCTGCGGGCCCTGGCCGGCACCCTGGCACCGGAGGCGCTCACCGGCGACCTCGTCGCCGGGCTGGCCGCCGGCCTCGGGCTCGGCCCCGGCGGTGGGTTGCCGGACCGGATGGCCCCGGTCAACACGCTGTTGGACGTCGCGCCTCCGGCGCTGCGGGAGCGGCTCCTCGTCGAGTTCGTCAGTCTGCTGCAACGTCCGGCCTGGTAGCGCTCAGCCAGGTAACGCCCGCCACGGTCCGCGGTGGCCGCCCGGTGGCGGCGGCCCTCCGCCTCGGGCTGCTGTGGTTGACTGTCGGGGACGGGAGGGGGAGCGGTCGTGCAGCTGCCTGCGGTGCTCGGTGAGCCGATCCGGTTCGTGCTCAACTGGGGTCGGCGCTACTCGCTCTGGGTCTTCAACTTCGGCCTGGCCTGCTGCGCCATCGAGTTCATCGCGACAAGCATGTCCCGGCACGACTTCATGCGACTCGGCGTGATCCCGTTCGCGCACGGGCCCCGGCAGGCCGACCTGATGGTGGTCTCCGGCACCGTCACCGACAAGATGGCCCCGGCGATCAAGCGGCTCTACGACCAGATGCCCGAGCCGAAGTACGTGATCTCGTTCGGTGCCTGCTCCAACTGCGGTGGTCCGTACTGGGACTCGTACTCGGTGACCAAGGGCGTCGACCAGCTCATCCCGGTCGACGTCTACGTGCCCGGCTGCCCACCTCGGCCGGAGGCGCTGCTGCACGGCATCCTCCGTCTTCAGGAGAAGATCGCCGCCGAGCAGTCCGGCATCGGCGGGGTGCCCCGCACCGACCCACTCGCCGCACCTGTCGACGCCCCGCCCCGCGACGGCGCCCCGCCCCGCTCGGTCGCCTCCCTGACCGCACCGCCGGTACGCCCGCCGAACACCTGACCCGGGTGCCCGGCCGTGTCTGGGCGGCGGTCCGGTCGTCGGCGGAGACCGTTCGCTCGGTTGGCCGCCAGGGTGGTCAGGCTTCGCTAGCGTACGGATCATGACCGACGTCGCGGAGGAGCGTTCCGCCTTCATCATCGAGGTGCTGACCGAGGAGTTCGGCACCCTGATGGCGCTCGACCCGGCCGCCTTCCGGCGCAAGTTCCGCAAGATGGCCGCCTCGCCGTTCGCCTTCTACCGGGGCAGTGCCAGCCTCTTCTACGCCGACCAGCGCGGCGACTTCGCCGACGACCGTTTCCTGGACGCGCAGACCAGCCGGGTCTGGATCCACGGCGACCTGCACGCGGAGAACTTCGGCACCTACATGAACGGCTCCGGCCAGCTCGTCTTCAACGTCAACGACTTCGACGAGGCGTACGTCGGGCCGTTCACCTGGGACCTGCGGCGGTTCGTCGCCAGCGTGGCGTTGATCGGCTACACCAAGGCGCTCTCCGACCGGGTCATCAGCGACCTGGTCACCTGCTTCGCCAACGCGTACCTGGTCGAACTGCGGGCCATCGCCGCCGGTGGGGACGACGCCATCGGCTCGATCACCCTGGACAACGCCGACGGGGTGCTGCGCCGGGTGCTCCAGCAGGCCCGCCTGAACACCCGCGTCGACCTGCTGCGCGGGCAGACCACAATCGACAACTACGAGCGGCGCTTCTCCCTCGGCGACGGGGTGTACGAGATCGACGGCGAGGTGCGGGCGCGGGTGTGCGCGGCGTTCGAGGCGTACCTGGAGACGCTGCCGGCCGCCACGGCCGAGGCCCGGCCGCTCGCTACCCAGATCAAGGACGTGGTGCTGCGCAAGGGGGTGGGCATCGGCTCGGCCGGACTGCCGTCGTACAACCTCCTGCTCGAGGGGCACACCCAGGCGCTGGAGAACGACGTCCTCATCTACATGAAGCAGGCCCAGGTGCCGGCGGTGGCGCGGTACATCGACGACGAACGGGTTCGCGGCTACTTCCGGCACCAGGGGCACCGCACCGCCGAGTCCCAACGGGCCCTGCAGGCGCACGCCGACCCGTGGGTGGGCTTCACCGAACTCGACGGCGTCGGCCAACTCGTCGCCGAGGTGTCCCCGTACGCGGCAGACCTCGACTGGGCGGACGTCAACGAGCCGGAGGATTTGGCCGGGGTGCTCGCCGACCTGGGACGGGCGGTCGCCCGGATGCACTCGGTGGCCGACGACGAGTCCAGCCACGACCTGGTCGACTATTCGACCGAGGAGGCCATCGTCGCCGCCGTCGACGCGGACACCGCCGGCTTCGTCGGGCACCTTGTCGACTTCGCCCACACGTACGGCGTACGTGCCCGGCAGGATCACCAGCTCTTCGTCGACCTGTTCCGCAACGGCCGACTCCCCGGCATCTGACCGGGGCCCGGCCGGCAGTTCAGGCGGGGAAGTCGAGGACGACCTTGATGTCCTGCGGTCCGGGGGAGTAGGCGCTGGCGTACCCGGCCAGCGGCACCCGGCGGGTGATCAGTGAGGCGAGCCAGGCCGGGTCGGCCTTGGACAATGCCTCGGCGGCGCCCTCCCAGTGCCGCCGATTGGCGTTGACCGAGCCGAAGACGACGTTGTTCTCCAGGACGAGGGTGCGGTTGAGCGCGCCCGCGTCGAAGTCGATGGTCCGGCCGCCGCTGGACACCCCGGCCAGGCAGACGATCCCGTTGGGGCCGACCTTGCACATCGTCTCCAGCACGACCACCGGCGCGCCTGTGCACTCGATGATGACGTCCGGTTCGAGGTCGAGCTGATCGAGCGGTCCGGAGTGGTACGTAGCCCCGAGCGCGCCGGCGAGCGCCGGCTTCGGGCCCTCGGTGGCCAGGTCGAGCACGTGCACGGAGAGACCTCGCTGGCTGGCCAGCAGCGCGGCGAGCAGGCCGATCGGCCCGGCACCGGTGATCAGCGCGGTACGGGGCTGCCACTCGGCCCGCAGGCCGATCCGGTCGACGTGGTCCCACGCCTTGACCATCACGCTCGTCGGTTCGAGCAGCATGCCCACCTCGATCAGCGAGGGGTCGAGTCCCACGGCGAAGCGGGGCTGCAACCGCCAGCGCTCGCGGGCGAAGCCCGGCAACGCCTTGATGCCGTGCTCGGTGAACAGGCCGTTGCGGCACATGTCCCACTCGCCCACCGCGCAGTTCGGGCAGGGCATCGGGTCGGGGTGTCGGACGATCCCCGCCACCAGATCGCCGGGTTGCCGGGTGCCGGTCGGGTCCTCCAGCACCCGGCCCAGTGACTCGTGACCGAGCACCAGGTGGTCGGTGCCGGGCGGCGCCTCGCCGTACTGCCCCTCGATGATCTCGATGTCGGTTCCGCAGACCCCCACCGAGAGCGCCTCCACCAGGATCGGTCCCTCCTCGGGGGCCGGTTCCGGGTAGTCGTCGAGCAGCCGCAGCGAGCCGGGCACTCCGGGGATGACTGTCACAGCGCGCACGGGTCCATACTGGTGGCCGCGCACGGCCGGCACGGGCGAAGCCCACTGGAGTCACCCGCCCGCGTGCACCGGGCCGGGCTGCGGCCGCCGCCTGGCTCCGTCTCGGCTCGACCGAGGACTCCGGCCCCAGGGCCTAGGATCAGCGGCATGACACCGGAAGAGGTCGGCCAGCGGCTCGTCGCGCTGCTCGCGCCCGTCGAGGCCACCGCGACGGTCTCCGGCGGTCAGGTCCATTCCCGGGCCACCGTCGACGTACCCCCGCATGCCTGGCGGGCCGCGTTGCTGGCCGCCCGCGACGACGCCGAGCTGGCCTGTGACTACTTCGACTGGCTGTCGGCGGTCGACGAGCTGGCCGACGGGTTCGACGTGGTGGCCCACCTCTGGTCCACCCCGCACCGGCACGGTGTGCTGCTGCGCGCCCGGGTGCCTCGCGAGACACCCACAGTCGATTCCGTGGTGGCGGTCTACCCGGGTGCCGCCTGGCACGAGCGGGAAACCCACGAGATGTTCGGCATCGACTTCGCCGGGCACGCCGACCTGCGTCCGCTGCTGCTGCCACCGGAGTTCGAGGGGCATCCGTTGCGTAAGGAGTTCGTCCTGGCCTCGCGGGTGGCGAAGCCCTGGCCAGGTGCGAAGGAACCGGGTGAGTCGGAGGCCGGCGGCGGACGCCGCCCGATCCGTCCCCCGGGCGTGCCCGCGCCTGGCGAGTGGGGAGTCGTGCCGACCCCCGCCGGTGCTGGTGGGGTGGGGGAGGGGCCGCGTGGCGGCACCCCGGCCCGCCCGGCCCGGGAGCGCCCGGCCCGTCCGGCACCGGGTGCCCGCGGGCCGCGTACCCCCCGGGCCGCCGGCTCCGACGGGGAGCCGGCGGCGCCTCGGCCCGGCCCCGGCGGTCCGGCGCCGGACGCTCCCGGCGGTCCGGCGCCTGCGGATGGTCCGACACCGGACGATGGAGGTGGGGCCTGATGCCGCTCTGGCTGGAGTTTGTCATCCGGATCGGCGGAGTGCTTGCCGCCTTCCTCGTCCTGCCGCTGCTTGTCGGGCAGGCGGAGCACAAGGTGATGGCGCACATGCAGGGCCGAGTCGGCCCGATGTACGCGGGTGGGTTCCACGGCTGGGCGCAGCTGATCGCCGACGGGGTGAAGTTCGTCCAGAAGGAGGACGTCACCCCACGCGCGGCCGACCGGCAGGTGTTCCGGCTGGCTCCGGCGGTGGCGCTGGTGCCGTACCTGTTGGCCCTGCTGGTGATCCCGCTCGGCCCGAACGACCTGGTCGGGCAGCCACTCGACGTCGGGCTCTTCTTCGTACTCGCGGTGGTCGGTGTGGGCGTGCTGGCCGTGCTCATGTCGGCCTGGGCGTCGGCAAACAAGTACAGCCTGCTCGGCGGGCTGCGCGGCGCGGCCCAACTGCTCGGCTACGAGCTGCCGCTGGTACTGGCTGCCGCGTCGGTGGCGATGGCCGCCGGGACGCTGAGCCTCTCCGGCATCGTCGAGGCGTGGCAGCCGTGGTGGCTGCTCTGGCAGGCACCGGCGATGGTCATCTTCTTCGTGGCCGGGCTGGCGGAGATCCGCCGGCCCCCCTTCGACATGCCGGTTGCCGACTCAGAGCTGGTCTTCGGCTATCTGACCGAGTACACCGGCCTGCGCTTCGCGTTCCTGCTGCTTGCCGAGTACGTCGGCATCGTGGTGATCGCCGCGCTCACCACAGTGCTGTTCCTCGGCGGTTGGCAGGGCCCGTTCGCCGACGCGCAGCTCGGCTGGCTCTGGACCCTGCTGAAGGTCGCCGCAGTCAGCTTCGTGATCATCTGGCTCCGGGTCTCCTACCCCCGCCTCCGCGAGGACCAGCTCCAACGCCTCTGCTGGCTCGTCCTCGTCCCCGCCGCCCTGGCCCAACTCGTCCTGACCGCCACCATCCGCCTAACCCTCTAAGCCTCTAACCCCCACCCCCCACCCTCTCCCCGCGCGGGTGGGCGGGGGCTAGGGGGTGGGGAGGGGGGTGTGGGTGGGGTTGACGCGTTCGGTGGGGGTGGGGGGCTCGGGTGGGGTGCCGGTGCCGAAGGGGCTGCCGCCGAGTGCCTCGCGATCGTGTGGGGTGAGCCAGTTCGACAGGTCGGGGCCGAGTGGCACCACGCCCGTCGGATTGATGTCCCGGTGGACCTCGTAGTAGTGCCGCTTGATGTGGTCGAAGTCGATCGTGTCACCGAAGCCGGGCGTGGTGAACAGGTCCCGCGCGTACGCCCACAGCACCGGCATCTCGCTGAGCTTCTGCCGGTTGCACTTGAAGTGGCCGTGGTACACCGGATCGAAGCGGACAAGCGTGGTGAACAGTCGTACGTCGGCCTCGGTAATCGTGTCGCCGACCAGGTAACGCTGCCCGGCCAGTCGCTCACTGAGCCAGTCCAGCCTGTCGAACAGCCGCCGGTACGCCCGCTCGTACGCGTCCTGGCTGCCGGCGAAGCCACAGCGGTAGACGCCGTTGTTGACGTCGGCGAAGACCACCGCGTTCACCTCGTCGATCTCGGCGCGCAGGTGTTCCGGATAGAGCTGCGGAGCACCGGTACGGTGGTACGCGGTCCACTCGGTGGACAGATCCAGGCTCATCCGGGCGTAGTCGTTCGTCACCACCTGCCCGGTGGGCACGTCCACGATCGCCGGCACGGTGATGCCCCGGGGATAGTCCGGGTAGCGCGCGAAGTAGGCCTCCTGGATGCGCTCGATGCCGAGCACCGGGTCCCGTCCGTCGGGGTCGAGATCGAAGGTCCAGCTCCGCGCGTCGTGCGTCGGACCGGCGACCCCCATCGAGATGGCGTCCTCCAGGCCCAGCAGCCGACGCACGATGATCAGACGGTTGGCCCACGGGCAGGCACGGCTGACCACCAACCGGTAGCGACCCGGCTCGACCGGATAGCCGTCCCGCCCGTCGGCGGTGATCCGCGTGGTGATGTAGTTCTGGTCCCGCTTGAACTCACCCGGCTCGACGTACTTCCCGCCGGTGCCCTTGCCGTCCTCGCCCATGTCGCCCCCAGGGTGTGCCGAGTCGTCCTCGGTCCCATCATGGCGGATCTTCACGGGTTCGGCCTGGTGGGCGGGCGAGACGGCCACCGGGCCGCTGCGACCGCCCGCGCCCTCAGCGGGAGCGGGGCGTGATCCGGTCGAGCGGGATGTCCATCTCCCACGGGTCGGCCAGCAGGATGCCGTCGCTCATCCGGGCGTGCTCGACGTAGACGCGCTTCACCGGGTCGAGCCGGTGGGCGTGCACCACGATCCCCGCCTCGGTCTCGATCCGCCAGAAGAAGGGAATGTCCGCCTCGGCGTAGAGTGCGGGCTTGAGCACCCGGTCGATGCTGCGCGAACCCTCCGAGACGATCTCCACCACCAGCAGGACCTCGTTCGGCAGGTAGGACGAGGGGTTGCGGGTGGCCGCGTCGAGCTCGGTGACCAGCAGGTCGGGGATGAAGGACCGGGTGCGGGACATCCGCACCGCCACTCCCTGGGTGACGTCGAGATCGGCGGGGCAGGTCTCTTCCAGTGCGGCCATGAGCCGGCCGGCGATGGATTGGTGCAGTCGCGTGGGGGAGGGCGACACGATCAGTTGTCCGTCCAGGAGTTCACGGCGGCGGCCGTCGTCGGGCAGGCGGTCGAGGGCGTCCGTCGTCCACTCGCCCGGCGCCGGGTTGTCGTCGTGCAGCGCGGCGGTCATTGACGGGTCCTTTCCGGTGCGTCGTTCTCCCCGTGGCCACCGTACTACCGGCTACCCCCGGGTGGTGGTCGCGCGCGCCGTGCCCACAGGGCAGGATGTTCGGCATGAGTGAGCGCGAGCGAAGCGAGGCGACCGGCGTGCCCGGCAGCGGCCTGGTCAAGGGGCTGGCGGTCACGCTCAAGACGATGACGAAGCGCTCGACCACCCAGCAGTACCCGGACGTCGCCCCCGAGCTACCGCCCCGCTCGCGCGGGGTGATCGCGCTGCTGGAGGAGAACTGCACGGTCTGCATGCTCTGCGCCCGCGAGTGTCCGGACTGGTGCATCTACATCGACTCGCACAAGGAGGAGGTGGCGGTGCCGGGGGCCGCCCGGGCCCGGCAGCGCAACGTGCTCGACCGGTTCGACATCGACTTCTCGCTCTGCATGTATTGCGGCATCTGCATCGAGGTCTGCCCCTTCGACGCGCTCTACTGGTCGCCGGAGTTCGAGTACGCCGAGTACGACATCAAGGACCTGCTGCACGACAAGGATCACCTGGGCGAGTGGATGGCCACAGTGCCGCCGCCCCCGGCCCACGACCCCAACGGCGAGCCGGCCAAGGAGGAGACCGCCGCCGCGCGCAAGGCGGCCGTCCCCGGCGCGCCCGCCGCCCGTCCGACCACAGCGGCGGTACGCCCCGAGCGCCGACCGGTGCCACCCCGTGCCGCCGACGACGACGAAGGTACGTCCGCGTGACCGGGGTGGACGTGCTGCTGCTCGCCCTCGGCGCGGTGGCGGTCGGCTCGGCGGCGCTTGTGGTGGGCACCCGGCACCTGGTCCGGGCGGGGCTCTACCTGGTGGTCTGCCTCGGCGCGGTGGCCGGCATGTACCTGGTGCTCGCCGCCGAACTGGTTGCCTGGGTGCAGGTGCTGATCTACGTCGGCGCGGTGGTGGTGCTGCTGCTGTTCGCCGTGATGCTGACCCGCGCGCCGATCGGCGCCTCCGACGACCTGGACCGCCCCGGCTGGCCGGCCGCGCTCATCGGCGGTGGTGCCGGGCTCGGGCTGGCGGCGTTGCTCGTCGACGCGTACCGCTGGACGACTGTGGACCTGCCCGCGGCGGGAAACGCCGAGCGCATCGGTGAGCAGGTCTTCAGCAACTGGGTGCTGCCCTTCGAGGTGCTGTCGGTGCTGCTGCTCTCGGCGCTTGTGGGCGCCATCGTGCTGTCCCGTCCCGACATCGGCGCCACCAGGGACGACGCGACAGGTGACCGGGGGCGGTCACGGTGAGACCTGTCATCCCGTACGTCACCGCAGCGCTGCTGTTCGGTCTCGGCGTGTACGGCGTGCTGCGGCGGCGCAACGCGGTGCTGGTGCTGATGGCCGTCGAGTTGATGCTCAACGCGGTGAACCTGATCCTGGTCACCGCCGACACCACGGCCCGGGCGGTGCTACCGCACGGTGGGCAGGTCTTCGCGCTCTTCGTGATCGTGCTGGCCGCCGCCGAGATCGGGGTCGGGTTGGCGATCGTGCTCCAGCTGTACCGGATGCGGGCCAGCGTCGCCGTCGACGAGATTCCCCTGGCCGAGCGGCGAGCCGGGGAGGTCGAACCCCACGCCGGGGGACCGGTACCGGCCACGACGGGTGGCGGGGCGTCCCCGGCCGCCGGAAGTGCACCGGAGGGACAGCGGTGAACGCCACGACGATCGGTGCGTTGCTGCCCGCCGTACCGCTGCTCGCCGGCCTGGCCGGGCTGTTGCTGCCACCGTCGCCGGCTGGCTCGACCCTCGGCGAGTCGACCGCCCGCCGCACCGCCGCGGCCCTCGGGGTGGCCGGCGCGGCCGGTGCCCTCGGCCTGGCGGTGGCCCTGCTCGTCACCCTGGACGGTCCGGCCGAGTCCTCGACCACCTGGATCGAGTTGGGCGGGCTCACCGTCACCCTCGGGGTACGCCTCGACGGCGCGGCCGCCCTGGTCGCCGTCGCGGTCACCACTGTGGCCCTGGCCGTGCAGATCTACTCCACCGGCTACCTCCGGCAGGGGCCGCCCGACGAGCCCGACCACCGCTATCCGCCGTACGCGGCGCAGGTCAGCCTCTTCACCGCCGCGATGCTGCTGGTGGTGGTCTCCGGGGACCTGATCCTGCTGCTTGTCGGCTGGGAGGTGATGGGCCTCTGCTCCTACCTGCTCATCGCCCACGACCGGAGACTGCCGGAGGCACCCGCCGCCGCGATGAAGGCGTTCCTGGTGACCCGGGTCGGTGACGTCGGCTTCCTGCTCGGCATCGCCCTGCTCGGCGTCTCGGCGGGCAGCTTCCGGATCGCCGACGTGCTCGCCCACGACCACAGCAGCGCCACGCTCACCGCGGCCTGCCTGCTGCTGCTCGCCGGGGTGGCCGGCAAGAGCGCCCAGTTCCCGCTGCACACCTGGCTGCCCGACGCGATGGCCGGACCCACCCCGATCTCCGCGTTGATCCACGCCGCGACGATGGTCGCCGCCGGGGTGTACGCGGTCACCCGGCTGTGGCCGCTCTTCGAGGCCACCCCGATCGCGTTGATCGTGCTCGGCGTGATGGCCTCGGTGACCCTGCTGCTGGGCGCGCTGGCGGCCACCGCGCAGGACGACATCAAGCGGGTGCTCGCCTGGTCGACTGTCTCGCAGATCGGCTACATGACCGGGGCGCTCGCCGTCGGCTCCCCACCGGCCGCGCTGTTCCACCTGCTCACCCACGCGGCGTTCAAGGCGCTGCTGTTCCTCGCCGCCGGTGCGGTGATCCACGCCGTCGGGACCACAGTGATGTCCCGGATGGGTGGGCTGCGGCACAGCATGCCTGTCACCTTCTGGTGCACGCTTGTCGGGCTCGGCGCGCTTGCCGGCGTACCGCCGCTGTCCGGCTTCTGGAGCAAGGAGGGGGTGCTCGCCGCCGCCGAGCAGGCAGCCCTGCACGGCGACGGCCCGGCGCCGGCCTGGCTGGGCTGGCTGGTCTGGCTCGCCGGGCTGGTCGGTGTGGCCGTCACCGCCTGGTACGCCACCCGGCTGCTGCTGCGCACCTTCTTCGGTGCGCCCCGCACCCCGCTGGCCCAGCCGCACGACCCGCCGGCCGTACTCCGCTGGCCGGTGCTGGCGCTTGCCGTACCAGCGGCGCTGCTCGGCCTGGCCGGCTTCCCGGGCTGGTTCTCCCGCCACCTGCAATCCACCCCGCCGACCGCCCCTGACACCGTGTCGGATCTGCTGCCGCCGGACGGGCTGATCCACCTCACCCCGACCGTGCTGCTGCCGCTGGCACTGCTCGTGATCGGCGCCGGCCTGGCGTGGGCCGGCTGGCGGCGGGGCGGCGGTGCCGACCCGGCGACGGCGCTCGGCCCGCTGCGGCCGGTCTTCGCCCGCGCGTTCCGGCTCGACGACGTCCAACACACCCTCGTCGTACGACCGACGACAGCGGCGGCGCGGATGGCGCGTACCACCGACGAACGGGTGGTGGACGGTGCGGTCACCGGCACCGGACGGGCCGCCAGCGCCCTCGGCGGCGGCCTGGGCGTCCTGCACCGGGCGGCGTTGCCCCGGGCCGCCGCCGCGGTGCTGGCCGGCGCGCTGCTGATCGGCCTGGCCGCAGCCCTGATCGGAGCGACGGCATGAGCGAGCGTCAGCGAGCGAATCATCAACTCAATGCTTCGGTGCCGCACGCCGACCCGCAGCGCAGCGGAGGGCGGGCATGAGCGAGGGGGAGTTCCTGCTGGTGGCGGTGCTCGCGGTGCCGGCGCTCGGCGCGCTGGCGGTGGCGGCCACGCCACGCGACCGGGCGGCCCGGATCGTCGGTACGGTGGCCGCCGCGCTGACCCTCGTCGCGGCTGTGGCGCTTGTCGGCGGACGGGCCACCGGCTGGTCGGCGTACGTGCCGCCGGATGCCGCAGGTGCGGTGCGTCCCTGGCACACCGTCGACAGGCCGTGGGTGCCGGGGCTGGACCTGCGCTTCCATCTGGGCGTGGACGGCATCTCCTGGCCGCTGCTGGTGCTCACCGCCCTGCTCACCCTGCTGTGCTGCGGGTACACCCTCTGGCGGGTGCCGGGCGGCGGCGACGGCCGGGCCCTGGTGGCGCTGCTGCTGGTCGTCGAGGTCGGCATCCTCGGCACCTTCCTCGCCCTCGACCTGGTGCTGTTCTTCCTCTTCTTCGAGGTCGTCCTGCTGCCGATGTACGCGATCATCGTCGGTTGGGGCGGCGACGGCACCGACCCGGCGTCGCACGACGCGCGGCGGCGGGCGGGACGCAAGTTCGCCCTCTACACCCTCTTCGGTTCGGTGCTGCTGCTGGTCGGGGTGTACGTGGTGGTGGCCGCCGCCGGCACCGCCGACATCGTGGCGCTCACCGGCGGCACCGAACTGTCCCGCACCACCCAGCTCGTCGCCTTCACCCTGCTCGCGTTGGCCTTCGCGGTGAAGAGTCCGCTGTGGCCGCTGCACTCCTGGCTGCCCGACGCCCACACCCAGGCACCCACGGTCGGCAGCGTGCTGCTCGCCGGGGTGCTGCTCAAAATGGGCACGTACGGTCTGATCCGGGTCGCCGTCGCGGTGGCCCCCGAAGGGGCCCGGTGGGCGGCACCGGTGCTCGGTGTGCTCGCGGTAGCCGCCATCCTGGTCGGCTCTCTGGTGTGCCTCGCCCAGACCGAGTTGAAGCGGCTGATCGCGTACTCCAGCGTCGGACACATGGGCTTCGTCCTGCTCGGGGTCGCCACCCTGACCGCCACCGGCATCCAGGCGGCGCTGATCGGCAACGTCGCCCACGGCATCATCACGGGTCTGCTGTTCTTCCTGGCCGGGGCGATCAAGGATCGGGCCCACACCGGCGAGCTGAGCGAGCTGTCCGGGCTGCGGGAGACCGCCCCGCGCCTGTCCGGGCTGCTCGCGTTCGCGGCCGTCGCCTCGCTGGGGCTGCCCGGGCTGGCCGGCTTCTGGGGCGAGGCGTTCGCCGTGGTCGCCGCCGTCGAGTCCGGTGGGGCGCTGTGGACCACGCTTGCGGTGCTGGCCGCGATCGGCGGGGCGCTGACGGCGGCGTACCTGCTGCGGCTGCTGCGGCGGGTGACCCATGGCGAGCCGACCCCGGTGGTCGCCGCGCTCGGTCCCGGCCTGGCCGGGGCCGAACTGGTCGCCTGGGTGCCCCTGGTGCTGCTCGCGCTGGCCGTCGGGCTGGCTCCGACGCTCGTCCTCGGTGTCGCCGAAGCCCCGGTCGAGGCCCTGGTGGGAGTACTGCGATGAGCGAGCGCGGCGAGCGAGTCATTCGGCTCAGTGCGGTGGTGCCTCGTCGCGGCGCCGAGCGTAGCGAGGTGGCGCGATGAGCGACTCGAGTCTGGTGCAGGCCGTCGACCACGTGGCGTTGCTGCCGGCGTACCTGGCCGCCGGGACGGCGGTGCTGGTGCTGCTGGTGGACCTGCTGGTCGCCCGACCGCTGGCCACCGTGGTCACGGCGGCCACCGGGGCGGTCGCCACTGCGGTCGGCGCGGCGGTGGTCGGTTCGGGAGCCGAACGACGTACGTTCTGCGTCGGCCCCGACTGTTCGTACGTCTTCGGCGGCCGAGCCGCCCTGGTCGCCGCGCTCGTGGCGCTGCTCGTGCTCGGCGTACTGGCGTTGTCCGGGCCGCTGCTGCGGGCCGGGAACACTCCGGTGGGGGAGTACTGCTTCCTGCTCGCCTGTTCGATGACCGGCGGCGTGGTGCTCGGCGCGGCCGGCGACCTGATCACCCTGATCGTGGCGGTGGAGGTGCTCACCCTGCCGCTGTACGTCCTGGTCGGCCTGCGTCGGGGCAGCCTGGCCAGTGCCGAGGCGGCGGTGACCTTCTTCGTGGTCAGCGTGGTCGCCACCACGCTGACCCTGCTCGGTGCCGCGCTGCTCTACGCGGTCACCGGCGGGCTGCACCTGGAACGGCTGGGCACCCTCCTCGCCGACGAGGCGCTGCTCGACCTGCCGTTGACCACCGTCGCGGTGACGCTCGTGGTGGCGGGACTGGCGTTCAAGGTGGCTGCGGTGCCGTTCCACGCCTGGGCACCGGCCACCTACGACGGGGCACCGCTGCCGGTGGCCGCCTACCTGTCCACCGCGTCGAAGCTGGGCGGGGTGATCGCCCTGCTGGCGGTGGTGCGGCACGCGCTGCCGTCGGAGGTGACCGGGCCGCTGCTGGCGGTGGTCGCCGCGCTCACCATGACCGTCGGCAACCTGGTGGCGCTGCGCCAGCGGCGTACGGTGCGGTTGCTCGCCTGGTCCTCGGTGGCCCAGGCGGGCTACATCCTCGCTCCGCTCGGCGCGCTGGCGCTGACCGCCGACGCGGACGCCCGAACCGCCGCGTACGCCGCCGCCCTGGCGTACGCCGTCTTCTTCGTGCTGCTGGAACTGGCCGCCTTCGCCGGTGTCGTGGCGCTGCGCCCGGCCGGCGCGGACGGTGGCAGCCTCGACGACCTGCGCGGTGCGGCGCGCCGGCACCCCTGGGTCGGCGCCGGGCTGGCGTTCGCGCTGATCGGCCTCGCCGGCCTGCCGCCCGGCCTGGCCGGGCTGTTCGCCAAGGTGACGGTGGTCCGGTCCCTGCTCGGCGGTGGCGCGGGCTGGCTCGCCCTGGTGGTGGCGATCAACGCGGTCATCGGTCTGGCCTACTACCTGCGGGCCGCCGCACTGCTCTACGCCCCGGCCGGGGAGGTCACCGCCCCTGCCGTCCGGCCCGCGCGCGCGGTTGCCGTGGCGCTGGCGGTGGCGACGGTGGTGGCGCTGGCCGTCGGCTTCGCGCCGCAGATCGTGCTCGATCTCGTCGGGAGCTGACGCTTCGACCCGGCTGCGCCGAGCCGGTCCGCTTCCCGCAGGTGACAGTCGCTCAGGTAACTCTCAGTCATGAGACGGATGGTTGGCGGGTACCCGCGTGTTGTACCGGTCAGCGGATCCCGGCATCCGTGCACCGAAGGAGTGATCGTGCACCACAACCGTCTGAAGACCGCCGCGCTGCTCGGCCTGCTCACCTCACTGATCCTGGCGGTGGGTTACTGGTTCGGCGGCAGTGGCGGCCTGGTCATCGCCGTACTCGTGTCGCTGGTGATGAACGGCGTCACGTACTTCTACTCCGACAAGCTGGCACTCCGCTCGATGCGGGCGCAACCGGTGAGCGAGGCCCAGTTCCCCGAGCTGTACCAGATGGTTCGGGAGCTGGCCACCGAGGCGCGGCAGCCCATGCCACGGCTCTACCTCAGCCCGACCGTCCAGCCCAACGCGTTCGCCACCGGACGCAACCCGCAGAACGCGGCCGTCTGCGTCACCCAGGGGATCGTCGAACTGCTCGACTACCGTGAGTTGCGGGGCGTCATCGGTCACGAGCTGTCACACGTCTACAACCGGGACATCCTCATCTCCAGCGTGGCCGCCGGCCTGGCCGGCATCATCACCATGCTGGCGAACCTCGCCCTGTTCATCCCGCTCGGCGGTAACAGTGACGAGGACGGCCCGAACCCGCTGGTCCTGCTGCTCACAATCATCCTGGGGCCGATCGCCGCGAGCGTCATCCAACTGGCGATCAGCCGCAGTCGCGAGTTCCAGGCGGACGCCTCGGGTGCCGAACTCACCCGGGACCCGCTGGCGCTGGCCAGCGCCCTACGGAAGATCCACATGGGTGCCCAGCGTCGGCCGTTGCCGGCCGAGGGGCAGCTCACCAGCACCGCGCACCTCATGATCGCCAACCCGTTCCGGGGTGGCGGGGTGGCCGCGCTCTTCGCCACCCACCCGCCGATGGAGCAGCGGGTCGCCCGGCTCGAGCAACTGGCGACCCAGATGGGCCCGGTGCGTCACCAGCGCTGACCCGCCGGCCGACAGCCGTCCGATCGACACCCTCGCCGCCCGCGCCCGGTTCACCCGGCGCGGGCGGCTCCGTCTCGCCGGGTCGGAGGCAGCGCGGGTTGCGGTATGTCGGCCGCTCGGAGGGCGGCCCGAGCGGGCAGATCGCGGCATTCCGGGGCCCGGGAGCTGGGAGGGCACAGCTCGCCGGCAGGGCTGGAGCGTCCGCGCCGGACGCCGGGTGAGCGCCGCCACAGGTCCGGACCGGATCGCCCGCCGGACGCGGGGCGTTAGGGTCTAACCGAGTCTCGCTCATTACATTCGTGGAGGTCCGCTGTGGCTGGGCTGCGCCGATATCTGGCTGTCTGGCAGATCCCGGGCGCGCCCACCCTGCTGATCACCGGCATCATCGGACGCCTCGGGATCGGCATGACGCCGCTGGCGCTGCTGCTCGTCGTCGAGGGGGTGACCGGGCGCTACTCGCTGGCGGCCGTGGCCGGTGGCTGCTACGCACTCTTCGGCGCGGCCCTGAGCCCGGTGGCCGGGCGGATCGCCGACCGGATCGGTCCCACCCCGGTGCTCGTCGGCACCGCGATCGCCCATCCGCTGGCCCTGGGCGGGCTGCTCTGGGCAGCCCGCGCCGACGACACCCCGTTCGCGCTGGTGCTGCTCGCCTCGGCGGTGGCCGGTGGGACGTACCCGCCGATGACCGCCGCGATCCGGGGTGCCTGGAACGACCTGACCAACTTCGACTCCGGCCGGTACCACCTCCGCAACACCGCGCTCGCCGCCGAAACCACCCTGTTCGAGATCGTCTTCGTGCTCGGCCCGCTGCTGGTGGCCGGTTTCGTGCTGGTCGCCGACGCCGGCGCGGCGCTCATCGGTGCCGCGGTGGTGACCCTGATCGGCACCCTGTCGGTGGCGCTCGGTCAGGCCATGCGGGGCTGGCGCCCGCATTCCCGGGAACACCACGCCCGTGGCCTCGGCCCGCTACGGGTCGCCGGCTTCCCGGCGCTGCTGCTCTGCGTGGCCAGCATCGGCATCGCCTTCGGGGCGGCCGGGGTGACAGTGCCGGCGTTCGCCAGCCGCTACAGCCCGGACGACCCGGACAGTCTCGCCGGCCTGCTGTTGGCCGTCTGGGGGATCGGCAGCGCGATCGGCGGGTTCTGGTTCGGCGTCCGCCGGCCGGCACGCAACATGACACGCCTGTTCGCCTGGCTGCTCGCCGGGCTCGCCGGCAGCTTCGCCGTGTTCGCCGTGATGTCCACGCCGGTCGCGCTGGGTGCCGCCCTGCTGGTCGGCGGAGCCGTCATCGCTCCCGCGCTCACCCTGGAGAACACCCTGGTCGGGCGGATCTCGCCGAGCGGCATGCTGAACGAGGCGTACACCTGGGTGGTGACCATGTCGGTCGGTGCCAGCGCGGTCGGCGGCGCGGTCTCCGGACTGATCATCGACAACGCCGGCGGCGTGCCCTGGGCCTTCCTGTTCGCCGGGGCGGCTGTCGCCGTCGGGGCGGCGGTCGCCGCGCTACCCGCCGGCCCCATCGCCCGCGCCGAGGCCACCGCCGTCCGCGCCGAGCAGCCAGCAACGGCCTGACCGCGAAACCACAGTGGGTACGCCTGACGGTTTCTCCTGCCGGCAGCCGGCGGTAGCCTCGCGCGCTGAGGAGGCGAGCATGGAACTGACCGTGCCGGGCCCGACCCACGCGCCAGTCGTGGCGAGCTGGGCGACCTCTCCGCAGGAGAGCCGCCGCTGGTGCTCACTCGATCGAGTGACGTCTGAGGACGTCGCCCGTTGGGGTGCCGAGCCCGACGTGCGCGCGTACGTCGCGCTCGTCGACGGCGAACCTGTCGGGTACGGCGAGTTGTGGCTCGACGATGACGAGGCCGAGGTGGAACTGGCCCGCCTCATCGTGGCCCCGGCACGCCGTGGGCAGGGACTGGGCCGCCGGATGGTCACCCTGCTCACCACCCTGGCCCGGAAGCACCATCCGGCGGTGCTGATGCGGTTGCACCCCGACAACACCCAGGCGCTGCGGTGCTACACCGCCGCCGGTTTCGACCTGGTGCCGCCGGACCAGGCGGACGAGTGGAACCAGGGCCAACCCGTGTCGTACGTCTGGCTGCGACACAGGTCCGACCACTGAACCACTCGCTGAACCGGCCGGCGTCGCTGGTTCAGCGGTAGTTGGTGAACTGGAGAGCCACGCCGAAGTCCTCGGCCTTGAGTAGCGCGATGACCGCCTGGAGATCGTCCCGCTTCTTGCCGGTGACGCGCAGTTGGTCGCCCTGGATCTGGGCCTGGACGCCCTTGGGGCCCTCGTCGCGGATCTTCTTGCTGATCGCCTTCGCCTTGTCCTGGTCGATACCCTGGATCACCTTGGCGTCGATCTTGAAGATCTTGCCCGAGGGGCGCGGGTCGCCCGCGTCCAGCGACTTCAGCGAGATGTTCCGCTTGATCAGCTTCTCCTTGAACACGTCCAACGCGGCCCGGACCCGCTCCTCGGTCTCCGCCTGGAGGCTTATCGCCTCCTCGCCGGACCAGGAGACCCCCGCGCCCGTGCCCCGGAAGTCGAACCGCGTCCCGAGCTCCTTCTCCGCCTGCCGGAGGGCGTTGTCGACCTCCTGGCGGTCGACCTTGCTCACGATGTCGAACGACGGATTCGCTGCCATACTCATGCTCCTGCTGTCCGGCTGATTTGTGATCCTTTGGCCCTGGTTGCCCAGAGGTACGACTCCCTGACGGTACCCGGTTGCGGCGGCAACGGGTGGAGCCGCTATCCTTGCTTCCGCCGCCGCGCCACGGTGCGGTGGTACGCCCTGGCGGGTTGCCCGAGCGGCCAATGGGAGCGGACTGTAAATCCGTCGCGAAAGCTACAGAGGTTCGAATCCTCTACCCGCCACCAGGTGCGACAACGGCCCCTGGCCAGCGTCAACGCTGGTCAGGGGCCGCTGTCGTTAATCCTGATCGTTCTCGTCCGAGGTCTGCTGGCGGTGGGCCGGTGGCCTGCCCACGGCCCGGAAGTGACAGGCGGGATATTCATGGGGGTGGCTGGGTTGGCATATCCGGCCTACTCTGGCAGCCGTGGGGGAGTGACCGCAGGTTGACTGGCGGGAGCTGAGGGCTCGTGATGCCGCATGAGTCGACATGTATGTCCACAGTGTTCTGCGGATCCGTCGATTGTCCGCAAGATCCGCTTCGCGGCCTTAAGGAAACTATTGCGCGGTTGGCCTCTTCTTCCTGTCCTATTGCCGGCTCATCGGCTCTGACCTGCCCGGATGCGTCGCCGATCGGCGCGGCGGCGCGGCCTGCGGCGACCGACGGACCATCACGGGCTCGGTGAACTTTCCAGCGACCGACCTGCTGTGGCACCATCGGAGGGCCCTCAACACGTACCCTCATCACCCCACCAGGAGCACATAATGTCTGCTCAACGCTTGGGCCGGCTGCTCGGCTCCCTCGCTCTGGTCCTCGGCCTGGCGGCTGTGGCGAGCGTGGTTACAGAAGGCGACTTCAGGACGAACGGGGTCGACTGGCAGATGCCGACGATGAACTCAGTGGTGCGTTGACGGGCGATCGTCCCGCTGTGGCAACCGCCGGCACCGGCCGGCTCTGACGCGCAAGGGGGCCCATGACGTCTCGTCTGCGCCCTCCGCGTCGGCAGACGGAACACGCCTGGTTCATCACCGGGCCGTTGGCGCTCTGCGCGATCGTGGTCTCCCTGCTGCTGGGAGTGACTGTCGATCCGGCAGTCGGTGAGTTGCCGCTGACCCTGCTGCTCATGGTGGCGATGGTCGTCGCCACCATGCCCACCATCAACATCGTGGTGCGCCGTCAGGCACTCGGCATTCTGTTCACCGAGATTCCCCTGGTCGTCGCGCTGTATCTGCTGCCGCCGCTGTCGGTGGTGGTGGCGTTCACGGTGGCCACACTCGTGGTGCAGGTGCGGCGGCGGCTGCTGCCCGCCAAGTTCTGGTTCAATGTCGCCCTCGCGGCGGCCGCGACCTCGCTGGCCACCGCCGTCTATCACCTTCTGCCGCAGCCGACTGGTGTCGGTCCGGCCACCTGGGCTGTCCTGATGGCCGCGATCGCCACTCACATGGTGGTCGGTCTCGCGGCGATGGCGGCCGTGTTCACTGTCGTCCAGGGCTGGCCGGCGGGGCAGGAGGTGATCCGGGCAGCACCGTCGATGCTGCTCGCCGGCGCGGTCAACCTCTGCATCGGCCTGCTTGTCATCATCGCACTGGAGATCACTCCCTGGGCGGTTCTCCTCTTCGCCGGGCTGGCCGTGGCGTTTGCCTTGATCTACGGCTCGTACGCCCAGTTCCTGCGACAGCACCGCACGCTGTCGGAGATGTACGAGCTGACCAAGGCGATAAGTGAGAGCGGCCCGGAGGGCAACCTCATCGACGTACTGCTGGTCCGCATCCGGAGCTTGATGCAGGCGGAGTACGCCACCCTGTGGCTGCCGAGACAGGGGCGTCACCCGGAGGTGCTGTTGACCGCCCAGGAGGGCAAGCCGGGGCTGCTCGACTCCACACCCAGTCCGACGGCGCTGCGAGACGCCGCGATGGTTCGCCAGGAGACAGTGGCGGTGAGCCAGCGGCTCGGGGGTGATCCTGAGCTGCGCGGGGCGCTGGGGTCGACAGCGATCAAGGATGTGATCGTGGTGCCGCTGCGGTCCGGCAAGGCGGTCATCGGCACCGTGGAGGTGGCGAACCGGCTCGGCGACACCAACTTCTTCCGTAGCCCCGACGTCCCCGTCTTCGAGACGGTCGCCGCGCACGCCGCGGTCGCGCTGGAGAATTCCCGCCTGGTCGACCGGCTGCGGCACGACGCGTACCACGACGCGCTCACGAAGCTGCCCAACCGTCGGCGCATCCTCGGTGCGCTGGCCGAGGCCGTCCGGATCCGGGCTCCCGGCGAGGTCGTCGCGTTGCTGCTCTTCGACGTCGACCGGCTGCGGCAGGTCAACGAGGCGCTCGGCCACGCCGCGGGGGACAAGGTCCTGGTCGAGGTGGCCGACCGGCTGCGTGGCTGTGTGCCGTCGGCCGCGCTTGTCGGGCGGGCCGGTGGCGACGAGTTCCTGGTGACCATGCGGTTGGAGAGCGCCGAGGCGGCGGTCGAGCTGGCCGGCCAGTTGCGGGAACAGATCCGCGACGAGATGGTCTTCGACTCGCTCACGCTGGACGTGGACACCGCGGTCGGGGTGGTCGTGCATCCGGATCACGGCGACGCGCCGGCGACCCTGCTGCAACGGGTGGACGTGGCCGCGACGGCGGCCAAGGCGGTGCCGGGCAGCGTGCAGCTGTACACGCCGGCGTTGGAGTCGCGGTCGCTGCACCGACTCGGCCTCGCGGGGGACCTGCGCAGCGCTCTCGACAACGGCGAGCTGGAGGTCTACTACCAGCCCAAGGTGACGCTGCGGGATCGCCGGCTCATCGGGGTGGAGTGCCTGGCGCGTTGGGAGCACCCGACGCACGGTTCGGTCACCCCGGCGGACTTCGTCGCGGTGGCCGAGCACACCGGCCAGCTTGGCCGGCTCACCGAGTTCGTGCTCCGGGAGGGGCTGCGGCACAGCCGGGACTGGGCGCACGGCGGCCAGTCCCTCGCCGTCGCGGTCAACCTCTCCGCGCGTACCCTCACCGACCAGCATTTCCCGGAGCGGGTGCGGGAGCTGCTGGAGGAGTACGGCGTTCCGGCGCAGCTGCTGACCCTGGAGATCCCGGAAGCCGGCGTGCTGGACGGCACCGAGCGTCCGATCCCGACCCTGCGCCGCCTGCGGGACCTGGGCGTACGGCTCTCGGTGGACGACTTCGGCACCGGCAGTTCCTCGCTTGCCCACCTGCGCCGCCTGCCCGTGCACGAGGTGAAGGTCGACCACTCCTTCGTGCAGGGCATGGCCACGGATCCCGGGGACCTGGCGATCGTCAACGCCGTGGTCACTCTCTCCCAGCAGTTCGGCCTCACCGTGGTGGCCGAGGGGGTGGAGAGTGAGCTGACCCTGGAGTTGCTCCAGGACATCGGGTGCGAGGTCGGTCAGGGTTTCCTGTTCAGCCGACCGCTGCCGTTCGAGCGTCTGGAGGCGTGGTTCGGCGCCCAGATCGACCCGGAGTCGATCTCCAGCAGTGAGCTTCCGAGGCTCCGCGTGGTGCCCTGAGCTGGGTGTACGGCGTCCCTGGGGATCCGATTTCACCAGCCGGGTGGGGCCGTGTACTCTTACCTCTGCGCGGGCACCGAGTGATCGCGCAGGCCCCCTTAGCTCAGTCGGCAGAGCGTCTCCATGGTAAGGAGAAGGTCTACGGTTCGATTCCGTAAGGGGGCTCAGAGGGTCCGGCTGGGCCCACCGCGGCGGTGTAGCTCAGATGGCAGAGCAAGCGGCTCATAATCGCTGTGTCGCCGGTTCAAGTCCGGCCACCGCTACTCTCGTCCGCCCCGGAGTTATCCGGCGGTCGGTGGGACGGGCGCCACAGGCGCCCGCTTTGCATGTCCGACCAGGTGGCGCGTAGGCTTCAGCGCCGTAGTTGTGTCCGTTAGCGAGGAAGGCACTCCGCCGTGGCGAAGGCGACCGATGTCCGGCCGAAGATCACTTTGGCGTGTGTGGAGTGCAAGGAGCGCAACTACATCACGCGCAAGAACCGTCGTAACGACCCGGACCGCATCGAACTGAAGAAGTTCTGCCCCCGGGACGGGCGGCACACCCTGCACCGCGAGACGCGCTGAACCAGTCCGGGCCGGCTGGCCCGGCTCCGCACGTGTCATGTTCGCCGGTCCGTACGGACGGCGCGGCCTGAGCCGTCGCCGACCGCTCGGATCGGCGATCGTGCTCTGCGTGTAGGTTCGCGGCATGCCCCTGGACCAGTCCTTCGTCGGCCGGACCTATCCGCCGACCGCCCCCTATCAGGTGGGCCGAGAGAAGATCCGCGAGTTCGCGACGGCGATCGGTGCCACCGATCCCGCCCACCACGACCCGGAGGCGGCCCGCGCGATGGGTCATCCGGACGTGGTCGCGCCGCCGACCTTTCCGGTGGTGATCACCATGGCCGCCAGCCGTCAGCTCATCGAGGACCCGGCGCTCGGCATCGACTACAGCCGAGTGGTCCACGGCGACCAGCGGTTCGCGTACAGCCGGCCGGTGGTGGCCGGCGACGAGCTGGTCTGCGTGAACACCGTCGAGGACATCACCAGCCGTGGTGGCCACGAGTTCCTGACCACCCGGACCGACGTGAGCACGACCGCCGGCGAGTCGGTGGTCGCGGTCTGGTCCAAGCTCGTGGTACGCGGGGAGGCCTGAGATGGAGCTGCCCACCCAGACGTTCCGGGTGACCCGGGCGGACCTGATCCGTTACGCCGGCGCCTCGGGCGACTTCAACCCGATCCACTGGAACGACAGGTTCGCCACGACTGTGGGTCTGCCCGGGGTGATCGCCCACGGCATGTTCACCATGGCTTTCGTCGGTCGGGCGGTCACCACCTGGGCCGGCTCGCCCGACGCGGTTGTCGACTTCGGCGTGCGGTTCACCCGCCCGGTGGTGGTGCCCGACGACGACTCCGGCACCGAGATCGTGGTGACAGCAGTGGTCCGGGAGGTGACCGAAGCGGGTCTGACCAGGCTGGACGTGACCGCCACCTGTCTCGGTGAGAAGGTGCTGTCGCAGGCGCGGGCCACCGTGCGTACGACCGGCTGAGCAGCACCGGGCGGCGCGTCGGGTAGACCGGTTGGGAAAGTCGGGTCGGTACCCGTACACTGGTCCGCCGTGGGGCAAGTGACCCCTGCCTGGTCGTGTGACCGGGTGGGGCGAGCGTTGCCGCACAGGGGTGTAGCTCAATTGGCAGAGCAGCGGTCTCCAAAACCGCAGGCTGCAGGTTCAAGTCCTGTCACCCCTGCGCCTCAGGCCTGACCGTTCCGTGGGTCCCGCCGCCTTCTGGTGGCGTCCGGCCCGTGGTGGTGGCATCGGCGGGGAGGTCCCGAGGCATCGGGCCTACCCGGTTGATCCGCCGGCCGCGGCCCGTCCCGGGACGGTTGGTCCGGCCGGCGTGACCAAGCGCCGCGCACGCCCACCGCGTGCGACACCGACATCCCGCGACGGAGGGCGAAGTGGCCGACAACAAGCGGCGCGGCGAGGACGCCGACGACGAGCGCCTGAACGACGAGGTCGTCAACGACAGCGCCGAGGACGACGCCACCGACGCGGACGAGCCGGTTTCGCGGGGTGGCACCGCCACCCGCTCGCGGGCCGTGGCGGATTCCGCCGACGGTCGCAAGACGCGTACCGACGCCGACCGGGTGGGCCTCTTCGGCCGCATCGCGCGTTTCATCCGCGAGGTCGTGGCCGAACTGCGTAAGGTCATCTGGCCGACCCGCAAGGAACTGCTGACCTACACGGCGGTGGTGATCGCGTTCGTCACGGTGATGCTGACGATCGTGGCTGTCCTGGACTACGGCTTCGCCAAAGGCGTGTTGTGGGTCTTCGGCAACCCCAGCTGACCGGCTGAACGTGCGATAGTGACGGAAGTGAGCAAGCGTGCCTGAGTACGACGAGACCGCCGAGACCCCGGACGAGCAGTCCACGGTGGCGACGGCGGCTGGTGACGAGTCGGTCGAGGCCGCCAACGAGCCGGAGTTCGCCATGACCGAGCCCGCTCCCGAGGAGGACTTCGACCCGGTCGCGGAGCTGCGGCAGAAGCTGCGCTACGCACCGGGCGACTGGTACGTGGTGCACTCGTACGCCGGTTACGAGAACAAGGTCAAGACCAACCTCGAGACCCGGATCACGTCCCTCGACATGGAGGAGTACATCTACCAGGTCGAGGTACCGACCCGGGAAGAGGTCGAGGTCAAGAACGGCAAGCGCTCCCAGGTGCAGGCCAAGGTCTTCCCCGGTTACATCCTCGTCCGGATGGAGTTGACCGCGGAGTCCTACTCCTGCGTGCGGAACACTCCCGGGGTCACCGGCTTCGTCGGTGCCACGGACCGTGCCGACCGCCCGGCGCCACTGAGCCTCGACGAGGTGCTCAAGTGGCTGGCACCGGCCGTCGAGACCGAGCAGAAGAAGGCCAAGCCGGAGGTCAAGGTCCTCGACTTCGAGGTCGGCGACTCGGTCACGGTCACCGACGGCGCCTTCGCCTCGCTGCCGGCCACGATCAGCGAGATCAACGCCGACCAGCAGAAGCTCAAGGTGCTGGTGTCGATCTTCGGTCGGGAGACGCCGGTGGAGCTGAACTTCAACCAGGTCGCCAAGATCTGATTCGTCGACTGCCGGCGGCGGGCAACCGCCGCCGGCAGTCGTTCGTCCGGTTCACCCGCCCGGCCCACCTCCGTGGCTGCCGGGATCCAGGTCTGCGCTACCCTAGAACGTCGCCGCCGTCGCATGCGCGCTGACCGTGCGCGCCCCGACGGCGGTGTCGTGTGAACCTTTCCCAGTTCCAAGCCCCAGGAAGAGACATGCCTCCGAAGAAGAAGCTAGTCAAGACGTTCACGCTTCAGCTGCCGGCGGGCCAGGCCACTCCGGCGCCGCCGGTCGGTCCCGCGCTCGGTCAGCACGGCGTGAACATCATGGAGTTCTGCAAGTCGTACAACGCGCAGACCGAGTCGCAGCGGGGCGACATTGTCCCCGCCGAGATCAGCGTGTACGAGGACCGCTCCTTCACCTTCGTGCTGAAGACCCCGCCCGCCGCCCGGCTGCTGATCAAGGCCGCCGGTGTGCAGAAGGGCTCGGGCGTCCCGCACACGCAGAAGGTCGGCTCGGTGACCCGCGCCCAGCTGCGGGAGATCGCCGAGAAGAAGATGGCCGACCTCAACGCCAACGACCTCGACCAGGCTGAGAAGATCATCGCCGGCACCGCCCGGTCGATGGGCCTGAACGTCACCGACTGACGTCGGCCACCACCGACCCGTACGGATCGTGGGAGGGCGCGCGAGCACCGCGGCCCGCCAGAGACCACAGGAGTAGACAGAACATGCAGCGCAGCAAGAGCTACCGCAAGGCCGCCGAGGCCATCGACAAGTCGAAGCTCTACACCCCCGTCGAGGCCGTCAAGCTGGCCAAGGAGAGCACCGCCACCAAGTTCGACGCCACGGTCGAGGTCGCGATGCGCCTCGGCGTCGACCCCCGCAAGGCGGACCAGATGGTCCGCGGCACGGTCAACCTGCCGCACGGCACCGGTAAGACCGCCCGCGTGATCGTCTTCGCTGCCGGCGCGAAGGCCGAGGAGGCCGTCGCCGCCGGTGCCGACGAGGTGGGCACCGACGAGCTGGTCGCCCGGATCCAGGGTGGTTGGCTGGACTTCGACGCGGCGATCGCCACGCCCGACCAGATGGCCAAGATCGGCCGGATCGCGCGGATCCTGGGCCCGCGCGGTCTGATGCCGAACCCGAAGACCGGCACGGTGACCATGGATGTCACCAAGGCCGTCTCGGACATCAAGGGCGGTAAGATCACCTTCCGGGTGGACAAGCACTCGAACCTGCACCTGATCATCGGTAAGGCCTCGTTCTCCGAGGCCCAGCTGGTCGACAACTACGCGGCCGTCCTCGACGAGGTGCTGCGCGCCAAGCCGTCGGCCGCGAAGGGCAAGTACCTCAAGAAGGTCACCCTCACCACCACGATGGGGCCGGGCGTGCCGGTCGACCCGAACGTGGTGAAGAACCTGCAGGAGGGCTCGGCCGACAGCTGAGCACGACGCACCGACGCGGCCCCGCCACGAGTGGCGGGGCCGCGTTCGTCTGTCCGCTGTGGCAGGCTCGCGGCATGTGGCTGGAGGACGTCGGGCTGCGGTACCACAGGCGCGGTCCGTGGGTGCTGCGCCAGGTGACGGTGGGCGTCGCGCCGGGCGAGGCGGTGGTGGTGCTCGGCCGCAACGGTGCCGGCAAGTCGACACTGCTCCAGCTCCTCGCCGGAGTCCTGCGGCCGTCCCGGGGCCGGGTGCTCGACCGGCCGTCGGTGGTGGGCTGGGTGCCGGAGCGCTTCCCGGCCGACCAGCCGTTCACCGTCGACGGTTACCTCGTCTCGATGGCCCGGGTCGCCGGGTTGTCCCCGAGCGAGGCGGACCGGACGGTCCGGCACTGGGTCGACCGGCTGGGTCTCGGTCCGTTCCGCACGGTCCGGCTCGCCCAGCTGTCGAAGGGCACCGCGCAGAAGGTCGGCCTGGCCCAGGCCCTGCTGCGTCCGCCCGGCCTGCTCGTCCTCGACGAGCCGTGGGAGGGGCTGGACGCGGTGGCACGCGAGCTGGTCCCGCAGGTGGTCGACGAGGTGCTGGCCGACGGAGGATCGGTGCTGGTCAGCGACCACCGAGGGGAAACGGTCCGGCTGCCCGGCGCACGGGAGTGGAGGGTGGCCGACGGGGCCGTGGTCGAGCGGGCCTCGTCGGACGCGGCGGCGGTCGCGGTGGTCGAGCTGGAGGTCCCGGTCGGGCAGTTGCCGGCCACCGTCGCCCGCCTGCGCGCCGAGGGCCACCACGTCCTGCGGGTACGCGGCCAGAGCGCACCGCCCGAGACCACGTGCCCGGCCGTGGAGCCGCCGTTCGAGGTGGCCCGGTGACCGCCCTGGTCCGGTTCCGGCTGGCCGGCTTCCTGCGTACCGGCCGGGCGCTGGCACCGGTTCTGGCCGGCCTGCTCACCCTCGGCATCCTCTACGGCGGGGGTCGGGCCCAGCCGGCGGAGGCCTACGGCGTGTCGGCAGTGGTGCTCTTCCCCGTACTGGCCTGGCAGACCAAGATCCTGCTGGACGTGGAGCCGGACGTGCAGCGCCGGTTGGCTCTGGTCGCGGTCGGCCCGGCGCGAGAGCAGGCGGCCGGCCTGGTAGCCGCGGCGGTGGCCGGTCTCGGTCTGGTGCTGATCGCCCTGGTCTTCCCCTGGTTGGTCGGTGGGGTCACCGGTCCGAGCCTGCCCGGGCAGCGGTCGGTTCCCGCAGGGGTGGCACTCGGCCTCTGGGCGCATCTGCTCGCCCTGCCGGCGGCCGTGGCGCTGGGCGCGCTGGCCAGCCGGGTGATCACCCGCAGCGCCGCGTACGGTGTGGTGGTGCTCACCCTCGGCTCGGTCTGCGCCCTGGTGCTCGGGCTCTCGAAGTCGATCGCGCCATGGTTGGCGCCGCCGCTGCTCCCCACCGCCAAGGCGCTTGTCGGACCGCTACCCGGGTCGACCGCCCTGCTGCTCACGGGGTGGGCGCTGGCCTGGGCGGCGGTGGCGCTTACCGGCTACGCCCGCGCCCGCACCCGGCGTGCGTAGCCACGACGTTCCTGGTCGCCGCAGCGGCGACCGGCCGGCCCGGTGACGGCCGTAGCGGCCGGCCGGACCGGGGGCGATTTGGCGGTCACCGCGGGTGTCGCGTAGCCTGGTGGGCGAAGTTCCACCCAGAGACCGCTGGTCACCGTGCCTCGGCACGGTCGAAGGTCCCGCGAAGACGGGCGACCCGCGTAGGGCGGCAAGCGACATCGGCAGCGTCTGTGGTCCGCCGACCACGTGATTTCCGCCGTCCTCGCCCCGTGCGCCCTGCGCCGGGGCTTTTCTGTTGCCGCGACACCTCCGCCCCGTCACAGGCGCTCGCCTGCGACGGTGACCAGCCTCGAGCAACGAGAGAGGAGGGACATGGCGGACAAGCCGATCCGGGCCGACAAGGCCACGGCCGTCGCAGAGCTGACCGAAAGCTTCCGGAGCGCGGGTGCCACCGTGCTGACCGAGTACCGCGGTCTGACGGTCTCCCAGCTCACCCAGCTGCGGCGCTCGCTCGGCAAGGAGACCAGCTACACGGTTGCCAAGAACACGCTGGCGAAGCGTGCCGCGGCGGACGCGGGCATCTCCGGCCTCGACGAGCTGTTCACCGGTCCTACCGCGCTGACTTTCGTTTCGGGCGACGTCGTCGAGGCGGCGAAGGGCCTTCGCGACTTCGCGAAGGCCAACCCGAAGCTCGTCATCAAGGGCGGCGTCTTCGAGGGCAAGGCCATTTCCGCGGCCGAGGTCACGAAGCTCGCCGACCTGGAGTCCCGCGAGGTGCTGCTGGCCAAGCTGGCCGGCGCGATGAAGGGCAACCTGAGCAAGGCCGCAGCCCTGTTCCAGGCCCCGCTGTCGAAGACCGCCCGCCTGGCGGCCGCCCTGCAGGACAAGCGCGAGAAGGAAGGCGCCGAGGCGGCCTGAGGCCGCGCCGGCACACCACGTTCTTAGTTTGAACCATTAGGAAAGGACGCCAGACATGGCGAAGCTCAGCACCGACGAGCTGCTCGACGCGTTCAAGGAGATGACGCTGATCGAGCTCTCCGAGTTCGTGAAGCAGTTCGAGGAGACCTTCGAGGTCACCGCCGCCGCTCCGGCCGCGATGATGATGGCCGGTCCGGCCGCTGGTGGCGCTGCCGCCGAGGCCGAGCCGGAGAAGGACGAGTTCGACGTCATCCTCGACGCGGACGGTGGCAAGAAGATCCAGGTCATCAAGGTCGTGCGTGAGCTGACCGGCCTGGGCCTCAAGGAGGCCAAGGACCTGGTCGAGGCCGCCCCGAAGGCGGTTCTGGAGAAGGTCAACAAGGAGGCCGCGGACAAGGCCAAGGCCAAGCTCGAGGGCGAGGGCGCCAAGGTCACCCTCAAGTGACCTGAGTCCCACCTGGCCGTCCCGGCTCACCTGAACCGGGCCACAGCACGTCGCGGCGGGCGGCGATCCGACAGCGGATCGCCGCCCGCCGTGCTCGTGGACCTGCCCACAAGCGGTCTGACCAGGGCGTCCAACCAGGTCTGTGGCGGGTCGGCCGGGTTGGCGGGCTCGCCCGTCGGTGGGAAAGAGCGTCCGATGCCGACCATGGCCCTTGACGCGGCCCTGGGCTGCCAGGCACGCTGACATCAGCAAGACCTTCCGCGCTTGCGACGGCCACCGCGCGGGTAATGCAGCGGCAGCACCACTCGCCACGCAGATCCCGGGCGGCCCGGCAGGGACGTTGCGTTCCGAGCGGCCCGGTGCGACCCCGTTCGAAGGGTCCCGAGGCACGTTCCGCAATGACCTGCGGGGTGGGCTGGACAGCGGTTAGCCTCTCGGCTACACTGCTAGTTTGCGCTGCCTTCCGACTTGACCCCTGCTCGGAAATGTCCGTTTGTGGATATTTTCTGGTGGGGTCATTGGAGTGCACGCGTACCAGCCGTTCTGCAGCACCGGTCCTCGGAAGGACGCATCTTGGCAGCTTCCCGCCCTGCGAAGACCAGTCGTACGTCGAGCGCATTCGCTCCCCGCCGAGTTTCCTTCGGTCGGATCACCGAACACCTCGAGGTCCCCAACCTCCTCGCCATTCAGAACGAGTCCTTCGACTGGCTCGTCGGCAACGAGGCTTGGCAGGGCCGGTCGGCGGACGACCCGCACGCACGCTCGGGTCTCGCGGAAATCCTCGACGAGATCAGTCCCATTGAGGACTTTTCCGGCACTATGTCGCTGTCCTTCTCCGCGCCGCGCTTCGACGAGGTCAAGGCCTCGATCGAGGAGTGCAAGGAGAAGGACCTCACCTACTGTGCGCCACTGTTCGTGACCGCGGAGTTCACCAACAACACCACCGGCGAGATCAAGAGCCAGACGGTGTTCATGGGTGACTTCCCGATGATGACGCCGAAGGGCACCTTCATCATCAACGGCACCGAGCGTGTGGTGGTCAGCCAGCTCGTCCGCTCGCCGGGCGTGTACTTCGACAAGCAGCCGGACAAGACCTCCGACCGCGACCTCTCCAGCGTCAAGGTCATCCCGAGCCGGGGTGCCTGGCTGGAGTTCGACATCGACAAGCGCGACACGGTCGGCGTCCGCATCGACCGCAAGCGTCGGCAGGCCGTCACGGTCCTGCTCAAGGCCATCGGATGGTCGGCCGAGCAGATCCGTGAGAAGTTCGGCTGGTCCGAGCTGATGATGACCACGCTCGAGAAGGACCACATCGCCGGCCAGGACGAGGCGCTACTCGACATCTACCGCAAGCTGCGCCCTGGCGAGCCGCCGACCCGCGAGAACGCCCAGACCTTGCTCGACAACCTCTTCTTCAACCCGAAGCGGTACGACGTAGCCAAGGTCGGTCGGTACAAGTTCAACAAGAAGCTCGAGCTGGACGTGCCGATCACCACGGGCACGCTCACCGAGGACGACATCGTCGCCACCGTGGAGTACCTCTGCCGGCTGCACGCCGGTGAGGAGGGCTACGAGGCCGACGACATCGACCACTTCGGCAACCGGCGGCTGCGTACCGTGGGCGAGCTGATCCAGAACCAGGTTCGGGTCGGCCTGTCCCGGATGGAGCGGGTCGTCCGCGAGCGGATGACCACCCAGGACGTCGAGGCGATCACGCCGCAGACCCTGATCAACATCCGGCCGGTCGTCGCCGCGATCCGGGAGTTCTTCGGCACCTCGCAGCTGTCCCAGTTCATGGACCAGACCAACCCGCTGGCGGGCCTGACCCACCGGCGGCGGCTGAGCGCGCTCGGCCCCGGTGGTCTGTCCCGGGAGCGGGCCGGCTTCGAGGTCCGCGACGTGCACCCGTCCCACTACGGCCGGATGTGCCCGATCGAGACGCCGGAAGGCCCGAACATCGGTCTGATCGGCGCGCTGTCCACCTTCGCCCGGGTCAACCCGTTCGGCTTCATCGAGACGCCGTACCGGAAGGTCATCGACGGTCGGGTCACCGACCAGATCGACTACCTGACCGCGGACGAGGAGGACCGGTTCGTCAAGGCGCAGGCCAACGCCCCGCTGCGGGCGGACGGCTCGTTCGCCGAGGACCGCGTCCTGGTTCGGCGTAAGGGCGGCGAGACCGAGGACGTCCCGCCGGCCGCCGTGGACTACATGGACGTGTCGCCGCGGCAGATGACCTCGGTCGCCACCGCGATGATCCCGTTCCTGGAGCACGACGACGCGAACCGGGCCCTGATGGGCGCGAACATGCAGCGTCAGGCGGTGCCGCTGGTCAAGGCCGAGTCCCCGCTTGTCGGCACCGGCATGGAGTACCGTGCCGCGGTCGACGCCGGTGACGTGGTCGTGGCCGAGGTCGGTGGCGTGGTCGAGGACCTCTGCGCCGACTACATCACGGTCCACCAGGACGACGGCCACCGCCGGACGTACCTGCTGCACAAGTTCCGCCGCTCCAACGCCGGCTCCTGCGTCAACCAGAAGCCTGTCGTCTTCGAGGGCGACCGGGTCGAGGCCGGCCAGGTCATCGCCGACGGTCCGTGCACCGACGAGGGTGAGATGGCGCTCGGGCGCAACCTGCTCGTGGCGTTCATGACCTGGGAGGGGCACAACTACGAGGACGCGATCATCCTGTCGCAGCGCCTCGTGCAGCAGGACGTGCTCACCTCGATCCACATCGAGGAGCACGAGGTCGACGCGCGGGACACCAAGCTCGGCCCGGAGGAGATCACCCGCGACATCCCGAACGTCAGCGAGGAGATGCTCGCTGACCTCGACGAGCGCGGGATCATCCGGATCGGTGCCGAGGTCGTTCCCGGCGACATCCTGGTCGGCAAGGTCACGCCCAAGGGCGAGACCGAGCTGACCCCGGAGGAGCGCCTGCTCCGCGCGATCTTCGGCGAGAAGGCGCGCGAGGTCCGGGACACCTCCCTGAAGGTGCCGCACGGTGAGACCGGCACGGTCATCGGCGTGCGTACCTTCTCCCGGGAGGACGGCGACGAGTTGCCGCCGGGCGTGAACGAGCTGGTCCGGGTCTACGTCGCCCAGAAGCGGAAGATCCAGGACGGTGACAAGCTCGCCGGCCGACACGGCAACAAGGGCGTCATCTCCAAGATCCTGCCGGTCGAGGACATGCCGTTCCTGGAGGACGGCACCCCCGTCGACATCGTGCTCAACCCGCTGGGTGTGCCGAGCCGGATGAACATCGGCCAGGTGCTGGAGACTCACCTGGGCTGGGTGGCCAAGACGGGCTGGCAGGTCGAGGGCGACGACGCCGAGTGGAAGCGCCAGCTTCAGGGCATCGGCGCCGACTCCTCCGAGCCGGACACCAACGTGGCCACCCCGGTTTTCGACGGTGCCCGCGAGGAGGAGATCTCCGGTCTGCTCGCGTCGACCCTGCCCAACCGGGACGGTCGGCAGCTGATCGGTTCCTCCGGTAAGGCTCAGCTGTTCGACGGTCGCTCCGGCGAGCCGCTGCCCGATCCGATCGCGGTCGGCTATATCTACATCCTGAAGCTCAACCACCTGGTCGACGACAAGATCCACGCTCGGTCGACCGGTCCGTACTCGATGATCACGCAGCAGCCGCTGGGTGGTAAGGCGCAGTTCGGTGGTCAGCGATTCGGTGAGATGGAGTGCTGGGCGATGCAGGCATACGGTGCCGCGTACGCCCTGCAGGAGCTGCTGACGATCAAGTCCGACGATGTTCTCGGCCGGGTGAAGGTCTACGAGGCCATCGTCAAGGGCGAGAACATCCCGGAGCCGGGCATCCCGGAGTCGTTCAAGGTGCTGCTCAAGGAGCTGCAGTCGCTGTGCCTCAACGTTGAGGTGCTGTCCAGCGACGGCGTGGCCCTGGAGATGCGCGAGACCGACGACGAGGTGTTCCGGGCTGCGGAGGAACTGGGTATCGACCTTTCCCGGCGCGAGCCGAGCTCGGTCGAGGAAGTGTGACGTTGGGGTTTCGGGGCGGGGTGACCCACTCCGGGCGGTCAGGTCTGATCCCTTCACGGGTCACTCCGCCCCGAAACCAAAACCCGGTGAGCTGCTGACACACCAAGCGACGTGTGAGGGATTTGAACGTGCTCGACGTCAACTTTTTCGACGAGTTGCGAATTGGGCTGGCGACCGCGGACGACATTCGTCAGTGGTCGCACGGCGAGGTCAAGAAGCCCGAGACGATCAACTACCGCACCCTCAAGCCGGAGAAGGACGGGCTCTTCTGCGAGAAGATCTTCGGTCCGCAGCGGGACTGGGAGTGCTACTGCGGTAAGTACAAGCGGGTCCGGTTCAAGGGCATCATCTGCGAGCGCTGCGGCGTCGAGGTGACCCGCTCGAAGGTCCGCCGCGAGCGGATGGGCCACATCGAGCTGGCTGCTCCGGTGACCCACATCTGGTACTTCAAGGGCGTGCCGAGCCGGCTGGGCTACCTGCTGGACCTCGCGCCGAAGGACCTCGAAAAGATCATCTACTTCGCCTCGTACGTCGTGACGAGCGTTGACGCCGAAGCGCGTCACC
Organism: Micromonospora andamanensis; assembly: GCF_016863495.1. GTDB lineage: Bacteria > Actinomycetota > Actinomycetes > Mycobacteriales > Micromonosporaceae > Micromonospora > Micromonospora andamanensis. The sequence goes on from NZ_BOOZ01000003.1 coordinate 408,448, forward strand.
GTGACCTCTCGACAATCGAGAACGAGATCCTGGCCGAGAAGCGGCAGTCCGAGAACAGCCGCGACTCGGAGATCGAGAAGCGGGCCGCGAAGCTCGAGGCCGACCTGGCCGAGCTGGAGGCCGAGGGCGCGAAGGCGGACGTCCGGCGCAAGGTCAAGGAGGGCGGAGAGCGCGAGATGCGCCAGATCCGCGACCGGGCCCAGCGCGAGATCGACCGCCTGGACGAGGTGCTGGACACCTTCCGCAAGCTCGACTCGAAGCAGCTGGTCACCGACGAGCTGCTCTACCGCGAGCTGCGCGACAGGTTCGGTGAGTACTTCACCGGCGGCATGGGCGCCGAGGCGATCAAGGCCCTGGTCCAGAACATGGACCTTGAGGCCGAGGCGGAGAACCTGCGGGAGACCATCCGTACCGGTAAGGGTCAGCGGAAGATCCGGGCGCTCAAGCGACTCAAGGTCGTCGCGGCGTTCCAGAACACCCGCAACTCGCCGCTCGGCATGGTGCTGGACTGCGTACCTGTCATCCCGCCGGACCTGCGCCCGATGGTGCAGCTCGACGGTGGCCGCTTCGCCACCAGCGACCTGAACGACCTCTACCGCCGGGTGATCAACCGGAACAACCGGCTCAAGCGGCTGATCGACCTCGGCGCGCCCGAGATCATCGTCAACAACGAGAAGCGGATGCTGCAGGAGGCCGTCGACGCGCTGTTCGACAACGGCCGCCGTGGCCGGCCGGTCACCGGCCCGGGTAACCGCCCGCTCAAGTCGTTGTCCGACATGCTCAAGGGCAAGCAGGGCCGGTTCCGGCAGAACCTGCTGGGCAAGCGCGTCGACTACTCCGGCCGTTCGGTGATCGTGGTCGGCCCGAAGCTCAAGCTGCACCAGTGTGGCCTGCCCAAGCAGATGGCGCTGGAGCTGTTCAAGCCGTTCGTGATGAAGCGGCTCGTCGACCTCAACCACGCGCAGAACATCAAGTCCGCCAAGCGGATGGTCGAGCGGCAGCGGCCGGTCGTGTGGGACGTGCTGGAAGAGGTCATCGGCGAGCACCCGGTGCTGCTCAACCGGGCGCCCACCCTGCACCGACTGGGCATCCAGGCTTTCGAGCCGCAGCTGGTCGAGGGCAAGGCCATCCAGATCCACCCGCTGGTCTGCACCGCGTTCAACGCCGACTTCGACGGTGACCAGATGGCGGTGCACGTGCCGCTGTCCGCCGAGGCACAGGCCGAGGCGCGGATCCTGATGCTGTCGTCGAACAACATCCTCAAGCCGGCCGACGGCAAGCCGGTCACCATGCCCACCCAGGACATGGTCATCGGGCTCTACCACCTGACCCACCTCACCACCGGTGAGCGCGGGGAGGGCCGGGCGTTCAGCTCGGACGCCGAGGCCCGGATGGCGTACGACAACGGGGAACTGCACCTGCAGGCGCCGGTGAAGATCCGCCTGCGGGACGTGGTCGAGGTCGACAACGGTGCTGGCGGGCAGCCCTGGACGGCCCCCGAGGGCTGGGTTCCGGGCGAGCCGCTGACGGTGGAGACCACCCTCGGCCGGGTGCTGTTCAACGAGACCCTGCCGCAGGGCTACCGGTTCGTGAACTACGAGATCCGGAAGGGTCAGCTCTCCGCGATCGTCAACGACCTCGCCGAGCGGTTCCCGAAGGTGGCCCTGGCGGCCACCCTCGACGGGCTCAAGGAGGCCGGTTTCCACTGGGCCACCTGGTCCGGCGTGACCATCGGCATGGAGGACGTCATCGCTCCGCCGCGCAAGCGGGAGATCCTGGAGCGGTACGAGAAGGAAGCCGACCGGATCGACAAGCAGTACCAGCGTGGTCTGATGACCGCCGAGGAGCGTCGCGGCGAGCTCATCGAGATCTGGACCAAGGCGACGAATGAGGTCGCCAAGGAGATGGACACCGCCCTGCCGCAGGAGAACCCGCTGTGGAAGATGATCAACTCGGGTGCTCGCGGTAACCTGCTCCAGCTCCGGCAGATCGCGGCGATCCGTGGTCTGGTGGCCAACCCGAAGGGCGAGATCATCCCGCGGCCGATCAAGGCCAGCTACCGGGAGGGTCTGTCCGTGCTGGAGTACTTCATCTCCACGCACGGTGCCCGCAAGGGTCTCGCGGACACCGCCCTGCGTACCGCCGACTCGGGTTACCTGACCCGGCGTCTGGTGGACGTCTCGCAGGACGTCATCATCCGCGAGGAGGACTGCGGCACCGACCGGGCCATCCCGATGCAGGTCGGCCAGCAGCTCGACGGCCGGCTCGTGGTGCACGAGCACGCGGAGACCAGCGTGCACGCCCGTACCCTGGCCGACGACATCAAGGGGCCGGACGGCACCGTCGTCGCCGAGCGGGGCGCGGACATCAACTCGATCCTGGTGGACAAGATCGTTGCCGCCGGCGTCGAGACCGTCCGGGTACGCAGCGTGCTCACCTGCGAGTCGAAGCTGGGCGTCTGCGGTGCGTGCTACGGTCGCTCGCTGCCGACCGGCAAGATCGTCGACGTCGGCGAGGCGGTAGGCATCATCGCCGCCCAGTCCATCGGTGAGCCGGGTACGCAGCTGACGATGCGTACCTTCCACACCGGTGGTGTCGCGGGTGAGGACATCACCCAGGGTCTGCCGCGTGTCCAGGAGATCTTCGAGGCCCGGATCCCGAAGGGCAAGGCACCCATCGCCGACACCCCCGGCCGGATCCGGATCGAGGACGGCGAGCGGTCGCGCAAGATCGTGGTCATCCCGGACGACGGCAGCGACGAGATCGTCTACGACAAGATCTCGAAGCGGGTCCGGCTGCGGGCCCACGACGGCGATCACGTCGAGGTCGGCGAGAAGCTCACCGAGGGCACCATCGACCCGCACGAGCTGCTCCGCATCCTCGGCCCGCGGGCGGTCCAGGTCCACCTGACCCAGGAGGTCCAGGAGGTCTACCGCTCGCAGGGTGTGCTCATCCACGACAAGCACATCGAGATCATCATCCGCCAGATGCTCAAGCGGGTGACGGTCATCGACTCCGGCTCGACCGAGTTCCTGCCGGGCGTGCTTGTCGACCGGGCGCTGTTCGAGTCGGAGAACCGCCGACTCGTCGGCGAGGGCGGCGAGCCCGCCGCCGGTCGTCCGGTGCTGATGGGTATCACCAAGGCCTCGCTGGCCACCGACTCCTGGCTCTCGGCGGCCTCCTTCCAGGAGACCACCCGGGTGCTGACCGACGCGGCGATCCACGCCCGCAGCGACTCGCTCATCGGTCTCAAGGAGAACGTGATCATCGGTAAGCTCATCCCGGCCGGTACCGGCATCAGCAAGTACCGCAACGTTCGGGTCGAGCCGACCGAGGAGGCGAAGGCCAAGGTCTACTCGATGACCGGCTACCCGGAGACCGACTACGGTTTCGGGCCGGCCAGTGGCCAGGCGGTCCCGCTCGACGACTTCGACTTCGGGTCGTACCGCTAGACCGCGCGTTGACGTAGGAGGCCCCGGCGTACCCACGCCGGGGCCTCCTCGTGTTCCGGACCGTCCCCGTGCGGCGAGGGGACGTTTCAGCACCGCCTACCGACGTCGTGCGGTGGGTACGGCGCGGACACCCGTCGACGGGGGCATCATGTGGTCATGACGATCGCACCCGGATCGGCGCCCGCCGCGTCGGCACCGCGTCACCCACTCGACCCGGATCCGGTCCGGGCGACAAAGGCCCGGGCCGTCTTCGCCCTCGGTCTGATGGCGGCGCTGACCGGGTTGCTGATCGGTGGCGTGGTACCCGCCACGGTGGCCCTGTACCTGGCCCGGCAGGCGCGCCGGGAGGCGTACGCCTCGGCGGGTTTCCTGACCGGCGCGGCCTGGTTGCGTCGCGGCGAGCGGCTGGCCTGGACGGGCCTGGTGCTGGTCGCGGTAAGCGTGGTGGTGGTATTGGTGATCGGAGTGATCCGGCTCGCCGAGGCGCCGTACGGGCAGGACTTCGCGCCCGACGTCGACTGAGCCGGCGCTAACGGCACGTCCTCGCGCCCGGCACCGAGGGGCTGACTGGCGACGGTAGCCTGACCGGTGTCCGTCGCGCGGTGCGTGGACGCTGCCCGACGAGGAGGATCCCGTGACGGAACCGGCGCGCCCCGAGGGCGGCGAAGCCGCTCAGCCCATCGCCGGGCGCCCCGATGCCGACCTGACGGGATGGGCCCGGCCCGGACCCGAACCGGCCGAACCGGGGCAGGCGGTCCCGCCGACCTCCCCGCCAGCACCGGACGCGACGCCCGCTCAACCACCATCCGTACCACAGGCAGTCGGGCCGCCGCCGGTGGTGCCAGCCGCCGGTCCGGCTTTCGGGCCGCCGCCTGGCTCCCCGGCTTTCGGGCCGCCGCCTGGCTCGGCACCGCCCGCCCCCGCGTCCTTCGGGCCGCCGCCCGCCGGCCCGCCAGCCTTCGGACCGCCGCCCGGACCGTCGGCTCCGGCCTGGCCCGCCGGTGGCCCGGGCTGGCGGCAGCCGCCACCACCACCGCCGCAGGACCGTCCCCGGCCGCCGAAGCGGGTCGAGCCGGTGCCGGGTACGCCATTCGCGGTGGTGCACCTCGACGTGCCTCCGGTCGCCTCGGGCCTGGCGGTCGGTTCGCTGGTGGCCGGCATCACCTCGATCCTGGTCTCGATCCTGGTCATCTGCTTCGGGGCCATCGGGGGAGGGGCGAACGGGGCCTGGGCCGCGGGTGCCTTCGCCGCGCTCGGTGGCCTCACCGGCGCGGGTGCCGTGGTGGCCGGCCTGCTCGGCCTGCGGCAGATCCGGCGCCCGGCGCCACCGCCGGCGGTCCGGTTCACCGGTCGTGGCCTGGCCATCGCGGGAATCAGTTGTGGCGGGGCCGGGCTGCTGCTCTGCCTGGTGGGCGTGGGGCTGGCGTTGTTGCTGGTGCTCGCCTAGGCCGGCCCGGCCGGGGCGGCGACCAGGCTGGGGGCTCACGGGCCGGTTTCCGGTGGAGCCGGTACACTTGTATCCGTAGGTGCCCATCACGGGCGGGCAGTGCGACAGAGGCCGGCCGGCACGCGGTGCGACGTTCGGTAGGTCTTCCGTTTTGACCTGCACGGCTGTGGTAGGTACTCTTTCCCCTTGTGCCCGGGCCAGCCCGGGCAACTCGTGCGTGCGCTGGAGCCGGTGATCCGTTATCCGGTCGGCGTCACGACTGAGCCAGAGGATCCGGCCTGCGGCCTCCGTGTGCCGGTGACAAACCCCGGGTCTGCGCGCAAGCGCCGGACGGGAACCGTGAGCTGGGCGACACGCCCGACCGCGGGTGCCGGGATCACCGCGAGGTGGCCCTGGTCGGAATGTAGGAGAGCCGATCACGAGATCGGCTACGGCAGACGGCGCGGCCGCGACAGGCGGCCGAAGGGAGCGGAGAAACCCGGTGCCCACCATTCAGCAGTTGGTCCGAAAGGGCCGTCAGGCGAAGACGACCAAGACCAAGACCCCGGCGCTCAAGGGCTCCCCGCAGCGGCGGGGCGTGTGCACCCGGGTGTACACCACCACCCCGAAGAAGCCGAACTCGGCGCTGCGCAAGGTCGCTCGTGTCAAGCTCAGCAGCCAGGTCGAGGTGACCGCCTACATCCCCGGTGTCGGGCACAACCTGCAGGAGCACTCGATCGTGCTCGTGCGTGGTGGCCGGGTGAAGGACCTCCCCGGTGTGCGTTACAAGATCGTCCGCGGCTCGCTGGACACCCAGGGTGTCCGCAACCGCAAGCAGGCGCGCAGCCGTTACGGCGCGAAGAAGGAGAAGAGCTGACATGCCGCGTAAGGGACCTGCTCCGCGGCGACCGCTGGTCGCTGACCCGGTGTACAACTCGCCGCTGGTCACGCAGCTGGTGAACAAGATTCTGCTGCGCGGCAAGCGTCAGCTCGCCGAACGCGTCGTCTACGCCGCCCTGGAGGGCTGCCGGGAGAAGTCCGGTACCGACCCGGTCGTCACCCTCAAGCGCGCCATGGACAACGTCAAGCCGACCCTCGAGGTACGCAGCCGCCGCGTCGGTGGCGCGACCTACCAGGTTCCGGTCGAGGTCCGGCCGGCCCGGGCCACCACGCTCGGCCTGCGCTGGTTGGTCACCTACGCCCGCGCCCGGCGTGAGAAGACCATGATCGAGCGGCTGATGAACGAGCTGCTGGACGCGAGCAACGGCCTCGGTGCCGCCGTCAAGCGGCGCGAGGACACGCACAAGATGGCCGAGTCCAACAAGGCCTTCGCGCACTACCGCTGGTAACACCCTGGTCCCGGCGCCATCCGGTGCCGGGACCGCCACCAGTTGTGTCGAGACGACGATAAGTAGGGATTGAAGTGGCCGCCGCAGACGCGCTCGCCAACGTACGCAACATCGGCATCATGGCCCACATCGATGCCGGTAAGACCACCACCACCGAGCGAATCCTGTTCTACACCGGCATCACGTACAAGATCGGTGAGGTCCACGAGGGCGCTGCCGTCATGGACTGGATGGAGCAGGAGCAGGAGCGCGGTATCACCATCACTTCCGCCGCCACGAAGTGCGAGTGGAAGGGCCACACGATCCAGATCATCGACACGCCCGGCCACGTCGACTTCACTGTCGAGGTGGAGCGGTCGCTGCGGGTGCTGGACGGTGCCGTCGCGGTCTACGACGGTGTGGCCGGCGTGGAGCCCCAGACGGAGAACGTCTGGCGCCAGGCGGACAAGTACAACGTGCCGCGGATGTGCTTCGTCAACAAGCTCGACCGCACCGGTGCCGACTTCTTCCGCTGCGTGCAGATGATGATCGACCGGCTGAACGCCACCCCGCTGGTGCTTCAGATCCCGATCGGCGCCGAGTCCGACTTCATCGGCGTGGTCGACCTGGTCGAGATGCGTGCCCTCACCTGGCGTGGCGAGACCCAGAAGGGTGAGGACTACGCGGTCGAGGAGATCCCGGCCGAGCTGGCCGACTCCGCCGCCGAGTGGCGCGAGAAGCTGATGGAGACCCTGGCCGACGTCGACGACTCGGTGATGGAGAAGTACCTGGAGGGCGAGGAGATCTCCACTGAGGAGATCAAGGCCGCCATCCGTCGGGCCACCATCGGCGGCAAGGCCAACCCGGTCCTCACCGGCACCGCCTTCAAGAACAAGGGCATCCAGCCGATGCTGGACGCGGTTGTCGCGTACCTGCCGTCGCCGCTGGACATCCCGGCGATCGAGGGTACGGCCACCGACGGTGAGACCCCGATGCAGCGCAAGCCCTCGGTGTCCGAGCCGTTCTCCGGCCTGGCCTTCAAGATCCAGACGGACAAGCACCTCGGCAAGCTCACCTACGTGCGGATCTACTCCGGCACGCTCGAGTCCGGCTCCCAGGTGGTCAACTCCACCAAGGACCGCAAGGAGCGGATCGGCAAGATCTACCAGATGCACGCCAACAAGCGGGAGGAGCGCAGCTCCGCCCAGGCTGGCGACATCATCGCGGTGCAGGGTCTGAAGCAGACCACCACCGGTGACACCCTGTGCGACCCGGCGAACCCGGTCATCCTGGAGTCGATGACCTTCCCGGAGCCGGTCATCGAGGTGGCCATCGAGCCGAAGACCAAGGCCGACCAGGAGAAGCTCAGCACCGCCATCCAGCGGCTGGCCGAGGAGGACCCGACCTTCCGCGTCAAGCTGGACGACCAGACCGGTCAGACGGTCATCTCCGGCATGGGCGAGCTGCACCTGGACATCCTGGTCGACCGGATGCGCCGCGAGTTCAACGTCGAGGCGAACATCGGTAAGCCGCAGGTGGCGTACCGCGAGACCATCCGCCGCAAGGTGGAGAAGGTCGAGTACACCCACAAGAAGCAGACAGGTGGTTCCGGCCAGTACGCCCGGGTGATCATCAGCCTGGAGCCGCTGCCGCTGGGGAACGACGCGCCGACCTACGAGTTCGCGAACGCCGTCACCGGTGGCCGCATCCCCCGGGAGTTCATCCCGTCGGTGGACGCGGGTGCGCAGGACGCCATGCAGTACGGCATCCTCGCCGGCTTCCCGCTGGTCGGCGTCAAGCTGACCCTGGTGGACGGCCAGTACCACGAGGTCGACTCGTCCGAGATGGCATTCAAGATCGCCGGCTCGATGGTGATGAAGGAGGCGGCCCGCAAGGCCGACCCCGCACTGCTCGAGCCGATGATGGCTGTTGAGGTCACCACTCCCGAGGAGAACATGGGTGACGTCATCGGCGACCTCAACTCCCGACGCGGCATCATCCAGGCGATGGAGGAGCGCAGCGGCGCCCGTGTCGTCCGCGCGCTGGTGCCGTTGTCGGAGATGTTCGGCTACGTCGGCGACCTGCGGTCGAAGACCCAGGGCCGGGCTAGCTACAGCATGCAGTTCGACTCCTACGCGGAGGTTCCGGCCTCGGTGGCGAAGGAGATCATCGCCAAGGCGACGGGTGAGTGACGCTCACCTGACGTGATCGGATGATCCGACGGTGGTCGCGGGAGCAATTCCGGACCGCGACCACCTCGGTCGGATTGTGTGAATTCCGGGCCTGTAGGCTTCATCGCCGCAGAACCCACAAAAGCTCTCCGGCCGTCAGGCCGGAAAGGCTGTCGACAGAGTCCTAAGCGCCGACCTGGCGCGCCGGGGCGAACGAACCAAGAAGTCCACAGGAGGACACCAGTGGCGAAGGCGAAGTTCGAGCGGACTAAGCCGCACGTCAACATCGGCACCATTGGTCACATCGACCACGGTAAGACGACGCTGACGGCGGCCATCACCAAGGTCCTGCACGACCAGTACCCGGACCTGAACCCGTACACGCCGTTCGACGAGATCGACAAGGCGCCCGAGGAGAAGGCCCGCGGCATCACGATCTCGATCGCACACGTCGAGTACCAGACCGAGGCGCGGCACTACGCGCACGTCGACTGCCCCGGTCACGCCGACTACATCAAGAACATGATCACCGGTGCCGCCCAGATGGACGGCGCGATCCTGGTGGTCGCGGCGACCGACGGCCCGATGCCGCAGACCCGCGAGCACGTGCTGCTGGCCCGCCAGGTCGGCGTGCCGTACATCGTCGTGGCGCTGAACAAGAGCGACATGGTCGACGACGAGGAGCTCCTGGAGCTCGTCGAGCTCGAGGTCCGTGAGCTGCTCTCGGCCCAGGAGTACCCGGGCGACGACCTGCCGGTCGTGCGCGTCTCGGCGCTCAAGGCCCTTGAGGGTGACCCGGAGTGGACCGGCCGCCTCCTGGAGCTGATGAACGCGGTCGACACCGCGATCCCGCAGCCGGAGCGTGAGACCGAGAAGCCGTTCCTGATGCCGATCGAGGACGTCTTCACGATCACCGGTCGTGGCACCGTCGTCACCGGTCGCGCCGAGCGTGGCGTGCTCAAGCCGAACGAGGAGGTGGAGATCGTCGGTATCCGCGAGAAGTCGCAGAAGACGGTCTGCACCGGCATCGAGATGTTCCGCAAGCTGCTCGACGAGGCCCGCGCGGGTGAGAACGTCGGTCTGCTGCTGCGGGGCATCAAGCGCGAGGACGTCGAGCGCGGCATGGTGGTCGTCAAGCCGGGCACCAGCACTCCGCACACCGAGTTCGAGGCGACGGTCTACATCCTCTCCAAGGAGGAGGGCGGCCGGCACACCCCGTTCTTCCAGAACTACCGTCCGCAGTTCTACTTCCGGACCACGGACGTCACCGGTGTCGTCACCCTCCCCGAGGGCACCGAGATGGTCATGCCTGGCGACAACACCACGATGACCGTGAAGCTGATCCAGCCCATCGCGATGGAGGACAACCTCAAGTTCGCGATCCGGGAGGGTGGCCGTACGGTCGGCGCTGGTCGCGTCACCAAGATCATCAAGTGAGCTGGGTAACCCCGATTAGACCCGCCGCCGGTCGTGCGGCATACTAGTCAGGTTGCGTAACGACAGTTCGCCGCCCGTGTTCGGCTTCCGCTGAACCTCCGGGTAGGCAGAGCAGTCGGGCGTGGGGTGGTTGGCGGCCCGTCCGTCAACCACCCTCGCGCGGCGTTCAGGTCGCCACAGTGCGATCGGCGCCTGGACCCACCGCGGTCAGGATCGCTCCGGTAGCCCGGGGCGGAGCCTGGCCCCAGGGCGCGACACGCCCGACCGCGGGGGTGGGCGAAGAGGGTCTGTGCCAGCCGGTACAGGCACCCGCAACACAGCGGCATCGAGAGAAGGAACAGAAGCCACCATGGCGGGACAGAAGATCCGCATCCGGCTCAAGGCCTATGACCACGAGGTCGTCGACTCCTCGGCTCGGAAGATCGTCGAGACGGTGACGCGTACCGGGGCGCAGGTCGCGGGCCCGGTGCCGCTGCCCACGGAGATCAACCGTTTCTGCGTCATCCGCTCGCCGCACAAGTACAAGGACTCGCGCGAGCACTTCGAGATGCGTACGCACAAGCGACTGATCGACATCATCGACCCGACCCCGAAGACGGTCGACTCGCTCATGCGCCTCGACCTGCCGGCTGGCGTCGACATCGAGATCAAGCTGTAGGGACCGGACACATGGACAGGCAAGTTAAGGGGATCCTGGGCGCGAAGCTCGGCATGACCCAGGTCTGGGACAACAACCGCGTTGTCCCGGTGACCGTGGTTCAGGCCGGCCCCTGCGTCATCACCCAGGTTCGTGACGCCGACAAGGACGGTTACTCCGCGGTCCAGCTGGCGTACGGGACGATCGACCCGCGTAAGGCCAAGAAGCCGCTGCGCGGGCACTACGCCAAGGCTGACGTGGCGCCGCGCCGGCACATCGTCGAGCTGCGCACCAACGACGCCGCGGACTACTCGCTCGGCCAGGAGGTCACGGTCGAGGAGTTCCCGGCCGGTGTCTCGATCGACGTGACCGGCAAGACCAAGGGCAAGGGCTACGCCGGCCCGATGAAGCGGCACGGCTTCCACGGTCTGCGCGCCAGCCACGGTGTCGAGCGCAAGCACCGCTCGCCCGGCTCCATCGGCGCCTGCGCCACCCCGGGTCGTGTCTTCAAGGGCACCCGGATGGCCGGCCGCATGGGTGGCGTGCGCTACACCGTGCAGAACCTGACCGTCCAGGCGGTCGACACCGAGAACAATCTCCTGCTCGTCCGTGGCGCCATTCCCGGCCCCAAGGGCGCGCTGGTCCTGGTCCGCACCGCGGCCAAGGCCAAGGCGAAGAAGGGCGGTGTGGGCAAGTGACCACCGTTGACGTCCTCAACTCAGAGGGCACCAAGACCGGCTCGGTCGAGCTGCCCGCCGACATCTTCGACGCGCAGGCCAACATCGCGCTGATGCACCAGGTCGTCGTGGCGCAGCTCGCTGCCGCCCGGCAGGGCACCCACAAGACCAAGACCCGGGGCGAGGTTGCTGGCGGCGGCAAGAAGCCGTACAAGCAGAAGGGCACCGGTCGGGCCCGGCAGGGCTCGATCCGCGCGCCGCAGTTCGCCGGCGGCGGCGTGGTCCACGGCCCGGTGCCGCGGGACTACAGCCAGCGCACCCCGAAGAAGATGAAGGCCGCCGCGCTGCGTGGCGCCCTGTCGGACCGGGCGCGCGCCGGGCAGGTGCACGTCGTCGAGGCGTTCGTCTCGGGCGAGAAGCCGTCGACCAAGGCCGCGCTGACCGCGCTCGCCAAGCTGACCACCGCCCGTCGGGTGCTGGTCGTGCTGAGCAGCACCGACGAGCTGAACTGGGTGTCGCTGCGCAACGAGCCGCGGGTGCACCTGATCGAGGCTGGCCAGCTCAACACGTACGACGTGCTGGTGGCCGACGATGTGGTCTTCACCAAGGAGGCCCTGGACGAGTTCCTGGGCGTGCCGGCCGAGACCACCGAGGAGGGTGGCAAGTGAGCACGATCGCCGATCCGCGCGACATCATCGTCGCGCCGGTCGTCTCGGAGAAGAGCTACAGCGAGCTGAACCGCAACTGGTACACCTTCCTGGTGCACCCGGACGCGAACAAGACGGCGATCAAGATCGCTATCGAGCAGATCTTCAACGTCCGTGTCCTGACGGTCAACACGCTCAACCGCGAGGGCAAGCGCAAGCGGACCCGTACCGGGTTCGGCAAGCGCAAGGACACCAAGCGGGCGATGGTGAAGCTGGCTGAGGGCGACCGCATCGAGGCCTTCGGCGGCCCGGTCAGCTGAGGGGTGTAGACAATGGCTATTCGTAAGTACAAGCCGACGACGCCGGGCCGGCGTGGCTCAAGCGTCGCCGACTTCGCCGAGATCACCCGGTCGACGCCCGAGAAGTCGCTGCTGGCTCCGCTGCCCAAGAAGGGCGGCCGGAACGTGCACGGCCGGATCACCGCCCGGCACCAGGGTGGCGGCCACAAGCGTCAGTACCGGATCATCGACTTCAAGCGGGTCGACAAGGACGGCGTGCCGGCCAAGGTCGCGCACATCGAGTACGACCCGAACCGCACCGCGCGGATCGCGCTGCTGCACTACGCCGACGGCGAGAAGCGTTACATCATCGCGCCGAAGGACCTGAAGCAGGGCGACACGGTCGAGTCCGGTCCGAGCGCCGACATCAAGCCGGGCAACAACCTGCCGCTGCGCAACATCCCGGTCGGTACCACCATCCACAACGTGGAGCTGCGTCCGGGCGGCGGCGCCAAGCTGGCCCGCTCGGCCGGCGTCGGCATCCAGCTGCTCGGCCGCGAGGGCGCGTACGCGACCCTGCGCATGCCGTCCGGCGAGATCCGGCGGGTGGACGTGCGCTGCCGCGCCAGCATCGGTGAGATCGGCAACGCCGACCAGTCAAACATCAACTGGGGCAAGGCCGGCCGGATGCGCTGGAAGGGCAAGCGCCCGACCGTGCGTGGTGTCGCCATGAACCCGGTCGACCACCCGCACGGTGGTGGTGAGGGCAAGACCTCAGGTGGTCGCCACCCGGTCAACCCGCAGGGTAAGCCCGAGGGCCGCACCCGTCGTAAGGGCCAGCCGAGTGACCGGCTGATCGTCCGCCGTCGCTACGCCACGCGTAAGCGCGGCTGAGGGAGATAAGACATGCCTCGCAGCCTGAAGAAGGGCCCGTTCATCGACGACCACCTGCTCAAGAAGGTGGAGACGCAGAACGAGAAGGGCTCGAAGAACGTCATCAAGACCTGGTCGCGGCGCTCGACGATCATCCCGGAGATGCTGGGGCACACGATCGCCGTGCACGACGGACGCAAGCACGTCCCGGTGTTCGTGACCGAGGCGATGGTCGGGCACAAGCTCGGCGAGTTCGCGCTGACCCGCACGTTCAAGGGTCACGAGAAGGACGACCGGAAGAGCCGCCGGCGCTGACGCCGCGGGCATACGGATAGAGGATCAAGGGGTTACAGCGATGCCAGGAAAGGGCGACGCTCCGGTGCTTCCGGGCGCGCGGGCGGTTGCGCGGCACGTGCGCATCTCGCCGATGAAGGCGCGCCGGGTGGTCAACCTCGTCCGCGGCCTGCCCGCGAAGGAGGCGCTCACGGTGCTGCAGTTCGCGCCGCAGGCCGCGAGCGAGCAGGTGTACAAGGTGCTCGCGAGCGCGATCGCCAACGCGGAGAACAACGAGCGGCTGGACCCCGACGCGTTGCTCGTCAGCGAGGCGTTCGTGGACGAGGGCCCGACGATGAAGCGGTTCCAGCCACGGGCGCAGGGCCGGGCGTACCGGATCCGTAAGCGCACCTGCCACATCACCGTGGCGGTCGAGGCGGTCGCGCCGGCCGCGCCGAGGAAGTCGGCGAACAAGGCGGCTCCGGCGAAGCAGACCGCGCCGGCCGAGACGCAGAGCAACACGGAGGGCGCCGAGTAATGGGTCAGAAGGTTCACCCGCACGGGTTCCGGCTCGGCATCTCGACCGACTGGAAGTCCCGCTGGTTCGCGGACAAGCTCTACAAGGACTACATCGGCGAGGATGTCAAGATCCGCCGGATGATGTCCAAGGGGCTGGAGCGCGCCGGCATTTCCAAGGTTGACATCGAGCGCACCCGCGACCGGGTCCGCGTCGACATCCACACCGCCCGGCCGGGCATCGTCATCGGCCGTAAGGGCGCGGAGGCCGACCGGATCCGCGGCGAGCTGGAGAAGCTCACCGGCAAGCAGGTGCAGCTGAACATCATCGAGGTGAAGAACCCCGAGTCGGACGCGCAGCTGGTCGCCCAGGGCGTTGCCGAGCAGCTCTCCAGCCGGGTCAGCTTCCGCCGCGCGATGCGTAAGGCGATGCAGTCGGCGATGAAGAACCCGATGTGCAAGGGCATCCGGGTGCAGGTCTCGGGTCGCCTCGGCGGCGCCGAGATGAGCCGCACGGAGTTCTACCGCGAGGGTCGGGTTCCGCTGCACACGCTGCGGGCCAACATCGAGTACGGCTTCTTCGAGGCCCGTACCACCTTCGGCCGCATCGGCGTGAAGGTGTGGATCTACAAGGGTGACGCGGTGCCGGGTCGGGAGACGCCGACCGAGGCGCCGTCGCGCCCGCGCCGGGAGCGCGGTGACCGGCCTGAGCGGCCGCGCCGTGGTCGGTCGGGTTCGTCCGGCACGACCTCCGGTGGCACCGAGGCCGGCCGGGCTGCCGCGACGACCGTCGCGCAGCAGGCCGAGACGCCGAGTGGCGAGCCGGTCGACAGCGCCGCTGTCGCGGCGGCCGCCTCGGCTCCGGCAGAAACGCAGCAGGAGGGCTGACAGATGCTGATGCCGCGCAAGCCCCCGAAGGGCTTCCGCAAGCCGCACCACCCGGACCGCAGCGGCGCGTCCAAGGGCGGCAACCGGGTGGTGTTCGGCGAGTTCGGGATCCAGGCTCTGGAACCGGCGTACGTGACCAACCGGCAGATCGAGTCGGCGCGTATCGCGATGACCCGCCACATCAAGCGTGGCGGCAAGGTCTGGATCACCATCTTCCCGGACCAGGCCCTCACCAAGAAGCCGGCGGAAACCCGGATGGGTTCCGGTAAGGGCTCGCCCGAGTGGTGGGTCGCGAATGTCAAGCCCGGGCGGGTTCTCTTCGAGATGTCCTTCCCGAACGAGCAGATCGCGCGAGAGGCGATGCGTCGCGCGATCCACAAGCTCCCGATGAAGTGCCGCATTGTTACGCGCGAAGTGGGTGAATCCTGATGGCAGCGGGCGTTAAGGCCTCCGAGCTGCGTGAGCTCTCCGAGGAGGAGCTGGTCACGAAGCTGCGCGAGGCCAAGGCGGAGCTGTTCAACCTCCGCGTGCAGGCCGCAACCGGGCAGCTGGACAACAACCGGCGGCTGCAGGTCATCCGTCGGGAGATCGCCCGGATCTACACGATCATGCGTGAGCGTGAGCTGGGGCTCTCGGCCGCGCCGACTGAGGTGACTGCTTCATGAGCGAGAACACGACCGCCACCCAGCAGCGTGGCCGCCGCAAGGTCCGTGAGGGCCTCGTGGTCAGCGACAAGATGGAAAAGACCGTCGTCGTCGAGGTCGAGGACCGGGTCAAGCACGCGCTGTACGGCAAGATCATGCGCCGGACCAGCAAGCTCAAGGTCCACGACGAGCAGAACTCGGCCGGCATCGGCGACCGCGTCCTGATCATGGAGACCCGGCCGCTCTCCGCCACCAAGCGGTGGCGGCTCGTGGAGATCCTCGAGAAGGCCAAGTAGCGAAGGCTCGAGCTCGGCCGAGAAGGTCGGGCGCAGGTTCCGCCAGGCTCCGGCCGCCTCGGCGGCCGGAGAACCGGCAGACATAGGAGATAGACGTGATTCAGCAGGAGTCGCGACTGCGCGTCGCCGACAACACGGGTGCCCGGGAGATCCTGTGCATCCGGGTTCTCGGTGGCTCCGGTCGGCGCTACGCGAGCATCGGCGACGTCATCGTGGCCACCGTCAAGGACGCGATCC
Organism: Micromonospora andamanensis; assembly: GCF_016863495.1. Taxonomy (GTDB): domain Bacteria; phylum Actinomycetota; class Actinomycetes; order Mycobacteriales; family Micromonosporaceae; genus Micromonospora; species Micromonospora andamanensis. The sequence continues at coordinate 424,228 of NZ_BOOZ01000003.1, forward strand.
CGGGCGCCGGTGTGAAGAAGGGCGACGTGGTCAAGGCCGTCGTCGTCCGCACCGCCAAGGAGAAGCGGCGGCCGGACGGTTCGTACATCCGCTTCGACGAGAACGCCGCCGTCATCATCAAGGACGGTGGGGACCCGCGCGGTACCCGTATCTTCGGCCCGGTCGGTCGCGAGCTGCGGGACAAGCGGTTCATGAAGATCATCTCTCTCGCGCCGGAGGTGTTGTGACCGTGAAGGTCAAGAAGGGCGACACGGTCGTCGTCATCGCCGGCAAGGACAAGGGTGCCAAGGGCAAGGTCATCGCGGCCTACCCGCGGCAGGACAAGGTCCTGGTCGAGGGCGTGAACCGGATCAAGAAGCACACCCGCATCAGCACCACCCAGCGTGGCGCCAAGACCGGTGGCATCGTCACCCAGGAGGCCCCGATCCACGTCTCGAACGTGATGGTCGTGGACTCCGACGGCAAGCCGACCCGCGTCGGCTACCGGATCGACGAGAACGGCCAGAAGGTTCGCATCGCGCGTAGCACCGGTAAGGACCTGTGATGACCACGGCTACCGAAACCAAGACGATGCCGCGCCTCAAGGAGCGGTACCGCAACGAGATCATCGCCCAGCTGCGCGAGCAGTACGAGTACGGCAACCCGATGCAGGTGCCGCGGCTGGTCAAGATCGTCGTGAACATGGGTGTGGGCGAGGCTGCCCGGGACGCCAAGCTCATCGACGGTGCGGTCCGCGACCTGGCCACCATCACCGGTCAGAAGCCGCAGGTCCGGCGGGCGACGAAGTCCATCGCGCAGTTCAAGCTGCGGGAAGGCATGCCGATCGGCGCGAAGGTGACCCTGCGCGGCGACCGGATGTGGGAGTTCCTGGACCGGCTGCTCTCCATCGCGCTGCCGCGTATCCGTGACTTCCGCGGCCTCGACGGGCGCAAGCTCGACGGGCACGGCAACTACACGTTCGGTCTGACCGAGCAGTCGGTGTTCCACGAGATCGACCAGGACAAGATCGATCGCCAGCGGGGCATGGACATCACGGTGGTCACGACCGCCACGACCGACGACGAGGGCCGGGCGCTGCTGAAGCTCCTGGGCTTCCCGTTCAAGGAGAACTGAGATGGCCAAGAAGGCGCTGATCCTCAAGGCGGCCGCGAAGCCGAAGTTCTCGGTTCGCGCGTACACCCGCTGCCAGCGGTGCGGGCGTCCCAAGGCGGTCTACCGCAAGTTCGGGCTCTGCCGGGTGTGCATCCGGGAGATGGCCCACCGCGGTGAGCTGCCCGGCGTGTCCAAGGCTTCCTGGTAATAGCCCAGCGCGCTCCGGCGCGTCAGCTGGACTGTCTCTTCGCCGTAGGCCTGCGACGTGTCGCGGGAACCCCGGCGAGAAAGGTTGACGAGTTTTCATGACGATGACCGACCCGATCGCAGACATGCTCACGCGTCTGCGTAACGCCAACCAGGCGTACCACGACCGGGTGACGATGCCGTACTCGAAGATCAAGGCGAACATCGCCGAGGTCCTCAAGTCCGAGGGCTACATCGCCACCTGGGCAGTCGAGGAGCCCGAAGAGGGTGCCGTCGGCAAGCGACTGGTCGTCGAGCTGAAGTACGGCCAGAACCGGGAGCGGAGCCTGGCCGGTATCAAGCGCGTCTCCAAGCCCGGTCTGCGGGTGTACGCCAAGTCGGACGGGCTCCCCCGGGTGCTCGGTGGGCTGGGCGTGGCGATCATTTCGACGTCCCAGGGACTGCTCACCGACCGGCAGGCCCGCAAGCGGAGCGTTGGCGGGGAAGTCCTCGCCTTCGTCTGGTAACGGGAGACAGGTAGAAATGTCGCGTATTGGACGTAAGTCGATCCCGGTGCCATCCGGCGTCGACGTGACGATCGACGGCCGGACCGTCAAGGTCAAGGGCCCCAAGGGCGAGCTGTCGCACACCCTGGCCGAGCCGATCACCATCGAGCGGGCCGAGGACGGGCAACTGAGCGTCAACCGCCCGAACGACGAGCGCAAGGCCAAGGAACTGCACGGCCTGAGCCGTACCCTGGTCGCCAACATGATCGTCGGGGTCACCGAGGGCTACCGTAAGAGCCTGGAGATCGCCGGCACCGGTTACCGGGTCACCGCCAAGGGCAAGGACCTGGAGTTCGCGCTCGGGTTCTCGCACCCGGTGCAGGTGCAGGCGCCCGAGGGCATCACCTTCACGGTGGAGCGCCCGACGCTGTTCCACGTGGCCGGCATCGACAAGCAACTCGTCGGTGAGGTCGCCGCCAACATCCGGAAGATTCGCCCGCCGGAGCCCTACAAGGGCAAGGGCGTGAAGTACCAGGGCGAAGTCATCCGACGCAAGGCCGGAAAGGCAGGTAAGAAGTGAGCGCCACGCTGCTCAAGCGCCGCCGCGGCGTCGCCGCCAAGCGTGCCGTCGGGCGGGCGCGGCGGCACTTCCGAGTGCGCAAGAACGTCAGCGGCACCGCCGCGCGTCCCCGCCTGGTGGTCACCCGTTCGCTGCGGCACATCGTCGCCCAGGTCGTCGACGACACCAAGGGTCACACCCTGGCGTCGGCCTCGACCCTGGACGCCTCGGTGCGCGGCACGGAGGGCGACAAGAGCGCCCTGGCTGGCAAGGTCGGCACGCTGCTGGCCGAGCGGGCCAAGGCCGCTGGCATCTCCAAGGTCGTCTTCGACCGCGGTGGCAACCGGTACGCGGGGCGGGTCGCCGCGCTTGCCGACGCCGCCCGCGAAGCCGGGCTCGAGTTCTGACAATCCCCGTCACGAGAGAGAAGGAAGGCTGCTGATGCCAGGTCAACAGCGCCGTGGCGGCGGGTCCGGTGGCAACGAGGGTGGTCGCCGCGACAACCGCCGTGAGGGCGGCCGCGGAAACGCGCCCGCCGAGAAGACCCCGCACCTCGAGCGGGTCGTCGCGATCAACCGCGTCGCCAAGGTCGTGAAGGGTGGTCGTCGCTTCAGCTTCACCGCCCTGGTGATCGTGGGCGACGGCGACGGCACCGTGGGCGTGGGCTACGGAAAGGCCAAGGAGGTGCCCGCGGCGATCGCCAAGGGCGTCGAGGAGGCCAAGAAGCACTTCTTCAAGGTGCCGCGGATCGGTTCCTCGATCCCGCACCCGGTCACGGGCGAGGACGCCGCCGGGGTGGTGCTGCTCAAGCCGGCCTCCGCCGGTACGGGTGTCATCGCCGGTGGTCCGGTCCGTGCCGTGCTGGAGTGCGCGGGCATCCACGACGTGCTCTCCAAGAGCCTGGGCTCGTCGAACCCGATCAACATCGTGCACGCCACAGTGGCCGCGCTGAAGGGGCTGGAGTCCCCGGAGGCCGTCGCCGCGCGGCGGGGTCTGCCGGTGGAGGACGTCGCGCCGGCGGCCATGCTGGCGTCGCGGGCGGGGGTGGCATCCTGATGGCACGTCTCAAGGTCACCCAGGTCCGTTCCGAGATCGGGACCAAGCGCAACCAGCGCGAGTCGCTGCGTTCGCTCGGTCTCAAGCGGATCAATGACGTGGTGGTCAAGGAGGACCGGCCCGAGATTCGCGGCATGATCTTCGCGGTCAACCACCTCGTGAAGGTCGAGGAGGTCGAGTAATGACGATCAAGGTCCACCACCTGCGTCCGGCGCCGGGTGCCAAGACCGCGAAGACCCGTGTGGGTCGCGGTGAGGGCTCGAAGGGCAAGACCGCCGGTCGCGGTACCAAGGGTTCGAAGGCCCGGAAGAACATCTCGGCGGCGTTCGAGGGTGGGCAGATGCCCATCCACATGCGCCTGCCGAAGCTGAAGGGCTTCAAGAACAAGTTCAAGGTGGTCTTCCAGGTGGTAAACCTGGACCGCCTGGCCGAGCTGTTCCCCAACGGTGGCCAGGTCGGCCCGACCGAGATGGTCGAGGCCGGCGCGGTCCGCAAGGGGCAGCCGGTGAAGGTCCTCGGCACCGGGGATCTCGGTGGGGTGGCGCTCCAGGTGTCGGCGCACGCGTTCAGCGCGTCGGCCAAGGAAAAGATCACCGCCGCCGGCGGCTCGGTCACCGAGCTGTAGAGCTGTTTTACCCATGGCGCCCGCCAGTTGATCCCAGCTGGCGGGCGCCATGGTCTGCAACGGGCCTGTGCGCCCGGTAACATCGGATTCGGTTTATGTAGCCGGGCACATCTGCCCGGACCGGGATCGGGCTGTTAGAGTCCCTTCCCAGCCATGGATATCGGGCACTTGCCCGGAACCCACCCCGATCCGCCAGGGACGACCGGCGGCCCGCCTCGCGCAGGAGGAAGAAGTTGCTGTCCGCCTTTCTCAGTGCGTTCCGTACGCCTGACCTGCGCAAGAAGCTGCTGTTCACAGTCGGCATCATCGCGATCTACCGGCTCGGCGCCACGGTGCCCAGCCCGGGCGTCTCGTACGGCAACGTGCAGAAGTGCCTGGAGTCCATTGAGGGCTCCACAGGGGTACTGAACCTGCTCGACCTCTTCTCCGGCGGCGCGCTGCTGCAGCTGTCGATCTTCGCGCTGGGCATCATGCCCTACATCACCGCGTCGATCATCCTGCAGCTGCTGACGGTGGTCATTCCCCGGCTCGAGCAGCTCCGCAAGGAGGGCCAGGCCGGCCAGGCGAAGATCACCCAGTACACCCGCTACCTGACGCTGGGGCTGGGTGTCCTGCAGGCCTCGGCGTTCGTGGCGCTGGCCCGCTCCGGGCAGCTGTTCAACAACCAGTGCAACGAGGAGATCATCCCGACCGGCACCGGCATCCCGGACTGGCTGACCCTGTCCATCCTGGTGATGACGATGACCGCCGGTACCGGCATGGTCATGTGGCTCGGTGAGCTGATCACCGACCGGGGCGTCGGTAACGGCATGTCGGTCCTGATCTTCACCTCGATCGCGGCCCGCCTGCCCAGCGAGGGCTGGCGGATCAAGGAGAGCCAGGGCTGGTGGAAGTTCCTGCTCGTCATCGCGCTGGTCCTGGTGGTCATCACCGCTGTCACGTTCATCGAGCAGGCGCAGCGCCGCATCCCGGTGCAGTACGCCAAGCGCATGATCGGCCGGCGCATGTACGGCGGCACCTCGACCTACATCCCGCTGAAGGTCAACCAGGCGGGTGTGATCCCGGTCATCTTCGGTTCGTCGCTGCTCTACCTGCCGCAGCTGGCGCTGCAGTTCTTCGACCAGAATGACCCGGGCAAGACCCAGGCGTGGATCCAGAACAACCTGGTCGACCCGACCAGCCCGATCTACATCGTGGTCTACTTCATGCTCATCATCTTCTTCACGTACTTCTACGTCTCGATCACGTTCAACCCGACCGAGGTCGCGGACAACATGAAGAAGTACGGCGGCTTCGTGCCGGGCATCCGCCCCGGCAAGCCGACCGCCGACTACCTGGACTTCATCCTCAGTCGCATCACCCTGCCGGGCGCGCTGTACCTCGCGACCATCTCGATCCTGCCGAACTTCTTCTTCATCTGGCTGGACCGGCAGCAGTACCTCAACTTCCCGTTCGGTGGTACCGCAGTGCTGATCATGGTCGGCGTGGCTCTGGAGACGAGCAAGCAGATCGAGAGCCAACTGATGCAGCGGAACTACGAAGGGTTCCTGCGGTAGATGAGACTGGTTCTGGTTGGCCCGCCGGGCGCGGGCAAGGGCACACAGGCGGAATTCATCGCCGCGCACCTGTCCGTGCCGAAGATCTCGACCGGCGACATCTTCCGGGCCAACGTGTCCCAGGGCACCCCGCTCGGCGTCGAGGCCAAGCGGTACATGGACGCCGGCAAGCTGGTGCCGGACGAGGTCACCATCAACATGGTGCGGGACCGGCTCGCCGAGCCGGATGCCGCCGACGGCTTCCTGCTCGACGGGTTTCCGCGCACCACCCCGCAGGCCGCCGCGCTGGACAAGCTCCTCGCGGATCTGGGGACGGCGCTGGACATCGTGCTCGAACTGGTCGTCGACGACGACGAGGTGATCCGGCGGCTGTCCGGGCGGCGTACCTGCCGGGGCTGCGGCAAGATCTGGCATGTCGAGTTCGACCCGACCAGCCGGGACGGCATCTGCGACCGTTGTGGCGCGGAGTTGTTCCAGCGGGACGACGACAAGCCGGAGACCATCGCCGCCCGGTTGCGGGAGTACGCCGAGAAGACCGCGCCGCTTGTGGACTACTACGGCGCGCAGGGCAAGCTGGTCGGCATCGACGCCACCGGCCCGGTGGAGGACGTCACGGTCCGCGCCATCGACGCCCTCCGGTCGTACGGGGGCTGAGGTCGCCCAGCTGTCCGCCGGATAGAGTGCTGACAGCGGGGTACGCCTGTCGTACCCCGCTGTCTGGGCAACGAAAGGTAGCGCCTCCATGCGTCGTCCCCAGCTGGACATCCAGCTGAAGACTCCTGAGCAGATCGAGAAGATGCGGGCTGCCGGCCTCGTGGTCGCGGAGGCACTTCGCCGGATGCGGGAGGCGGTCGCCCCGGGGGTGAGCACCGCCGACCTGGACGAGATCGCCGAGACCACGATCCGCGAGGCGGGAGCGGTCCCGTCGTTCAAGGGCTACCACGGGTTCCCGGCGTCGATCTGTTCCTCGGTCAACGAGCAGATCGTGCACGCCATCCCGTCGCCGAAGCAGGTCCTCGCCGACGGCGACCTGATCTCGATCGACTGCGGTGCGGTGCTCGACGGGTGGCACGGCGACGCGGCGATCACTGTGGGCGTGGGTGAGGTCGATCCCGCGCTGCTGCGGATGGCCGACGTCGCCGAGGACGCGATGTGGGCCGGGATCGCCGCGGCGGCCCGCGGTGCCACCAGCGGCAAGGGCCGGCTCACCGACATCTCGCACGCGGTGGAGCGCGCGGTCCGCAAGGCGGGGCGCTACGGCATCGTCGACGGCTACGGCGGGCACGGCATCGGCACCGAGATGCATCAGGACCCGCACGTGCTCAACCACGGGCGGCCGGGCAAGGGGCCGCGGTTGGTGCCGGGGCTGGCGCTGGCCATCGAGCCGATGATCACCATGGGGTCGCCGCGTACGGCGGAACTCGCCGACGGCTGGACCGTTGTCACCCGCGACGGCTCGCGTGCCGCACACGTCGAGCACAGCATGGCCCTGCTGCCCGATGGGGTGTGGGTGCTCACCGCTCACGACGGCGGCCGGTCCCGCCTCGGTGATCTGGTGACCGCTCGCCAGCCGAGCGCCACGACGACCCCGTGACGGGCGCGGGCGGGCCGAGCCGGGAGCACTGACCCACCGGGACGGCCGTTCGGCGGCAGTGGCAGCGCGGTGGCATGCTTGCCGGCATGGACGAGCGGGACGCGATGCGGGCAGCGGACTCCGACCGGCAGGCCGTCGCCGAACGCCTCCGGAGCGCCCTCGAAGAGGGCCGACTCGACCTGCACGAGTACGACGAGCGGTTGCAGCGGGCCTACGCCGCCCGCACGTACGCCGAGTTGGATGCCCTCCTCAGCGATCTGCCGGCGCCCGCCGGTGCGGTGGTGCCGACGCCCCGAGGCCCGGATGTCCCAGTGCCGACCGACGGCGGGCGCGGGCTGACCGCGCGTTGGCTGGTCGAGGTCTGGGAGCCCTGGCTGAAGGTGGTCGGGATCGTGGTGGCGATCTGGGCGGTCAGCTCGCTGGCGACCCGTGACCCGCTCTACTTCTGGCCGGGTTGGGTCGCGGGCCCGTGGGGGGCGGTGCTGCTGGTGCGTACCGCCACCGGACTGGCCAGCGGTGAGCCCCAGCGGTGGGCGGCGGAGCGGGAGCGCCGCCGGCAGCGAAAGGCGGAGAAGCGCGCTCTCAAGCGGGAGCGCAAGGCACTCGGCCAGCAGCAGCCCGGTGCCGTCGGGCCCGTCGGTCCGGGCGGGGGAGCGGCCGGCGACGGTGCCGCGCTGGCGGCCGGTGGCGTTCCCGACGATCGGCGGGCGGTGGGCCGTGACGACGTCACCGGCGACGCGGTGGCGGCCCCGGGTGGCCCGGCGGACACCGAGGCCGGCGGGGCCACCGAGACGCCGGCGCGACGCCCTGACCGGGGCGATCTGGGCTGAACGTCCCGTTTCCTGGACCGGACCGAGCCCGGCTGGCAGGTCGGTTTGGCGACCACGTGCAGGCGGGCGTACACTTTCTGATCGGCGCACAGCGTCCACTCCGCCATGCCCACCAGCGCTTCGGTGGGACGCGGAGCCGCGGCTGGCGCGGGAAGCCTGATCTTGGTCAAGCACCCGTGTAAGACGTTGTGGGCCGTCCGGAGCAACCGACGTCAGGACAGCGGAGGACATGCCGAAAAAAGACGGAGCCATCGAGATCGAAGGTCGGGTCATCGAGCCCCTGCCGAACGCTATGTTCCGGGTGGAGCTCGCCAACGGCCACAAGGTGCTGGCTCACATCAGCGGCAAGATGCGGCAGCACTACATCCGCATCCTGCCGGAGGATCGAGTCGTCGTCGAGCTTTCGCCGTACGACCTGACCCGCGGGCGCATCGTCTACCGCTACAAGTAAGCCTGACGGCGGCCGGGAACGTCCCGTGTCCGTCTTCGACGTCCGGTGTCGCGCCTCGTGGCGCCGGGCCAGATGGGAAGTAAGGCAACCGTGAAGGTCAAGCCGAGCGTCAAGAGGATCTGCAACAAGTGCCGGGTGATCCGCCGGCACGGCCGGGTCATGGTCATCTGCACCGACCCGCGCCACAAGCAGCGCCAGGGCTGAACCAGCCCACACATCACACATGCTCGTCCCAGCCGCGAGCGGTGCGCAGCGCGTACTCAATCGTGGTTGACCCCCGGTCGAAGGCCGGGGCCCGCTCGGGCAGCGACCGATCCCGGTCGCCGGCGCCATCGGCGTCGGAAGGACAGGGACGGCCGGTAGCGGGGTGGGACGGGTCCACACCTTCGCCAGCACACCACGAGGAGTACGCCCGCACATGGCACGTCTAGTCGGCGTCGACCTTCCCCGCGAGAAGCGGATGGAGATCGCGCTCACCTACATCTTCGGCGTGGGCCGCACCCGCGCCCTGGAGACGCTCAGCGCTACCGGCATCTCGCCGGACAAGCGCGTCCGGGACCTCACGGACGAGGAGCTGGTCCAGCTCCGCAACCACATCGAGGCCAGCTACAAGGTTGAAGGCGACCTGCGCCGCGAGGTCGCCGCTGACATCCGCCGCAAGGTCGAGATCGGCTGCTACGCCGGCATCCGGCACCGCCGGGGCCTGCCCGTGCGTGGCCAGCGGACCAAGACCAACGCGCGGACCCGCAAGGGCCCGAAGCGGACCGTCGCCGGCAAGAAGAAGCCCGGCAAGAAGTAATAGTTCTTAAACCGGAATGCTGGTCGTTCTCCGTCGAGGTAGGGCGGGCTCCAACTGGAACCGGTGTCTACCTGATCAACGGGGCGAATAGCCAGCACCGATCGAGAACCTAATCAGGAGCGCACAGACTTATGCCACCGAAGGCTCGTGCCGGAGCCGCTGTCAAGAAGGTCCGGCGCAAGGAACGTAAGAACGTCGCCCACGGGCAGGCGCACATCAAGAGCACCTTCAACAACACCATCGTCTCGATCACCGATCCGACTGGTGCCGTCATCTCCTGGGCCTCCTCCGGCCAGGTGGGCTTCAAGGGCTCCCGCAAGTCGACTCCGTTCGCCGCGCAGCTGGCCGCCGAGGCCGCCGCGCGTCGGGCCATGGAGCACGGCATGCGCAAGGTCGACGTGTTCGTCAAGGGCCCCGGCTCCGGCCGGGAGACCGCCATCCGTTCGCTGCAGGCCGTGGGCCTTGAGGTCGGGCAGATCTCCGACGTCACCCCGCAGCCGCACAACGGGTGCCGTCCGCCGAAGCGTCGTCGGGTCTGAGAGGTAGAGAGAGATGGCTCGTTACACCGGTGCCGACTGCCGCCGTTGCCGTCGGGAGAAGATGAAGCTGTTCCTCAAGGGCAGCAAGTGCGATGGTCCGAAGTGCCCGTTCGAGTCCCGGCCGTTCCCGCCCGGGCAGCACGGCCGCGGCCGCACGAAGGAGACGGAGTACCTGCTCCAGCTCCGTGAGAAGCAGAAGGCCCGCCGCGTGTACGGCGTGCTGGAGAAGCAGTTCCGCGGCTACTACGAGGAAGCCGTGGGCAAGAAGGCCAAGACCGGCGAGGTGCTGCTGCAGATCCTCGAGTCGCGGCTGGACAACGTGGTCTACCGGGCCGGCTACGCCAAGTCCCGTGACATGGCCCGTCAGCTGGTCAAGCACGGTCACTTCACGGTGAACGGCAAGAAGGTCGACATCCCGTCGTACCGCGTCAAGGAGCACGACATCATCGAGGTTCGGGGCAAGAGCAAGGAGCTCACCCCGTTCATCGTGGCTCAGGCCGAGGCCGGCTCCAAGACCGTTCCGGCGTGGCTGGAGGCGATCCCCAGCCAGATGAAGATCCTGGTGCACTCGCTCCCGGCCCGACAGGTGATCGACACCCAGGTCCAGGAGCAGCTGATCGTCGAGCTCTACTCCAAGTAAGGGCTCGTTGCGGTGGCCCGCCCCCGGCGGGGGCGGGCCACCGGAACAGTTTGTGTCGTGGGCGTCATATAGCGGGCGTCCCGGAAGAGAAGAGAAGACATGCTCATCAGCCAGCGACCGACCCTCTCCGAGGAGTCGATCAACGAGACCCGGTCCCGGTTCACCATCGAGCCGCTGGAGCCGGGCTTCGGCTACACCCTGGGCAACTCGCTGCGGCGTACGCTGCTGTCCTCCATCCCGGGTGCGGCGGTCACCTCGATCAAGATCGACGGGGTGCTGCACGAGTTCACCACGATCCCCGGGGTCAAGGAGGACGTGGTCGAGCTCGTCATGAACATCAAGGAGCTCTGCGTCAGCTCCGAGCACGACGAGCCGGTCAGCATGTACCTGCGTAAGCAGGGGCCGGGCGACGTGACCGCCGGTGACATCCAGCCTCCGGCAGGTGTCTCGGTGCACAACCCGGACCTGAAGCTGGCCACCCTCAACGGCAAGGGCCGGCTCGACATGGAGCTGACCGTCGAGCGGGGGCGTGGTTACGTCACCGCGGCACAGAACAAGCAGGCGGGCGCGGAGATCGGCCGGATCCCGGTCGACTCGATCTACTCCCCGGTGCTCAAGGTGACCTACCGCGTCGAGGCGACCCGTGTCGAGCAGCGGACGGACTTCGACCGGCTGATCATCGACGTCGAGACCAAGCCGTCGATGGGGCCGCGTACCGCACTGGCCTCGGCCGGTTCGACGCTCGTGGAGCTGTTCGGGCTGGCCCGTGAGCTGGACGAGACCGCCGAGGGTATCGACATCGGCCCGTCCCCGCAGGACGCGCAGCTGGCGGCGGACCTGGCCCTGCCGATCGAGGAGCTGGACCTGACCGTCCGCTCCTACAACTGCCTCAAGCGCGAGGGCATCAACTCCGTTGGTGAGCTCATCGGGCGTACCGAGGCCGACCTCCTCGACATCCGCAACTTCGGCCAGAAGTCGATCGACGAGGTCAAGATGAAGCTCGCCGGGATGGGTCTCGGGCTGAAGGACTCGGCTCCGAACTTCGACCCGGCGCACGTCGTGGACGCCTTCGGCGAGGCCGACTACGACACCGACGACTACCGCGAGACCGAGCAGCTCTAGTCCGCGCTGCCGCCACACCTGAGGAGCACCAAGCATGCCCACGCCCACCAAGGGCCCCCGCCTCGGCGGCAGCCCCGCGCACGAGCGGCTGATGCTGGCCAACCTGGCCACCGCGCTGTTCCAGCACGGCAAGATCCAGACCACCGAGACCAAGGCTCGGCGGCTGCGTCCGCTCGCCGAGCAGCTGATCACGAAGGCCAAGCGGGGCGACCTCGCGTCGCGTCGGCGGGTGCTGACCGTGGTCAAGGACAAGGACGTGGTCTACGCCCTGTTCGACCAGATCGCGCCGCGGTACGCCAACCGCAACGGCGGCTACACCCGGATCGTGAAGACCGGTCCGCGCAAGGGTGACGCCGCACCGATGGCGATCATCGAGCTGGTCGAGGAGCTTCAGGTCGCCGAGCCGAAGGCGAACAAGAAGACCGCCGGCCGCAAGGCCGCGCAGCAGGACAAGGTCGAGGCGCTGGCACCGGCCGAGGAGGCCCCCGCGTCGCGGTCGGCCGACCAGGACGCCGAGCCGCCGCAGTCGGCCTCCGGTGACACCGCCGCTGCCCGCGAGGACAGCGACCTGGCCACCGAGGAAGGCAAGGCCTGATCCAGGCCGTTGTCGGGCCCGGTACCCCCTGGGGTGCCGGGCCCGACCCGTTGAGGGTCTCGCGAGGTTCTCGGTTGTTGCCTGGGCCCACCCCCGGCCGGGCGGGGACTTCGTCACAGCGCCATGGGAGGTACGACGTGCAGGAGCGCACCCGGCTGCGGCTCGATGTCGCGTACGACGGCACCGCCTTCTCCGGTTGGGCCGTCCAGCCGGAGCGGCGGACCGTCGCGGGAGTGCTTGTCGAGACGCTGGACCTGGTGCTCGGTGCCGGCGTCGCGACCGGGCTGACGGTCGCCGGCCGCACCGACGCCGGGGTGCACGCCACCGGGCAGGTCTGTCACCTCGACCTGCCCACCGAGGTCTGGGGTGCCCACGAGGGGCGGCTGCTGCGTCGGCTGGGCCGCCTGCTTCCGACAGATGTGCGGGTGCGGGCGATGCGGGCGGTGCCGGCCACCTTCGACGCCCGTTTCTCGGCGACCTTCCGCCGCTACGAGTACCGGGTTACCGACGCGCCGTGGGGGTGCGATCCGCTGCGCCGGCACGAGATCCTGGCCTGGCCCCGGGTACTCGACCTCGACCGGCTCGCCGCCGCGGCGGCCGGCCTGGTGGGGGAGCACGACTTCGCCGCGTACTGCCGGCGCAAGGAGAACGCCACCACGCTGCGGGAGGTGACCCGGCTGGACTGGCGGCGGGACGCCGACGGGACGCTCGTCGCCACCGTGCAGGCCGACGCGTTCTGCCAGGCGATGGTCCGCAGCCTGGTCGGTGCCATGCTGGTCGCCGGTGACGGCCGCCGGCCCGAGCAGTGGCCGGCCGACCTGCTCACCCGACGGGAGCGGGCCAGCGAGGTGACAGTGGCACCGGCGCACGGGCTGACCCTGGTGGCGGTCGGCTACCCGGACGATCCCGACGAGTACGCGCGCCGGGCCGAGGCCACCCGGCGGCTGCGGGTTCCCGCCGACAGCTGAGGCGGGCCGGTCAGGGCCCGCCTCCCGCCGTCCGCCGGTGGCTCAGTCCTCGGTGGACTCGCCCTGTTCGCCTGTGTCGTCGGAGGGCCCCTCGGTCGGCTGGCTCGCCGTCCCGCCTTCCGCCCGCCGCTCCAGCACGCCCTGGCTGAGGTGCTGTTCGAGCATGTCGAAGAGAATCTCGCGGACCGTGGTGTCACCGGCCCGGATGGTGGCGCCGTCGGTGCGGGCGACCACCGCGTAGGCGATGTAGTGACCGCGTACCTGCCAGCCGACCCGTGCCGGCGCGGTGGCTATGACCTCGGTGTCGTCGCCTGCCGACATGCCTCGGAAGCGGCCCTGCCGCTCGTCCAGCAGTTGGCGGATCCGGTCCCGGGCCCGCTCCGCACTGGATCTGTCGGTGAGGTTGAACAGCCCCGCGGTGACCAGGTGGTCGCCGTCCGGTGTGCTGAGGGTGGCCCGGACGACCTGGTTGCAGCCGAGCCGGACCAGCAGTTCCCCGACCTCCCCGGTGGCGGCCACCGGGCAACTGGCGCTGGACTGGGTGCGTAGCACCTCGTAGCCGTTCTCGCCGTCACCGACGGCGAGGGTGCTGGCCGGGAAGACCTCGCGGGCGGTGAGCGGTGCCTGGTCGGTGTCGCGGGAATCGAGATCGCTCGCCTCGGCGGGCACCGTCCCACGGGTGGTGTCCGGTCCGGCACTGGGCGCGGCCTGCTGACCGATCAGGGTCCGACCGTCCAGCAGAGTCGCGGCCGTGAGCCCGCAGAGAGCGAGGAGCACAAGCGCCGCGGCCCCGCCGATCAGCACCTGCCAGGTGCGACCGCCACCCCGGCGGGGCGGCGGCACGACAGTCGTGGTGCCGGCCTCCGGCGGCGCTGCCGCCACGCCGAGAGGCGGCGGTTCGTCGGGTGCGACAGGTGCCGCGTCGTACCGTGGTGCCGGCTCCTGCCGAGTGGCGGGGAACGCCTCGCGTGGCGGTGCCGATGACGGCAACATGATCTGGTTCGGCCGGGCCAGCGACGGGGTGGGGAAGCGCGACGGGGACGGCCCTGCCGGGGGCGGCGGGCCGGGCCGGGGCGCAACGTCCTCGGGCTCGTCGTCCCGGTAGGGGACGTATGCGTCCTCATCGGAGTCGTACCGATACACCATGTCGTCCAGAGTAGGGATGTTTATCCCTTTAGAAGGTATTTTGCGGAAACGCGGTGGATGGACGTGTCGGATCCACTGCGGCAGCCGCACCGTCGGCCGGATCCGGCGCGGTGCGAGAATGGCCCGCGTGACCGGGGACCATTACTTCACCGCCGAGCCGGACGCGCCCGCCCGGGCACGCGAGGTGCAGTTCACCGTCGCCGGGCGCGACTACACCCTGGTCTCGGCGTCCGGGGTCTTCTCAGCCAGCCGCCTCGACCCCGGCACCGCCGTGTTGCTGCGCAAGGCCGAGCCACCGGCTCCCACGACCACCGGCGCCCTGCTCGACCTCGGCTGTGGTTTCGGCCCGATCGCCTGCGTGCTGGCCACCGTCGCCCCCACGGCCACGACCTGGGCGGTGGACGTGAACGAGCGGGCCCGGGGGCTGACCGCCGAGAACGCCGCCCGGCTCGGGCTGTCCGGCCGGCTGCGGGTGACGGCCCCCGAAGAGGTACCCGCCGACCTGCGCTTCGCGCAGATCTGGTCCAACCCGCCGATCCGGGTCGGCAAGGACGAGCTGCACCAACTGCTGCTGCGCTGGTTGCCCCGGCTCGCTCCGGACGGCGTCGGCTGGCTGGTGGTGGCCCGCCATCTCGGCGGTGACTCGTTGCAGGGTTGGCTGGTCCAGCAGGGCTGGCGGGTAACCCGACACGCCAGCCAGAAGGGATTCCGGGTGTTGCGCGTCACCCACTGACCGGGTAATCGGTTGGCCGGCCGGTCCGGCTCGGGCAGGATGCCGGCGTGGGATACGTGGACGTGGCGGCGGTCGGGCATGTCCTGCCGGACGGGCGGCAGCTCTTCGCCGACGTGTCGTTCCGGGTCGGTGAGGGCGCGAAGGTGGCCCTTGTCGGGCCGAACGGCGCGGGCAAGACGACGTTGCTGCGGATGGTCGCCGGTGACCTGCCGGTGCCCACCGGCACGATCGCGCGCGCCGGTGGGCTGGGCGTCATGCGGCAGTTCATCGGCATGATCGGCGACGAGTCGAACCTGGCCGACCTGGCCCTGTCGCTCGCCCCACCGGCCTTGCGCGACGCCGGTCGCCGGCTGGCCGAGACCGAGGCGGCCATGCGGGAGGCCGAGCTGCGCGGCAAGTACAGCACCGCCGCGGGCAAGGCCCAGCTGGCGTACGCCGACGCGTTGGCGGCCTGGGGCGAGACCGGAGGGTACGACGCCGAGGTGCTCTTCGACACGGTCGCCACGATCGTTCTCGATCTGCCCTGGGAAACCGCCCGACAGCGCCCGGTGCGGACCCTCTCCGGCGGGCAGCAGAAGCGCTTCGCCCTGGAACTGCTGCTGCGCGGCCCCGACGAGGTGCTGCTGCTCGACGAGCCGGACAACTTCCTCGACGTGCCCGGCAAGCGCTGGCTGGAGGCGCGGCTGCGGGAGTCGGCAAAGTCGGTGCTCTACGTCTCGCACGACCGGGAACTGCTGGCGCACACCGCCGACCGGGTGGTCGCGGTGGAGGGTGGCAGCGCCTGGGTGCACCCGGGTGGCTTCGCCAGCTGGCACGAGGCGCGGGTGGCCCGCCACGCCCGTCTCGACGAGCAGCGGAAGCGATGGGACGAGGAGCATCAGAAGCTGCGCGAGCTGATGCTGATGTACAAGCAGAAGGCCGCGTACAACGATGGGATGGCCTCGCGCTATCAGGCGGCGCAGACCCGGTTGCGCAAGTTCGAGGAGGCCGGGCCGCCGCCCGTACCGCCGAAGGAGCAGGACATCCGGATGCGGCTGGCCGGCGGGCGGACCGGCAAGCGGGCGCTGGTCTGCGAGCAGCTGGAGCTGGACGGCCTGACCTACCCCTTCGACCTGGAGCTGTGGTACGGCGACCGGCTCGCGGTGCTCGGCGCCAACGGCACCGGCAAGTCGCACTTCCTGCGCCTGCTGGCCCGGGGCGGGACGGACCCGGACCCGGCGAACGGCCCCGTCGACGGTGCGGCGGCGCTGGCGCCGGTGGCGCACGACGGGGTGGCCCGACTGGGCGCGCGGGTGCGTCCCGGTCACTTCTCCCAGACCCACGACCGGCCGGAACTGATGGCGAAGACGCTCGTCGAGATCCTCTGGCGGGGCGACGAGCACCGGGACGGCATGGACCGGCACGCGGCCATGGCGGCGCTGTCCCGGTACGAGCTGGCGGGGCAGGGTGACCAGCGCTTCGGCACCCTCTCCGGCGGCCAGCAGGCCCGCTTCCTGGTGCTGCTGCTGGAACTGTCAGGCGCGACGATGCTGCTGCTCGACGAGCCCACCGACAACCTCGACCTGGCCTCGGCGGAGGCGCTGGAAGCCGGGCTCACCGCCTTCTCCGGCACGGTGGTGGCGGTCACCCACGACCGCTGGTTCACCCGGACCTTCGACAGGTTCCTGCTCTTCCGTGGCGACGGCGAGGTGGTCGAGACCGACGAGCCGGTTTGGGACGTGGGCTGACCACCGCACCCGCTCCGGTGGTCGGCCCTGCGACCATCCGACGGGGCGACATATGGTGATCTCGTGAGTGAGATGACCTATCGCCGGTTGGGCGACTCCGGGCTCGTGGTGTCCGTGGTGGGGATCGGCTGCAACAACTTCGGCCGCAAACTCGATCTGGACGGCACCCGCGCGGTGGTCGACGCGGCCCTCGACGCCGGGATCAACTTCTTCGACAGCGCCGACATCTACGGTGAGCCGCACGGCGCCTCGGAGGCGCAACTCGGCGCGGCCCTCAAGGGCCGTCGGGACGACGTGGTGCTGGCGACCAAGTTCGGCATGTCGATGGCCGGTAGCAACGGCCGGGACTTCGGGGTACGCGGTTCGCGGCGGTACGTGATCCGGGCGGTCGAGGCGTCGTTGCGGCGGCTGGACACCGACTACATCGACCTGTACCAGTTCCACGAGCCGGACCCGGGTACCCCGATCGAGGAGACGCTGTCCGCCCTGGACGATCTGGTCCGCGCCGGCAAGGTGCGGTACCTCGGCAACTCCAACTTCTCCGGCTGGCAGATCGCCGACGCCGACTGGACGGCGAAGACCCGCGGATTCACCCGCTTCGTCAGCGCGCAGAACCACTACAGCCTGCTGAACCGGGACGCCGAGATCGAGGTGCTGCCGGCCTGCGACCGGTTCGGGCTGGGCATGCTGCCGTTCTTCCCGTTGGCGAACGGGCTGCTCACCGGCAAGTACAAGCGGGGTGAGGCGCCCCCCGCCGGTAGCCGCCTGGCCGGTGGCGGACGGTACGCCCAGCGCCTCGCCGCCGCCGACTGGGACACCATCGAGGGCATCGAGGCGTACGCCGCGGAACGGGGGGTGCCCATGCTGCACGTGGCGATCGGTGGGCTGGCCGCCCAGCCGGCGGTCACCTCGGTCATCGCCGGCGCCACCACACCCGAGCAGGTACGCGCCAACGCCGAGGCCGGCGCCTGGCACCCCACCGAGGACGACCTGAAGGCCCTGCGGGCGGTGCTCGACAGGTAACCGGGAACATGGCGGGGCCCCGCCCGGCTGCTGCCGGACGGGGCCCCTGTGTGCTACCGGGAACTGTCGCTCAGAGGCGACGCCCCGGGGCCAGGCGGGTGGGGTCGCCGCCGAGGCGGCCGGCGCCCTTGACGGACTCGCCGTCATTGGCCTGTACGCCGATCTTGCTGGCCGTGCCACCGAGCCGGACGATCATGGCGTCGGCGTCCCGGATCAGCACGTCCCGGATCTCCGCCTCGCCGACCAGCTCAGCGTCACCGGCAAGCGTCCGGAACGCGGTGAGCTGGTTGATCGCCCGCTTGTCGTTGCCCTCCGCCTCCGCCACACGGGCGTTGGAGAGTCGCTTCGACAACTGGTTGTGCGCCTTCGTGGAGAGCCGACCCGTCGCCTTGAACCGGTCCAGCAGGTTCTGCATGTCCCGGAACGAGGTGGTGACGAAGAAGCGGACCGACGCGGTGGTGGCGTTGCCCGCCTTGTCGGTCGCCGTGACGGTCAGCTCGTGCAGGCCCAACGGCAGCTCGTACATCGCCTGGAGCGTGCCGCTGACGTACGGGCGGTCGTCGAGTTGACCGACCACTGAGGCGATGCCCGAGGTCGGGTCCACCGCCTGCCACGACACCCGGACGTCCTGGCTGTCCCCGTAGAGCTGGCCGTCGGCGATGCCGGAGACCAGCAGGGTGGGCTTCGTACCGTCGATCCGGACCACCGCCGACTTGAGCGTCTCGGCGTTGCCTGCGGTGTCGGTGGCCCGGTAGAGCAGCTCGTGGTCCCCGTCACCGCTGATCTGCACCGGCTCGGTGTACGGCGTCCAGTCGCCGCCGTCCAACGACCACTCCAGCAGCTTCACCCCGGAACCGGCGTCGGTCGAGGTGAGTACCACCGGGATGGTGCCGTCGTGCCAGCCCTCGTCGTTCGCCGGAGCGAACGTCGCGGTGCTGACCGGCGCGGTGGCGTCGATGCGGACGGCTACCGTCTTGGTCTCCTCCACGTTGCCGGCCTCGTCCACCGAGCGGAACCGCAGCTCGTGCTCGCCGTCCCCGGTCACCTGCACCGGTGCGGTGTAGGCGGTCCAGGTGGTGGCGTCATCGAGCTGGTACTCGGTGCGAGCCACCCCGCTGCCACCGTCGTTGTCGGCGGCGGTCAGGGTGACGGTCGCCGGGCCGGTGAGCCAACCCTCGACCGGGGTGCCGGACACCTCGGCCGTGGTGACAGGGGCGGTGTCGTCGTCCGGTCCGGCCTCGGTGGAGAACCGGAAGTAGTCGAACGACGCCGACTTCGAGGCGGTCTGGTTGCCGCTGAGGGTGAACACGCCCACCTTCGGGGTCGCCCCCACGGCCGCGTTGACCAGCTCGGTCAACGCCGTCCAGGTGGTGCCGTCCGCCGAGTACGACGCGGTGAAGGTGTCACCGGCGCGCGACACCCGCAGGTGCCACTCGGACGAGGTCAGGTTCTCCGCACCCGGCTGGGGATCCTGGATCGATCCGCCGATCTCGCTGCGGAACTCGATCCGCCGAGACACCGGCTGGCCGGCCTGGTTGTCCACCACGAAGTCGAACTTGAGGTAGTTGTCGTCGTCGCCGTACACGATCAGACCCGCCTGCTGGTACTGCTCGTCCAGCAGACTGCCGTCGATCTTGGTCTCCATCGTCCAGTCGCCGGTCGGGGCGTTCTGCAGGATGAAGTTCGTCGGATCGGTGTTGTTGGTGCCGTAGATGTCACCGTTGGGCACGTCGATGTGCAGCTTGCCACCGCTGACCCGGTAGGCGCTCGGGTCCTCCCGCAGGATCGCGTTCCACCGGCACTTGTCCAGCGAGATGCCGTCGAAGTCGTCGGACGGGTCGACCGGCCCGGCCGGCTCGTCCGGCGTCACCTGGAACCAGTCGAACGCGGCATCCACGACGGGGGCGTCGGTGCCACCGTTGAGGGCGAACAGGCCGATCCGCGGGTTCTCGATGCCGGCCAGCCCGGCGGACCGCCCGACCGGGCTGTAGGTCTGCCCGTCGGCCGACATCTCCGCGGTCAGGGTGGTGCCGTCGCTGCTGATCCGCAGGTAGACGGTGTCACCCTCCGGTGCGGCGACGTTGTCGGCACTGTCGTTGCGCGGCGTGCCGGCAGTCTCCCGGAGGAACTCCACCCGCCGGCTGCCGTTGTAGAGCAGGTCGACCTTGGCGTAGTTGTCGTCGTCGCCGTAGACGATCAGACCTGCCTGCTGGTAGGTAGCCGTCACCGGGACGGTGACCTTCGTGGTCGCCTGCCAGGCACCCGTCGGCGCGGGCTGGAGCACCAGGTTTGTCGCGTCGTTGCGGCTGCCGTAGAGGTCACCGACCCCGGTCGGAAGTTGCAGCGCGCCGTCGGAGACGGACAGGAGCTGGTTCTCCCGCACCACGCTGCTCCACCGGTCGCGGTCGAGCGTGTCGCCGTCGAAGTTGTCCGAACGTGCCCCGAGGCAGGAGGTGTTCGGCGATTCGACCCGGACCGGCACCGTGGCGTACGACCGGGCGCCCCGGCTGTCGGTCACCGTCAGGGTGGCGGTGAAGTTGCCCGGTGCGGCGTAGGTGTGCTCGGCGTTCAGCGTGTCGGCCGTGCCGCCGTCACCGAAGTCCCACTCGTACGTCAGCGGGGTGTCGCCCTCGGGATCGGTGGCGGTGCCGCCGAACGCGATGGTGACAGGTGCGGTGCCGGTGGCCGGCGTGGCGGTGGCGGTGACCACCGGCGGTGCGTTGTCGGTGACGCCCTTGCCGACGAAATCCGCCCAGTTGACGTTGAACAGCGAACCCGAGCCGCCCGCCGGATCCTGGGCCACGAAGTACAGCGAACCGCTCGCTGCACCCGTCACCGGCGCGGTGACGTCGGTGTAGGTCTGCCAGTCGCCGGTACCCGGCACGGTGGCCGTGGCGACCACCGGGCCGTCGACCGCGCCGGCCCGTACCTCGATCACGCCGCCGCTGGTCGCGGAGGCCACCCGGAAGCGGATCTCGTCGATCTCGGTCAGGTCGGCCGGGACGACCGACCACCAGTCGCCGTCCTCGATCGCACCGATGTTCTGCCCGCCGCCGGCGGAGTCACCGCTGGCCTCGCGCATCACGCCGGGGTCGCCGCCGCCGGTGCCGTTCTCGGCCCGGCCGGTGTCGGTGAAGTACTCGGCCTGCTTGCGCTTGGGCTGGAGGATCTCGATATCCCGGCCGGTCAGCGGGTCGGCCCCACCGGTGCCGCCCTGGTCGGTGTAGGTGGCCTCCAGGACGGTGAAGACGTCCGCCTCGGCGCCGTGCCCGGCGGCGAGCTGGGTCTGCACCGTGCCGGTGCAGCCGGTGTGCTGCTCCAGCGGGTGGGCGTGCTCGTCGTGACCGAGCAGCACCTGGAGCTGGACGTCGGCGCAGTCGATCTCGCCGTCCTCCGGGTCGGTCACCTTGATCGTGTACTTGACCTGGTCGCCCCAGTTGAAGAAACCACCGTCCGGCGGGAACTCGATCTCCACAGTCGGCGCGGTGTTGCCGACCGTGATCGGCACGTTCGCCACCGCCGTACGCCCCTTCGGGTTGGTGACGGTGAGCTGGGCGGTGTAGTTGCCCGGCGAGCTGTACGTGTGGGTCGGGTTCGCCTCGGTGGAGGTGCCGCCGTCGCCGAACGTCCAGGCGTAGGTGAGCGTGCCTCCGTCGGGGTCGCGGGAACCGGCGCTGGAGAAGGCCACCTCCAGCGGGGCCTGCCCGGAGGTGGGTTCGGCGCTGGCCACCGCGATCGGCGCCCGGTCACCGGCGATGTAGTCGATCCGGTAGACGCCGGAGTTGTCGTTGTTGCCGCCGAAGCCGCTACCCCACTCGATCAGGTACATCGCGCCGTCCGGACCGAACTCGAAGTCCATCGGGCGGATGAAGGACATCCCGGTGAGCAACTGGTTGATGTCGACCAGGTCCTTGCCGTCCTCGGTGACCTGCATCGTGTACATCTTCGACTGGTTCCACTCGCCGAGGAGCGCCTTGCCGTCGTAGTACGCCGGCCACTTGCGGTCCGAGTCGAGGTCGGCGTCGTACCGGTAGACCGGGCCGCCCATCGGCGCACCACCGCCACCGATCTCCGGGTAGCGCGGGTCACCGCCGTAGCCGTAGTCGACGGTGGCCGGGATGGCCGGCGGGAGGTTGGTCAGGCCGGTGTTGTTCGGCGAGTTGTTCACCACCGCTGCGCAGTCGAACTTCGGCCCGCTCGGGCCGGAGGGGAACTGGTAGTCGTTGTACGCCTCGTTGGTCCCCGTGCAGTACGGCCAGCCGTAGTTGCCCGGTTCGGCGACGATGTTCCACTCGACCAGGCCCTCGGGGCCACGGTTGGGGTTGTCCGACGCGGCGTCCGGGCCGTAGTCGGCGACGTAGAGGGTGTCGGTGGCCGGGTCGATGCCGATCCGGAACGGGTTGCGGAAGCCCATCGCGAAGATCTCGGGACGGGTCTTCTCGGTACCCGGCGGGAAGAGGTTGCCCTCCGGGACGGTGTACGTCCCGTCGTCCTCCGGGTGGATCCGGATCACCTTGCCGCGCAGGTCGTTGGTGTTGCCGGAGGTGCGCTGCGCGTCGTAGTCGGCGCGTCCGGGCCGCTCGTCGATGGGCGTGTACGCGTCCGAGGAGAACGGGTTGGTGTTGTCCCCGGTGGCCAGGTAGAGGTTGCCGGCGGAGTCGAACGTCATGGTGCCGCCGGCGTGGCAGCAGGTGTTGCGTTGGGTGTCGACCTGGAGCACCACCTTCTCGGTGGCCGCGTCGATCGAGTCACCGCTGACCGTGAACCGGGAGAGCAGGTTGCGCGCCACCCCGTCGTTCGGGGCGTAGTAGAGATACACCCAGTTGTTCGTGGCGAAGTCCGGGTCGAGGCGGATGCCGATCAGGCCGTCCTCGTTGCCGG
Organism: Micromonospora andamanensis; assembly: GCF_016863495.1. Lineage (GTDB taxonomy): Bacteria > Actinomycetota > Actinomycetes > Mycobacteriales > Micromonosporaceae > Micromonospora > Micromonospora andamanensis. The sequence goes on from NZ_BOOZ01000003.1 coordinate 446,856, forward strand.
TGAAGACGTCGAGGTCGATGGCGGTGACCGTATTGCCGGTGTCCGGCTTGACGATCTGCACCCGGCCGTCGCGTTCGATGTAGAAGACCCGGCCGTCGGGCGCGATGTCCAGCTCCATCGGGTTGCTTGTGTTGCTGTCCAGCGTCACCTTCTCGAAGCTGGCGGTCAGCGACGCCCCGCAGTCGGCACCCTCGATCCCGGCCGCGGTGCGGATACCGCCGAGCAGGTGGGTGCGGAACTCCGGTTCGGCGTACGACTCGTCGGTGTGGCCGCCGCCTGTGTACCAGGCTCGGCCGCCGTCGTAGTCCTGACACCAGGCGATCGGGTGGTCGTGCCCCATCGCGCCGGAGCCGGCGGAGTAACTCTTCTCGTCGAGGGTGGCCAGCACGTGCACCGCACCACGCGGGTTGGTGCGGTAGTTGTACCACTCGTCGTATCGGGACCAGCGCTCCGGCAGGTGCGCGGTGGAGGGGTGAGCCGGATCCTCGACCTTGACCGTGGCGGTCTGGTTGGCCGGGTGGCTGTTGAAGTACGCCCCCACCAGTTCGCCGTACCAGGACCAGCTGTACTCGGTGTCGGCGGCGGCGTGGATGCCGGCGTAGCCGCCACCGGCCTGGATGTAGCGCTCGAACGCCGCCTGCTGGTCGGCGGTCAGCACGTCTCCGGTGGTGGAGAGCCAGATGACGGCCTGGTACTGGGCCAGGTTCGCATCGGTGAAGGCGGCGCCGTCCTCTGTGGTGTCGACGGTGAAACCGTGTTCCGCGCCGAGTTCCTGGATGGCGGCGATGCCTGTGGGAATGGAGGCGTGGCGGAAGCCGGCGGTCTTGGAGAAGACCAGCACTGAGAACGTATCGGCGGCCTCCGGAGCCGCCTGCTGGACGGGGGCGCTCTGCGCGACTGTCTCGGTGCTCGGCGCGGCCTGTGCGGCAGGGACGCCGGCGAGGCCGGTCACGGCGAGGCCGAGGGTGAGAAGTGTGGCGGTGATGGGTACGCGGGCACGGGGTGGTCGGGGCACTCCGGTCTCCTCTGTCGTTACTCGACGTGGGTCGCGGGGGACGGCTCGCCGAAGACCGTCCCAAATGGAGCCGGTTCGGACACCGTGCCGATGGCGCCGTACCAGCATTTATGTCGAGCCGTTGAACAAATTAGTTCCGTTGAAACGATTAATGGCAAGACTTCGATGGATAACGTTTCGGTAAATGGGGGTGACATTCCCGCACAGCCCGCCCAAACCACCACCAGCGCCGGCCCGTGCCTCGGGGCAGAGGCACGGGCCGGCATCGATGGATCGGCTGGGCCGGCCGACTACCCGGGGGTGAGTCGGAAGTAGTCGAACGCGGCCGTCTTGGCGGCGGTCTGGTTGGCGCCGAGAGTGAACAGACCCACCCTCGGGGTCGTCCCGACCGCGGTGCTCGTCAACGACCCCAGGCTCGTCCAACTCGTGCCGTCGGCCGAGTACGCGGCGGTGAAGGTGCTTCCGCTGCGGGTCAGCCGCAGGTGCCAGATCCCCTGGGTCAGGCCGGTCGCCTGTGGCTGCGTACTCTGCACCGCTCCGCCGACCTCGCTGCGGAACTCGATCCGCCGCGAGACCGCTTGTCCGGCCGCGTTGTCCGTGACGTAGTCGAACTTGAGGTAGTTGTCGTCGTCGGCGTACACCAGCAGGCCCGCCTGCTGATACTGCTCATTGAGCAGGCTGCCGTCGACCCGGGTCTGCATCGTCCAGTTCCCGGCCGGGCTGTTCTGGAGGATGAAGTTCGTCGGCCCGGTGTTGCCGGTGCCGTAGATGTCACCGTTCGGCACGTCGATGCGCAGCGCGCCGTCGGTCACCCGGTAGCGGGTCGCGTCCTCCCGCACGATGGCGTTCCACCGGCACTTCTCCAGGCTGCCGCCGGTGAACTCGTCCGACGGCGTGACGACGCTCGTGGTGACATCCGGGGTGATCCGGAACCAGTCGAACTGAGCGTTCACCACAGGTGCGGTGGTGCCGCCGTTGAGGGCGAAGAGACCGATTCGGGGGTTGGTGATCCCGGCCAGCGCGGCGGACCGACCGACCGCGGTGAAGGTCTGCCCGTCGGTCGAGTAGGCGGCGGTCAGGTTCGTCCCGTCGCTCGTCAGTCGCAGATGGATGGTGTCACCTGTGGGAGCCGCTGTGGAGTCCGTGCTCTCGTTGCGCGGCGTCCCGGCGCTCTCCCTGATGAACTCCACCCGGCGGCTGCCTCCGTACAGCAGGTCCAACTTGGCGTAGTTGTCGTCGTTGCCGTAGATGAGCAGACCGGCCTGCTGGTAGTCGGCCCGGGCCGCCAGGGTCACCCGGGTGGTCGCCTGCCAGGCTCCGCTGGGCGCGGGCTGGAGCACCAGGTTTGTGGCGTCGTTGCGGGTGCCGTACAGGTCACCCGCAGCGGTGGGCAGCCGCAGCGAACCGTCGGCGACCGAGTACGAGGTGTTCCCCCGCACCACGCCTGTCCACCGCTGGAGGTCCAGCGAGGTGCCGGTGAACTCGTCGGACCGTTGTGGTCCCTGCTCTCCCTGGCAGGGGTTGCCCGCCCCGTCGACCCGGATCGGCACGCTTGCCTGCCCCCGGGCACCCCGGCTGTCGGTGACCGTCAGGGTGGCGGTGTAGCTGCCCGGCGTGGTGTACGTGTGGGTGGCGCTGAGCGTGTTCGCGGTCGCGCCGTCGCCGAAGTCCCAGGCGTACGTGAGAGGGGTGTCCCCGTCCGGGTCGGTCGCCGTACCGGTGAAGGTCACGGCCAGTGGCCCGGTCCCGCTGGTCGGGGTGGCCGTGGCGGCGACCGTCGGTGGGGCGTTGCCGCTCACCCCGGGGCCGACGAAGTCCATCCAGTTGACGTTGAACAGGGTGCCGGAGCCGCCGCTCGGGTCCCGGGCGACGAAGTACAACGCGCCCTCCGCGGCGGCGCCGTTGGGTATCTGCGCGGTGATGTCGGTGTACGTCTGCCACCCTCCGGTGCCGGCCACGGTCGCGGTGGTGATCAGCGGTCCGTTCGCGGCTCCGGCGCGTACCTCGATCCGGCCGCCGGATGTGGCCGAGGCGACCCGGAACTGGATCGAGGTGACGCCGGTCAAGCTGGCCGGACTCACCGACCACCAGTCGCCGTCCTCGATGAACCCGATGTTCTGCCCGCCGCCGGCGGTGTCACCTGTGGTCTCCCGCTCCACCCCGGCGGTGCCGCCCCCGGTGGCACCTGTCACCCGCCCGGTGGCGGAGTAGTACTCGGCCTGCTTGCGCTTGGGCTGAAGGACCACGAGCGCCCGGCCGGTCTGCGGCTCGGCCCCGTCGGACCCGCCCTTGTCGGTGTAGGTTGCCTCCAGCACGGTGAAGACGTTCGCGTCCGCCCCGTGGCCGTCGGCGAGCTGGGTCTGCACCGTGCCGGTGCAGCCGGTGTGCCGCTCCAGCGGGTGGGCGTGCTCGTCGTGGCCGAGCAGGACCTGGAGTTCGACGTCGTCGCAGTCGACGGTCCCGTCCTCCGGATCGGTGACCTTGACGGTGTAGGCGACCTGGTCGCCCCAGGCGAAGAAGCCACCGTCCGGCGGAAACTCGATGGTCACGGTCGGTGCCGTGTTGCCGACGGTGACCGGCACGTTCGCCACCGCGCTCCGACCCGCCGGGTTGGTCACCCGGAGTTGCGCGGTGTAGCTCCCGGAACTGGTGTACGTGTGGGTCGGGTTGGCCTGGGTGGAGGTGCCGCCGTCGCCGAACGTCCAGGCGTAGGTGAGCGCCCCGCCGTCGGGGTCGCGCGAGCCGGCGCTGGAGAAGGTGACCGCGAGCGGTGGCGCTCCGGAGGTGGGGTTCGCCGAGGCGACCGCGATCGGGGCGCGGGCACCGGCTGTGTAGTCGATCCGGTAGACGCCGGAGTTGTCGTTGTTGCCGCCGAAGCCGCTGCCCCACTCGATCAGGTACAGCGCGCCGTCGGGGCCGAACTCGAAGTCCATCGGTCGGACGAAGGTCATCTGGTCGAGGATCCGGTTGATGTCGACAAGAGACTTGCCGTCCCGGCTGACCTGCATGGTGTACATCCGCGACTGGTTCCACTCGCCGAAGATCGACTTGCCGTCGAAGTACGCCGGCCACTGCCGGCGGGACGAGATGGTCGGGTCGTACCGGTAGACGGGGCCGGCCATTGGCGCTCCGCCGCCGCCGATCTCCGGGAAGCGGCTGTTACCGCCGTAGCCGTAGTCGACAGTGGCCGGGATGGCCGCCGGCAGGTTGGTCAGACCTGTGTTGTTCGGGGAGTTGTTCACCGGCGCGGCGCAGTTGAACTTCGCCCCGCTCGGGCCGGACGGGAACTGGTAGTCGTTGTACGCCTGGTTGTTGCCGTGGCAGTACGGCCAGCCGAAGTTGCCGGGCCGGTCGACGATGTTCCACTCGACCAGACCCTCCGGGCCCCGGTTGGCGTTGCTGGTGGTGGCGTCCGGGCCGTAGTCGGCTACGTAGAGCACGTTGGTGACCCGGTCGATGCCGATCCGGAACGGGTTGCGCAGGCCCATCGCGTAGATCTCCGGGCGGGTCCGCGCGGTGCCCGGTGCGAAGAGGTTTCCGGCCGGGATGGTGTACGTCCCGTCGGCCTGCGGCCGGATCCGGAGCACCTTTCCGCGCAGATCGTTTGTGTTCCCGGCGGTGCGCTGCGAGTCGTAGTCCGACCGGCCGGAGCGCTCGTCCAGCGGGCTGTAGCCACTGGACTCGAAGGGGTTTGTGTTGTCCCCGGTGGCCAGGTACAGGTTGCCGGCCGAGTCGAAGGTCATCGTCCCGCCCATGTGGCAGCAGGTGTTGCGCTGCGTGGGTACCTCCAGGACGACCCGCTCGCTGGACGGGCTGATCGTGTCCCCGGTGACGGTGAACCGGGACAGGTTGTTGCGGGAGCCGCCCGCGCTCGGGGCGTAGTAGAGCCAGACCCACCCGTTGCTGGCGAAGTTCGGGTCGAGTCGGATGCCGAGGAGGCCGTCCTCGTTACCCGCGAAGACGCTCAGCCGCAGCGCGGTGACCGTCTGGCCGGTGTCCGGCTTGATGATCTGCACCCGGCCGTCGCGTTCGATGTAGAAGACCCGGCCGTCGGGCGCGATGTCCAGCTCCATCGGGTTGCTTGTGTTGCTGTCCAGCGTCACCTTCTCGAAGCTGGCGGCTCGGCCGGCACCGCAGTCGGCGTGCACCACCCCGGCCGCGGTCTGGATACCACCGAGGAGGTGTTGCCGGAACTCGGCGTTGGCGAAGGAGTCCTGGGTGTGCCCGCCACCTGTGTACCAGGACCGGCCACCGTCGAAGTTCTGGCACCAGGCGATCGGGTGGTCGTGCCCCATCGCCCCGCTGCCCGGGCTGTAGCTGCGCTCGTCGAGGGAGGCCAGCACCTGCACCTGGCGGGCGCGGGGGTTGGTGCGGAAGTTGTACCACTCGTCGAAACGGGACCACCGGTCCGGCAGGTGCCGGGTCGACTCGTGGGTGGTGTCCTCGACCTTCACCGTGGCCGTCTGGTTGGCCGGGTGGCTGTTGAAGTAGGCACCGACCAGCTGGCCGTACCAGGCCCAGTCGTATTCGGTGTCGGACGCGGCGTGCACGCCGACGTAACCGCCGCCGGCGCGGATGTAGCGCTCGAAGGCCGCCTGCTGGCTGGCGTTGAGCACGTCACCCGTGGTCGACAACCAGATGACCGCTTTGAACCTGGCCAGGTTGGTGTCGGAGAAGGCGGCGCTGTCCTCGGTGGTGGTGACGGTGAACCCGTTGGCCGTGCCGAGTTGCTGGATCGCGCTGATGCCGGCCGGGATCGAGTCGTGCCGGAATCCGGCGGTCTTGGAGAAGACGAGGACGGAGTACGGCTCCGCCTCCGCCGCGGCGACGGGCGCGGCGGCCCGGGCGGCGGCCGGGCCGATGATCGGGGCCGGTGCGGCGGTCAGGATGAGTACAAGGGCGAGTAGCGCCGTGGTCGCTGCGGCGAGCGGTGCTCGCCGCCGACGGGGTCGGGGCACGAAGATCTCCTCTGTCCGTGGTACGGGCCGGAGTGGACGGCGGTGGTCACTCCGCGTCGGTCCGAGCGCCCATACCTGACGAGCGAGGTCTGGGTGGCGACAAGCCGATCCGATCACTTAATTGGCGTTAGTGAATCTAGTTTCGAGCAAGGTGGACCCTTGTAACGTTTTGGTAACGGAGGTATTCCTTATTGGTGTGAGTCGCTGTATATCGGTGCCTTCCTCCGGTCGCCGTGCTGCCGCGAGTCGGTTCAGCAGACTGCGGCGAGTCCGCGTGACCGGGCAGTCCTCGCCCCAGCCGACGGCGCAGGACGGGGTTGGCGGAGCCGGCGAAACGACGTACGGTGACACCCAACGAACCCACGGGAGCCCGGTGTACCGGGCTGAGAGGGGGGCTGTGAGCCCCCGACCGTCGAACCTGATCCGGGTAATGCCGGCGCAGGGAGGAGTGTTGCCGTGCCGTCCCTGGGACGACTGCATCTGATCACCGACACCCGACCCGGGCGGGATCCGCTCGCCGTGCTTGATGCCGTGCTGCCGGTGGCCCGTACCGAGCTTGTGGTGCAGGTCCGGGTCGAGGACAGCGCTACCGACCGGCAGGCGTACGAGCTGACCCGGCGGGTGCTGGCCCGCTGCACGCCGTACGGGGTGCCCTGCCTGGTCAACGACCGACTGCACGTGGGGTTGGCCACCGGTGCCGCAGGCGGTCACGTCGGTGCCGACGACCTGCCCGTGGCAGCGGCCCGGCAGGTGCTGGGCCCGGCTGCGGTGCTGGGTGCCACCGCTCGGGAACCGGCAACCGCACTCGCGGCGGTCACTGACGGGGCGAGCTACCTGGGTGTCGGGCCGTGCCGCGCCACCACCACCAAGGACGGGCTGCCACCGCCGATAGGTGTGGCAGGTGTCCGGGCGGTGGTCGAGGCGGTCGAGGTGCCGGTGATCGCCATCGGTGGGGTGACGGCGGCGGACGTGCCCGAGTTGCGGGCCGCCGGCGCGTACGGGGTGGCGGTGATCGGTGCGCTCTCCGGGGCCACCGATCCCGCCCGCGCCGCCGCCGACCTGGTTCGGGCGCTGACATGGTGACCGGTGATCCCGCCACCACCTACCTGACGCGGCACCGGCCGGATGTGGCAGTCGTGGGGGGCGGCCCGATCGGCTGGGCGGTGGCCTGGCGGTGCGCCACCCGTGGCATGCGGGTGGTGGTGCACGATCCGGCGCCCGGATCCGGTGCCTCACACGTGGCCGCCGGAATGCTGGCGCCGGTCGCCGAGGCGTACTTCGGCGAGCGGGAGCTGACCGGCCTGCTTACCGAGTCGGCCGGCCGGTGGCCCGGGTTCGCCGCCGCACTCACCGAGGCGACCGGCACCGACATCGGCTACCGGACCGAGGGCACCCTGATGGTCGGGCTCACCGCCGACGACCTAGCCGAGGCGCGCCGGCTCTGGGCGTACCAGCAGGGGTTGGGGTTGCCTGTGACCCCGCTGCGCCCGTCCCAGCTGCGCGAGCGCGAGCCGGCGTTGGCGCCCCGGGTGCGCGGCGGCGCGCTCGCTGCCACCGACCACCAGGTCGATCCGCGCCGGCTGGTGCCGGCGCTGCGGCTGGCGGCGGAGCAGGCGGGAGCGGTGCTGGTCGCCGAGCCGGTACGCCGGCTGTCCGACATCACGGCCGGCGTGACAGTGGTCGCCGCCGGTTGCGGCGCGGCGGCACTTACCGGCCTGCCGGTCCGTCCGGTGAAGGGACAGGTGCTGCGGCTGCGCGCGCCCGATGGCGGGCCGCCAGGCTTCCGGCACGTGATCCGGGGGTACGCCGACGGCGCGCACGTCTACCTGGTGCCGCGGGACAGCGGCGAGGTGGTCGTCGGTGCGACCGTAGAGGAACGGTCCGACCTGGACATCTCCGCCGGAGCGGTGCTGCGGCTGCTGCGGGCCGCCGTCGACCTGCTGCCGGAGATCGCCGAGTACGACCTGGTGGAGACGTTGGCGGGGTTGCGCCCAGGTACGCCGGACAACGCTCCGATCCTGGGGCCGTTGCCGGGGCACCCGGACGTGATCATCGCCGCCGGTCACCACCGACACGGGATCGTCCTCACGCCGGTCACCGCAGACCTGATCACCGAACTGATCATCGGAGGTGGCAGCGCTGACCCGCTGCTCGCTCCCTTCCGGCCGGACCGGTTCGCCGACCTGCCGGACGTGGTGGGCGCGGCTGCCGCCGGCAGCACCTCCCAGCCAGCGACGGAGGGATGACTCGTGGAACTGACGGTGAACGGTGCCGGTCGCAGCCTGCCGGACGGGTTGACGGTGGCCGACCTGGTCCGCGACGTCACCGGCCAGCAGCGCGGTGTGGCGGTGGCGGTCAACGGCGAGGTGGTGCCGCGTACCGGCTGGCCGGCGACGGTGCTGCGGGGCGGTGACCGGGTCGAGGTGCTCAGCGCCGCCCAGGGCGGGTGAGTCGGATGGCGAACGAGTCGACAGGCTTCGAGCTGGGCGGTGTGCGGTTCAACTCGCGGCTGATCCTCGGTACCGGCGGTGCGGCGAACCTGCACGTGCTGGAGCAGGCGATCCGGGCTTCCGGCACCGAGCTGGTCACCCTGGCGCTGCGTCGGGTGGAGACGGTGCCTGGCGGTTCAGGTGGCCTGCTGGACCTGCTCGACAGGTGTGGCGTGCGGCTGCTGCCGAACACCGCCGGCTGCTACACCGCGGGCGAGGCGGTGAAGGTGGCCCGGCTGGCCCGGGACGCGTTCGAGACCGACTGGGTCAAGCTTGAGGTGATCGGCGACGAGCGGACGCTGCTGCCCGACGGGGTGGAACTGCTGCGCGCCGCCGAGGAACTCGTCGACGACGGGTTCACCGTGCTGCCGTACACCTCCGACGACCCGGTGCTGGCGCGGCGGCTGGCCGACGTCGGTTGCGCTGCGGTGATGCCGGCCGGCGCGCCGATCGGCTCCGGCCTGGGGATCAACAATCCGCACCACATCCGACTCATCCGGCAGGACGTCGGCGTGCCGGTGATCCTGGACGCGGGTATCGGCACCGCCTCCGACGCGGCGCTCGCCATGGAGCTGGGCTGCGACGCGGTGCTGCTGGCCAGCGCGGTGACCCGGGCGGCGGACCCGGTGGCGATGGCCACCGCGATGCGGTACGCGATCGGGGCCGGCCGCCTCGCCCACGCCGCCGGTCGCATCCCCCGCCGCTTCCACGCCCTGCCCTCCACCCCCGACGAAGGCCGCCCCCACCTGTGACCACACAAACTGATTTCGTGGATCTTGGCCCGGGAGCGCCCCTCCAGGGGCCGGTCCGCACCAAGATCCAAGTGCCCTCGGGGGTCGTGGTGTTGACGGATCGGCGGGTGGCGCGGGGTGGGCTGGTTCGGGTGGTGGCGGCGGCCGTGGCCGGGGGAGTGCGCTGGGTGGTGCTGCGGGAGAAGGATCTGCCGCGTGCCGAACGCCTCGCCCTCGCCGTCGAGCTGCGGTCGATCCTGACCGAGGTCGGCGGAACCCTCATCGTCGCCGGCCCCGACCCGGTGCTGGATGACGATCCGGGCCGCTCGGTCACCGCCGAGCCCGGCTCCCGTACCTGGGCCGGTGGCACCGGAACGGGCAGCTTTCCGATCGCACTGCATTTGCCGGCGGCTGGCCCGTACCCACCGCCCCCGGCCGACCTGGTCGGCCGCTCCTGCCATGACGCGGCGGAACTACGCCGGCTCACCACCGAGGACTACGTGACCCTCTCGCCGGTCTTCCCCACCCGGACCAAGCCCGGCTACGGCCCACCCCTGCTCGCCGAGGGGCTGGCCGAGCTGATCCGGCTGAGCCCGGTACCCGCGCTGGCCCTCGGCGGCATCGAGACCCCCGCCCAGGTACACGCCTGCGTCCAGGCCGGAGCCTCCGGCGTGGCAGTCCTCGGCGCCATCATGCGCGCCAACGACCCACAACGGACAGCCACCACCCTCACCGCCGCCTTCCACGCCACGACCGCTCCGGAACCCGCCAAGAATCCGCCAAGCTGGCACGTTCCGGCGGGCGATGACCACGACGGGGCTGCGGCCGACCGTGCCCACGCAGGGATCAAGCCTGACCGCCCGGAGTGGGCACGGTCGGCCGCAGCCCCCAACCGCAACCACAAGACAACCCCAGACCAAGAGGACGTGCCGTGACCCCCACCACCGTGCTCACCGTCGCCGGTTCCGACTCCGGTGGCGGTGCCGGCATCCAGGCCGACCTGAAGGTCTTCGCCGCGCTGGGCGCGTACGGCACGAGCGTGCTCACGGCGGTCACCGCGCAGAACACCAGGGGTGTGGACGCGGTGCTGCCGCTGCCCCCGCAACTGGTCACCGACCAGCTCGACAGTGTGCTGTCGGACTTCGCGGTGCGGGCGGTCAAGACCGGGATGCTGGGTACCCCGGCTGTGGCGGCCGCGATCGCCGACGCGGCGGCGGCGGGCCGGCTGCCGCAACTGGTCGTCGACCCGGTGCTGGTGGCCACCAGCGGGCATCAGCTCGGTGTGGTGGAGGCGGTGGAGCGGTTGCTGCCGTACGCCCGGGTGGCGACCCCGAACAGCGCGGAGGCGGCGGCGCTCACCGGGGCGGCCGTGACCGACGTGGCGGAGATGACCACTGCGGCGCGGGCCCTGGCGGCCGGTGGACCGGAGTGGGTCATCGTCACCGGCGGCGACGTGGATGCCGGCGACGAGGCGGTGGACGTGCTGCACGGCCCGGAGGGGACGACGGTGCTGCGTGCCCCTCGGGTGCCGACCCGGCACACCCACGGCACCGGTTGTTCGTTCTCGGCGGCCGTGACGGTGCGGCTGGCGTTCGGCGATCAGGTGCCGGCGGCGGTTGGTGCCGCGAAGGAGTACGTGACCCGCGCGCTGACCGGCGCGCGGGACTGGGAGCTGGGCGCGGGACGCGGACCGATGGACCACTTCGGCTGGTCCGCCTGATCAGGGAGGCTGTCATGCAGGCACGTCGCAAGGTGTACGTCGAGGGATCCCGACCGGACATCCGGGTGCCGTTCGCGGAGGTGGAGCTGACCGGGGACAACCCGCCGGTACGGCTCTACGACACCTCCGGCCCGGGCTCCGATCCGGAGGTGGGGTTGTCGCCGTTGCGCGGACCGTGGATCGCGGAGCGGGGCGACGTGGCGCCGGTACGCGGTGCCGGGACCCCGCTGGCCGGCTCGGACGGCAAGCGGCCGACGCAGCTCGCGTACGCGCGGGCTGGTGTCGTCACGCCGGAGATGGAGTTCGTGGCGATCCGGGAGGGGATGGCACCGGAGTTCGTCCGGGACGAGATCGCGGCGGGGCGGGCCGTGCTGCCGCTCAACATCAACCACCCGGAATGTGAGCCGGCGATCATCGGCAAGGCGTTCCTGGTCAAGGTCAACGCCAACATCGGCACCTCGGCGGTGACCTCCTCGGTGGCCGAGGAGGTGGAGAAGCTGACCTGGGCCACCCGGTGGGGTGCGGACACCGTGATGGACCTGTCCACCGGCAAGCGGATCCACGAGACGCGCGAGGCGATCGTGCGCAACTCACCGGTGCCGATCGGCACGGTACCGATCTACCAGGCGCTGGAGAAGGTCGGCGGCGATCCGGTGAAGCTGAGCTGGGAGGTGTTCCGGGACACCGTGATCGAGCAGGCTGAGCAGGGCGTGGACTACATGACGGTGCACGCGGGGGTGCTGCTGCCGTACGTGCCGTTGGCGGTGGACCGGGTCACCGGCATCGTGTCGCGGGGCGGTTCCATCATGGCCGCCTGGTGCCTGGCGCATCACGAGGAGAACTTCCTCTACACCAACTTCCGGGAGCTGTGCGAGATCCTGGCCCGTTACGACGTGACGTTCTCCCTGGGCGACGGTCTGCGGCCCGGTTCGATCGCGGACGCCAACGACGAGGCGCAGTTCGCTGAGCTGCGTACCCTCGGCGAGTTGACGAAGATCGCCTGGGAGTACGACGTGCAGGTCATGATCGAGGGTCCGGGGCACGTGCCGATGCACAAGATCAAGGAGAACGTCGACCTCCAGCAGGAGTGGTGCCACGAGGCGCCGTTCTACACGCTCGGCCCGCTGACCACGGACATCGCGCCCGCGTACGACCACATCACCTCGGCCATCGGGGCCGCGATGATCGGTATGTTCGGCACCGCCATGCTCTGTTACGTCACGCCGAAGGAGCACCTCGGACTGCCGGACCGGGACGACGTGAAGGCCGGCGTGATCGCGTACAAGATCGCGGCGCACGCGGCCGACCTGGCGAAGGGCCATCCGGGGGCGCAGGCGTGGGACGACGCGTTGTCCAAGGCGAGGTTCGAGTTCCGCTGGGCCGACCAGTTCAACCTCTCGCTGGACCCGGAGACCGCGCGTTCCTACCACGACGCGACGCTGCCCGCCGAGCCGGCAAAGACCGCGCACTTCTGCTCGATGTGCGGGCCGAAATTCTGTTCGATGAAGATCACCCAGGATCTGAAGGAGTACGCCGCCCGCGGCATGCAGGACAAATCCGACGAGTTCGTCGCCTCCGGTGGGAAGGTCTACCTGCCGCTGGCCTGATCGCGTCGGGCCGGGGGACGAGGATGTCTTGAGCGCCCGTATGTCTGGGTGACATGATCATGTCACCCAGACGTGAGGTGCTCAACACTCACTGTGCTCCACCCTCAGCGCTTGTGGTGCCGTCCGGTCGAGCGCAGGGAGCGGCGGGGCTCCTTCGGCGGCGTCGGTTCGTCGTCGTCAAGTGGCCGGCTGAGCCCGGCGACCCAGTCCACGTACTCCTCGTCGTGGGCCGGCAGCGGCTCGTCCTGATCGGTCGCCGCACCCTCTCCGGAGCGGGACCTGCCCCGCCGGAACAGCCCGCGTCGGCCCTTCTCCGGCTCGCCGTCCGGCTGGACGTCCTCGGGCCGGACGGCAGGTGGTTTCGTGAAGGCGGCCGACAGGTCCCGGGCGGCGGCCGACGTCTCGATGGAGACTTCCGGGGTCTCCGGGAGAGTCGCCGCGATGCCGGCCGCGGTCGGCGCGTCGGACCCGGCCGTCGCCCGCCCGAGATCGGGCAACGCGAACTGCCGTGGCCGAGGTGTCGCCCCGGGCGACTCCGCCCCCACCGCGTCGGCCTCGGCACTACCGGCCGGTGCCGGCTCGATGACAGGTGTGTCCTGCGCCGCCGCTGTCCCGGGCGACGGAACGGCCTCCGGAGCCGGGACAGTGACCGGAGCTTCGGCTCCGGCCGGGGCCGACGCCGGGACTGCTGCGGGAGCCGAGGTCGGGGCTGGCGCCGGGGCCGGAACTCGGGTCGGGGCTTGGGCTGGGGTCCGGGGCGTGCGGGTGCGTCGAGGCGTCGGGGTCTTGCCGACGGGATCCGCCGACGCCTCCGTCTCCACGGTGGTGGGTGCCGTCCGGGGAAGGTCGCTGCCGTCACCCACCGGAGCCGGATCGGTCGCCCCGGGCTTGCCGTCGGCCTGGCCGACAGCACCGAGGCGTTCGCTGTCGTCTGAGCGCGCGTCGTCCCGAGGGCGCTCGCTGTCCTCGACCGGTGCGTCGATCGTCGGTGCGGCTGCCTGTCGTGGGGCTGCCTGCGGTGCTGCTGCCTGTGCTGCGGTTGCCTGTGGTGCGGGGACGGCGACGGCCTCGGTGCGGGCGCCCGCAGTGCTGGCGGTCGGCGTGGTCGTCACGGCGGACGGGTCGGTGTGCGCGATCGGCCAGTGCCAGTGCGGCGGTGAACCGTCAGCGGTGGCCGGGGCGTCAGCGGTGGCCGGGACGTCAGCCGAGGCACCGGCCGACGAGGGAAGCGCGGGGGTCGCGGGCAGCGGCTGGAGGATGGCGGTCGGCTCGATGGCGGTCCTGCTGGCGGGCGCGGCGGCTCGCTGGGTGAGCCAGCCGGTGGCCGTCCAGGGCAGCAGGGCAGCCGCAGCCGACCCGAGCGCGCCGACCACCACAGCGATAAGCGCCGCGTAGTAGGGGGTCAGCTGGTACCGATCGCCGGGGTCACCGGGACCGGCGGCCAGGTAGGCGAACGCCACCAGAACCGGTCCGGCGACCCCGCTGGGTCCGCTGACCAGCGGCGGATGCCCACGCCACCGGGCCACCGCCGCAGTCGTCGCACCGGCCAGCAGGGTCACCATCGGCAGCAGCAGCAGGGCCAGTTGCTGCGCGGTGCCGGCGGTGAGCCAGGCCGGTTCCAGCACGCCGAGGCGTACCGGGGTCAGTGGTCCGGTCGCCCCCAGCGACGGCAGCACCGAGAGCAACGCGAGCAGCCAGACCACCGCTGCGACAGCCGCCATGTTCCAGGCCAACGGGGGCCGGACCAGCACGGCCAGCGCGGCACCGGCGCCGACCACCGCGCCGAGACCGGCGCAGATGGCCACGGCCCAGACCGGATCGACCGAGATGAGTTCGGCGCTGCGGGCCGGCTGCATGCACAGCGGCGCCACGACCGTGGCACCCAGCGCGGCGCTGCCCGCGACGGCCAGTTGCCGGGCAGTGCCGGTGAGCTGCCCACCGGGCCGGGCCAGCCGTTCGGTGAGCACGGCACCGATGACTGCGGCGTTCGTGGCGAACCAGCCGGCCCAGACGAGCTGTGCCGGCCACTGGTTGATGCTCGCGCCGGTGAAGGTGCCGGTGAGCCGGACGATCCCGAAGCCGAAGGCGAGGCCGAGCTGACCGGCACCGGCCAGCAGGCTCACGCCGAAGGCGGTGAACAGTAGTCGGCTCGATGTCCGATGGGCCATGACCGGCACGTTACGGTCCGTTTCCACCAATCGCCACCGGCACGCCGTGGACGGACGTATGACCTGCTCGCGGCGGGTCTACTTGAGCTCGACCAGCCGGGCCAGGTATGTCGTGTCGCCGACGTTCGTGAGCATGTGCACCGCACCCGGATCGCGGTAGACCACCCCGCCTGTCGGCTCGTCGGCGTCGATCCGCACGCCGTCGACGGTCTGGATGAGGTTCTTCGCGCCCTGAACGGCCACCACGAGGTAGGGGTGGTCGTGCCGGTGCAGCGGCTGGCGTTCACCGGGCGCCAACCGGATGTGCCAGACCCGGACCCGGTCGTTCTCGAAGACGATCTCCTGCCCCACCGGGCCGAGCGCCTGTGCGGGGTCGAGCGTGGAGACCTCGGGCGGCGTCTCGGTCATCGGGTTCCGTCCAGTCGGGGGAGCACCTCGGCGGCGATTAGCTCCAGGTGGTCCAGGTCGGTGAGTTCGATCAGGCGGAGGTGCACCCGGGTGGCGCCGATCGCCGCGAACTCGCCGATCCGGTCGACAAGTTGCTGTGGTGAGCCGACCACCGGGTCCTCGGGCGGCAGGGCGCTCTTGACGTGCAGCGGCGCCGCTCGCCGACGGGCCTCGCTGTCGGTACGGCCGATCGCCACCACGATCCCGGCCGAGAGGGTCAACGGCTTGCGCCCGGTGCCGGGGCGGTCGACCCGGTGACACGCCTCCTGCACCCGTTCGTACGCCTCGCGCGCCTGCTCGACGCTTGTGAACGGGACGTTGAACTCGTCGGCGTACCGGGCGGCGAGTTCCGGGGTGCGCTTCGGGCCCCGCCCACCGACGATCACCGGTGGGCCCGGCGTCTGCACCGGTCTGGGCAGGGCCGGACAGTCGGTGAGCCGGTAGTGGTCACCGTCGTAGCTGAAGGTCCCGCCGGACGGGGTGCGCCACAGGCCGGTGATCACGTCGAGCTGCTCGGCGAGCCTGTCGAAACGTTCGCTGGTGCTGGGGAACGGGATGCCGTACGAGACGTGCTCCCGGGCGTACCAGCCGGCGCCGATGCCCAGCTCGACCCGGCCGCCGCTCATCTGGTCGACCTGGGCCACCATCACCGCCAGCGGGCCGGGCAGCCGGAAGGTCGCCGAGGTGACGAGCGTGCCCAACCGGATCCGGCTGGTCTCCCGGGCGAGCGCCGCCAGGGTCAGCCAGGCGTCGGTCGGCCCGGGTGGGGCCGGTTCGTCGCCCATCGCCTGGTAGTGGTCGGCCCGGAGGAAGGCGTCGAAACCGCCCTGTTCGGCGAGCCGGGCGAAGCGGAGCTGATCGTCGTAGGTGGCGCCCCGGTGCGGCTCGGTGAAGACGGCAACCCGCATGCTCACCACGCCACCTCGCTGCGCTCGGCGCCGCGATGAGGCACCATCGCACTGAGCCGAATGATTCGCTCGCCCTGCTCGCTCATCGTCCCTCCGCAACGGCTTCCGCCGGCTGGTCGCGTTCCATAAGCAGTTCGTGCAGGTCGGCACTGACCCGGGCGACGTCCGCCAGGTGCGCGTTGCGACCCAGGGTGCGCGGGCGGGGAATCGTCACCTCGACGACCTTGCGGACGCGGCCGGGGCGGGGGCTGAGCACCACCACCCGGTCGGCGAGCAGCACCGCCTCGTCGATGGAGTGGGTGACGAAGACGACAGTTGCGCCGTTGCGCATGTGTACCCGCTGGAGTTCGCCGGCGAGTTCCTCACGGGTGAGCGCGTCGAGCGCGGAGAAGGGTTCGTCCATCAGCATCACCCGGGGGTCGCCGATCAGCGACCGGCACAGCGAGACCCGCTGCTGCATGCCACCGGACAGCTCGTGTGGCAGCCGCTTCTCGAAGCCGGACAACCCGGCCACGTCGAGCAGGTCCCGGGCCCGGTCACGGTGCTGAGCCCGCTTCCAGCCGAAGATCTCCACCGGCAGCAGGACGTTGTCCAGGACGGTGCGCCAGGGGAGCAGGGCCGGCCGCTGGAACAGCATGGCGATGTCCCGGCGTGGGCCGGTGACCGGCTTGCCGGCGACGGTGACCTCGCCGGAGGTGACCGGGATCAGGCCGGAGATCAGCCGCAGCAGGGTGGACTTGCCGCACCCGGAGCGGCCGAGGACCGCGACGAACTCACCCTCGGCGACGTCGAGGTCGATGCCCCGCAACGCCTCGACCCGGCCGGCGCGGCCGTCGAAGGTGCGGGACACCTCGGAGAGTCGGATCATCGCCGACGGGCCTCCCCTGAGTGGAAAGTCAGGAACTGGCAAAGGCTATCGGCCTCGGTCCCGTATCGCACCGTCCGGGGTGGACATCACTTTGTTTCCGTTCCGCAACCCGGTACGCCTGGCGTCGCAACTGTGTGGTTCTCGTACGCTGTGCCCGCGAGAGTCCCCCTCGATACGCGGTGTCGGCTTGCATCCGGCTGCCGGTGCCGCCCCCGACAACTCCCTCCCGGCGGCCCGACGCCCCGGTTGGAAAGGACAAGGTGCACTGATGAGAAGGCTGACCCGCACGGTCGCCGCGGCCACGATGGCCACCGCCCTCGCCCTGGTCTCCGCGTGCAGCAGCGGCTCGGATGACGCGGACGGCAGCGACGTCGGCTCGTCGCTGGAGAAGGTGACCTACCTCACCTCGTTCGGCAACTTCGGGCGCGACTCCTACGCCTGGGTGGCCAAGGAGAAGGGCTACTTCAAGGAGGCCGGCTTCGACGTCGAGATCAAGCCCGGGCAGGGCACCGGTGCCGTGATCCAGACCGTCGTCGGCGGTCAGGCCCAGTTCGGCCCGATCGACCTGACCGGTGGCCTGCTCCAGCTCGGCAACGGTGACGCCAAGGACTTCGTCGCGGTCGCCGCCATCCAGCAGCGCACCATGGCGGCCATCGCCACCGTCGACGGCACGGGCATCACCACCCCGAAGGACCTGGAGGGCAAGACTCTCGCCGACACTCCCGGCTCGGTGGTCCGCAACCTCTTCCCGACGTACGCGCGGATGGCCGGCATCGACTACACCAAGGTGAAGTGGGTCAACGGCGAGGCGCAGACCCTGATGGGCACGCTGGCCTCCGGATCGGTGGACGGCATCGGCCAGTTCGTGGTCGGCCAGCCGACCATCGAGGCGGTGACCAAGAAGAGGGCGGTCCTGCTGCCGTACAGCAACGTGATGCAGGACCTCTACGGCAACGTGCTGATCACCTCGAAGCAGTACGCCAGCGAGAAGCCGGAGCAGGTCAAGCGGTTCAGCGAGGCGCTGCTCAAGGGCCTGGAGTACGCCCTGGCGAACCCGCAGGAGGCGGCCGAGATCCTGGCCAAGAACGCCGAGGCGGTCGTGCCCGCGGCAGCCGCCGCCGAGTTGCAGCTGATGGCCGGGTACGTCCGCTCCAGCAACTCCGGCACCGCGCTGGGCACGCTGGACAGCGGCCGGGTCGCCAAGAGCATCGCGATCCTGCGCGGTGCCGGCGCCCTGAAGTCGGACCTCACCCCCGACCAGATCATCGACTTCAACCTGGCACCGAAGGCCTGAGGTCGCCCGGTATCACCGCACGGAGTACGCCGCACCGCATCGGCGGTGCGGCGTACTCCGCTCCCCGACACGA
The DNA here is from genome assembly GCF_016863495.1 of Micromonospora andamanensis. GTDB lineage: Bacteria > Actinomycetota > Actinomycetes > Mycobacteriales > Micromonosporaceae > Micromonospora > Micromonospora andamanensis. The sequence continues at coordinate 465,134 of NZ_BOOZ01000003.1, forward strand.
AGGCGCCGAACCGCAGGAGGATCCGATGACCTACGTCCGACCACGGGAGCCGGAGGCGACGCTCGCACCCGAGCAGTCCCCGGCCGCACCGGGTGGCCGACGGTGGCGAGCGGGCGACCTGCGCTCCGGTACGACGGCGGCGTTGCTCCCGGTCGCCGGGCTGCTCGTCGCGCTCGGCCTCTGGTGGCTGGTGGCCCGGCTGGAGCTGATCCACCCGGCTGCCCTGCCGCCGCCCGGCGACGTGCTCGCGGCTTTCTCCGACCGACCGGCCCGGCTGCTGGAGCACACCGTCGCCACCACCGGCGAGATCCTGATCGGGTTCGCGCTCTCCGCGGTGGCCGGGGTGCTGATCGGCCTGGCGCTGGCCGCCTCCCGGACCGTCGAGCGGATGTTCACCCCGCTGCTTGTCGCGGTCAACGCGGTCCCGAAGATCACTCTGGGCCCACTGCTGGTGGTGGCGCTCGGTTGGGGCCAGAAGCCGATCCTCACAATGGTCTTCCTGCTCTGCTTCTTCCCGATCGTGCTGTCCACCGCCACCGGCCTGACCACCACCCCGGCCGAACTGGCCGAACTGGTGCGTTCCTGGAACGCCTCCCGTTGGCAGGCGTTCCGCAAGGTTCGCTTCCCGGCCGCGCTTCCGCAGATCTTCGTGGGCCTGAAGGTCGCCATGCCACTGGCCGCGATCGGTGCCGTGATCGGCGAGTTCCAGGCCGGCGAGGGTGGCCTCGGCTACGTGATCCAGCAGTACGCCGGCATCGGCGACACCGCCACCGCGTGGGCCGCGATCATCCTCGTCGCCCTGGTCAGCATCCTGCTCTACGCCGCGCTTGTCGTCATCGAGCGGCGCAGCCTGCCCTGGCTGCGGGAAACCACGTCCAGCCGCTGAGCCGGCCGGTCCGGCTCAGCCTGCCAGACGCCACCTGCCGTTGCGGGCGATCAGGGTCGTCAGCGCCTGCGGCATCAGTCCGGAGTGGTTGTCGGGCGTCATCCGGATCGGGCCGGACAGGCCGTCCATCTGGGACGTCTCCAGCACGTCGCGGAGGCGGTTCCGGTCGACCTCGCCGACGGGTCCGCCGGCCCGCAGCTCCGCGTCGGCGATCAGCTGGATCGCGTCAGCGGCGAACGAGGCGGAGCCGTGGTATCCACCGAAGCGGGCCGTGTAGTCCTGGAACCACTGACGGCGTGCGGCCTTCGCGGGGGTGGTCGCGATCACGTCGTCGATCACCATCGTCTGGGTGAAGACCAGGGTGGCCCGTTCCGCGGACCTGGCGGCCGGCCCGAGGAAGAGGTCGCCCGCAGCCGAGGCGTCCAGGAACAGGGCGCCTGTGTAGTCGGCCCGCTTGACCGCGCTGGAGGCGAGCATCGCCTGCTCCGGCGGGGTCCAGATGACCAGCGCGTCGGGGTCGGCCGAGGCCAGTCGGCCGGCCTGCCCGTCCAGCTCCGTGTCGGTGCCACGGACGGTCGCCTCGGCCAGCACCTGAATGCCGACCTTGCTGAACTCGCGGCGCAGGGCGGTGGCACCCTCCTGGCCGTACGCGTCGTCGCTGCGCAGGAGACCGACCGTGTCGACGTTGCGGCGACGCAGTTCGACGGTGAGCGCCCCCGCGTTGTCGTCGGCGTTGGGGGCCAGTTTGAACATGTAGCGACGTTCCGCGACCGGGTTCACCACAGCGCCGGCCGCGGCGAGCGCGACGGTCGGGATCTGGTTCTCATTCACCGTGCGCACCGCGCCGACAGCGCATTCGTTGCAGCCGCCCATGATGATGGCGGTGACCCGCTTATCGTTGCTGAAGTCGACGATGTTCCGCAGCGACTCACTGGCGTCGGATCGGTTGTCCTTCAACAATAGTTCGACAGTGCGGCCGTTGAGCGCGCCGGAGGCGTTCAACTGATCGCGCTTCAGTTCCAGGGCCTGCCGGTACGCCTTGCCGACCCCGGCCGCAGCCCCGGAGAGTTCCAGGTCGGCGGCGATCACGATCGGGCTCGTGTCCTGCTCGTCCCCGCCGAACTGACAGCCGACGAGGGTGGTGGCGAGCACTGTCGACACGAGCGCCGTGGCGGTCGCGGAGCGGAAGGGGGTCAACTCTGTCCTCCTGATGCGGCACGGGCGGGGCCCGGTCACCGGCGGCGCGTCCGTCCTCTGTGGATAATGAGACGGCGCTGCCGTACCGTGTGCGCGAAGCCTGCAAAACCTTGCCAATGCCGGGCGCTGCGGTCAAGCGAGTCAGCGATGACGTTTCGGGACACCGATCCCACATGTTGGTGTAACCAAATGTTTTCAAATGCTCACTGTGGCGACACGTATGGCCACTCTGGAGTTACATGCCCTGTTCAGGGGCGCTGTGGAAATGTAGGTATTAGTTGACCGGATCACGGGTTGCGTGCCGTCCGACCGTTTCCTGCCCTCCTGCGGCTTCCCAAACACGATCTCGTCTGATGAAATCGCGGCCGTGCCGCGCGTGGCGCCGGCCGTCGCCCGGCGCACGGGTCGGCGGTTCTGGCGGGAAGAAAACGACGGAGGCGATGTCGTGAGCACCGGACCGACGACCCTGCCCGCCAGCGGTGACGCCGCGCCGAAAAACGGCGGTCGGCTGCCCCGGCTGCGCGACGCCCGGATCCGGTCCAAGCTGGCGCTGATCCTCGTCGTGCCGGTGGCGGCGGTCATCGCGCTGGCCACGGTACGCCTGGTCTCCGTTGGTGAGGGTGCCTACGACGCGAGCCAGGCCCGCGCTCTCACGGCCCTGTCCATCGACGTCTCCGCATTGACGAACGAGTTGCACGCCGAGCGGATGGCGGCGGCGGCCTTCCTCGCCGCACCGCAGCAGCGGGCCGACGCGTACAACCTGCGGGTCCGGGAGACCCAGCAGCGGATCGACGAGTACCGCGCGGAGCGAGCCGAGATCGATGATGCGCCGGCCGCGGTACGGGACCGGCTCGCGGCCATCGACGCACACCTGGACACCCTCGACGGCACCCGGCAGGAGGTGCTCGCCCGCCAGCAGATGGAGGTAGCCGAGGCGGCGTTGCGCTACGGCGTGGTCCTCAACGACCTGGTCGCGTACGGCGACGGGCTGGCCCAGCTGCCCGGCGACGAGGAACTAGGTGACACCCGCCGGGCGGTCGCCGCCTTCGCCCGGGCGAAGGCGGCAGTGGCCGAAGAGGAGGCGGTCGCCTTCACCGCACTCAGCGCCGGCCGACTGGACAACGAGCAGTTCTCCTCCTTCGTGGCCACCCTCACCGGGCAGCAGGAGGCGCTCGTGGCCTTCTCGCTCGCCGCCGACCCGGCGCAGCGGGCGCTTGTCGAGAGCACCGTTTCCGGTGACGCGGTGGTGCTTGCCGACCGGATCGCCACCGATCTCACCCGGTCGGTCAACCAGCGCGCGCCGTTCACCGCGCAGGAAGCCACGGCAGCGATCGGCGCGGTAAACGAGCTGATGCGGTGGGCCGAGATCGAGTTGCAGAGCCGCCTGCTCGACCAGGCCGAGCAGGCCCGTTCGGACGTCATCCAGCAGGCCGTCGTCGAGACGACGCTGGTGCTGCTCACGCTGATCATCGCGGTGACCCTGGCCGTGGTGCTGGCCCGCTCGTTGAACCACTCCCTGCGCCGGCTGCGGGAGGGCGCGCTCTCCGTGGCGAACCACGACCTGCCGGAGGCGGTGCGGCGGCTACAGGGGATGGGCAACGTCAGCGACGGCAGCGTCGACGAGATCGTCCGCGAGGTACGCGACCCGATCCAGCTCAACAACCGCGACGAGGTGGGGCAGGTCGCCCTGGCCTTCAACGTCGTGCACCGGGAGGCGGTCCGGGTCGCGGCCGAACAGGCGGCCCTGCGGACCAGCGTCTCGGCGATGTTCCTGAACCTGGCCCGGCGTAGTCAGACCCTGGTCGACCGCATGATCGGCGAGCTGGACGCGATCGAGCGCGGCGAGGAGGACCCGAAGCGGCTCGCGCAGCTCTTCGAACTCGACCACCTCGCCACCCGGATGCGCCGCAACGACGAGAACCTGCTCGTGCTGGCCGGAGCGGACTCGGCCGTGCCGCGACGCGACGACGCCCTGCTGGTGGACGTGCTGCGGGCCGCGCAGTCCGAGGTCGAGCTCTACAACCGGATCGAGTTCGGCACCGTCGACACCGACGTGTCGGTGGCCGCCCACGCGGTGAACGACGTGGTACGGCTGGTGGCCGAACTGCTCGACAACGCCACCCGCTTCTCGCCGCCGAACACCACTGTCGTCGCCGACGGGCGGCGGATCCGGGACTACGTGCTCATCCAGATCGAGGACCGGGGTCTCGGCCTCACCGACGAGCAGTTGGACTCGCTCAACCGGCGGCTGTCCGCGCCGTCCACTGTCGACGTCGCGGCGTTCCGCCTGATGGGTCTGGCGGTGGTCAGCCGGCTGGCGGCCCGCTACGGCATCCGGGTCGAGCTGCGCCGCAATGTCGAGGGCGGCACTGTCGCCCAGGTCACCCTGCCCGCCGCCACCGTGGTGCTGCCCAGCCTGCGGGGCCGCGACCAGGCGATCACCCGGCCCCGGCAGCCGCTCGCGGTCGAGCAGCCCCCACTCGCGTCGGTGGGCCTCGGCGATCCGGCCGGGGCCACGGGGCGCGGCAGCACCGCGACCCTTGTCGACAGGTGGCACAACGGCACGTCCTCCGGCCCGACCTGGCCGGGGACGGGGGCCACCCCGGCGGACCCGCCGCCGACCCGTACACCGCCGCCCGCCTTCAGCGGATTCAACGCGGGTACGCCGACTGTCGCGCAACCCACCCTGGACCCGCTGCCGAGCCGGGGTGCCGGCGACCACAGCCAGGCCGCCGCGCCCGGGCTGCCGGTGGGACCGGTCGCGGGTGCGGGGGTGGCCGCACCTACCGGATTCGCGCCGACCGCCGGCCAGCAACCCGGCGGTACCGGTTTCGACGGCTCCGGGTTCCGTGGGCTGGGCGCCAGCCTGGCCGCCACCGCTCCACCCCCGACGCGGCCGATCACCGTCCCACCCGAGCAGACCTCCGAAGCGCCCATCTTCCGGGAGATGGAGGCGGTCTGGTTCCGGTCGCACGGCAACGACGTCACCACGATCTTCAGCCGGCCCCAGTTCGACGAACCGGCCCCGCAGCCGGCCGCCGGACCACCGGCGCCCCCGGTCGAGCCGACCAGGGGACGGAGTCCGTTGCCGACCCGTACGCCGGGTGCGGCTGCCGCCGCGACGCCCGCGCCGGCACCGACGCGGACGCCCGGTACGGCCGCCGCCGCACCGTCCGCGCCGCCACCGTCGTACACTGCCTCGTCCGTCAGCACGACCGGTCCGGCGCCGAGCGCGCCGCCGACCCCGCCCCCGCCGCCACCACCGTCCGCGCCACCGCAGTCCGCCCGGCCCGAAGCGGGTCAACCGGAGGACGACGCCTGGCGGACGGCGGCCGACGAGGGCTGGTCACGGGCCAGTCGGGCGGCCGAGCCCACCCCCGCCGGTACGACCCGGTCAGGGCTTCCGGTGCGGGTGCCCCAGGCACAGCTCGTGCCGGGTGGCATCGAGCCACGCGGCGGGCGTGAGCACGGCCGCCGGACCCCCGACGAAGTACGCGGTCTGCTGTCGGCCTACCACCGAGGCGTCCAGCGTGGCCGGATGGCCGGAGTGAGTCAGAACAGCACCTCGACCAAGGAGACGAGCCGATGAACAGGCCAGCGGCCATACAGGACATGGGTTGGCTGCTCAGCAACTTCGCCGACAGCGTGGCAGGCATCGCCCACGTGGTGGCGGTGTCCGCGGACGGGCTGTTGCTCGCCTCCTCCCGGGACCTGCCGACCGACCGGGCGGACCAGCTCGCCGCGATCACCTCCGGTGTGGTGAGCCTGACCGAGGGTGCCGCGCGGATGTTCAGCGCCGGCGGGGTGTTGCAGACAGTGATCGAAATGGACAGTGGCTACCTGTTCCTGATGTCCATCAGTGACGGGTCGTCGATGGCGGTGCTCGCGGCGCGCAGCTGCGACGTCGGCCAGGTGGGCTACGAGATGGCGCTGCTCGTGGAACGGGTCGGTGCGGCGCTGGTGCCGCTGCCCCGGGACGCGGTGCGGTCGTAACGGGTGCACCAGACCGGCGGAAGGCAGAGGAGGTGATCGCGGATGGAGCGGCAGCGTGACCCACGAGGTGCGCTGGTCCGGCCGTACGCGGTCACCCGGGGCCGGACCGAGCCGTTGCAGGACATCGCCCTGGAAGCGGTGTTGGTGGCCAGCCCCACGCAGATCGCCGAGTCACGTTTCGCCGGGCACGACAAGCATCGCATCGCCATGGTCTGCGAGGGCCGGCCCGAGTCGCTGGCGGAAATCGCCGCGTACACCCGGCTACCGCTGGGTGTCGCCCGGGTGCTGGTCGCCGACATGGTGGCCGAGGGCCTGTTGACGCTACAGACGGCCGCTCCCGCCACAGGTTACGAGGAGCGGATGGAAATGCTGGGAAGGGTGCTGAGTGGACTTCGCGAGCTATGACCCCGCCGGGGCCCGCCAGAGCCGGGGAATCATCTCCGCGAAGATCGTCGTCGCGGGTGGCTTCGGTGTCGGTAAGACCACGCTTGTCGGTGCGATCTCCGAGATCACACCGTTGACCACCGAGGCGGTGATGACCTCGGCCGGCGTCGGCATCGACGACCCGTCCAAGGTGCCGGGCAAGGAGACCACCACGGTCGCCATGGACTTCGGCCGGATCACCATGGCGCAGGATCTGATCCTGTACCTCTTCGGCACGCCTGGGCAGACCCGGTTCTGGTTCATGTGGGACGAGATCATCCGTGGTGCGGTAGGTGCCGCGGTACTTGTGGACACGCGCCGCATCACCGACGCGTTCGCCCCGCTCGACTACTTCGAGAACCGCAACCTGCCGTACGTCGTCGCGCTCAACCGGTTCGACGGCGCGCCTCAGTACGAGCTGGACGAGGTGCGCGAGGCGTTGGCCATCTCGCCGGACGTGCCGTTGGTGATGACCGACGCCCGGCAGCGGGAGTCGGTCAAGAGCGTTCTGGTGACGGTCGTCGAGCACGCCATGGCGCGACTCCAGGCCGAGCACGACCGAGGCTTCCCGACCCCTGTCGGATAGGCCCTGCGTTGGCGGCGTCCTCCCGCCGGTCCGGCCGAGGCCGGGGCCGGCGGGAGGACCGTACCGCCTCAGTCGACGCGGAGGCGGTAGCCCCGCTTGACCACCGTCTGCACGACGCGTGGTGCCTTCAGCCCGGCCCGCAACCGGGCCACCGCCATCTCCACGGCGTGCTCGTCGGCACCCCGGGGCAGCGTCCGCAGCAGTGCGGTACGCGACAGCACCCGCCCCGGGGTCTGGGCCAACGCCCGCAGCACGGCCATCGGCGCGGGGGCCAGTGGCCGCAGCTCACCGTCGACCACCGCCGCATGGCCGCGCAGGGTGAGCAGATGCCCGGCGACCTTGATGGTCACCGTACGGCGGGGTAGTTCGTCGACGATGGTGCGGACCAGCGCGCCGAGCCGGGCCCGGCTCGGCGCGCTCACCGGCACCCCGCGCCGGACCAGCGGTTCGGCGGTGACCTGGCCGACGCAACTGGCCAGCACGTCACTGCGCAGCGCGTCCAGCACCGCGTCCGTACGATCACCGGCGGCCCGCAGCAGCGCCTCCACCGCCGGCGCCGAGGTGAAGGTGACCGCGTCGACGAGCCGCCCCGCCACCAGGTCGACAAGCCGGTGCAGCGGCGCCGGGTCGGTAGGCGGGGCCCAGCGGTAGACCGGGATCTCGATGACCGTGGCACCCGCCTCCTCCAGCGCACGGGTGCACTCCGGCTGCCGTTCGCCGTGCAGCTGCATGGCGATCACCTGACCGGACACACCCCGCTGGCGCAGGTGGTCCACCACCTCGTCACAGCTCTCCGAGGCGGGCGACCACTGGTCGTACAGGCCGGCCGCCCGGATCGCGCCGCGGGCCTTGGGCCCCCGGGCCACCACGTACGCGTCACCGAGGACCCCACGCAGCGGCTCGGCGAGCCCCCAACCCTCAGCGGCCTCCAGCCACCCGCGCATCCCGATGCCTGTGTTGGCCATCAGGATGTCGGGTGGCCGTTCCAGGCAGGCCCGGGTGGCCTCGCGCAACTCGGTGTCGTCCGCGAGCGGCACGATCCGCAGGGCGGGGGCGAGCACCACCCGGGCACCGCGCCGTTGGAGCAGCGCGGCGAGTTCGTCCCGCCGCCGGTCGGCGGTCACCCCGATGGTGAAGCCGGCCAGTTCCTCGCGCATCAGCCCTCCTGTCGCAGCCGCACCTCGACCATGCCGTTGTGGCAACGGACCTGGTGCCGGGCGACCGAGACGCCCGGCAGGTCGAGACAGTCCCCCGTGCGCAGGTCGTACACCTGCTTGTGCAGCGGCGACGCGACCGTCGGCACCTCGCCTCGGCTGCCCACGATGCCGCGGGAGAGCACGTACGCCCCGGAGACCGGGTCGAGGTTGTCGATCGCGTACAGCCCGTCCGCGGTCCGGAAGATCGCCACCTGCACCCCGGCGACCAGCGCGGCGACGCCACGGTCCTGGTCGAGGCGATCCAGCGGGCAGACGGTGACCCAGCTCAGTACCGTCGCGGCGGTCATCGACGCACCTCCGGCAGGCCGAGCGCGACCGGCTGGCGGCCCTGCGCGTCGGATGGATGTCCGCCGACGGGTACCGGTTGTCCGCGTTCGGTGACGAAGGTGATCGACGGGTCGGGCACCCCAGGCGCGTTGACGAACGAGGTGAACCGGCGCAGCCGGTCGGCGTCGCCCAGCACGTCCCGCCACTCGTCCGAGTAGGACACCACGTGCCGGGCCATCGCGGCGTCGAGTTCGGCGCAGAGGCCGAGTGAGTCCTCCACGATCACCGCCCGGAGGTGGTCCAGGCCACCCTCCATCGCCTCGATCCAGGCGGCGGTGCGTTGCAGCCGGTCGGCGGTACGGATGTAGTACATCAGGAATCTGTCGATGAGCGTGACAAGCGCTTCGGTGGACAGGTCGGTGGCGAACAGGTCGGCGTGCCGGGGTCGGAAGCCGCCGTTGCCGCCGACGTAGAGGTTCCAGCCGGTTTCCGTGGCGATCACACCGAAATCCTTGCTGCGGGCCTCGGCGCATTCCCGGGCGCAGCCGGACACCGCCGACTTGATCTTGTGTGGGGCGCGGAGGCCCCGGTAACGCAGTTCCAGGGCGACGGCCAGTCCGACCGAGTCCTGCACCCCGTAGCGGCACCAGGTGGAGCCGACGCAGGACTTCACCGTGCGCAGCGCCTTGCCGTACGCGTGCCCGGACTCGAACCCGGCGTCGACAAGCCGTCGCCAGATCTGCGGGAGCTGGTCCACCCGGGCGCCGAACAGGTCGATCCGCTGCCCCCCGGTGATCTTGGTGTAGAGGTTGAAGTCGCGGGCCACCTCGCCGATGACGATCAGCTTCTCCGGGGTGATCTCGCCACCCGGGATCCGGGGCACCACCGAGTAGCTTCCGTCGCGTTGCAGGTTCGCCAGGAAATGGTCGTTGGTGTCCTGCAACGAGGCCTGCTCGCCGTCGAGGATGTGACCGTTGCCGAGCGAGGCGAGGATCGAGGCGACTACCGGTTTGCAGATGTCGCAGCCCCGCCCCCGACCATGCTCGGCGATCAGCCGGGAGAACGTCCTGATGCCGCGTACCCGGACGATGTCGAACAGCTCCTGCCGGCTGACGTCGAAGTGCTCGCACAGCGCCTTGGACTGGACGACACCTGCCGCGTCGAGCAACTGCTTGAGCATGGGTACGCAGGAGCCGCAGCTCGTGCCGGCCCGGGTGCACGTCTTCAGGGCGGCCACGTCGGCGCAGCCGTCCGCGATGGCCGAGTCGATGTCCCCCCGGGTCACCGCGTTGCAGGAGCAGACCTGGGCGGTCGCGGGCAGGGCGCCGGCCGTGGCTCCCACCGCGTCGTCGCCGGCCAGCAGGGCCAGCGGAGCGGCCGGCAGCGGCCCGCCGACGCTGGCGCGCAGGGTCGGGTACGCGCTGGCGTCGCCGACCAGCACCCCACCGAGCAGCGTCGACGCGTCGTCGGAGAGGACCAGCTTGGCGTACACCCGGGCGGCCGGGTCGGTCCAGGTGACGTCCAGGCAGCCCGGCGTGGCGCCGTGCGCGTCGCCGAACGAGGCGACGTCGACGCCGAGCAGCTTGAGCTTGGTGGCGGTGTCCGCGCCGGGGAACGTGGCGGCGCCACCGACCAGCCGGTCGGCCACCACCTCGGCCATCGCGTAACCGGGGGCGACCAGGCCGTAGCAGGTGCCGTCGACCGCCGCGCACTCGCCGACCGCGTAGATCCGCTCGTCGGTGGTGCGGCAGGCGGCGTCGACGAGCACGCCACCGCGCGGACCGATGTCGAGGCCGGCCGCCCGGGCCAGTTCGTCCCGGGGCCGGATGCCGGCGGCCACCACCACCAGATCGGCCTCGACCACCGCGCCGTCGGCGAGTTCCAGGGCGGCCACCGTCCCGTCCGCGCCGGGCCGCAGCGCGGTGGTGGCCACGCCCAGGTGGCAGGACACGTCAAGGTCCTCGACGTAGCGGCGGAGCATCGCGCCACCGGCGGTGTCCACCTGCACCGGCATCAGCCGTGGGGCGAACTCCACGACGCTTGTGGTCAGCCCGAGCAGACGCAGCGCGTTCGCCGCCTCCAGGCCGAGCAGCCCGCCCCCGATCACCGCCCCGGTGCGGCGGTCCTTCGCGTACCGGCGGATGGCGGCGAGGTCGTCGAGGGTCCGGTAGACGAAGACACCTGACAGGTCCGCGCCCGGCACCGGTGGCACGAACGGGTACGACCCGGTGGCGAACACCAGGACGTCGTACGGGTGCTCGCCGACGGTGGTGGTGACCACCCGCCGGCTCCGGTCCACGCCGGTGGCCGGCTCGCCGAGTCGCAGCTCCACCCCGTCGTGCGGCGTGTGCAGGTTCAGGTCCTCCTCGTCGGCGCCGTCGAAGTACGCCGAGAGCCGCACCCGGTCGTACGCCGGCCAGCTCTCCTCGGCGAGCACCGTGACCCGCCACAGTCCCTGTGGGTCGCGGGCCCGCAACGCGTCCACGAACCGCTGGCCGACCATGCCGTTGCCGATGACGACCACGTTTCCGCCGGTCATCGCCCCACCTCCACCGGATCCGTTCTGGACAACCAGTCGACGATGCCGGCCACCGCGTCGCGGCATCCGCCGCAGCCGGTGCCGGCCCGCGTCCCCGCGACCATGGCGTCGACAGTGCGGGCTCCGTCCCGCCAACACCGCACGAGAGCGCCCTTGCTCACCGTGTTGCACTGGCAGACGGTGGCCGCGTCCGGCATCAGCGCCGGTGACGCGGCCGGTGCCGCGACAGCCCCGCCGACAGCCCGGCCGAGCAGCAGCGCCCGGCGGTCGGTGGGCACCGGGTGACCACGGTCGAACAGTTGGATCACGGTGCCCACCGAGGGGTTGTCGCCGAGCAGGATCGCGGCGGCCAACCGCTCGTCGTGGATGCGCAACCAGGCGTACGTGCCCCGGGCCGGGTCGGCAAAGGTCAGCTCCTCGCCGGGGCCACCCGTCGGGTCACCCATCGCGGCGAGATCGATGCCGGCCGCCTTGAGTCGGGTGACCGCCGGTCGGGGCCGGTACCGGGCCAGTGGGTCCTGCCCGGTCACCACCTGGGCCACCACCCGGGCCTGCGCCCAGGCCGGTGCCACCAGCCCGGTAAGCGTGCCGTCGTGCTGGGCGCAGTCGCCGATCGCGGAGATGCGCCGGTCGCTGGTGCGCAGCCGGTCGTCGACGAGCACACCCCGGTCCACGGCCAGGCCGGCCGCCGCGGCGAGCGCGGTGTCCGGGCGTACGCCGCAGGCGAGGACCAGCAGATCGGCGTCGAGTGACCTACCGTCGGACAGCTCCAGCCGCACCCCTGCGGCGTCGGCGTGTACCGCAGTCGGTTCCACAGCCAGGTGGGTGGTCACGCCGAGACCGGCGAGCGTGCCGGCGAGCACGGCCCCGGCGGCCGGGTCGAGCTGACGGTCCATCAGGTACGGCACCCGGTGCACCACGCCCACGTCGAGCCCGCGGATGGCCAGCCCTCGGGCGGCCTCCAGGCCGAGCAGCCCACCGCCGAGCACCAGGGCGCGCCGGGCGGTGCCGGTGAGGGCGAGGATGCGCCGGCAGTCGTCAAGGGTGCGGAACGGGATCACCCGTTCCGGCAGGTGCTCCGGGTCGAGCCCGGGTAGCGCGGGCACCACCGCCCGGCTGCCGGTGGCGAGGACCAGGTGGTGGTACGGGATCCGGTCGCCGTCGTCGGTGCGTACCTGGCCGGTGGCCCGCTCGATCGCGCTCACCGTCACCCCGGTACGCAGGTCAACGCCACGTCCGGCGACCTCCGCCAGTTCCACGTCCGACTCGCCGATCTTGCCGGTGAGCAGGGTGGACAGCATGATCCGGTTGTACGCGGGGTGCGGTTCCGCGCCGAGTACGGTGACCTTGAGGTCCTCGCCCCGGGCGTGCAGTTCCGCGGCCACCCGGGCACCGGCCATCCCGTTGCCGACCACCACGACCCGCTCGCTGTGCCCGGTCATGCCTTCTCCACCCGTACCGCGCAGATCTTGAACTCCGGCATGCCGGAGATCGGGTCGACGGCGTCGTTGGTGACGGAGTTCGCCCGCGCCCGTCCACCCCAGTGGAACGGCGCGAAGACGGTGTCCGGCCGGATGCCCGGGCTGAGCCGGGCCGGTGCCTGGAACTCGCCGCGCCGCGAGAGCACCCGTACCGGCTCGCCGTCGGCGACGCCCAGCCGTTCGGCGAGGTCCGGATGCAGCTCCACGAACGCCTCGGGGGCCGCCCGGCGCAGCGCGGCCACCCGGCGCGTCTGGGTGCCGGACTGGTACTGGGCGAGCACCCGGCCGGTGGTGAAGTACAGCGGATAGTCGGCGCAGACCTCCTCGGCCGCCGGTCGGTGCTCCACCGGGTGGAACCGGGCCAACCCGTCGGCGGTGGCGAAGCGGTAGGTGAAGAGCCGGGGGGAGTCGGGCCCCTCGTCGTCCGGGCACGGCCAGTAGACACCGTCGGCGGCGTCGATCCGGTCCCAGCTGATCCCGGCGTAGTCGGCGATGCCACCGGCCGAGGCGCGGCGCAGCTCGGCGAAAACCGTGTGCGGGTCGTCGGGCGGCTGCCGCCCGGGCGCTCGGAGACGGCTGGACAGGGCGGTCAGGATCGACAGGTCGGTGCGGACACCCGCCGGGGGCGGACGGAGCGCCCGGCGGCGCAGCACCCGCCCTTCCAGATTGGTCATCGTGCCGTCCTCCTCAGCCCACTGGGCGGTGGGGAGTACCACGTCGGCCAGCGCGGCCGTCTCGGAGAGCAGGAAGTCGGTGACGACAAGCAGGTCGAGGTCGCGCAGGCGGCCCTCGATCCGGGCGGCGCGGGGTGCGGAGACCACCGGGTTCGAGCCGAACACCAGCAGCGCCCGTGGCCCCTGGTCGGTGCCGAGCGAGTCCAGCAGCTGGTACGCCGGTACGCCCGGCCCGGGCAGCTCGTCGGCGGGCACTCCCCAGACCTGTGCGACGTGGGCGCGGGCCTCCAGATCGTCGATGCGTCGGTACCCCGGGAGCTGGTCGGCCTTCTGCCCGTGCTCCCGACCACCCTGCCCGTTGCCCTGCCCGGTGAGGCAGCCGTACCCGGAGCCGGGACGGCCGGGCAGACCCAGCGCGAGGGCGAGGTTGACGAAGCCGGTGACGGTGTCGACGCCCTTGGCGTGCTGTTCGGCACCGCGTGCGGTGAGGATGATCGCCCGGCCTGCGGTGCCGAGGGCCCGCGCGGTCTCTTCCAGGTCGGCCACGGGCACCCCGGAGAGCGCTTCGGCGCGCGCCGGCCACCAGCCCGCCACGGTGCGCCGCACCTCGGTGAACCCGGTGGTACGGGTGGCGACGTAGTCGCCGTCGACGTACCCCTCGGTCAGGGCGATGTGCAGCAGCGCGTTTGCCACCGCCAGGTCGGTGCCGGGCAGCGGTTGCAGGTGCAGGTCGGCCTGCCGGGCGGTGGCGGTGACCCGAGGATCGATCACGATCAGCCGGCCACCCCGCTCCCGTTGCTCGGTCAGCCAGCGCATCAGCGGCGGCATGGTCTCCGCCGGGTTCGCGCCGACCAGCAGCAGGGTGTCCGCCCGACCGAGGTCGGACAGCGGGAACGGCAGGCCCCGGTCCACCCCGAACGCCCGCATGCCGGCGGCAGCCGCCGACGACATGCAGAACCGTCCGTTGTAGTCGATGTGCCGGGTGCCCAGCGCCACCCGCGCGAACCGGCCCAGGGCGTACGCCTTCTCGTTCGTGAGCCCGCCGCCGCCGAAGACGGCGACCGCGTCGCGGCCGTGCTTCTCCTGCACGTCGCGAATGCCTGTGGTGATCCGGTCCAGCGCGGCGTCCCAGCTGGCCGGGCGCAGCTCGCCGCTGGCCGGGTCGCGCAGCAGGGGACTTGTCAACCGCTGCGGGTGGCTGAGCAGCTCGGCCGAGGTCCAGCCCTTCTGGCACAGGCCGCCCCGGTTGGTGGGGAACTGGCGGGGGAGCACGCTTACCGCGTCGTCCTCCTCGCGCAGGATCATCCCGCACTGGAGGGCACAGTACGGGCAGTGGGTGGCCACCTCCCGGGGCTCCCGCCCCGGTGGCGTTGCCGGCCGTGCACCGTCTGTCATGTCGGCAAAGCGTGCCGTTGGGCAGTTTCCGGTCCGCGTCCCGTTTGTTTCGGTCCTGTCAAGAGCCGCTCACACCGCACCGCGGCTGAGGGCCGGCTCGCGAGGTCTACAATGTGGAACGGTAATCCTGTTATATGGGAGGCTGTTGTGAGCGTTGCCAAGGCGTTCGACGCGGTGGCGGGCGACTACGACGCCGCGCGCCGCAGGCTGATCCCCTGTTTCGACGCGTTCTACTCCACCGCCGTGGAGGTGGCCGCGCCACAGTTGCGGGCCGCCCTGGCGGCCGGGCGTACGCCCGAGGTGCTCGATCTCGGCGCCGGAACCGGTCTGCTCTCGTCGTTACTCTCCGCAGTCGTGCCGGGCGTGCGGCTGACCCTTGTGGATGCCGCACCGCAGATGCTTGCCGTCGCCGCCGAGCGGTTGGCCGGCCGGGGCGTCGCGCACCAGGTGGTGGTGGCCGACCTGGCTGACCCGCTGCCCGCCGGGCGTTACGACGCGGTGGTCAGCGCGTTGGCCATTCACCACCTGGACGACGCCGCCAAGCGTGACCTCTACCGGCGGGCGGCAGGTGCGCTGATCTCCGGTGGGGTCTTCGTCAACGCCGAGCAGGTGGCCGGCCCGACCCCGGAACTGGACCGGCGCTACCACGAGGTCTGGCTGGCACAGGTCGCGGCGCTCGGCTCCGATTCCGCCGAGATCGCCGCTGCCGAGCAACGGATGGCCTACGACCGCCCCGCACCGGTGGCGGAGCAGTGCCGTTGGCTGACCGAGGCGGGCCTGGCGGACGTGGACTGCTTCTTCAAGGCGTGGCGCTTCGCCGTGATCGGCGGCCACGCGCCGGACGGAACCGGCGCTGCGGGAGCGCCGACCGCTGGCTGAACCGCCATCCGGCCGGGGTGAGCGGTACGTCGAGGATGACTGGAAGTCATACCGGCGGGTAGTCTGCCGGTATGACAGCCAAGGTGACTCTGTCGTTCGCTGACGAGACGATCGCGGACGCCCGGCGGTTCGCCAAGCGGGAAGGGCTCTCGCTCTCCGCCTGGATGGACCAGGCGGCCCGGGAGAAGGCGCTGCGCGAGGTCTTCGCCGCGCACGCCGCCGCGGTCGGGCGGGCGGGGCTGGATCTGGAATCCGCCGCACTGGCCGACGCACAGGAAGTCGGCATGGTCGACGACCTGCTCTTCGGTGGTCCGCCGCGTGCTGCGTAGGGGCGAGGTCTGGCGGATCGAAGGCGCCCGGGAGCGCCTCGGTTTGGTGATCAGTTCCGATGTCTACAACTCGACGGCCGTGCCCATCGTGATCGTGGCCGAGGTGGTGGAGGCGGCGCTGCTGCGTGACTCGCCGCTCGCGGTGCCGATGGAGGATCGGGTGGTGATGCCCGACCGGATCTCCTCGCCGATGAAGAAGTGGTTCACCGAGTGCGTGGACGTCGCCGACACGGAGACCATGCGGCGGGTGGACCGGGCGTTGCGGATCCTCCAGCAACTCTGACAGTGACTGTGCCGCACCGCGCTCCTCACCACCGTCGCCGGTGGGTGGTGCGATCCCCGTTGCCGGGCCGACCCGAACGGCGAACGCCGTGGTAACGGCGGCTGCCTAGCTTCTGCGCCATGACCACCACGAGCGCACAGCCGACGGTAATCGACGAGGAGAGCCTGGACCACCGACCGGGGCGGTGGATCGGGCACTGGGCACCTGAGGATCCGGCCTTCTGGCGGCGGATCGGTAGCGGCGTCGCCCGGCGCAACCTCATCTGGTCGATCTTCGCCGAACACATCGGCTTCTCCGTATGGCTGCTCTGGAGCATCGTCGTCGTCCGGCTCGGCGACGCCGGCTGGCAGCTCACCACCAGCCAGGCGCTCTGGCTGACCGCCGTGCCCAGCGGGGTCGGTGCCCTGCTGCGGCTGCCGTACACCTTCGCCGTGCCGGTCTTCGGCGGGCGCAACTGGACGGTCATCTCCGCGTTGCTGCTGATCGTGCCCTGCGCCGGACTCGCGTGGGCGGTCGAGCACCCGGAGATCGGCTTCGTGTCGTTGCTGTTGATCGCGGCCACGGCCGGGTTCGGTGGCGGCAACTTCGCCTCCAGCATGGCCAACATCTCCTTCTTCTATCCAGAGCGGGAGAAGGGATGGGCGCTGGGGCTGAACGCGGCGGGCGGCAACATCGGGGTGGCCGTCGTGCAGTTCGTGGTGCCCCAGGTGATCGTGCTCGGTGGCGGTCTCGCGCTGGCCCGGGCCGGACTGATGTACATCCCGCTCGCGGTGATCGCGGCCGTCTGCGCGTACCTGTTCATGGACAACCTGGTCGAGGCGAAGGCCGACGTGCGGCCGGTCTGGTCGTCGCTGCGGCACCGGGACACGTGGATCATGTCGCTGCTCTACATCGGCACCTTCGGCTCGTTCATCGGCTACTCGGCAGCCTTTCCCACCCTGCTCAACTCGGTGTTCAACCGACCGGACGTCGCCCTGGCCTGGGCGTTCCTCGGCGCGGGGGTGGGCTCGCTCTGTCGGCCGTTCGGTGGCCGCCTGTCCGACATCGTCGGCGGGGCCCGGGTGACGGTGGCCAGCTTCGTGCTGATGGCGGTCGGTGCCCTGGGCGCGCTCTGGTCGGTCGAGCGACGCAGCATGGGCCTGTTCTTCGTGGCCTTCCTGCTGCTCTTCGTGGCCACCGGCGTCGGCAACGGCTCCACCTACCGGATGATCAGCAGGATCTTCCAGATCAAGGGGGAGGAACGGGGCGGTACGCCGGAGGTGATGCTGGCGATGCGCCGGCAGGCCGCCGGTGCCCTGGGCATCATCTCGGCGGTCGGTGCCTTCGGTGGCTTCCTGGTGCCGATCTGTTACGCCTGGGCCCGGTCGACGTACGGGGGCATCCAGCCGGCGTTGCGCTTCTACGTCGGGTTCTTCCTGGTACTGCTGGTGGTCACCTGGGTCGCGTACCTGCGTCCCGGCAGTCGGATGGCCCGCGCCGGGGTGTGACAGTCGTCATACGGACCCGCTTGCCCCGCCAGCCGGACCCCGTTTTGACCGGCCGGTGGGGCTGCGGGTATCGTTGCCTGCTGTT
Organism: Micromonospora andamanensis; assembly: GCF_016863495.1. Taxonomy (GTDB): domain Bacteria; phylum Actinomycetota; class Actinomycetes; order Mycobacteriales; family Micromonosporaceae; genus Micromonospora; species Micromonospora andamanensis. Next base: position 482,855 of record NZ_BOOZ01000003.1, read on the forward strand.
GTACGACATCTGTGGGCGTGCCGCCTGAGGTACGCTTGGTCGTTCGTGCGCGCTGGTCCGGCTGGGTAGCCCTGGTCACCTCGCGCTACCCCAGACCGACGACGAGACAAGGTAGACCTGTGCGTACGTACAGCCCGAAGCCGGGTGAGATCGAGCGTCAGTGGCACGTCATCGACGCCTCTGATGTCGTGCTGGGCCGCCTGGCCACCCACGCCGCCACGCTGCTGCGGGGCAAGCACAAGCCGACTTTCGCGCCGCACGTTGACACGGGCGACTTCGTCGTCGTCGTGAACGCGGGCAAGGTCGCGCTGACCGGCAACAAGCGCCAGCAGAAGATCGCTTACCGGCACTCCGGATACCCGGGTGGCCTGAAGCAGGTCGGCTACGAGGAGCTGCTGGCGAAGCGTCCCGAGCGGGCCATCGAGCTGGCGGTTAAGGGGATGCTCCCGCACAACAAGCTCGGCCGTCAGCTCATCAAGAAGCTGAAGGTCTACGCCGGTGCCGAGCACCCGCACGGCGCGCAGCAGCCGATGCCGTTCGAGATCAAGCAGATCGCGCAGTGAGCGCGGGCGAAGGAAGCAGCATGACCGACATCACCGCCACCGAGGTCGCCCCTGAGGCCACCGAGGCGCCGGCGCCCGTCGCGCGCGCGCCTCGTGGTGACCGCCCGATCCAGACCGTGGGTCGGCGCAAGGAGGCCATCGTCCGGGTGCGCATCGTGCCGGGCACCGGCAAGATCACCTGCAACGGGCGTGACCTGGAGGCGTACTTCCCGAGCAAGGTGCACCAGCAGCTGATCAAGGATCCGCTGGTCACCGCCGAGAAGCCCGAGGCGTTCGACGTCATCGCCAACCTGCGTGGCGGCGGCACCACCGGCCAGGCCGGTGCGCTGCGGCTGGCCATCGCCCGGGCGCTTATCGTCAGCGAGCCCGACGACCGTCCGGCCCTGAAGAAGGCCGGCTTCCTGACCCGGGACGCCCGGGTCAAGGAGAGCAAGAAGTACGGCCTCAAGAAGGCCCGTAAGGCTCCCCAGTACTCGAAGCGCTGATCTCCAGCCGCACCTTGTACTTCTGACGGACGGCCGGTCCGCCTCCCCTCGACAGGGGAGGTGGGCCGGCCGTTTCCGTCGCCTCACGACAAGGCACTCTTCCTGTAACGGCAGTTCATCGGAGGTTGTGGGTATGGGCCGGTTGTTCGGCACGGACGGCGTACGCGGGCGGGCGAACGCCGATCTCACCCCGGAGTTGGCGCTCGCGGTGGCCGTCGCGGCCGCCCACACCCTCGCCGAGTCGGATCGTGGCCGCGCTCCACTGGCCGTGGTGGGCCGGGACACCCGGGCCAGCGGCGAGATGCTCGAGGCGGCAGTGGTGGCCGGGCTGACCAGCGCGGGCGCGACGGTGATCCGGGTCGGAGTGCTGCCCACGCCGGCGGTGGCGTTCCTCACCGCAGAGGCCAAGGCGGACCTCGGGGTGATGTTGTCGGCCTCGCACAATCCGATGCCGGACAACGGGATCAAGTTGTTCGCCGCCGGTGGGCACAAGCTGCCCGACGAGATCGAGATGCGGATCGAGGCGGCCATCGAGGCCAACGCGGCAAGCGCCTGGGAGCGTCCGGTGGGTGCCGGCGTGGGCCGGGTGCACGACCTGCTCGACGGCGCGAACCACTACGTGCAGCACGTCGCCGGCACCGCGGCGCACCGGCTCGACGGGATCAAGGTAGTTGTCGACTGCGCCAACGGTGCCGCCGCCGAGGTCGCTCCGGCGGTCTACCGGGAGGCCGGCGCCGAGGTCGTCGCGATCCACGCCGAGCCGGACGGGCTCAACATCAACGACGAGTGCGGCTCCAACCACATCGAGGCGCTGCGCCAGGCAGTGGTGGAGCACGGCGCGCATCTCGGCATCGCGCACGACGGCGACGCCGACAGGTGCGTGGCCGTGACCGCCGACGGCGACGAGGTCGACGGCGACCAGGTGATGGCGATCCTGGCGCTGGCCATGCGGGAGGCCGGCACGCTTACCGGAGACACCCTTGTCGCCACCGTGATGAGCAACCTCGGTCTGCGCCTGGCAATGTCCGCGGCCGGCATCCGGCTGGTCGAGACAAAGGTCGGCGACCGGTACGTACTTGAGGAACTGCGTGCCTCCGGGTACGCCCTGGGCGGCGAGCAGAGTGGCCACATCGTGATGCCGGCGTACGCGACCACAGGCGACGGGGTCCTCACCGGGCTGCACCTGATGGCCCGGATCGCGGCCACCGGCCGCACCCTGGCGGACCTGGCCAGCGTGGTCACCAAGCTGCCGCAGGTGCTGATCAACGTGCCGGTGGGTGACCGCACCGTGGGCGCCGCCGCGCCCGCGGTACGCGCCGAGGTCGAGCGGGCCGAGGCCGAGCTGGGCGAGACCGGCCGGGTGCTGCTGCGCCCGTCGGGTACCGAGCCACTGGTCCGGGTGATGGTCGAGGCCGCCACCGAGCAGACCGCCCGCGACGTCGCGGAGCGCATCGCCGCCCACGTCCGTACCGCCAGCCCGGCCTGACCCTGACCGCCTGCGGTGATCGGCTCCACCGTGGCCGGACGGGCGTCCCCCTACTGTGTAGGGTGCCGTGGGACGATGACCGCCGGCCGCCGTAGGGCGGACACCACGTCTCACGGGGGTGACTGTGTCCCACCCAGGTTCTCCTGGTTCCGTCGGGCAACCCGCCGACAGTGCGCTGGACGAGGCGCCGCCCAGCGCGCCGCAGAGCTGGCTCGGGGCCCGCTGGGGCCGGCTGCTCATGATCATGATTGTCCTCGGGCTGACCATCGGCTCCGTGGCGACACCGTGGTCCGAGGTGACGATCGAGGTGCTGGGCAGCAGGTCCGGCTCGCTCCTCTACCAGGATTCGACTGTCGGGCTCAGCGTCACGGAGATCGGCGGGTGGGGATGGGCGTACCTGCTCCTGGTGGTTCCGATGGTGCTGCTGACGTTGGCCTCGGTGATGCTGCCCGGGTACGCGGGACGGGCCGCCGCCGTCGCGGCGGGTGGCACCCTGCTGGCCACGACGACGGTCCTGGCCGGTGCCGCCTATCGCCTCTCGTCGACGCCGGACGAGGGTGCCGACCGCTGGGCTGAGATCGTGCGCCGGGTGGCACCCGCCCTGGACCGGGACTACGGGGCCATCTGGTTCGCCTACGAAAGCTCCGGGCTGACGTTCGCGGTGCTCGTCGTGGCAGCCCTCGCCACAGTGGTGCTGGCCAGCTGGTGGCCGGGCTCCGGCCGGATCGTCGCTGCCGCAGCCGGCACCGTGGCGCTGCTCGCCGGCCTCGCGCTGCCCTGGCTGACCGTGTACGGCGCGACCGCTGACGGACTGGATCAGCGCGACGTCTGGTGGCCCACCTTCGGCACGGCCTCCGTGCTCACCATGGTCGGCACGCTGGCACTCGCCGCCCTGACCTGGTGGGCCGCGCTACGTCGGTCGACCCGGGGTCGGCTGCCCCTGCTGCTCGTCACGGTGCCGGCGGCCTGCGCGCTCATCCTCGTGCACGACTATCTCGGGCTGGATCCTGAGGAATGGCAGGATGCGGCCGAGCGGGCCCGCTACCTCGCGGTCACCGACGACATCCGTTCGGCAGCCGAATTCGCGCAGCTCGCACCCGCGCTCTTCCTCGCGGCGATGGTGCTGGCCTGGTCGGCGGCACGGCGGCGAGCCCGGGCCGCGCGGTCGGCGGTCGACGCGGCGCCTGTCGACACCGGTACGGCCCACGTCCCGAACTGACGCCGGTCCGGTCACCTGACCTCAGGCAGCCGGCGCAGCCGGGTCACCGCCTCGGCCAGCACCTCGGGGCGTTTGCAGAAGGCGAACCGGACCAGCCGCCGACCGGCCTCGGGGTCGTCGTAGAAGACCTGGGTGGGTACCGCCACCACACCGGACCGCTCGGGCAGGGTGCGGCAGAAGTCGACCCCGTCGGTGCCACCCAGGGCGGTGATGTCGGCAGTGACGAAGTACGTGCCCTCCGGGGTGAGCACGTCGAACCCGGCAGCGGTCAGCCCGTCGATCAGCTGGTCGCGGCGGGCCTGCAGGTCGGCCCGGAACGCGGTGAAGTAGTCGTCCGGCAGGGCGAGTGCCACCGCCACAGCGGGTTGCAGGGGTGCGGCGTTGACGAAGGTGAGGAACTGCTTGACCCGCAGCAGCGCCGACACCAGTGGCGCCGGCCCGCTGGCCCAGCCCACCTTCCAGCCGGTGCAGGAGAAGGTCTTGCCGGCCGAGGAGATCCGCAGGGTCCGCTCGCGCATCCCGGGCAGCGTGGCCAGCGGCACGTGCCCGCTCGCCGCGTCGGTGAAGGCCAGGTGCTCGTAGACCTCGTCGGTGACCGCGTACGTGCCGTGGTCCTGGCACAGCTGCGCGACCAGGGCCAGCTCGTCCGGGGTGAACACCTTGCCTGTCGGGTTGTGCGGCGAGTTGAGCAGCACCAGCCGGGTCCGGGCACCGAACGCGTTCCGCAGGTCGTCGGGGTCGAAGGCATACCGCCCGTCGACGCCGGGACGGAGGGTCACCGGTCGCCGGGTCGCGCCGGCCAGGGCGATCGAGGCGGCGTACGAGTCGTAGTAGGGCTCGAAGCAGACGACCTCGTCGCCGGGCTCACAGAGGGCGAGAATGGCCGCGGCGACCGCCTCGGTCGCCCCGGCGGTCACCACCACCTCACCGTCCGGGTCGTACTCCAGCCCCCAGAAGCGGCGCTGGTGCGCCGCCACGGCCGCGCGTAGTTCGGCGATGCCGGGACCGGGTGGGTACTGGTTCCGGCCGGTGGCCAGGGCCTCCGCCGCGGCGGCGAGCATCTCAGGCGGGCCGTCGGTGTCCGGGAAACCCTGGCCGAGGTTCACCGCGCCGGTACGCGTCGCCAGGGCGGACATCTCGGCGAAGACCGTCGTCCCGAACGGGCGCATCCGGGCCACCAGCGGGTCGACATCACTGCTCGTCACGCCCGTCAGGGTACGGCTGCGATCACCTGGCCCGCCCGCCCGCCGGCTGCGTGGTTTGTGGCAACCTGCCACCGCCATCGCCAAATCGCTCAAATTCAGTGATTGTTTACCCCGCTTTCGAGCAGACATCGTGAGCGAAACTGGTTAGGCTGCCACCCATGTGTGGAATCGTGGGTTACGCCGGCGCCCGACCGGCGCTCGGCATCGTGCTCGACGGCTTGCGGCGGTTGGAGTACCGCGGCTACGACTCGGCAGGCGTCGCGATCGTGTGCGACGGCGAGCTGCTGACCGAGAAGAAGGCGGGCAAGCTGGCCAACCTGGAGAAGGTGCTCTCCGAGCGGGCGGCCGAGGACCCGGCCGGCTGCGGCGCCAGCCCGATCGGCATCGGCGACGGCACCACAGGCATCGGGCACACCCGGTGGGCCACCCACGGCGGTCCCACGGACCGTAACGCCCACCCGCACCTGTCGCCCGACGGTCGGGTCGCGGTGATCCACAACGGGATCATCGAGAACTTCGCCAAGCTCCGGACCGAGTTGGAGGACCAGGGCGTCACCTTCGCCAGCGACACCGACACCGAGTGCGCGGCGCACCTGCTCGCCGCTGCCCTGGCCGAGCTGCGCGCCGCCGGCCAGCCGGACGGGCCGCACCTGCTGACCGCCGCCATGCGCGTGGTCTGCCAGCGGCTGGAGGGCGCCTTCACGCTGCTCGCCGTCGACTCGGCGATTCCCGGCGCGGTGGTCGGTGCCCGTCGCAACTCACCCCTCGTGGTCGGCCGTGGTGACGGGGAGAACTACCTCGCCAGTGACGTCGCCGCGTTCATCGAGCACACCCGGGACGCGGTCGAGCTGGGCCAGGACCAGATCGTCCTGATCACCGGGGACAGCATCGAAATCACCGACTTCGACGGTCAGCCGGCCAGCGGCAAGGACTTCCACATCGACTGGGACTCCTCTGCCGCGGAGAAGGGCGGCTACGACTGGTTCATGCTCAAGGAGATCGCCGAACAGCCGGCGGCGGTCGCGGACACGCTGCTCGGCCGGCTCACCGAGACCGGCGAGATCATGCTGGACGAGGTCCGCCTCAGCGACCAGGACCTGCGCGACGTCGACAAGGTCTTCATCGTCGCCTGCGGCACCTCCTACCACGCCGGCATGGTGGCGAAGTACGCAATCGAGCACTGGACCCGGATCCCCTGTGAGGTGGAGCTGGCCAGCGAGTTCCGCTACCGCGACCCGGTGCTGGACCGGTCCACCCTGATCGTGGTGATCTCCCAGTCCGGCGAGACCATGGACACCCTGATGGCGCTGCGGCACGCCAAGGAGCAGAAGGCCCGGGTGCTGGCTATCTGCAACACAAACGGCTCCACGATCCCCCGGGAGTCCGACGCCGTCCTCTACACCCACGGTGGGCCGGAGATCGCCGTCGCCTCCACCAAGGCGTTTCTCACCCAGCTTGTCGCCTGCTACCTGATCGGCCTGCACCTGGCTCAGGTGCGCGGGGTCAAGTTCGCCGACGAGGTGGCGGCCGTGGTCGAGCAGCTCCACCAGGTGCCGGACAAGCTGCGGGACCTGCTCGGGCGGGTCGAGCCGGTCCGCGAGCTGGGCCGCGAGCTGCGCGGCGAACCGACGATCCTGTTCATCGGCCGGCACGTCGGTTACCCGGTGGCGTTGGAGGGTGCGCTGAAGCTCAAGGAGTTGGCGTACATGCACGCCGAGGGCTTCGCCGCGGGCGAGCTGAAGCACGGCCCGATCTCGCTCATCGACGAGAACACCCCGGTGATCTGCATCGTCCCGTCGCCCGTGGGTCGGGGGATGCTGCACGACAAGGTCGTCTCCAACATCCAGGAGGTACGCGCGCGTGGTGCCCGCACCATCGTGATCGCCGAGGAGGGCGACGAGTCGGTCGTCAGGTACGCCGATCACCTGATCTACGTCCCGCGTACGCCCACGCTGCTCGCGCCGCTCGTCACCACGGTGCCGCTCCAGGTGCTCGCGGCCGAGATCGCCGCCGCCCGGGGCCACGACGTCGACCAACCGCGCAACCTCGCCAAGTCCGTCACGGTGGAGTAGCCCGGGGCTGGTCACCTGCCCAGCACCACCCGCGCCATGCCGTCCAGCGCCGGATTGTCCGGATGCCAGTAGCCGGTGTGGCCGTACCGGCCGCTGGGGAACGTCCGCCCCCCGAAGCCCGGCTCGGCCGGGTCGCGCCCGAACCACAGTTCGTCGCCCGGCCCGGCCAGCCAACCGGCGATCGTGCCGATCGGGGAGGCGCCGAGCGCCGCCCGTCGGGCCAGTTCCTCGGGTGGGCGGGCCAGCCGGATCACGTCGTCAGGTGCGGTGCTGGCCCACACCTGCCCGGGCGGCAACCCCAGGTCGGCCGCGTGCGCCACGCCCACCCCGGGTGAGCCGACGAAGACAAGCGCGTCCGCGGCGAGACCGTGGTCGCGAGCGGCGGTGCCCACCACGAGCGACCCGTAGCTGTGCCCGAGCACGGTCTGCCGGCCGGGCGGGCCGTCGTGGGTGGCCCGTAGCCCCTCCTGGAACCGGTGCAGCGCCTCCCCGGCCGCGCGGGCCTGCCCGTCCCCGGCCGCCTCGTGCAGGAAATCCGGGGCGTCGTAATCCAGCCAGAGCACAGCCGAGGTCTGCTCACCCGGGGCCAGCTCGGCGCAGCGGGCCAGCACCCGCGCCGCCCGGCCCAGCTCGCCTGTGGCGTCGCCGAGCCCGGCGGTCATCCCCGGCACGTACGTGAGCACGTCCGAGGCCCGGTCCGGGTTGCCCAGGGCCACCACCGTCCGCCCCTCGCCGCCGACGTCCAGACCCAGCAGGTACGCCCGGGGCTGCCGGGTCGACTCCAGCCGGTCGACGAGCGCGTCCAGCCCGGACAGTTTGCCCTCGACGCCTCGCAGCCCGGCCACTTCCAGCGGGCCCCGGGGCACCCGGGCCAGCAACTGCTCCCACAACTCGGTGAGTGCCGCGCGGCGGGCCGCGAGCAGCAGCCTGTTGGCCTGGTCACGGGCGTCGGCCGGCACCCCGTCGAGCCGCCCGGTCCGCTCCGGCTCGTGCACCACCAACCAGCGCCGCTCGGCCGGGGTCAGCCCGGCCCACCAACGCCGCACCAGACCCGGCTCGGCGTTCGGCGGTGGTCGGTACGACGGTGGCCGGCTCGTCCAGCCGGTACCGGCGGCCTCGGCCAGCCGGGCGAGACGCGTCGTGGCCTCCCCGTCGGCCGTGGCGGCCAGGTCGAGAGCCTCCCGCAGGGCCGTGGCCACCTGGGCGACCGTCGCGCCGGAGCCGTCGGCCGGCACTCGGGCCGGATCGGCGCGTACGCCACCCCGGCGATCGATAAGCACCCCCGTGGCGGCGGCCGCCGCCACGGCCGCCGCCAGCCGGGCCCGGGCGGCCACCAACCGTGCGGCGAACTCGGCGAGCACCTGGTCGGTCTCGATCGCGACAGGCACCAGCGCGACAAGCTCGTCACGCAGCCCCGCCAGCCGGGCACCTGCCGACTCGGCGGCGCTGCCGGACCAGCCGGTGCGCAGGGTGACGCCACCGTCGGCAAGCTCACCGGCCCGCCGCTCGGCCACCCCGGCCAGACTCGCCCAGGCCGACCCGGTGGCCCGCCACGCGGCCGGGTCGGCCGGGGCGAGCTGGGCGTAGCCGACAGCCACAGGTGCGCTCATCGGGGCAGGGCGGAGAGCCGGGCGGCGGCCCGGTCGTCCACCGACTCGTACGCCCCGGCGGCGGCGCGCACCGCGTCGCCGGTCTCCGCGACCCGGGCACCGAGCCGCCCGGACCAGGCGTGCACGGCCATCTCCAGCGCGGCGAGGGCCCGCGCCGTCGACCATTCCCGGGACGGTGCGGTGAGCCCCGGCCAGCCGGCCACCCCGTGCGCCAGCCGGTGGCCGGTGTCACCAAGTGACAGCCCGACCCGGTGCAGCAGCTCCGGTCGTACGGCCAGCTTCTCCTCGACCATCGGTTCCTCCCGCCCGGCGTCAGCGCAACGTCGACGACGCTAGGCGGCGCTGGTGCCGGCCATGGTGCCCTGTGGACAGCCGGCGGTGGGCGTACCCCCGGTTCGTCCACAGGCGTTGCCGGACGCGTGGCCGACGGCTATCTTGCGGCCCGCACGCCGGTAGGGTTGGCCCGGTGATCGGGGAACGGGGTGTGGCATGAGGCCGGTCTGGCGGGTCGCGGACGTACGCGCGGCGGAGGCGGCTCTGCTGGCGACCCTGCCGCCCGGCACGTTGATGCAACGCGCCGCCGCCGGACTGGCCCGCCGTTGCGCGCTGCTGCTCGCCGAACGGGGCGGGGTGTACGCCGCGCCGGTGCTGCTGCTCGTCGGCTCCGGTGACAACGGCGGCGACACGCTGTACGCCGGCGCCCGGTTGGCCCGGCGCGGTGCCGCCGTGTCGGCGTTGCTGCTCACCCCGGATCGGGTCCACAGCGACGGGCTGGCTGCGCTGCGCGCGGCCGGCGGACGGGTCGTGTCGCGACCGCCGGCCGTGGTCGACGTGGTGCTCGACGGGATCGTCGGCATCGGTGGCCGGGGTGGCCTGCGGGAGACCGCCGAGCAGTTGGCGGCGAGTCTGCTGCGGCACCGGGGACGTGACGGTGAGCGGGCGACTGTGGTGGCGGTGGACGTCCCCAGCGGCGTCGCGGTGGACACCGGAGCGGTGCCGCTGACGCCGGCCGGCCGTCCGAACGCGGTGCGTGCCGACGTGACTGTGGCGTTCGGCGCGTTGAAGCCGGCACTGGCGGTCGGCCCCGCCGCCGCGCTGGCCGGCGAGGTGGAACTCGTCGACATCGGGTTGACGCCGTGGCTGCGCGGCAGCCCCGCGCTGCACGTGGTGGAGTGGTCCGACGTGGCCGACTGGTGGCCAGGGCTCGGCCCCACCTCGGAGAAGTACTCCCGGGGCGTGGTCGGGGTGGCCACGGGATCCGCCACGTACCCCGGCGCGGCGGTGCTCTCCGTCGGTGGCGCGCTCGCCGGTCCGACCGGCCTGGTCCGCTACGCCGGGGGTGCCCGGGAGGAGGTGGTCCGCGAACATCCCTCGGTGATCGCCACCGGCCGGGTGTCCGATGCCGGACGGGTGCAGGCGTGGGTCTGCGGGTCCGGGTTGGGCACCGACGAGCGGGGGGCCACCGAGCTGCGGACGGTGCTCGCCGCGCCGGTGCCTGTGGTGCTGGACGCGGACGCGCTGACCCTGCTCGTCGACGGCTCCCTCGCCGACCAGTTGCGCCGACGGGACGCGCCTATCGTGGTCACCCCGCACGACCGGGAGTTCACCCGGCTCTGCGGGGAGGAACCGGGCGCCGACCGGGTGGCCGCCACGCTGCGACTGGCCGCCTGGATGAACGCGGTGGTGCTGCTCAAGGGGGATCGTACGGTGGTCGGCACGCCGGACGGGCGGGCGTACGTCAACCCGACGGGCACCCCCGCGCTGGCCACCGGTGGCACCGGCGACGTGCTGGCCGGACTGCTCGGTTCGCTGCTCGCAGCGGGGCTGCCGGCCGAGCGCGCCGCCGCGGCGGCGGCGTACCTGCACGGGCTGGCCGGTCGGGAAGCGGCCCGGGGCGGCCCGGTGACCGCGCCGGACGTCGCCGTCGCGCTGCGTGCCGTGCTGGCCCGTCTGCCCTGAGTACCCGCCGTGGTGATCAGGGCGGAAAGTAGGGTGGGGAGCATGTGGCAGGCCGAGGTACGTGTCGACCTTGACGCGATCCGGGAGAACGTGGACCGGCTGCGCGCCGGCACCAGCGCGGAACTGATGGCGGTGGTGAAGGGCGACGGCTACGGCCACGGCATGGTCCCGGCGGCCCGGGCCGCGCTCGACGCCGGGGCGGACTGGCTCGGTGTCTGCACCCTGGACGAGGCGCTGACGCTGCGCGCGGCCGGCATCGAGGCTCCGGTGCTGGCCTGGCTGCTCGCGCCGGGGCTGCCGCTGCACAGCGGCGTGACGGCCGGCGTCGACCTGGGCGTGGCGAGCCTGCCGCAGCTCGACGAGATGCTGGCGGCGAGCCGGACGGCCGGGCGGCCCGCCCGGCTGCACCTGAAGATCGACACCGGGTTGGCCCGGGGCGGCGCGACTGTCGCCGACTGGCCGGTCCTGCTCGACGCCGCCGCGAAGGCACAGGCCGACGGACTTGTCGAGGTGGTGGGGGTGTGGAGCCACTTCGTGTACGCGGACCTGCCCGGCCATCCGACCACGGATCGGCAGGTGGCGGTATTCCATGAGGGGCTGGCCATGGTGGAGCGGGCCGGGCTGCGCCCGCGCTACCGGCACCTGGCCAACTCGGCGGCCACGCTGACCCGGCCGGACACCCACTTCGACCTGGTCCGTCCGGGGCTGGCCGTCTACGGCCTCTCCCCGGTGGCGGGCGAGACGTACGGGCTGCGGCCGGCGATGACCGCCCGCGCCCGGGTGATGCTTACCAAGCGGGTGCCGGCCGGTGCCGGGGTCTCCTACGGCCACACCTACACGACCGAGCGGGAGGCGAACCTGGCCGTGGTGCCGCTCGGCTACGCCGACGGGGTGCCCCGGCACGCCTCGAACTCCGGTCCGGTGCAGCTCGGCGGGGTACGCCGGACCATCTCCGGCCGGGTCTGCATGGACCAGTTCGTCCTCGACTGCGGCGACGACCCGGTGGCCGCCGGCGATGTGGCGACCCTGTTCGGCGACGGGTCCGAGGGGGAGCCCACGGCCGACGACTGGGCCGAGGCCGTCGGCACCATCAACTACGAGATCGTCACCCGGTTCGGCAGCACCCGGGTACCCCGCGTCTACGTCGGCGACCGGACATGACCGGCTGGCAGATCCCTCGGCCCCGGACCACCGCCGGAAAGGCCGCAGGTCTGGTCGGCGCGGCGCTGGGGGTGGCCGCCGCCGGACTGGCCGCCGGCGTCGCCACGGAACGCGCCCTGGTCCGCCGGCTCAAGGCCGACCCCGCCGACGCGTACGCCGACGAGGTCTTCGGCGATCAGCGGTACGACGAGGCGTACCGGCTGGAGATGAGCGACGGCACCGACATCCACGTCGAGGTGGTCGAGCCGACCCGGCCGGTCGAGGGCAACCCGACGGTGCTGCTGGTGCACGGCTTCTGCCTGGACATGGGCACCTTCCACTTCCAGCGCAAACTGCTCGCCGAGCGGGGCGAGCACCGGATCGTCGCGTACGACCAGCCGGGGCACGGCCGGTCGGGGCGGCTGGAGAGCGGCGAGTACGACCTCACCGCGCTCGGCCGTACGCTGCGCCGGGTGATCGACCGGGCCGCCCCGGAGGGGCCACTTGTGCTCGTCGGTCACTCGATGGGCGGCATGACCATCATGGCCCTGGCCGAGCTGTACCCGGAGATGTTCGGCGACCGGGTGGTGGGCACCGTGCTGATGGCCACGTCGGGCGGGTTGCTTGCGGAAACGAAGCTTGTCGCGCCCGCCCTGCTGGGCCGGGTGGGTGCGCCGGTACTCTACATGGCGGGCAACGTCACCAGGTACGGCGGGGCGGTGATCGACAGGGCCCGCCGGTCGACCACGAACGTGGCCTGGCTGCTGACCCGCAGGTACGGCTTCGGCACCCGACAACCGAGCCCCGCGCTCGTGTCGTACGTGGAGGAGATGAACTCCCGTACCTCCGCCGACACGGTGACCCGCTACCTGCGTACCCTGGCGACCCACTCCCGGTTCCCGGCGCTCGCCGCGTTGGCCGGCACGCCGGTGCTGGTGATCGTCGGCGCCAAGGACATGATCACTCCGGTGACCCATTCGGAGGAGATCGTCCGGCGGCTGCCGCACGCCGAGTTCGTGCGGATTCCCGACAGCGGTCACGTGGTGATGCTGGAGCACGCCGACGAGGTCAACGCCGCGTTGCTCCGCTTCCTCGACACGTGCGGGCGGGACGGCTCGTGACCGCTGTGGTGCTGCCGACCGTCGCGGACACCCACGCCTTCGGGCAACGGCTGGCCGGGCTGCTGCGCGCCGGTGACCTGGTGCTGCTCACCGGCCCGCTGGGCGCCGGCAAGACCGCGCTGACCCGGGGGATCGGCACCGGCCTGGGGGTGCTCGGCGACGTCACCTCGCCGACGTTCGTGATCGCCCGGGTACACCGTCCGGACCCGGCCGGCGGGCGAGGTGTGTCGCTGGTGCACGCCGACGCGTACCGGTTGGGTGACGCGGTCGATCCCCGGGCCGAGATCGACGACCTCGACCTCGACGCCTCGGTCGACGAGTCGGTGACGGTTGTCGAGTGGGGTGAGGGACTTGTCGAGCAACTGGCCGACGCTCATCTGTGGATCCGCCTGCACCGGCACGACGACGACACCCGCACGGCGGAGCTGGAGCCGGTCGGTGGCGACTGGGCGGAGCGCCTCGCCGCCCTGGGCTGAGCGCTGTCGTACCTGATACCTACAGTGCGTACCCGGCACCTACGGTGTCCGCAGACGTTCCGACCGGTGAGAGGTTGCCGATGCCCGACGACACCCCTGCTCTCGACCTGCTGGCGCTGCTCCCCGAGCAGTGGCGGGCGGTGCTGACCCCCCATCTCGACCCGGCCCGCACGGCCGCGCTCAGCGAATTCGTCGCCGGGGAGTACGCCGCCGGCCCGGTCTTCCCGCCGGTCGAGGACCTGTTCTCGGCCTATCGGCGCTGCGCACCGTCGGCCTGTCGGGTGTTGATCCTCGGGCAGGACCCCTACCACCGCGCCGGCCAGGCCCACGGGCTCAGCTTCAGCGTGCGCGAGGGGGTGTCGGTGCCGCCGTCGCTGCGCAACGTCTTCAAGGAGCTGGGCGAGGATCTGGGCGTGCCGAAGCCGCGCAGCGGCAACCTCGACGGCTGGGCGGGGCAGGGCGTGCTGCTGCTCAACTCGGTGCTGACCGTGCGGCAGGGTGCCCCCGGCTCGCACGCCAACCGGGGTTGGGAGGAATTCACCGACGCGACAATCCGGGCCCTCGACGCGCTGGAGTCCCGGGTGGTCTTCCTGCTCTGGGGCGGCTACGCGCGCAAGAAGGCGGCGCTTGTCACAAACCCGCAGCACGTGGTGCTGGAGGCGGGTCACCCGAGCCCGATGAATCCGCGCGGTTTCCTCGGCAGCCGGCCGTTCAGTGCCGCCAACAAGGCGCTCGCCGACGCTGGCCTGCCCACAATCGACTGGGAGCGCACGGCCGGCTGAGCCGCCGTACTTTCCCCCGCGCTGTCCGCACGTACCAGTGGTGGCATCCGCCTGGTTGGTCGGTGGGGCCGGTCGGACGAGGTTTCTTGACTGACGTCGTAGGTTCGATAACGATATCTAAATATAGATGTCCGCTTACGTCTTCAGTCAGGGGTCAGTTGGCGACGCGAAGCAGCAGTGGAGCACCCACCCAACCGACAGTCCGGCAATTCGTACAACCATGGCGCGACATCGACGTGCGGTGACCGTCCCCTCGACCGCGCGCACCCCACCACCTCAAAGGAGAAGCACGCCGAGATGAACGAAATCCCCACACACCGCAAGAGTCGCCGACGC